>DAOUCA010000225.1:0-45552 GCA_034432375.1 Caldilineaceae bacterium
TGAGAACCGGAGTTTTGCGGACCAACGGGATCGCGTGCGTCGCACTGACCGCCAACTGCTTCCAGTCCGCTAGATGCTTCCGTCAGTGCGACGCACGCTGGCCGAAACTAGGGGTTTCATTCTGATTTGAGTATAGATTGAATAACTCACGTTACGCATCTTCCCATAAAGGCGCCACGCTACCCGAGTACGCCGCATCCCCAGATGCGGATTACTCGAGACCGGCATCTTTACTGCGTAACATGAGTGAATAAGTTTGCAAAAAGAACGTATGTTCTGATACAATCTACGCTATTGTCTTAGCAACGTGCCGCTTTCCGTCTGCCTGCCTCGATCCATTCACTTCAAGGCAACGGAGCAGGTACCGCATGAGTTCACACAAACGACTGGATAGTACGGTCGCCGCCCTCCAGCGGCGCTACGGGGATCGCGCCCTGACCAGGGGACTTACAAAACAACCTGCTCCTCCCCATATTGCCACTAGCTTTCCTACGCTCGATGCCTTAACCGGTTGCCACGGCATTCCAGTCGGTGCAATCACGCTTTTCAGTGGGCGCATGACCTCCGGTAAACTCACCCTGGCCTACAAGACAATGGCCGAAGCACAAGGCGCATCCAGACACCATAAAGTTGCCCTGCTGGATATGAGCGGTAGCAGCGATCCGGATTATCTGGCGCGTTGCGGCGTGCAGCTGGATCGGCTGATTTTGGTGCGCCCAGTTGCAGGTACCGCCGTGATGCAACTGATCATCGATCTGATGGCCACTGGGGAACTGCGGCTGATCGTGATCGATAGCCTTCCTGACCTGCTCACACATCCGCTCGGCGGACGTCGTGTGCAGCAGATAGCGGACCAGCTTGTGCAGATCCTGCGTACAAGCCCGTGTGCGCTGCTGCTGCTGGATGAATTCGCCCCCGGCTGGCAGCGCTGGCTACGCCCAGAGCGCTATAGCATCCTGACGCAACAGGCTGCGCTGCAGATCGCGCTGAAACGGGAACGCTGGCTAGAGGGCAAGGGACAGATCACCGGCTATGAGGCGGAAGCATTGCTGCTCAAAAGTCGCTGGGCAGAGAGCGGGGCGACGGCGCGGATCGCCATTACCTTCAACGGCACGGTACGCGCCCAGACGACCTGGTAACGGGGATCCCGCATGAGTGTGCTCTGTTGCTACGCGCCCCATTTTCTGTACCGAGTTGCCTGTCAGGCCAATCAAACGCTACGGAATCATCCAGTGGCGCTGATTGGCCCAGACGGCGAAATCTGGGCAGTCTCACCGCAGGCTGGGGCGCTTGGCTTAGCGGCGGGAATGTTGCCGCGCCAGGTTCGGGCGCGTTGCCCGGAAGCGCTGCTCTATCCGCTCGATCTCCCCGCTATTGAAACCGCCAATGCGGCATGGCTTGGCTACCTGGGAGAGTTAGCGCTACCGACCGAAGCCGCAGGCTGGGGCGCGGCCTATCTGGATCTAAGTCCCGTCACCCGTGAGCGTAGGGAGGTTGCGCTCATCGCGCGTGATCTTGGCCGCCGGATGCGCGCCGCGCTCGGAGAAGCATTGCAACCGGCTTTGGGCTGGGATAGCGGCAAATTTACCGCGCGCGCGGCAGCGTTGCGCACCGTGCCAGGCCATATGAAACTGGTGGCCGCAGCCGACGAAAAGCGTTTTCTTGCGCCGCTGCCGGTGAGCCTGTTGCCCTTGCCACCGGCAACACATCAGCAACTGGGCTGGTTGGGCATTCGCACCATTGGTGCGTTCGCCGAGTTGCCGGAAGCGGCGGTCTGGCAGCGTTTTGGGCAAGAGGGCAAGCTTGCCCTCGCCTTTGCGCGCGGCAAGGATAAACGTCCGGTTTTGTCCACGCGAACAGCGGCCGCGGAGATCACGCGCCTGCGCTGGGATCCCCCGGTGGAGTTGATGCCGCCGGTGCTGGCGGGGCTGGAGCGGGAAGTGGCGCGCTTTCTGACGCGGCAACGCACGGCGTTGCAGGGCTGCCTGGGGCTCACACTGACGCTGCATTTTGCCGATCAGTCGGCGCGCACCCTCTTGATCAGGCTGATGCAACCGACCACAGAGATCCAGAAACTGCTCTGGCGCATCCAGCATGAGCTAACTGTGCTGAACTGGCCGGCTGCCCTTGTCGCAGTGGAGATGACGCAGGAGACGGGCGAACTGCCGCTTCAGCAACTCTCGCTCTTTTCATCCGAAGCTGATGGGGCGCAGAGCGTGGCAGATCTGATCCCGCCACTACGGGCACGGCATGGCGGGATTTTCTTTCAGGGCGAATTGACGGAGCAAACCCACCCCATCCCAGAGCGCCGCAGTCGGCGCGTTGCGCTCACATGACGCGCCTCTGGCCGGAAGGACAACCGATTCAGGTCTGGAGCGGGACGAATGGTCTGCCAAGACGTTTCACCTGGCATCAGAATCAGTACCGCATTGCTACCATTCAGCAACGCTGGCAGATCGATACGGACTGGTGGGAAGAGGGCGGGCGCGTCTGGCGTGACTATTTGGCGGTTGAAACACGCGAAGGACTGCTTTGTGTGATCTATCAGGATCTCTTGAGTGAGGGCTGGTACTTAAGCAAAGCCTATGATTAGAGGCGTCGGATGGCTGATCCTGAGTATGCTGAATTGCACTGCCACAGCTACTTTTCGCTGCTGAATGGCGCATCCTCACCGGAAGCGCTGGTCACGGCGGCAAAGTGCCTTGGCCTCTCTGCGCTTGCCCTCACTGATCATGACTCACTCGCCGGAAGCGTGCGTTTCTGGCGAGCGGCGCAACAGCAAGGGCTGCACTCTATTTTCGGCGCGGAAGTGACTCTAGACACAGGGCATCATCTGACGCTGCTGGCCGAAACGCAGACAGGCTATGGTAATCTCTGCCGCCTCGTCAGCGCAGCGCGGCTCGATCACCTGCCGGAATCTGACGAGGAGCCCTGGCCGGGCAAAGTATCGCCTGCGCTCTCGATGGCACGGCTGGCGGCGTATTCCGCAGGCATCATCGCCCTGACGGGTGGCCGGAATGGCCCGGTCGCGGCTTCTCTCCATGCAGGAGGGGCGGCGCAGGCACAGGAAACGCTGCGCTCGTTATGCGAGATTTTTGGGGTCGGACAACTCTATGTGGACCTTGTCTCTCATGATCTACCCGGCGATTACCAGCAGGTCGCGGCCTTGCAGCGGTTGGCGAAGTCCCTAGAAATTCCCGTCGTGGCGACCGGTAATGTCTATTACGCGACCCGTGGGGAAGGCAAGCTGCGCGACGCGCTCATTGCGATCCGCCACAACCTTTCCCTAACTAACGCCCGCAAAGCTGGGTTCCTACCCAGCAATAGTCAGTTTGCACTTCGCTCCCCAGCAGAAATGGCACGGCGCTTCGCCCACATGCCAGAGGCGATCCAGAACGCACACCTAATCGCGAAGCGCTGCCGCGTCTCGCTCGATTTTTCCGGCTGGCGGCTGCCGCGCTTTCTGGTGCCGGAGGACTCCAGCGAATTTGCCTTTCTCTATCAGCGCTGTCATGCGCAGCTTCCGCTGTGCTACCCCAATCTCCGCCCCCTTGTTCTGAAACAGCTTGCCCATGAGTTGGAGATCATCGAGCGCGCCGGCCTGGCGGGCTATTTCCTGATCGTCTGGGACATTGTACGTTTCGCCCGCGAGCATGGGATTCGCTGTCAGGGGCGCGGCTCGGCAGCCAACTCCATTGTTGCCTTTCTCCTGGGCATCACCAGCATCGATCCACTCGCCCATGATCTGCTCTTTGAACGCTTTCTCAGCGAAGACAAATTCACCATGCCCGATATTGACATCGACTTCGCGGCCGATCGCCGGGAGGAGGTAATTCGCTATGTCTATGCGCGTTATGGCGCAGCGCATACGGCAATGGTCTGCAATACCGTCACCTATCGGGCGCGGAGCGCCATCCGTGACCTTGGTCAGGCACTTGATCTGCCGGAAATCGTCATCGATCGGCTGGCGCGTACGGTGGAGACCCATTCCCCGTTGGAAGCCGCGGTGGCCATTGAAGCAGCACTGGAAGCGGACAACCCAACGCCTCATCCGCCCCACCATCCCCTACGTCTGCTGACGGAGCTGTTGCGCCAGATCGAAGGCTGCCCTCGCCATCTCTCGATCCATAGCGGCGGTATGCTCATCACCGGCCCGCCGCTGACCAGCATCGTTCCGCTGGAACCGGCGACCATGGCAGGGCGCGTGATCTGCCAGTGGGACAAGGAGAGTGTGGAAGATGCCGGGCTGATCAAGATCGATCTGCTGGCACTGCGCACCTTGGGGTTGGTGAGTGAGGCAGTGGCGCTAATTGGGCAAAGCGGGGACGCACCACCGGATATGGATCGCCTGCCACTGGATGATCCGGCGCTCTTTGCCATGCTGGCGCGGGGTGACACGATTGGCACATTTCAGGTGGAAAGCCGGGCGCAGCAGCAGATGCTGCCCCGGCTGAAACCCCGTTCTTTTGAGGAGATTGCCGTCGAGATCGCGATTGTCCGCCCCGGCCCGATTCAGGGCGGGGCAGTACACCCCTACCTCAGACGCCGGAATGGGCAAGAGGCCGTCACCTATCTACACCCTTTGCTGGAACCGGTGCTAAAGGAGACCCTTGGCGTGCTGCTCTTTCAGGAACAGGCGATCCGTCTAGCCGTCACCGTCGCCGGCTTTACGCCCGGGGAAGCCGATCTGCTGCGCCGCGCGCTTTCCCGGAGCCGGGCAGACGAGGAGATGCAGGCGATGCGTGTGCGTTTTATTCGTGGCGCGGCCGGCAAAGGAGTGGAAGAGCGGATAGCCGGAGGAATTTTTGAGCAACTGGCGGGCTTTGCGGGCTATGGCTTTTGTAAATCGCACGCCATGAGCTTTGCCTTGATTGCCTGGCAGACGCTCTGGTTAAAGCGCTATCATCCATCCGCCTTCATCTGTGCGCTGCTCAATCAGCAACCCATGGGCTTTTATGCGCCGGAGGTGATTATTCAGGATGCTACTCGGCACGGGGTGAGCTTCCTGGCTCTTTCGGTGGCGCATAGTAGTTGGCGCTATACGCTGGAGCCAAGTGAAAAGAAGAATCCGCCGATCCGCACGGGCTTCTGCGCCATCAAGGGTATGGGAGAGGGGGCGGCAGCGCGTATCCTCACGGCGCGAAACGCTGCGCCATTTACCGGTCTGAAAGATTTCTGGCGGCGAACACACCTGCCCAAAGATGTAACGCAAACGCTGATTCGCGCCGGAGCCTGTGACAGTTTCGGCGCGCGTCGCGATCTGCTCTGGCAAATCGGAATGATGGAAGACGATTTTGGTCAGTTGGAAATCAGTGTGCCGCTAATCACGCTTACCCTGCCGGAATTGACCCCGCTGGAACAGAGCGCCTGGGAGATGGAGCTGGCCGGCTGGGCGCTGGATGGGCAGATTATGCGCCATCTCCGCGCGCCGCTTCGGCGCGCCGGGTTTGCCAGCATCTGGGAGGTCAAGCAAGCTCGTTCGGGCAGCAAGCTACACGTTGCCGGCATGGTGGTGGTGCGTCAGCGCCCGGAGACCGCCAAAGGGATCCTCTTTATGTCAATGGAGGATGAAAGCGGCTTGCTTGATGTGGTGGTCAAACCTGACCTCTATACCCGTTTTAAGGATGTATTGCGCGGGCAGCCCTTTCTCTGTATAGAAGGGGTGGTGCAGCGGGCGGAGGGTGCGGTAGCACTGCTGCTCTACAGCGCAGTAGTGCTACCGATCAGAGAAATGCGGTTGCCTTGACGGCTGGATTCACCGGCGTAGCGCGCTCATGGCTGCGTCCCGATTAACTGACGCAAATCATAAACGTGGGCCAAGGCGAGCAGTGCCAAGGAGTGGCGAAACGTTCCGGCTTGAATTTCTGCGCCCAACTCAGCCAGTGTCAAGGTGGCAACGACAATATCTTCCCCCTCTTCCGGCGCGGGCAATACGCCTGGTACAGCCTGCCGCGCCAGCCACTGGTGACAACGATTGGTCAGGAAGGCAGGATTGGGATCGACCGCACCCAGGTAGTGCCAATCCTCGCTGGTGTAGCCGGTCTCTTCATACAACTCACGCGCCGCGGCCACGGCATGATCTTCGCCCGGATCGACCAGTCCACCGGGGATCTCCGTCGAGAGAGCACCACGACCAAAGCGATATTGGCGCACGACAACAATCCGCTCTTCGCTCGTGACGGCGACAATATTGACCCAATCCCCGCTTTCAAGGATAAGGGCCTTGCGCGTTGCGCCATTGCGTGGGTTCTGCAACTGGTCGTAACGCACTTGCATGCCCAGTGGTAACGTTGGGCCAGCTTCGCTACCAAGCCTGGTCCAGGGACGGGGGAAGGATTGATTGTTCAAATGAAGGCCTTTTCTGTCGGCTAGGGACGACCCTTGGCTTCGATAAGCCCCTCGACCGGCTCAGGACGAAGCTCAGCCGGCGGTCATCCCTAGTGGTACCATTCCTATATTGCCTGCTCGACGTCGACATAGGTCGGTACGCCTTCTTCAGCAAAGATGCGGTCGATGGTGGTGCGATCTTCAGCAGTCAATTTCCAGTCGGCGGCGGCCACATTCTCTTGCAACTCTTTGTCGTTGCGCATCCCGACCAGCGCAACGGTTACGGCTGGGTTGCCCAGCACCCAGGCGATTGCCAGTTGCGCCACCGATTTGCCATAGCCGGCGGCCAGCTCTTTTAAGCGGGCAGTGACGCGTAACTCTTTTCTGAACGAATCTTGCTGGAAGAGAGGCAGACCAAAAGCATTCCCCTTGCTACGCCAATCCCAATCGACAAAGCTTGTCTCTTCGGTAAAGGCACCGGTGAGCAGCCCAAAGCCGAGTGAGCCATAGGCCATGTAGCCAATACCATTGGCCTGGCAGTAGGGCAGCACTTCTCGCTCCATACGTCGATCATAGAGATGATAGCCGACTTGATTGGCGGTGAGGCTGCCATGTTTCTGACACTCCTCCATCATTGGCACGGTAAAGTTCGAGACGCCATAGTAGCGGATTTTGCCGTCGGCTTTGAGCTGTTCGAGCGCGCGCATTGGCTCTTCAAAGGGTGTGTCATGGTCGGGCCAGTGGATCAGCATGAGATCAATCACGTCGGTGTTGAGCCGTTGGAGACAACCTTCGGTACGCTCGATTACATAATCGAAGCGAGAATTGCGCCCAATGCTCTTGCCCGTTTCATCATAGTTAAAGCCGACCTTGGTAACGAGGACGATCTCTTTGCGCCGGTTGCCGAGTGCCTTGGCCAGGATCTCTTCAGAGTGAAAGGGGCCATAAATTTCTGCGGTGTCAAAGAGCGTAATGCCCTGATCGATGGCCGCGCCGACGGCACGGCTCGCTTCCTGCACATCGATCGCGCCATACATCGTTGTGCTCATCTCCCAAGTGCCAAACCCAATGGCCGAGCAGACCAAATCGGTATTGCCAAACCGTCGTTGTTCCATAGATTCCTCCAAAGGTGGGGATGGGTAATCATTGCAGCGTGTTTGCTGTGGAATCGATCTTACCGCAAGGTATATAGATCTGCAATCGGTAGAGTTGGCCCTTACAACCTACGAATTGCCGGCAACAGTCGGGCTCGATACCGTCTCTACACTTTCTGCTTTGCCGTGGGGTTGACGCCAGAGGCGGACCACAAAGTAGATACCGACGGCAAAGAGAAAGATACCAACGAGCAGGCCGCTAAAGTTGCTAATCAACTCACCGATATATTCCCAGGAATTGCCAAATGAGTAGCCCAACCCGGCATAGAGGGCAACCCAGGTAATTTCACCGGCGAGGTCATAGGCCAAAAAACGCCAAGCTGGATAGCCGCTGGCACCAGTCACGAGATTGGTGGGAATGGCCAGCGGCGTTAAAAGCCAGCGCGTTAAGTAGACGGCCAATCCACCACGGCGCTGTAGCGTTGCTTCGGCACTTTGCCAGGTGCTGGTTGCGCCAAACCGGCGTTGCATAAAGCCTCCGGCAAAGCGCCCCATGCCATAGCTCGTCATGTCACCAACCACGGCACCCAGCAGCGCCAACGGCATCATGGTGTAGACATCCAAGATCCCCTGACGAGCAAAGGCACCACCAGCCAGCAGCAACAGCGCACCAGGCAGCGGCACACCAAGCGCGCCAATAAAGAGCACCAGGGCCAATAAAGAGGGACCGTAGGCGATCACGGCGCTTAGGAGCGTACCGGTCAGATCCGATAGATCAATGCTCATGGCTTCTCCTCCGCGGGCAGCGCCTCATACGTATCCAAAGCCGCGTTGATGGCATCTTCCAACCCTTTGGGGCCGCCAGGATACCGTAGATCTTTCACCAACTGATCGAGCGGCTTGTAAAGATTATCGCCACTGAGCAGCGTTGCCTGATTTTCAGTGGGCGTCGGCCCTGGATTGGCCTGCAACGTGGCTTCGATCTGCTCGACAAGATAGTCTGTGGGGACACCGGTGCTATTGCTAATATACGCAAGGCTCATCCAGAGCCGAATATCGCGCAACCCTGGTGCGACGGGATTTTCGCGATAGTCTAGAATCGCGGTCTGCAACTGTGCGATCACGGCGTCGATGCCTGCCTTGGGTGAATCATGGGGATCAAGGCGGCGTGCCACTTCGCCGAGGCCATCGCGGCGGGGACCGGGTCGATCCTGGTAAGGAATAGTTAGCTTTGCATAGAGATACTCTTCCGGCACGGCATAGGCAACCGCAATATAGCGGATCGTCATCCAAGGCTTGATGGCGTCAACGTCGGCGGTGCCATTGAGCAAACCTTGAGTGCGGGCATAATCAAATTCGCGATAGGCGCGCAGGGTGCGCGTGCCATAGACAACCATGACCCCAAGACCAACCAACAAAATGAGCAAGGCCCAAACGCGGCGGTTGGTCAGAAAGCGCTTGAGTGGTGTGGCACGTTTCATGGGTGTAGGGCCGACTGCGGTGGGACGATCGGTATCTTGTGTCATAAGCATCCATCAGTGATTGTGGTTTTGTCTTTCAACCAAACCATCGGGGTTGAGTTTGTCATCTGCTGATTTTACTCGTAAGTAGACCAAAAAAAAAATCCCGGTACGAACGCCGTTGTGCTCTTCAGCATAGCAGAAAGTTGTTGAGAAGTTGTGGAGATTCATCCAAGATCAGTGGGAATTTTAGATAAGGAGAGATGGATCAGCGTTTTCACAAAAGAGGTTTGCTCCCACTCGCCAAATCGGCTATCATAAGATCAGCTGTGTTTACTGGATTTAACACAAAGGAGCCATCTGTGACAACCTATACACCTTACGCGCCCTACAAAGTTCGTGCGGTCGAATGCGACTATCGCACCAATGAAGATGGCGTCTATGAAGCCTTGAAACGTGCCACCGAGCCCTTAACCGAGACTTGGGCGCGGCTGCGCAAAGCCAAGCGCATCGGGATTAAATTTAACCACGACAAAGAGATTAAGAATCGCATCTACTTTGAAGGACAACTGCAACAACTGGTGACCCACAAGACAGCACGGGCATTTCTGCGGCTGCTGCGCGAAAAGACCGCTGCCCAACTGGTCGCGCCCGATGTCAGCTTCTACACGATGTACCACGAAGGAACGACGCTCGAACAGACGGTCACCTTTGCCGATATCTTCAAGGAGTTTGGCGTTGAGTATGTTAATGGCATCGAACCGCCCCACAAAACGGTGAGTGTCCCCGGCGGCGGTCTAATGTTTAAAGAGTATGTATTACCGGAAGGGGCCGTCGATGTTGATGAGTTTATCTCAGTGGCCAAACTCAAGAATCATGCCTTTATGGGTGTTACCCTCTCGCTCAAAAATCTCTTTGGGCTGATGGTGGGCGAGCCGGATGGCAAGACGCGCACCTACTATCACCACCTTGTGCGTATGCCTTATATGTTGGCCGACTTGGGACGCATCTTCGACCCGGCGCTCTGCATTATCGACGGGTTGATTGGCCAGGCGGGTATGGAGTGGGGGCGCGGGCGCGGCGATGGGCCGGGGCGTGTCTGTAATACGTTGATTGCCGGCAACCATACGATTGCTACCGATGCCTGTGCCGCCTATCTCATGGGCCACGATCCACAGAGCGACTGGCTGACCCAGCCCTTTGTACGTGATCGCAATTCGCTACGTGTGGCCGCAGAAGGGGGCTTTGGTACGGTTAACCTGGACGAGATCGATTTCCAGAGCGAAGTTACGGCACCGGTAGGCAACTTCTATTCGGTACAGACCGACCCGACGGAGATTAACATCAGTTGGCAACGCACGACTGCCGAGCAGGCGCTGCATTATGTCGATCACCAAAAAGAGTTAGTTGACAAGTATGCCGGCAACTATATCTTGTTGCAAGAAGGCGAAGTCAAGTGGCACGATCCAGTCAGCGATCTGCGCGTCAGCCGCCGCGTGCTATCGGGTGACAAGCCAGAGCAGGCGATGTGGATGAAGTATGTGGACCCGGAAGAGCGCGAAGGTGAGCATTTTGGCGTTTATGACTATGCGCTGAAACAGGCGAAGGCCGCGGTGGCGTAGGCCGCGGTGGCGTAGAAATGGCAACAATAGTTAAGAGTCAATAATCAATTTTTAATTGCTAATTATTAATAAGAAGGAGCTGAACCAAATGAAACTCGAACATGTCGCGATCAATGTGCCTGAGCCGGCCGCAATGGCCAAATGGTACGCCGAAAATTTGGGCATGCGCATTGTCGTTGCCAGCACCGAATCCCCCTATATGCACTTTATCGCCGATGATGTAGGCGCGATGATGGAGCTCTACAACAATCCAGCGGCCCCCATGCCAGATTACCCCAACATGAGCCCTTTCAACTTCCACATGGCCTTCTCGTCCGGCGATATCGAAGCCGAACGTGAGCGGTTGGTGGCGGCCGGGGCGACGGCGGGTGAAATCACCTCAACCGCACGCGGGGACAAGTTACTCTTCCTACGCGATCCGTGGCAGATCCCCTTTCAGTTTGTGCAGCGCAGCTCGCCGTTGATCTAACAACTTGTTAGTTTCCAGGTTGTCATTGGTCAGGTAGTGGAGAGACCAATGACAACCTGGAAACTTTGCGCCAAGTGTCTTCTGCGTCTATCTCCGCTTCTCCTCCACACCACTCTCTCCTTGCGTCTATCCATTTCTTACAATCTCTACGGAACCAACTGATTTAACCCAACGTTTTGTTAGCAAGCAAACAAATTTGTAAACAATCGATCACTTAGTTTTCTTCTAAAATGAGAAAATTCAAATTACACAGGGGAAATAGCCTATGCTATTTACAGATTGGAGTTACCTAAACCGTAACAAATGTTTCATTGCTTCGTCATTATAGGTAGAAGGTTGGGCTATCAACGGTAAATCAACGATAAAGTCATATACTGATTGTAGTTGGCTCACCCAATTCATGCACGGTTGGTGTCGTTCAGTAAAGAGCGGCAAACTAGCCTTGTTTTCGATACACCTGCAAATTGCCGCAGGTTACGCAACCGGCACTCGCTCACCTCTAAATATTGTAAATATTGAAAAGGTACCTCGGTTGCACTGCAAATGGATAATTGCTACTTGAGGGACCCAACCGTCAGTGTATAGGATAAGTTGGCTACCTCGCAGTGTAAGGATAGCAGTATAAGGCTAGCAGTGTAAGGATAGCAGTATAGGTATAATCAACTTGTTTTACTTCATATCAACTATTGTAAAAGGAGCTACGTATGGTACAGCAACTCTCTAGAAAGTTCATGAATCGTCGCATTCTTTTTGCGTTCGTACTGCTCTGTATGCTCACGGCAACCGTAATGCCCACCGCAGCATTCGCGGCCCCCGCCGAAGCACCGGCAGCAAGTGGCATTTATCACATTGTTAAGGCTGGCGAAACCCTTTCGCAAATTGCCCGCCGCTACAGCGTTACCGTCAATGCCTTGGTTGCAGCCAATGGGCTGTCAAACGCCAGCTATATCTATGTCGGACAGCAGATCTATGTCCCTGCCGTCAATGGTGCGCCCGCTGGCTGCTCAAGCTACTATTGGGTCAAGCCGGGCGATACGCTCTCCGGTGTTGCCGCCTGGTTTGGCATTGATACTTATTCGCTGGCCGCGGCCAACTACCTGAGCAATGCCAGCTATATCTATGTCGGACAAAAGATCTGCATTCCCAGCATCTATGGTGGTCCCAGCTATCCGCCAAGCGGTGGTCATGGTTATGGCTGGTACACAGTCAAAGCCGGTGATACGTTGAGCCAAATTGCCGCTTGGAATGGCATCAGCGTTCACCATCTGATGCATCTGAATGGTCTTTCCAATCCAAATTATATTTACGTAGGGCAACATTTGCGCCTTTCATAATCGAGTCATACTGTGTAGTACCGATTAAGGCTATTACCCAATTCGCCGGAAGTAGCCGTTACACAATTGTGTAACGGCTACTTCCGGCTTTTTTGTTCGGCGAATTCTCCATTATACTGTGTTATATGTGATATAACGGTGAATATAAACTTGTCAAATCCACTCTACGAAACACCAAATTGCCACGTGCCATGATTAATTCCATTACGCTTCTCAAGTCAACAACACGTACTCGAACAGCTATATTGTCCGGCGGTATGCTGCTCCTCATGGTGCTCGTTGGCGGGTGTATCCTACCACCGATTCCCCTGACCCTACCCGTACCACCGGCTAGCCACTTTATCCAAAACTCGCCCGTAACCGAAATGCTGGATGGCCCCGTCACAGTGGCACTAGCGGGAAATGTGCCCGATCCCTATGCCAGCCAGATCTTTGATGCCCTCGTCCAGCATTCGACTGTGGAAGCAGCAAACGGTCCCCAGCCGCTTCATGTGCTGGACACGCCAGATAACGCGCTCACCGTGGTCCGCGTTGTGCGCCCAGGCACCGGGGCAGAACCGTTACTGGAACGCTACTTTGCGGTCGTTGTGCCCTTTGCCACCACCACCGATGAGATCGCGCTCAAAGAATTGCAACAGCGTTGGCAGGGTTTTGGCAGCGGTCCCCTCTTTGTAACACCAGATGCGGCCGCGACCTTACAGAGTCTCTGGGGATTAACCACCGCGCCCTTGGTAGGCGAAGAGACGCTGTTAGCTGAACTCGAAGCAACCGCCGGATCATGGGGCATCATGGCCTTTGACCAGCTAGATCCCCGCTACAAAGTCCTGACAATTGATGGCGTGAACGTGTTGAGCAATCAATTCGATCCCACAGACTATCCGCTTGGCGTTGCCTTGACGGTTGATGGTGTGGGACAGAGGCTGTTGACCGACTATTTGCACCAAAGCCTTGCCATCCCCGTCACCAATCGGGACGCCGGCCAACTCACCACTTTGCTAATGACCGGCGTCACGGCGATGGCCCGCGGCACCGCCGCCGCCATGGCCCGCTCCGGGGTTCTCTATCCCGCCGCCGTGATCTCTGCCACCTTTGCCGCTGCCGACATCACCCACATCAGCAACGAAATCCCCTTTCTCGACGATTGCGTCGTCAACAACACTGTGAATAACCTCACCCTCTGTAGCCACACCGACTACTGGGCCACGCTCGAAGCGGTCGGCACCGACATTGTCGGGCTAAGCGGCAATCATGTTAACGATTTTGGCTATGAGGGGGCGCGGCGGTCGCTCCAGTTTTACAAAGATCATGACATTGCGATTTATGGCAGCGGCTTTACGCCCGCAGAAGCGTGTGCGCCGCTGCGCTGGGAGCACAACGGTAACACCTTTGCCTTTATCGCCGCGCTCGCCTATGGGCCGTCGAGCGCCTGGGTAACCGACGAAGAGCCTGGGGCCTGCTACTATTATGACCACAAAGAGGAAGTGTTGGCGAGTGTACGGGCAATGGCTAAAGAGGTTGATGTGGTTGCGGTCGAGTTGCAATATGAAGAAACCTATTTCCCCTATCCAACCGATAGCCAGGTAATCGAATTCCGCGAATTGCGCGACGCCGGCGCAGATATTGTCACCGGCGTACAGAGCCACGTCCCGCAGGCGATGGAGCCCTATGGGGTCGACGACGCTGGTGGGCCAGGGATCATTGTCTACGGCTTAGGGAATCTCTTCTTTGACCAGATGTGGAGCTGGGAGACGCGCACCGAACTCTATGCGCGCCACACCATCTATCAGGGGCGGGTGATCAGCACGGAGATCCTAACCGGTGTGCTGGAGGATTTTGCCCAGCCCCGTTGGGCGACGCCGGCGGAGCGGGCAGATCTGCTGGAGACTATCTTTAAGGCGGCGCCGGCGCGACCGTAAGTTTACCTATTTCTATATCAGCACGGCACTCAATTCTTTGCTGCTGTACTTCAAAATCATAATATCACGTGGGTTTCGTTCGTCCTGGGACGAACGAAACCCACGTGATTTTTGTACAAAGCTGACCATTTCCCAAGCAATTCAACTTCCAGCAACAATCCCCGCCGCGCAACGAAACGCCAGCGCCATGATCGTCAGCACGGGATTGAAACCGCCATTGGTCACATGCAGCGAGCCGTCGATCACATAGAGCTTCTCGTGCCCATGCACCCGTCCCCATTTGTCCGTCACCGAGCTATGGGGATCATCACCCATGCGGCAGGTGCCGGCTTGATGTTGACCACCGCTCAGGCGCGGCGTATTGGGGTGGCTCCAGATGTGGGTGGCACCGCTGGCGTGTAACCACTCGGTCGCGCGCTCACGCATGAAATCGGCGCTACGCAGGCTTTCGGGGTGAACGCTGCCGCTGAGTCGCGCCACTGGCATCCCTAACCGATCAGTGACAGTCGGGTGCAGGGTGACGCGTGCCATCGGTGTCGGGATCTCCTGGATCGGACCATAAACCTGGAGCGTGCGCTGGAAGTAGTGGCGCATATGTTCCTTATTGGCGGCACCCCAACGCGGGACTTCGGGTGGTAGCGTCGTGCGCCAGAAGATAATCGGCAGCTTGATAAATTCGTTGGCCAACATGCCGCCGCCAATGATGCCAGCGTTGTCGTGGTTAAAATCACTCGTCGAAATCGAGACACCAGGGCCGATGTTGTCGTAAGTTTTTTCTTGAAAGAGACCAAACGCACCGGTGTAGACATGCCCTTGGAGATTGCGCCCCACCTGGTCATGCTTATTGCCGAGGCCCGCCGGTTCTTGTGCGGAACGGCTGTTCAACAGCAGGCGCGCCGACTCAATCGCGCCTGCCGACACGACAACACGGTCGGCGCTGATTGTTCGCTCCGTACGACCACCAGCGGCATCGAGTTGAACGAGGGTGGCACCGGTCACCTGGCCGCGCGCATCGGTGACAATTCGCGTGGCCTGCGTTTCGCAGACGAGGGTGCAGTTGCCGGTGGCGAGGGCGCGTGGGATGACCGTGTTGTACGAGCCGTTCTTGCTCTCTGACGGGCAGGCAAAGCCGACGCACATGCCACACTGCACACAGCCGGGCCGCCCTTGGTAGGTGATCGTGTTGATCAGCAGCGGCGCTGGGTTGGCGTGCCAGCCCAACCGTTCTGCGCCTGTGCAGAGGAGTTTGCTACCCAACGTTTCCGGCACCGGTGGCATGGGATAGCCCTTGGCCCGCGCGCCACGTCGAGTTTGGACAACATCCGGCCCAGCCACACCGATCTCCCATTCGGCCTGCTCATAATGGGGAGCCAACTCTTCGTAGCTGATCGGCCAATCGGCCAGCGAACTCTCGGCTGGCGTGCCATAGCGGCTGGCCATGCGGAAATCTTCGGGCAGAAAGCGCCACGCCTGCGCCCCGTAGACGCGTGTACCACCACCCACCGTCATGGCGTTGTTGTGGTAGCCCCCTTCGTGCGGCGCAATGATCCGCTCTTCACCTTCTGCGGTCACGACAACGCGTGGATTGCCGACAAGCGAGGGACCGGTGTTGTGACCATAGAGCGAGAGCCGATGGTTACGAAGATGGTCGAGTGGCACCTGATCGTACGGTAGCCAAGCCCCGCGCTCGACCAGCAATACGCGCTTACCAGCCTCGGCCAGCACACAGGCCACGATGCCCCCCGCGGCCCCCGATCCGATGATGATGGCGTCGTACTCGGCGGCGGCTTCCGCCAGCGTCACAGGGGAAATCGAAGGCGGTGGCGGCGGGGTAATATGGGCATGGGATGACGTGGGGCCAGGCTCAAAGCCGACCATCTGCCACGAATGGCTGCCAGGGTTCCCCCCATTGCTTGGATCGCTGTAATACCCCTCGGCGGCGAGGTTGGTGAGGGTTTCCAGCCATTCCTGTGGATTCACTGACCAGCCCGTGCGTGCTGTCTCCATCTCGATCTGCTGCAATAGCTCGTCCTGTTGGGCGGCTGACAATTGGGCAAAGGGCTGGTGATATTGCTGTTGGGCATCGGCATCGAGCGCGGCTAGCCCTGCGGTCAAGAGTGGCACGAACTTGGCGAGATCGCCTTGCCAGTGGGTGGCGAGGTAGGCTTCAGCGCCGCCGGCCCAGCCGGCCGGGAAATCATCGGCGGGGATGAGGCGATCAACGACGGCATGTAACGTTGGTATATGTGGGGGTGTTGGTATAGGTGGAACAAAGATCGTCATGAGAAAGTCTTATCCTGTAATCCGTGCAATAGACGTTATGCAGCCCTCGGTCTCATGCCCAGAGAGAATACCCAATCCAAAGCGGCCGACTCAACCAGCGACTTGCGTACGTCTTGTAGATTTATCAATAGCGTATTCCCAAAGTATAGGGTGAAGTTACCGCAATCTGCAAACGGAATTTGCGTTTTCATTACCGTCTCCATCACAATAGCAAGTAATCTTTATTTTCATTTAGGCTATTCCAAGAATTAAATGATCCACAAAGATACACGAAGGCACACGCGCCCAACGGGCACCCGACACGAAGAAAAGCAAATAGTTATGGATACCTATTTTTCTGGAGTAGCCTTAATGACAACTGCCCTCTATACTCAAGCCAACTTCAAAGCCCCAGTTTTTCTTGCCGATTCGGTGAGATGGTGCACGAGAAAGCGGCTTGATTGACTACGCGTAAAATTCGGGGGTTCCTTCTGAACTCAGTATAGCCTTATCGAAAGGATCTTCTCTATGCGAGCAAGTCAGTTATCATTTCTGCGCGTTCTGTTATTGTTCTTTGCGCTTGCCCTCAGTTTCAAGGTGACTCTTAGTCTCTCGTCTGCGCCACAACCGCTCTATGCCGAAGAAAATGTCCCCAATGCGCTTGGTAGTATTAGCGGCGTGGTGCGCAATGCGGCGGGCGAACCGCTGGCGGGCATGGAGATGAAACTTTATCGCAGTTGGTCATCCTACTGGAGTGAAGAACGGCAAGTGACCACACAGGCGGATGGTACATATCGCTTTGCACTTTTATTACCCGGTATCTTTCAGCTTGCTGTAAGCGACGGTGCCGGCGTCTATGGCCGACAACTGTATACGACTGGTGGCAACAACCCGGGTGCATCAGAAATTCCGGTAGCAGGTAATCAGGTGAGAGCAGATCTGACTTTGCAGCCGGCTGGACACATGATTGGCTCGATCGTCGGTAGCGGTGGCCTTACCTTTACGAATAAGCTAGTTGAACTCTATAGAGATTTCACCTATCCATCCTATCTAAATCTAACACGCCCCAATTGGCAACCGATTGAAAGTCAAACCCTTTCGATGATGACCGATACGTTCCAATTTGATGGCTTGGGTAGCGAACGCTATCGTATTTGTGCCACAGCCGTGCAAGATCAAGTCTATTGGCGCGAGTGCTATGATAATGTCTATAATGTTAATGACGCCGCGGATATCACGGCTACGGCCGGCACGACAACAACCGGTCTATCAATGGTCTTGGGTGATGGTGCTGATTATGCCCAGATCGGTGGTCATGTGACCAATGCTGCCAATGAACCACTTGCCAATATTGATGTCTACATCCGCCGTCCTGCAGATCCCACCTATTATCCAGGCTATGGCACGCTTGCGGATGCGCAGAGCCTAGATTATTTTGATCCAGCTACGACGATCATCGTAGGCATCGAGCCGCCCCCATTCGCCTACATTGCCGCCACGAAAACTGATGCGTCGGGGCATTATCACTTCTCAGCCCTGGCAGCCGATCTGTATCAGGTGGCCTTCCGCGATGCAACCGGTCAATACCGTGCCGAATTTTATAATGATGCGGTCACGTTGAATGATGCCACGATCTTAACCGTCGGTAAGCGCGAGATTCTTACCGATGTTAATGCCACGCTGCTACCTGGCGCGCAAATTAGGGGCACAATCACGATTGATGGGCAGCCTGTACCGGCAGCCGATGTATTCCTTTCCCGAAAGAATACCCAAGAAGATGAACCACGATGGTGGCCACAGATTGCGCACGCGCAAAGTGATCCACAAACAGGAGCCTATCTCTTCAGCGGGCTCGCTGCCGGCATCTATCGTGTAATGGCCAATGCTTATATTTATGGAACCATTGGCAGTTACAACTATTCTGGTCTATACGGTGGCACAACCATAGAAAACGCGGCGAGTATTACGCTGACAACTGGACAAACGCGTGGCGATATCGATATTCTATTGAGCAATGGGCCCCATTTTGAGAGCAGTATTAGTGGACATGTAACCGCCACTGGCAAGGCACAATCGGGAATCAAGGTTTTGCTCTATTCACGGAATAATTGTTGCGAGCCGAGCTATTCGACGCCCATCATTTATACGACAACCGACCAAGCCGGCAACTATCGGTTGGCAGGGTTAACCGACGGTACCTATTATCTGCGTTTTCAGGATACCACCAATCATTATGCGCCAGTTTTTCAGGGTGGTGCACCGATACCCTATAGCATAGCGCCCCTGGTACTTAATGACAGTGATGTGATCACCGGGCAAAATGTAGCGCTTCAGGAGGCGGGCAAGATCGAAGGGTCAGTACATCGTATTGATGGCAAGGCAGTGCCTGATCTGGTTGTGTTGGCGATTTTGCTGGATGATCAAAATTTCAACCGCTTTATCCTCACCACTGTGCCCGTCGATCCAACTGACGGCCACTATCAGTTAACAGGGCTCTACCCAGGCAACTACCATATCTGTCTTGCTACCAACTACCCGTTATCTTCAACGGAGACAACCAAATGTTACGGGGAAACCGGCTCCCTGCTCTGGTTTGATGATGGCATTGCTGTTCCCGTTACACCAGGTAAAACTGTTACAGCAATTGATATTCTCTGGGGTCCTGATTATGAACAGTATCTGCCGGTAGTCAGACGGTAATTCCTGCGGTTATGTATATCAGTGGCCAGTAACCCAATAGGGCACTGGCCACTGTGCTATTTCTCATTGTGTTAATATTTCTCGTTGTGTTAATTGAAGCAATCCTGTGTCAGTTGAGTCGTGCCCATTATCTCTTCCCAAAGGAACCTATCCATGAAATCTATCACTGCACCGCATCGTGTTTTGTTGTTGATTTTTGTGGTTACGTCGTTAAGCCTATCGTGTTGGTTTATCTTCAGCACGGGTGATCCCATCGTCTACGCCAAAGAAGACGCGCCCGAGGCCCCCGGCAGCATTAGTGGTATCGTGCGCGATGGTATCGGTGCTCCCATCGCCGGCATGACGGTCAGCATCTACCAACCTTATTTCTACAACAATAATTGGTATCCCACCGGTCAGGTAACAACGGATAGCAGTGGACACTATCGCTTTTCCATCTTAGCGGCGGGCGCTTATCGCATTGGTGCGACTGATCCCACTCTGCACTATGGCAAAACGTTTTATAGCGATGCCAGCACGGTTCTCAATGCAACAGATATTATTGCCAATGGGACGAACCGCTCTGGCATTGACCTCACAGTTGCAGAAGGGGGGCAAATTACGGGTGTCGTTCGTTTGGTCGATGAGAGCACCCCATGGAATATAAATGCGATACTTTACCAGAAGGTTAATCCATCCTATATGCTGGATAGCCAATGGAATGGATGGCAGCCCATCGACTCGCAATATCTCCAGCCGAACCAGAACGAATTTCATTTTCGTGGATTGGCTGCCGACACATACCATATCTGCGCTACTGGTTACAACGGTAGCGGCTATTGGCAGGAATGTTATGATGATGTCTATGATATTGCCGATGCAAAAAATCTCTCCGTGACCGCTGGATCAGTAATCAGCAACGTCGTTATCGTATTGGGGGATGGGGCAGATCTGGGAACCATCAGTGGTCGACTCACTTCGCCACAGGATGGACCATTGGCCGATATTGGAGTCTATGTGGTTCCAGCAAATGCACTGTCCTACTATCCAGTACCGGATGCGGCACCATCATTGACACACGCCAGCACATCGCAATTACGGCCGGCAGCTACCGCAATCCCTATGCCACCGGTTTATCTGCCGAATGTACCCTATCAATATTACACCAGCACGAACGATGATGGTGATTATGCTGTCAAGAATGTACAGGCTGGAGAATATCAACTCTTTTTCTATGACGCGGCTGGCCACTATCGCTATGAATATTACGACAATGTGACCTACCGCAGCAACGCAGCCACCATTCGCGTGGCGCAACAGGCTGTTATCACCGATGTCAACGCAGAATTGGCTTTGGGAGCACATATTACGGGCACGATCACGTTATTGGGGCAACCGGCACCACCGTCCAGCTTAACGCTGTATAGACACGAGGGCAACAACTGGGTCATCGCCACAACATTGACCACCAATTCAGCGGATGGCACCTACGATATCGGGGGGCTACCAGCAGGTACTTATCGTCTGCGCGTGGAGACTGGCATCTATTATTCGCCCTTTATAACTTATTACTTTTATACGATTTACGGGGGCGATAGCTGGGAAACAGCGACCGATATTAAACTCATCGCTGGTGGCATCCAGCCAAACATCGATATTCGTATGGACAATGGACCGCAGTCGAATGGTGCGATCAGTGGGCGTGTGACAGCAGGGGGAGACCCTCAAGCAGGTGTCAAAGTGAGTCTTTATACCTATCCCTACTATTATAGTGACGTGCTCGTTTTAAACTCGCCGCAGACCTACACCTTTACCGATGAGGATGGCCGTTATGAAATCGAGGGGCTCTCCTATAGTAGGTACTATGTGCGTTTTGATGATCCAAGTGGCCAGCGTGCGTCTCTCTTTTATCCAGATCAGCCTATCTTTAATCTGAGTCAAGCGGTGGAAACTAATGATAGCGAGATAACGCCCAATATCGATATGGATATGCCTCAAGGTGGCATCGTAACTGGGCGCGTCTACAGCAATGCTAGTAGTACCGTCTCCGGCCTCACAATCCTTGCCATCCCAACTACTTCCAACCAACCGATCTTTATTTATCGAGATACCTACACCAGCGATGAGGGCACCTTTCGCTTACAAGGGCTTTATCCAGGCACCTATCATATTTGCGCTGGCATCAAAACCCTCTACAACTATGGCTATAGCGACCTCGATTGTTATGGTGGCACCGGTAGCACGCAATGGTACACCAGCGGCCAGGAAGTTTTAGTCAAAGCTGGTGAGACAGTTGATGAGATTAATATCCTCTGGGGTATCGACTACGAACAATACCTACCGGTGGTGACAAGGTAGTTTCACAATCGTCGGCCGATCCGCTATAATAGATAGGCTCGCCTACGAAAAGTGTGCAACCCGCTGGTTACATCATCGATAAATTATTGGGTTTGCACACTTTCATCTGATGAGCGAATAGATAGCGTATCCTTCATAAGGGGTGTGGCCCATGTACACCCACCACTGGATAAGTCAAACCATTATGCCAAACAAACTCAACCTCGGTCTCATCGGTGCCGGCCGAATTGGCCGAGTTCATGCCGAGAGCATCTATCGCATCCCCAACGCCCAAATCCTGGCGGTATCTGATCTCTATCTAGAAAGCGCACAGAAGTGCGCCGCGGACTTTGGGATTCCCGCGGCTCATGCGGATCACCGTGCCCTCTTAGAAGACCCAGCCATTGACGCCATCGTCATCTGCTCCAGCACGGACACCCACACGCGCCTGATCATCGAAGCCGCCGACGCGGGCAAACATATCTTCTGCGAAAAGCCAATTGCGCTTGATCTGGCAGAGATCGACCGTGCGCTGGCAACAGTGGCGCGCGCGGGGGTCAAACTGCAAATCGGCTTCAACCGGCGCTTTGATAGCAACTTTCGCCATCTGCACGAGACCGTGCAAAGCGGTGCGATTGGGACGCCGCACCTTGTGCGCATCACCAGCCGCGACCCTGCGCCGCCGCCCATTGGCTATGTCAAAGTCTCCGGTGGCCTCTTCCTCGATATGATGATCCATGACTTTGATATGGTGCGCTATCTGAGCGGGGCCGAAGTTGAGGAGGTCTATGCGGTGGGAGCCGTGCTCGTCGATCCGGCAATTGGCGAGGCCGGTGATATCGATACCGCGGTTGTCACCCTCAAGTTTACCAACGGCGCGCTGGGCGTGATCGACAACAGTCGCCAAGCCGTCTATGGCTATGACCAACGAGCCGAAGTCTTTGGCAGTTTGGGCGCGATTGAGGCCACCAATAAGACGCCATACAACATAAAACAGAGCACAGCCGCAGGGGTCTCCCAGGCGAATCCCCTCTACTTCTTTCTGGAGCGGTACATGGACTCCTATGTCAGCGAGATGCGCGCGTTTGTTGATGCCGTGCTCACCGGTGCCCCCGTCCCGGTGACTGGCATGGATGGTCGTATGCCAGTGGTGATGGGGCTAGCCGCGGGGCGCTCCCTACGGGAAGGGCGGCCGGTGCGGTTGGCCGAGTTCGCAACCGAATGAATTCGATAATGGTAATAGAGCGTAGGCTGAGCTTGTCGAAGCCGAAGCGGCTTCGGCTTCGACAAGCTCAGCCTACGCGCTTCTCCCCATTTATTTTTTCAACCCGTTTCAACGGGTTTTGCATCTCAGCCACCGAATGAATTCGGTGAAATGAAAGGCCGAAGACTTTTGTCTGATATCAACCAAATCCAACACCTGGCCCAGACCGTACGCGACAATGTCGCCAAAGTCATTGTGGGCAAAGAGAATGTTGTGGAGCTGCTGCTCGTCGCCCTCTTCTGTGAAGGGCATGTTCTCCTCGAAGATGTCCCTGGCATTGGCAAAACGATGCTCGCCAAGACGCTCGCCCGCTCGATTGGCGGCAGCTTTCAACGCATCCAGTTTACGCCGGATCTGCTCCCTTCCGACATTACCGGGGTCAGCATCTTTAACCAGCAGCGCCAGGAATTTGAGTACCGCGCCGGGCCGGTGATGGCACAGATTGTCCTCGCCGATGAGATCAACCGCGCCGGGCCACGGACCCAATCCGCCATGCTCGAAGCGATGGAAGAGCGTCAGGTCACCGTTGACGGCACGACACGGCCGCTGCCCTATCCCTTCCTCGTGCTGGCCACGCAAAACCCAGTCGAGTTGGAAGGCACCTTTCCACTGCCCGAAGCGCAAGTCGATCGCTTTCTGCTCAAGGTGGGCATGGGCTATCCACAGCGCGAAGAGGAACGGCAGATTTTGCGCCGCTTCCGCACCGCCAATCCCCTGGTCGAACTCACCGCCGTCATCTCCACCGACGACATCCGCGCCGCCAACCAAATTTGTCGCGGCGTCCATGTGCATCCCGTCTTGGAAGATTATCTGCTCGACATCGTGGCGGCCACCCGTGCCCACAAATCGTTTGCCCTTGGGGTTAGCCCGCGCGGCTCGCTCGCCTATTACCGCACCGTCCAAGCGCTGGCCGCCATTCATGGACGGAACTATGTCATTCCCGACGACATTAAACAGATGGCGCGCCCTGTCTTGGCCCACCGCTTAGCGCCCAGCATTGAAGCGCGCCTTCACGGGCAAGCAACCGGCGACCTATTGATGACATTGGTCAATGAAACACCAGTGCCGGTCGAAGAGGTCTGGCACGCATGAACAATCGGGCGACGATCCTTGTGGGTGCGTTGACGGTACTTAGTATCATCCTGCGCAACCAACTGCTCTTTCTGGTCAGTATCTTTCTTTGGTTGGTGATCGGCGTCGCCTTTCTCTGGGCCCGCTACTGTCTGGTCAATCTCACCTATCGCCGTCATCTGGGGCGCGACCGGCTCTACCTGGGCGAAGAGACCGATTTGCAGATGGAGATTGTTAACGCCAAGCCGTTGCCACTGCCCTGGTTGCGCATTGATGATCTCATGCCCCTTTCGATCAATGTCGCCAGCCAGATGGTCACCGAAGAGGCCGATGGCGAGCATCGTCGGTTAGTTACTGTGCTGGGTATGCGCTGGTACGAACGGGTCGTGCGCCGCTATCGCATCCGTGGCTTACACCGTGGCCTCTGGCACTTTGGCCCCGCCCAACTGCGCTCCGGCGATATATTTGGCTTTGATATTCGCCGTTTTATCGATGAAACACCCACGGAATTACTTGTCTACCCACGCATTGTACCTGTGACAGCGCTCGGCTTGCCCGCCCGCCATCCGCTGGGCGATTATCGAAGCAGTCGCCGCGTCATCGAGGATCCGCTGCGCATGATGGGGGTGCGCGACTACGCCCAAGGGGATAACTTTCGCCACATTCACTGGAAGGCCAGCGCGCGCAGCCTCAATCTCCAAACCAAAGTCTTTGATCCGTCGGCCAGCCGCCCCGTCGCCTTTTTCTTAAACATTAGCACCGCCCACTACTTTAACGAGGGCTACGACTGGAATCTGCGTGAGTTCGGCATTACGGCCACCGCATCGCTGGCACGCCAACTCTGGATCGATTCGTACACCGTTGGTCTCTTTGTCAACACGACGGTGCCCGGCGGTCTACAGCACATTCGCGTGCGCCCCCGCCAACACCCCGATCAACTCGTGCAGATGCTCACTGCGCTCGCGCGGATCGATGATATCCGTGGTCGTTGGCCGCTGGAGCGGATTCTCCAACTCGAAGCGCCCACGCTGCCCTATGGGGCCACCGTTGTCGTCGTCACGGCAATCCTTACGCCACAGATCGAACAGACCTTGCTTGATCTGCGCCGCCGCGAATATGCGGTTGTCCTCTTGACCCTGGGCGTGGCTCGCCCCAGTACCTATCTGCCCAATATCCAGCACCAACATCTTGGCGCTCTTGAGGAATGGCTGGCGTTGGAGACATTGGCCGTGACGAACGAAGGCGAGGTAACGCTGCCACGCCTCCAAGCGAAGCGTACCATGCCACCGTCCCCGCTTGTACCAGAGGAGATATCCGCTTGACTACGATTGTCCCCATCTTGTTGACCCTCATGCGCTTTGCCTGGCTCTGGCCCTGGCTGCTGCTGCTCAAGTCATTTTTGTCCCCTTCCTATGACGGTGTGCTGATCGATCCTTGGTTAATCGTCGCCGTGCCGCTGCTAAGCCTTGTCGCCGTGAAGTGGGCCAGCGTGGTGCCTACCCCGACGGCCGCAGCTCCTGACAATCAGCGTATGAGCGACATTCCCAGTGCACTGGCTTGGCGCACACGTCTGACCGTAGCGCTGCTGGGCTTGCTCACCGTGCTGGGCGTGACATGGTGGCAATATTATCACGCCACCCATCTCCTTTGGGAGGGTACTTGGGCGTATGATCTGGGCTACGTGCTGACCCATTGGGGAAGTGAAGAAGTGCCTCCACAGGTAATAACCCTCTTCGTGCTCATCATCCTCTGGCTCAATGGGATCGGCGACGCCGTGCGCGGTCTTACGCACGATGAAGTTTGGGGTGCGTTGATGCGTAGTGTGGCCGGCATGGTGCTCTTTGTCATCATCATGGCGATTGCCAAGCGACCACTGCCCAACGAACTCTTTTATCTAATTGTGTTGCTCTTTGGTGCGGGGATGTTGGCACTGGCCTTCTCCAGCCTCAAAATCACCGTTGGGCTTGATCGGGCGCTTGGCATGGGGCAACGGCGTATCTCGGCGGCCCCCAAAGTCAACCGCTACTGGCTCAGCAGTGTCTTGGTTACGGTGGGTGGCCTTTTGACCGCAGGAGTGCTGGTGGCATTTGTGCTAGCCCCAGAACAGATGCAGCGCCTACTCGACGCCGCCAATGTGGTCATCGGCTGGATCGGTCAGGCCATTAGTGCCGTGCTGCTGGCGCTTAGCTATATCGCCTTTTTTATTGTCTACCTCTTAGCGCGTCTCTTAGAGCCGCTGATCCAACAGCTGCTCGATCGGATGGCGGATAGTCCGCTGGCCGACATGATGCCACCCCCCGAGCAGATGGAGAAGATGCAAGAGGTAGCCCAGGGTAACGCCTCTCTCCCCGACACCTATCGCTGGATCGGTTTGGCAATCGTCGTTGGCCTGATTATCATTGCCTTCGCCTTGGCGTTGCGCCGCCTCCAGACGGAAAGTGCCACGGATGAGGATGAGACACGGGAGTCGATTCTAACGGCTGACCTGCTCCAAGATCAACTGAGTGGACTCTGGAATCGCTTCTTCGGGCGGCAACGCACAGCCCACGATCCCTTCCTCTCGCTCGATGGCGAATCCGATGCACGGCGGCGCATTCGTGCGATCTATCAGCAGTTGCTCGCCGGTGCGGCAACCGCCGGGGTTGCTCGCACACCTGCCGAAACACCTACCGAGTATGCACAACATCTCCAACAAAGTTGGCAGGAGCAAGCAGAGCCCCTTGCCACTGTCACAGCGGCCTATCATCAAGCTCGCTACGCTCCAGATGAACCTGATGCAGCACAAAATGCGGCAGTGACAAGCGCATGGCATACCTTGGCTGAAACATTGACGCCAACATTGACGCCAACAGAGAATGGCTCGGTCAATACCTCTCTGCCATCGCCCAAAGCTGACATTCAACCCAATAAACGTTAGTACATAACTGTGTAATCGTAAGGTTTCAGAAAAAATGCTGATTTTCTTGCATCGAGATGATGATATTCTGTCATTCTACTATGCTATTTGAATCAGAGTTATGCGGCTATCCCAGAACGAGCACCTGAGCATCGACCGCTCTAGGGTAATCAACTCGCAGTGCGGAACTTATAGACTAATCATTTAAAAGCCATACATAATAAGGGTACTTTTACACGGGAGAAGCTGTATGGCTTTTAAGGATTTTATCTATTATGTATACCAACGAGCGCCAGAAAGTAACACTTTTTACAGAAGGAATGAGTTACTATCTGTGCTGCTCGTGGAGTATAAATTGATTCAAGGAGCGTAGTCTATTTGAAAAATATATACAGCTCATTAATGAGTGCCCATTGAAGCGTTGCACTGATTCGACTCTTCCTACAGCGAGAAACTGTGCGGCTTTTTAGGGTTTATCGATAAGGATCAGAGCAATGGACCAATTGCACCGACATCAACGCCCTCAACGCCTTCAACGCCCTCAACGCCGTCAACGCCGTCAATACGGAGTCGCTTGGGCAACTGTTGTTTCCCTAGTGGTTGGGCTCATCCTCTGCACGCTCTTTCTTCTTGTGCCATCGGCACATGCACAGGCAATTATGCAGACGCCGCCTCAGCCATTGAGTTTCGGGGCGGGGCGCGCGCTACAATTGATCGACCCCACTGGCCATAACACCTTTCCGTTCTGGACAACCGGTGGCAGTCCCGTTGACTTTAGCCTGCACCCCCTTGAAGCAAGCGCCTTTGTACGGCGCTATGCCTCCTCTTCCCCCTACACCGCACTACCACTTGATGTGACGGGACTTCCTGTCACGCTGCAATGGCAACAGACCTTCACCGCTACCAGCGATTCTACACAGCGGACGGTTGAGCTCCCACTTGAGCAGACAACGGCTGCCATACCGACCGGGCTATACATTATTCGAGCAAGCAACCTACAGCATGACACAGCGACGGCGCTCATTGCGATTAGCCGCCATGTGCTGGTTGTCAAGCGGGGTAGTGAGGGCCAAGTCGTACTTTGGGCCACGGATTTACAGAAGCGCACACCCGTAAGTGGCATGGCCGTCACCATTTACGATCGGGCTGGCACGCCACTTGCCCAAGGGGTAACCGATCCAGAGGGCACCGTTATACTCAATGTGGGCACGGCAACCCCACAGATGGTGATGGGGGAAAGTGCAACGCCAACGGGGACCGATATCACCCTTGCTGGGTTGGATTGGCAATGGAGCGTCGGGGAGAATTTCTGGCTCTGGCACGAACCATCGACACAACAGCTTCGTACCTATCTGCATACTGACCGTCCACTCTATCGGCCCGGCCAAACCATCTATTACCAGGCCCTACTGCGCTACAATCTCAATCGCGGCTACACACTGGTTGAGCAGACAGCGGTGGTTACAGTGCAGCTCTTTGATTCACGCGGCAATCTTGTTGACAGCCGTGAGACATACCCCGATGCTTTTGGTGCCGTGGATGGCGCCTTCCCCCTTAGCGACGAACCGCCGCTTGGCGTCTATCAGTTGGCGGTGACGGTAGCCGGCGAGCGCACGCAGCAAGAAGTGCATGTCGAAGCGTATCGCAAGCCAGACTATGGCGTAAGCGTTACCACGCCGGCGACCTTTGCCATCAGCGGCGATCCGTTACCGTTGAGCGTCGCTGCCACCTACTTCTTTGGGCAACCGGTCGCCAATGCCACCGTCGAGGTTAAGCTCTACCGTACCCGACGCTATTCTGGCTGGGACGGATGGTGGCGCAGCGACACCGGTAGTGACACCGGTAGTGACACTGGCAGCGACATCTCACAAGAACCGATCCAAATCTTCACGGGCAGTACGGACAGCCAGGGTCGCTGGCAAACAACAATCACCCCCACCGCCGATGAACTGTACGACACACGCTACACCGTGGAAGCAACGGTGACCGATGCGCGTGGGGAACCGCTACTGGGGGTTGCCAAGATCGATGTCTATCGTCACACGGTCGCGCTGAGCGCACAGAGCGATCGCCACGGCTATACTGCGGGCGAGTCAGTGGCGATTCAACTGCGGACCACGGCGCACGATGGTACGCCTCAGGCCAATCAACCTGTGACCATTCGTATTGTGCATCCATTGGAGCAGGGAGGGACCGAGACCGATGTGGTGCCGCCGCAACAGCTTAGCACCGCGGTCGACGGCACGGCAACCGCAACCTTCCTCGCGATACCAGCCGGCTGGTATCGCGTGCGCGCCACCACGGTGGACGGTCGCAACCAATCAGTAAACACTGAAAGCTATCTCTGGATCTACAATGCTGGGGCGGAACAGTGGTGGTCGGAGGGGAGCAGCGAGTTGACGATTGTCGCGGACCGCAGCAGCTATGCCCCCGGCGATGTGGCGCAATTGCTGATCCAATCACCGGTAACAGGTACAGCCCTGTTGGCATTGGAGCGCTCTGGAGTTCACACAGAACAGATCGTTGCCATTGAAGGGACCTTCACAACGGTGGCGCTGCCTATCACCGCCGATTTTATGCCCAACATCTTTGCCCAGATCCATCTCTTTGCCCCAACGGGTGCAGGGGATCAACAGACCTCGTCAACCGAAGGGCGTCTGCTCACAGCGCAGACGGAGCTGAGCGTGCCAGCTACCGAGCAAAAGCTCGAAGTGACGGTAACAGGTGATAGTCAGCAATACAAGCCAGGATCCTCCGCGCAACTCACCGTCCAAGTCATGGATCAGCACGGCAGCCCCGTTCATGCACGCGTGGCACTGGCATTGGTCGATGAGGCGCTCTTTGCCTTGCAAACGGATCTCTCCCCCGATCTTTTCGCCTATTTCTACGGCCCCGCGACCAATGACGTTGCCACCTTTCACAGCTTGGCGCGCCAAACGGAACAATGGTTCTATCCGCCTGTAGAAGATCGCGATGGCGCACTTCCGCCCGACGCTCTCGATGGGAACGATAGCGCGCTGCAAACACGTCAAAACTTTCAAGATACAGCTTACTGGAACGCCCACATCGAAACGGACGCCAATGGCCGGGCAACGGTCACCCTCACGCTACCGGATAATCTCACGACATGGCGAGTTATTGCTCGAGCAATTACACAAGCAACCGCGGTTGGAGAGAGCCAATCCACTTTGTTAGTGACACAACCGCTATTGGCTCGACCAGTATTGCCGCGTTTTGCCCTATTGGGCGATCAATTTCGTAGCAGCGCAATTGCCCAAAATTTTACAGCGAGTGGAACCAGCGGACAGATTACCCTTGCGGCACCACAATTTACTCTGTTGGATCAAGCAGAAAGGCAGATTGACCTCCCAACAGGCAGTAGTGCAGTCGCGCATTGGACGACTGTCGCTTCTCAGCTTGGCACCGCGCTAGTGACTACGACTCTTACCACAACCGCGGGACAGGATCAGGTGGCGGCTTCTTTTTCGATCAAACCCTTTGCTGTACCGGAACGGTGGACGACAGCGGGCATCGCAGCACCAACGGCGACAGAGACATTTACCCTCCCCTTTAATGCCATAAATGGCGCAACAACGCTCACGGTGCAACTCTCACCCTCATTGGCATTGGGGATGTTGGATGGACTGGCAGATCTGATTGACTATCCCTACGGGTGTGTCGAGCAGACGATGAGCCGGATTCTGCCCAGTGCCGTAGCAGCCCATGCGTTTACTGAGTTAGGGGTGGCAAATCCCAAGGCAGAAGAGTTACCTGCCATCATGACCCAAGGGCTGCAAAAGCTCTATGGCTTCCAACATAGCAATGGTAGCTGGGGCTGGTTCTATGATGATGATGGCGGTGTTTACTTGACAGCCTATGTTTTGTTTGGTCTAACGCAAGTCCAGGCAACTGGCGTTGCGGTCGATGCCGATGTACTGGCAAATGGCTTTACGTATCTAGATCACACCGTTGCCACTGTAGAGAATGCCAGCATTAAAGCCTACGCGCTATACGTCAAAGCCATCGCTGGGCGCGGCAATTTGGCACAAGCACAAGCGCTTGTGGGGGATCGCAATTCGTTGGATACGGCTGGATTGGCGGCGCTCTCACTGGCACTTCAGCAGGGCGGTGACAGTCGCAATGCGCAGCTTGTTGCCGACGTGCTTCTAGAGCAGGTCACCGAAACTGCAACAACAGCCTACTGGCCGCTGCCGACTACGGGCTGGGATTGGTCACAGTGGCAGACCATGGCCTCTACTGAGAAAAATACCGCGCTAGCGCTGCAAGCGCTGCTTGCGCTGCAGCCTGACCATCCACTGCTGCCCAAAGTGGTACGTTGGCTCATGCAAGCACGCGAGGGCGCCGGCTGGCGCAATACGCAGGCCACGGCATTGGCCATTCTGGGGTTGGTTGATTACAGCCTGCGCCATCATGAGTTGGATGCGGCGTATTCATATCGCGTCCTACTCAACAACACGGAAATAGCTACAGGGGCGGTTGCTCCTCAAAAAGATCGGCAACCGATTCGTGCACTCACCATTCCTGGCACCGCCATCCCCAATGGTCCCAATGTGCTGACAATCGAACGAAGCGCGGCGGAGGCCCCGCTGTACTATAGCATTCATCTCGATCAGGCACGCTTTTACGATCGCTACAACCCGGTTGACGCGATTGATCACGGCATTCAAGTGATGCGTAGCTATCAATTACTTGAGGGGACGCCACGAAACGATGGCGCCTATACTATAGGGGATCTTGTTCAGGTGACGATCAATTTGGCGGTGAAAGAGCGCATGGCCTATGTTTTGGTAGAAGATCCATTCCCCGCCGGCTTCGAGGTGCTCAACGAGCGGCTCAATCCGGTGAGTTTTGGGGATGAAGCACCATCCTTCTGGCCCGAGTGGGGCTACAACCGCAAAAATGTTCGTGACGACCGGGTGGAGTTCTTTCTAACAACGCTTTGGCCGGGCCAAACCACCTTAACCTATCTGATGCGAGCCACGACCGCAGGCCTCTTTGGTGTGCCACCGGGGCAGGCCGCGCCCATGTATAACGATGAACTTTGGGGACGTTCTGTTGGCTCTGTCATTGGCGTAGCGCCCGAGTTCCTTACAGGGCTACCGGCGTTAAGCGGTGATTTTGATGGAGATTGCCAGATCAGCCGCTTCGATGCGCAATTGGTCGCTGCTGCCTGGGGCACAATCTCTAGCCAGCGCAATCTAATCGCCGATACACAAATTGATCTGCGTGATATTGGTGCAGTCGTTGCAAGAATGGGGGCGACCTGCTTACACGATCAGCAACTACCCGTTGCGGCAGGTGGCCAAGTGGCGTTGACGGCAAATGCCGTGGCACAACAGTATGAGCTTGGTGCACCAATTGCCGTCACCATTCGCCCAAGCCACTTCAGTACCAACGGGCGGGAGGCCAGTGCATTGGGTGGTTATGGAATCCAACTGCACTTTGACCCGGCGCTCTTGCAGGTGGCAGATGTGCAATGGCACCAGCAAGACGCACGTACTCTACTCCTGGGACCACAGGTCAACCTAACCGAGGGAACCATTCAGTTAGGGGCGTACGGCTTTGCCACACAACAAGCCAAGATGGATGAAGCCTTGGTTACGATTACCTTTGTAGGAAAGGCGATAGGCACAACAGCGATCAATGCCATTGCTGGGGAAGCGGTAGACCTACAGGGCCGTCCGCTACAAACCGCAATTGCAACCACAGAAGGCAGCCTTACCATTAAAGGCCAACAGCTTTTCCTGCCCCTCGTCTATCGCTAATATAACAAACCATGGGAAGGGTGTTTATACCAACCGCGACGCTCTTTGGTATAAAATTTACAGGACTTACGCAGCGCTTGGCCTCGGTATGCAGAAAAGCGTGCTACTCAGCCGGCGTCATGCGTAAGTCCTATTTTATTATTTTACGATCCTCGGTTCTGGTGATGCTGCGACCTTGCAACTCTGCCCCTTTACCGATTTACTGATTTACCGATTGACAAGTGGTAGATAGATGCGCTGCGTACCCACCGCGGTTGGGCTCGAAACCACGACAATATCGCCACCGCTAGCACTATCTGTAAAGTTTAGCGGACTACTCGCCTCAACTGTCACCATATAATGAATCGTGTCACTTTCATTCACAGCCGCCGTCCAGAGCAGGGTACACTGGTAGGTTTGACCAGCGGCGATCAGTATTGGTGCCGTACAACCACTGTTAGCCGCAGCCGCAGCTGGCAGCACAGTTGATGGACTGCCGTGAAGGGCGAGTACGTTGGCATCGATATGCCCCACATTGGTAATAGTCACCTGGAAGCTCACCACCGTGCCCGGCACAACAATCGGTGGCCCCAATCGCACCACCTCGACCACCAACTGCGGATGGGCGGCTACGGCAACGCTTGTTGTTGGGGTGACTTTGAGGATCTGCCCCATCGGCGAACGGCCTGTGATTGTAGCAGAATTGATCAGCGGTCCTGGCAGATCACGCTCTTGTACAACCCGAGTCAATCGGCCAACTGCGCGCGCCTTGGGTGCAAGCACACGTTGGCCAAAGGGTACCGCCCCCAACGTCGAATCGACCGCTTGTACTGTCAATGTAACATCACCGGTGTTTGTCACCTGATAGGTATAGGTGATCATGTCGCCGATCTCTGCATCGGCGATAGTTGCCTCTAGAGTTGCCGCCAACATCGGTTGATTGCTATCGGCAACGGTGAGAACTAGATCCGCCATGACAAGATTGTCGTAATTCGGATCAATGCTATTCGCCATGCCAGTGACCATACAATTTTGCACACCATCATCGACATCGTCGCTCACGCCGGCCAGGACGATCAAAGCGCCCGTTTGCCAGTTGGCTGGTTCAATTGTAACGGTAGCCGGTGCGGTACACTCCCCCCGATCCAGGCTAGCTAGCGTGATTATCACGGTGGCAGTCGGCTCACTTGTCAGTGCAATTGTAACGGTTGCAGTTCCGCCCAATTCATCAATGGTTTTGGTCGAAGAGACGATCATAAATCCAGCCACGTCATCGTCAACTGTTGTTGCTACCACCGGTGCCAGAACTTTTCCCTGATAGAGCGGGTCGATACTAGTGACGGTGCTTTCAATGACACAGGGCTGCGCCCGATCTATCAGATGGTCATCGACGGCGGTAACAGGAACGGCCACACCAAGATGCCAATTGGTGGCATCGATCTGCACCGTAGCAGGGACGCTACATTCCGTTTGGTCGGTACTCGTAAACATCACGTTGACCGCGGCCAACGGTTCGCTAGTCAGTGAAATCGTAAAGAAAGTGCTATGATTCGGCTCTGCTGTGGTGACCACCACACTACTCTGGATAATGCCAGCCACATCTTCATCTTCGACGGTAACTGCTACTGTCTCAATCGCCATCCCGGCATAGAGTTGGTCACTGCTCTTTGCCGTACTCTGGAGGATACAACTTTGAGATCCATCGTCAATATAGTCGTCAACGGCACTAACCAAAACTATAGTGCCGCGCTCCCAGTTTGTAGCATCGAGTGTCACTGTCGTGGCGCTACATTCAGTGGCATCATCTGGCACGATCTCAATGGTAACCGGAGCGACAGGCTCACTGGTTAGCGTCACTGTAAAGCCAGCACTCCCCGCCGGCTCACTCACGGTCAATGCCCGCGATGAAAGTAGAATCCCCGCGCGATCACTATCATCCTGAACAGTCGCTGTGACATCGGCTGCATCAATGGCTTCATAGTCCCCATCTGGGCTGCTGACCGTTGTCTCTACCACGCAAGTTTGATCGGCATCATCAATGCGATCATCGATGGCCAGAAGAGGCACCGACAGACCGATTGCCCAGTTGGTTGCGTCCAGCGTAACCGAGGCCGGCACACTACACTCGCTGATATCGCCGCTGCGCAGGTTCACCATCACGGTGGCGGTTGGTTCACTAGTCAAGGTAATGCTAAAGACTGTGCGGCCGTTGGGCTCTTCAGTGATGAGTTGTTGCGGAGAAATGACAACACCGGCTACATCATCATCATTTACCGTCACAGGAAGGTCAGGGCTCACCCTCGTCTGATACTTTGGATCGTTGCTATTTGTGCTTGTGACAACCGTACAAAGCTGCGCTTCGTCATCAATCGCATCATCGACAGCGGTCACGGTCACAGCAACACCTACGCGCCAATTACTGGCATCCAGCATGGCAGCCGCCGAGACGTCACACTCGCTGCCATCCGTACTCAGAAAATTAAGATTGACGGTGGCAGTCGGTTCACTCGTCAACGCGATGGTAAAGCGTGCGCTCTCAGCCGGCTCGCTGATCGTCAACGCTGCGGGAGAGATCACAGTTCCGGCCTGATCATCATCCACGACAGTTGCGGCAAAATCGCTCACAGCAAGGCCATTGTAGTGGCTATCCGCACTTGTCACGGTCGCCTGTACATTGCAGGTCTGGTCATCATCATCGACATCATCGTTAACAGCAAAGACCGATGCGCCCACCCCATTCTGCCAATTGGTACTGTCAAGGGTAACAGAGGCGGGTACATTGCATTCGGTCAAGTCTCGGCTCACCAGGGCTACTGTCACTGGCGCTTCTGGAATGCTCGTCAGTTTCAAGATCATAATCGTGCTATTATTGGGCTCACTGACAATAAGATTCGGTGACCCGACCAGGACATCGGCATAATCATTATCGCTCACCGTAACCAGTGGATCAACAACCGCAATGCCATTGTACGGAGCGTCACTACTCGTCGCGGTGGTCTGAATCACACAGCTTTGGGTGCCATCAATGTGCTCATCGTCAACAGCCTGCACGGTGACAGCTTTCCCCTGCTGCCAATTGGTTGCATCAAGCGTTACGCTACCGGTCACGCTACATTCGCTCTCATCCTGGCTGACCAGATTGATCGTAACAGGGTTGACTGGCTGGCTATTAAGTGTAATGACAAAAGTGTCGGTTGTATTGGGTTCGCTCACCGCAAGAGCCGTTTTTGATAGGATGACACCGGCACTATCACCATCATCCTGCACAGTGACAGTGACATCGTCGGTTGCGATAGCTTGGTAGCCCGCATCGGCGCTAACCACGTCAGTCTGCACCATACATAGTTGATTGCCGTCATCAATGAGGTCATCGACCACCGAAACGAGAATGGCCACGACCACATTCCAGTTGCTCTGGTCCAATGTAATACTAGGTGGCACGGTACATTCACTGGTATCTTGGCTAGTAAACTTGATCGTTACCGGGGCAAACGGTTCACTGGTCAACGAGAGGCCAAAGGTGACCTTGCCATTTGGCTCAGTTGTGAGGAGTTGGGTGTGACTAACGGTTACGCCTGATCTGTCATCATCAACCACGGTGACCGGCACATCGCTCATTACACGCCCTTCATAATTTGGATCTGGGCTGCTGACGCTTGTTTGGATCAGACAGATTTGATCGCCATCATCCAGGTCATCATCTTGTGCAGTCACGGGCACACCAACGCCGCGCTGCCAATTGCTGGGAGTGAGAGTAACCTGCGCTGGTACATGACATTCGCTGCTGTCATTGCTGGCAAGATCAACAGTGACTGTCGCGGTCGGTTCACTGGTCAACGTCACCGTGAAGACGCCCACGCCCTGCTCTTCACCGATGGCAAAGCCCGCTGGTGATAGCCCAATGCCGGCCACATCATCGCTGTGAACGCGCACCAAAACTGCGGCCAAAGCAATGTTCTGATAGTTGGGATCGCTGCTGGTTGCGCTCATCTGAATAAGACATTCCTGGGTACCGTCGACCACAAAATCATCGACAGCTTGCACAGTAATGCCAACGCCCTGCTGCCAGTTACTCTCGTCAACGGTGACAGTTGCGGGGACCAGACATTCGCTAGCATCACTATTATGTAAAGTAATCACGACTGGCTGCACGGGCTGACTATCGAGCGTGACCGTAAAGGTCGCCTTACCGACTGGCTCGTCGATAGCAAGCAGGGCGGGTGCAACCTGTGTACCAGCCGTGTCATCATCAAGAATGGTTGCTTTGGCTGTTGCATCTTCCAAGATGCCATCGGTCGCCGCGTTTACTGTTACAGTAAAGTATTCACTCTCTTCATCAATCCAGTCACTATTGATCGGAATTGAGATCGTTCCCTGGGCGCTACCGGGTATGATTGTCAAGGTCGAGGTAGTAGCGGTATAGTCGGCCCCGGCCAATGCCGAATTATCACTGGTGGCATAATCGAGCACAACCGGTTTATGGGTCGTCGTCGAGAGAGTTACAGCAAAGTTGGCGCTGCCACTTGCTTCATCGACGGTGACATCGGCAATGTCGACAATGGGCAGCGGCAAAACATCAAAGGTCGCCTGCGCGCTGCCACTGCTATCCAAAGCCGAATAATTCACGGTGTTTGTAATGGTTTCGTTGGGGTTACCAGTATGCGTACCCACAAATTGCAAGATAGTGACCTGTGGTGCAGCAACATCAGTCGTCCACACCACACTGTGCGTGCCATTTTGAAAGGTAGCGCCATTGGGTTGTTGGAGCCACGTGGCAAAGTCTACCTCTGCCGGCAACGTATCCGTCAACTGCGCGGCATAGGCATAGGCGCTACCGCTGTTGGTCAGCACAATCGTATATGTAATCGGTTCGCCATATTCAATCACGGCCGGTGTCACCGTTTTGCCAATCGTGACATGGGCCACATAATCCGATTCATAGGCACCGATATCAATCGTTGCCCCTTGTAAACGACTCGTGCCATCCACATCGGTTCCACTGCTATTCAGGCTCGGATCGCCACCATCGGCCGCCGGCGAGAGCGTTTGCAAGCGCAGATTACCATTGAGGGTCGGTGCCGTTGTGGGATCGATCTCAGCCACAAAACGAGGATCGCTCCCGCGGTTATATCCGCCATCGGTGCCCAATGTACTGTCCCAAACCGAGTTAGCGAAAGCGCCCTTGATAAGGCTATGATCGAAAATCGTGACAGCGCCCGTGCCGTTGCTCACTTCCGCTGCAGCGGTAGCCCCATTGCCCCAAACAATCGTATTCTCCAGCAATAGGGTACTCTGGACATTATAAATTGCCCCGCCGGAAAAGATGGCGCGGTTGCCGTTGAAGGTCACATTGGTTAGGGTTAACGGTGCGGTAACTTGGAACGCATAGAGGCCCCCGCCCCGAGTATGTGTGCTGTTACCGCTGACCACCACATCGGCCAGATGACCGCCACTTTTGTGCAAATAGATCGCGCCACCACTGTTTGCCGAACGGTTGCCCTGAATACGACTATCTTCCAGCGAAAGTGTGCTGTCAATTGCAGTCAGGGCAGCTCCATAATTGCTTGCATAGTTGCCACTGAGTGTCAGATTGCGTAGTTGCGGGCTGCTGGTAAGGAGGTTAATCCCACCACCACAGTTCAAGCCACAAGGGGCGGTATAGCCGCCATCTGCCTTGCCACCCGTAACGATAAAGCCGTCGAGCAGGGCGCTCCCATCCACGTTGACAGCAGTGACAACGTGGTAGGCATTGTTCCCGACCATGGTCGCGGGATCGGAGCTAATACCATCACTATTTTTGCTGGGGTCATCCTGTGACAGATCACCACTCAGGATCGTGTGATTTACTTGCCAATTGCGTTCATTCTGCGCAACCTCACTACCGCTAAAGCCCCCATACAGTGCGACACCATTCTGGAGGACAAACGATGAGCTAGCGCTATTATTCGTGCTACCAGCACCTTCATCTGGATAGTAGATACCAGCAGCAACCCAAATCTCCTGCCCAGTGGTTGCAACAGCTAACGCATCCTGTAAAGTCAGGTAGGCCGTCCCCCACGAGAGACCATTGTGAGTTACGCCGGAGGCAGCACGATTGACATAGAGAATCGTACTCGCGGCTAATGCAGGTGCGGCGGCTTCCTCAAATGAGTCGCTAGCCTCTGCACTTTGCCGAAAGAGCAGGTTGAGCAAAAGACTCATGAGTAGACCAACCAGCAAAAGTGCTGCGGTCGACATTAAACGATATGGACGATTGACCATTTGCATAGGTAGTGCCCCCTTGAATGAGACGCTCCTTGTCATTCACGCGTTACGACTGCTCATCCTAGACCTGCTCCTCAATCGCGGAACAAGAAGTTTCACCGTCCCCGAGCACAAACTCGATCACAAATAGGTGAAAGCGATAGATAAGTAGTTACCGCATACCGATACGTTTGGCAGCGCGGAATGAAAGGGCATGCATAAAGAATTGCAATACCTAGCATAAAATGAGAGTTGGTTAAGTTGGGTGACAATTGACTTACAGATTTGGAAAGTTCACGCTAATTTAGCGCATGATCAGCCGCTCACCACAGGCGAGGAGACGAAATGGCTGTCGTAAGATTGTGGCGGCACGTACAAATTCGTCGGTAGAGACACTATTGAAGGTAAACATTTCATAGTGACAGGGGATGACCAATGCAGCACTGATCTTCTTCGCGATCTGTGCCGCCTCAGATCCTGACAAGTTGCCGGCTACACCACGCGCCGGATCGTAGCCATTGATCGGCAAGATCGCCAAATCGAGCGACCACGGCATGAGGGCTTCTTCCAACCCATCGTACCACATCGTGTCGCCGCTATGATAGATCGTCCACGGGCCCGCCTCGATCACCAGCCCGATGCAGCGATAGTGGCCAGCCGCATCTTGCTCCAGCGCTTGATGGGCAGCGGGCACAGCATGAAAGGTAAAATGACCAATCGTGACCGGCACATCTTGCGCAATCGGGGTTATGCGCTTGGCGGAAAGCGCCAAACGGTCAGCGACAAATTGTTGGTTAGCCGCAGCGGCAACGATGGTCAGCGCCGGATTGACCTGAAGCAATGGCTGCAAAGTCTCAGCATCGAGGTGGTCAGTATGATTATGGCTCGTGGTGACAACATCAATGAAGTCAAGCCGCTGTGGCGCTATCGGGATTGCCGTCATGCGGATATGTGGCTTGGGGGTGGCCGCGTACTTCTTGGTGAGCGAATCGGAGAGGTAAGGGTCGATCAACAGATGTTGCCCCTGCCATTGTACCAGATAACCACTCTGCCCCAACCACCAGAGATGAAGAACATTTGGTTGGTTGCGTGCGGCTTGGATATCGGCCAGTAAGGCATCATCAGACTGGTGTGGCTGGATCATAAAGCCAGTTCCTTACGCACCAGTTCAACGCCGGCCACCATATTCTGCAATTTCTGCTTGGCCGCCCAACGGGCCGTCTGGCTCAGTCCACAATCTGGCGCAAAGGCCAGGCGCTCGGCTGGGGCATGTTGCAGACAGAGGCGGGCGCGGTTGGCGATTTCCTCCGGCGTCTCGATAAAATAGCTCTTGACATCAATGATCCCAACCGCAACATCCCGTTTCTCGGCAATGGCCCCAATCAGTTCGATCTCCGCAAATTCTCTACTCGCCATCTCGACATGGATCTCGTCTAGATGCATGTTGAGAAAGGCTGGGAACATCGGTGCATAACGTCGATAGCCAACGGCGTGCCCTTTGAAGTTGCCAAAACAGAGGTGGGTCGACAGGCGACATTTGCCCACCACCGGCGCAACTGTGCGGTTAAAGATATCGACAAAGCGGTCGGGATCTTCGCGGTAGGCATAGCAGCTCATGGAGGGTTCATCAACCGTTAATTCGGTGCAACCCGCGGCAACGAGCGCTTCTAACTCTTTGCGCACAATCGGCACCAGTGCTTCGGTAATCGCATAGCGATCCGGGTATTGGGCGTTGGGCAAGAGGCGTCCACTCAGTGTGTATGGACCAGGGACACTCGCTTTGAGCGTTGGGCCAGCGGGTGCCAACCGCTTCAACCGCGTAAATTCCTCGACCGCGCCCAATCCCCGAGAGGCCCCCAATTCACCGACAATGGGCGTCTTCCCGCGTTGATCATGCGCCGGAGGGCCGAAGTTGCGGCGCGATGGCTCTGCCGTCCCGAGTCCATCGAGAAAGCCATAAAAAGAGAGATTGAAGTCAAAGCGCGTCTGCTCGCCGTCGGTGATCACATCGAGGCCAGCGACCGTTTGATCATGGATCGCGCAGATTACGGCATCCGCTTGCATCTCCGCAATCTCATCAATACCAAATTGGTCGAGATGTTGTGACGCATGTTCTAGCCACGAGGGGAAGGGATAGCTACCGATCACAGTCGTGCGCAGTGGGCGTGGTTGCATATGAATACCTCTACTTCTAGCCACAAATGAACACAGATAAACACAGATAAACACAGATATCAATCGAGCCATCTGTGCTTATCTGTGTTCATCCGTGGCAAAAATTAATTGTCGGTATAATACTCCTGTTTCAAAAGCGAAAAACAGCGCATGTCGTGAAACGCACCTTTGAACTGATCATAATCGCGCAGCGTGCCCTCTTCGCTAAAGCCAAGCTTGCGCAACAATTTGGCCGACGCCACATTCTCCGGCATCACCAACGCCTCCACCCGTTGCAACCCCATGTGGCTAAAGCCAAAATCCGCAATCGCGTCAATCGCCTCCGTCATGATGCCCTTGCGCCATTCGCTGCGCAGGAGATCATAGCCAATCTCACCGCGATGGCGGTGGAGCAACACATAGCCACAGGTGCCAATGACGACATCATCGGCTTTGCGCGTAATCCCCCAGCGGATCATGCTCTCGGTCTCAAAGCGTTGGTCAAAGAAGTCGATTAACTCATCGGCTTCTTTGCGGCTGCGCATGGTCACGAGGTCATAATAGCGCGTCACTTCCTCATCGGAGAAGATCGCATAGATGGCTTCTGTATCCTCCGGCATGATCTCGCGCAGGATCAGGTTATCGGTTTCGAGTTCGGGGAACGCTGCAAAGAGATCGTCGGTCATTGTCATTGCCCACTGTTCGCTTTGGCTTCGGCTAGCTTAGCCGCCGCTCTAGTAAATTTACACCACCCGCTGCAAAATCTTGCCACTCGCCTTTTCCTTCAAGATCAACTTGCTCTTGCCGTCAGGCATCTTCTCTTCCTTGATCAACAGGTGATCCCCGTCATATTCCCGGAAGACGGCGCTGCCCATCAACTCCTCAGAGCCGCGCCAAATTTCAAGCTGCACCGGTTCCCACGCCTTTGTCTCCACCGATTTGTAACAGGCGTCGAGAATCGCGTTAACGACATAGCCGTCATAAAAACTCTCCATGGGCGCGCTGCCATTGTCGAGCGCATTGAACATATCGGTAAACATATCGATGTAGCCCAATTCCGATAGTTCATCGCCGACGGGGAAGAGCCAGCCAGTTTCACTCTCGGCCTTCTCCGCGACATAGCCCCCCTGCCCAACCGCGGTGAACATCTCAAAGCCGGTGCGCAGGAAGTGATTGGTCCAGATCGTGCCCTCCGTGCCGGAGACCTCATCGCGCAGATCCATGCCGCCCCGGAAGGTCCACGCCACCTCAAATTGCCCAATCGCGCCGTTGGCATATTTCACGAGCGCAATTGCGCTATCCTCGGCGGCAATCGGGTGAACCTGCGTATCACCCCAACACATCACTTCAATTGGTTTGACATCCTTGCCAATAAAGTTGCGCGCAATCTCGACACAGTGGCAACCCAAGTCGATGATTGCGCCACCGCCGGCCATCTCCTTGTCCCAAAACCAATCGGAATGGGGGCCGGGGTGGGTCTCGCGCGAGCGTGCCCAGAGCACCTTCCCAATCGCGCCATTTTTCACCGCGGCAATCGATTTAAGCGCTTTGGGGGTGTAGACCAAATCTTCGAGATAGCCGTGAAAGATTCCTGCTTCCTCGACCATCTCCAACATGCGCTTGGCCTCGGCGGCGTTGCGTCCCAGTGGCTTGGTGCAGAGCACCGCTTTGCCCGCCTCACAACAGAGGCGCACCGCTTCTTCGTGTTGGATATTGGGTAGACCAATGACCACGACGTTGCTATCGGGGTTGTTAATCGCTTCAGCGAGATCGGTCGTGTGGTGGGGAATGCCATATTCTTTGGCAAAGTCGGCCGCGCGCTCTGCGCGCCGTGAATAGACCGAGACGACCCGATCGCGGTTGCGTTGGCCGTGGAGCGCCAACGTATAGAACATGCCAATCAAGCCGGTCCCCAACATGGTGACATTGTAGGAAGTTGCCATGGGTTTACTCCTTTGGTAAATTTGTAGATTCATGCCGCTTCTAGCGTCGGGCCATAGACATAAGTGTCCCGTAGAAACTGCCGGATCTCGGCGGCAGTTTCCCGTTCGATGGAGTGGATTTCGGGAAGGAGGCGATAATCACGGGCAAAATCATGCATTGCTTCATGAAACGTCTCTAGTGTTAGCTTGCCTTCCTGCGCACGTTCTTGTATTTTGCGCCAAGTGCTACGGCTCACGGTATGTTGCATGGAGCTACGTAATTGCATATGAGGCGGATCAGATTCCCAAAATGTAATGACACCAACAACTTCCCATACATCGTGGCGATTTCGTTCTTCTACCACACGATAAAGTACCTTCATGCGATTACTCCTCGATTGCGCAAACGGACCAACCACTGTTGCGCCGCCGCAATCTCTTCTGATGAAGGATCGTGAAAACGCAAATTTGTTTCAAACAGATCATCCCAATCGTCAAAGCGCTGGGTATTAACCCGCACAAGCGCACCGATGTCGATCCATTCACCAAACAATTCATGGATGACACTCTGCAAATAGCGATACTCTGCTTCTAATCCACGCAAATGGGCATCCAGATTCTGCGCCTGGCGTGCAAACACTTTGATCTCATCTTCATTGCGGGTCAGTAGATAGGGGTCACGACGCAATAAAATCCGTAATTCGACGACTTCGTGCAATAATGCACTGGCACCGTAGTATCTACCTTCACAGATTTCCTCCCAGGTCCCGCCATTGAGGTGTGCTTGCATTGCGTGCAGGTATTGGTAAACACTTGTCAGATCGCGCTCCGTAATCGCATACTCAATCAGCGGCTCAGGATCAAAGTCACTCAATTGTACAACAGGTCGTGCCATACCTCTAACCATTCCCTTGTGGGGCGAATACAACGCAGTAGATCAAGCAATCCCCGACAAATGGGTCACTTCGCCAAGGGTTAGAACACTCCACTCCCCGTGCTCATAGACAATGGTGCTGATACTTCCATTGGCCATGCGAAAGCCATGTTTGCCGTCGAGCGGAACCCCCAAAACAGTACGCAGCACCGCGGCGAGGGTGCCACCATGTGAAAAGATGGCGACCCGCTCCTCGACATGGCGCTCCGCGAATGCATTGAAGATCGCCATGCCGCGCCCAACCAATTGGCGGATTGTCTCCGCTTCGGGAATAACAAAATCGGGGTCGTAGCGGGCACCACGATAACGTTCATAGAGGTCGTTGTGCTGCTGTGCCATGTCGGCATAGGTCAACCCTTCAAAGATGCCGTAGTGACGCTCGCGCAACTGTGGCTCCAACGTGATCGCATGGCCAGTACAATCCGCCAACGGTTGCGCTGTGTCAATGACCCGTTGTAGATCGCTCGAATAGATGCAATCAAAGTGCATTCGCCCCAATCGGTCAGCAACGGCCAATGCCTGCGCCCGACCCCGCGCCGTCAACGGACTATCCTGCTGCCCTTGCATGCGCGCCTCGGCATTCCAAATTGTCTCACCGTGGCGAATTAGAACAAACTCGGTCGTCAAGAGTGGTCCCTTCTGTTGAAAGCGTGGATCAGTCGAATGGTGGACGGTCGGCCAGTAGAACGGTCGGCCAGTGCCTTACGGTCCGACTAGTCGAGAAGCCGCAGCGGCTCCTCCAGATACGCGGTCAACGTTTGCAAGAATTGTGCGGCCCGCGCGCCATCGACAATTCGATGGTCACACGAAAGAGTCAACGTCATCATCGGCCGCACTTTGGCTTTGCCCTTGACGGGCACCACCCGATCGACGAGCGCACCGACCGCCAGGATCGCAGCCTGTGGCGGATTGACAATCGCATTAAAGCGCTCGACGCCAAACATGCCCAGGTTGCTGATGGTGAAGGTGCCGTTGACCATGTCGGTGGGTTGCAACTTGCCGTTGCCAGCCCGGGCAACAAGCGTTGCGCGCTGCTCAGCAATCGCGGCCAACGAGAGCTGGTTGGCGTTTTGGATCACAGGCACCAGCAGGCCATCCTCCACCGCCACGGCCAGCCCCACGTTGATCTCCGCATTGGCAACGATCTGCTCATTTTGCCAAGCGGCGTTGAGCCGGGGATGTTGCTGCAACGCCACCGCCACCACTTTGACCAACAGATCCGTATAGGTGATCTTGACCGCTTGCCGCGCATTGAGCTCTGCTCGCCAGTTGACCAACGCTTTGGCGTTAACATCGCGCTCCAGGTAGAAGTGCGGCACAGTCTGCCAACTCTCCTGCAGCCGTTGGGTCATAATGCGCCAGGGGCGGCTCATCGGGACTGATGATGTACTTGGCGATGGCGCTGGAATAGAAGGTGGGACCGCCGGTTCCGGGCGTACAGCTTGCGCAACGGTCACCGCGGCCGCTTCAACATCGGCGGCCAGAACCGCGCCATCAGGGCCACTGCCGTTGACAGTGGCCAGTTCCACCCCTTGCTCGCCAGCCAATCGGCGTGCCTTGGGTGACGCCAACACGCGACCGTTGCCAATCGTTTTTGGCGCGGCTTGCTGCTGTGTGGCGAGAAACGCGAGCACATCTTCCTTCTGAATACGGTCGCCGGTGGCGGGCACTTGGGTCAGATCAATGTTGTGTTCGGCCGCGACGCGGGCGGCCAAGGGGGTTGCTGCGATAGGTGATAACAAGGTCGTCTTGTTGGCAGAGACCGGTGCTGGTGCCATTTGGGTTTCTACTGCTTGTGGGGAA
>DAOUCA010000226.1:0-10719 GCA_034432375.1 Caldilineaceae bacterium
CTTCGCCAATTTCAGAAATTAGAGCCGTCATTCCTGCGCAGGCAGGAATCTACTCGTGTAACATGAAGATGGATTCCTGCCTGCGCAGGAATGACATCTGGAAATTTCCGCCAAAACAAGGTTTGGCGAAGGTATTACAGGTTAGGAGGGGGTTAAAACTCCGCTCTTCAAATTGCTCTCAGTATAGTTCCCTACGACACCCCGGGCAACACCCCGGGCGACACCCCGGGCAACACCCCAAGTAACACCCAAAACAACACCTCTAACCCCACTAAAGTGTCTATACACCAATACTCCTTCGCCCCTATACTGTTGGTGCAGGCAACAAATCGATGTAGCCACCGAAAGTAGGATAGAGGCAGACGGTAATGACGAATAAGCGCAACGCAATAACGGATCAAACTCAATTTCCGATCTATCAGATCAGGCTTAAGGGTCATCTTGACCCACAATGGACGGATTGGTTTGACGGGTTGACGATTACGCTGGCAGTGAATGGCGACACACTCGTCACCGGTCCAGTCGTTGACCAAGCGGCGTTGCACGGTCTGCTGAAAAAGGTGCGCGATTTGGGGATGCCACTGCTCTCCGTCATGCAGATGCCTCCCAGTCCGGCAGATATGGCAGAGGGCAACATGTAACTGGAGTGAACAGATAATTGTACCCGAGTAAAAGGAGAAACTCATGAACGTCAACCAGAAAACCGCCAGAATCGCCGGCATGCTCTATCTGATCATCTTTGGAGGCGGGATCTTTGCCCAGTTCATCGTACGCCAGAGCTTGATTATACCGGGTGATGCCATGACCACAGCCAGCAACATTTTGGCGGCTGAATCATTCTTCCGTCAAGGGATTGGCGGCGACCTGCTGATGTTGCTCAGCGATGTGGCCCTGGCGGTGCTCTTTTACGTGCTGTTGCGGCCGATCAGCAATACCCTTGCCATGTTGGCCGCCGTCTTCCGGTTGACCCAAGCGGCGGTGATTGGCAGTAGCTTAGTCAATCTCTTTTATGCCTTGAACCTGCTGCACAGCACCGAGTTGATGACCGTTGTGGGTGCCGACCAGTTGATGATCTTTCTCAACGCACACGCCATCGGCTATTCGGTCGCCATGATCTTCTTTGGGGTCAACTGTCTGCTCACTGGGTACTTGGTCTTCCGATCCGGCTATTTCCCGAAAGTGCTGGGGATCTTACTGGTGATAGCCGGGATGGCCTATCTGGCCGACAGCTCGGCCCAAGTGTTGCTGACCGACTATGCCGCCTACCAAGCGCTCTTTGAGTCGGTTGCCATTCCATTGGCCGTGGTCGGTGAATTGGCGATGGCCTTGTGGCTGCTCATCAGAGGGGTCAACGTGCAAGCGCACGAACGACGCAGCCGTTTGGCGACTGCATAACCTCGTAGGGGCACGACATGTCGTGCCCCACATCAACCAAACATATCTGACAAAGTAGAAAGCAATAGGAGAAAACCATGAACATCTTAGTCGTTGGCGCAACCGGTGCCACGGGCCGGCCGCTCGTCCAACAGCTGCTGGACCGTGGCCACACCGTCAAAGTAATCGTCCGTTCACCGCACAGCTTGCCAGAAACTGTCCGCAATCATGCACAGTTGTCGGTGATCCAAGCCAATCTGCTCGATTTATCGGATGCAGCATTGGCGGAACATGTAAAAGGGGTCGATGCGGTAGCCTCCTGTTTGGGACACAACATGACCTTGAAGGGGGTCTATGGTCAGCCCCGTCGATTGGTCACCGATGCGACGCGCCGTCTCTGTGCTGCGATCAAGGCGAACGGACCGACAACGCGCACCAAATTCGTGCTGATGAATACAAGCGGAAACAGCAATCGCGATCTCGATGAACCAATTTCGCTGGCCCAGAAAGTGGTGATTGGCCTGCTGCGTCTGCTCCTGCCGCCCCATGTGGACAATGAGCAAGCCGCCGATTATCTGCGCACGCAGATCGGCCAACAGGATGGCCAGATTGAATGGGTAGCGGTGCGCCCCGATGGGTTGATCGACGCGGACGAGGTCACCCCCTATGAGAGCTACCCATCGCCAATTCGCAGTGCGATCTTTGAGGCTGGCCAAGTCAGTCGCATCAACGTGGCGCACTTTATGGCCGAACTAATCACAAACGATGAATGCTGGCAGCAGTGGCGGGGTCAAATGCCCCTCATCTATAGCCGGGGGTGAGAAAGACGATCCACGAAGATAGACGAAGAAGCGCAATTCATTGCTTGAACTTACTCAATATCTCCAAAGGAGGGTAACCATGTTTGTACGAAATCATCTGTTCATCGGCATCTTATCCATTGCCCTGTTGCTTAGCGCTTGCCAGCCGATTCAGGCACCGGTGGCAGGGGAGATCGGTCCAGATGCACCTATCTACGCCCCCCGTGGTCCTTTCGGCGTCGGCTTCCAGACCTTTGTTCGCGCGGTCGAAAGCGAGAACCCACGGGAGATTCACAGTTGGTACCCGGCGCTCATTCCGGCGGGTGAAGAGGAGGAGATCGAGTACGCTGTGCAACTCAAGGATCCCACCTGGCAGCCAACCATGCCCCCAGTTGTCCACGGCCACGCGCTGCGCAATGCTGCCCTCGACGCCGCGCAGGGGCCTTACCCACTGGTGCTGCTTTCCCATGGGTTCATGTTGAGCCCGGCCTGGTACCATACCCTGGCTGAGCACTATGCCTCTTATGGCTTCATCGTGTTGGCACCCGACCATCCCGAACAGTTCGATCCAACCTTTGGCGAGATGTGGAAAACGCTGATCGACCGCCCCGCCGCGCTGACTGCCACCTTGGATTATGCCGAGGCATTGACTGCACCCGGCGGCGCCATGGCCGGGCTCATTGACATGGCCAACGTGGCGGTGGTTGGCCATTCGTATGGCGGCTACACGGCGTTGGCCGCGGCAGGTGCGCAGTATGACATGGCGGCATACAATGCCCGCTGTGCCGCACTGGCAGACGACGATCCGCTTGCCTTCTTCTGTATGCCCATTGTGCCCAACGAAAGGGCGATGGCCGAGCGTGCCGGTCTCACGAAAACGCCCACCGGCTTGTGGCCTTCCTTTGGCGACCCGCGGGTGACGGCGATTATCCCAATGGCCGGCGATTCATATCTCTTTGATCAGGCCGGTCTGGCGCAGATTACCGTGCCGATGATGGCTATCGCCGGCAGCGCCGACACCGGGACGCCACTGGCGTGGGGTGCCCAACCGGCCTATGACTACGCCGCCAGCACCCAAAAATCATTGGTCGTACTTGAAGGGGGCGAACACATGCTCTTCACCACCTCCTGTGAAAACCAGCCTTGGCTCAGCGAACACCCCTACTATGAATATTTCTGTTTTGATCCCGTTTGGGAGAAGACGCAAGCACTCGATCTGATCCATCATTTTTCAACGGCGTTCCTGCTGGATACGCTCAAGGGCGACCAAGTTGCCCATGCCACGCTTTTGCCGAATGCCGCCGACTTCCCTGGCATTGAATTCAGCTCGACACGACAATAGCGTGGTATTCACGATCGAAGCGCCATAGAGTAATTGTTTTATCGTTCTATTCCATTTGGTCGACAGGATTCACAAGAGTTACAAGATTTTTGTTCCACTGTTTCAATCCTGTTCATTCTGTGAATCTTGTCTAATTTAACGTTGTCGAAATAGGTACGTTTTATCAACCAATTACGCGCGAGCTGTAATAAATTGCCCTCGCCTCGTCACTAATTAGTATAGAACAAGCAATGCAAGAGATAGGGCACCCAAAATGCATGAGCACGAACAGAAGCAGATATTCGACGCCTGGTTACAGCAACACAAAGGCATCCTCTTCAAAATTGTGCGCGCCTATGCGTTCAATGCCTATGATCAAGATGATCTGTTTCAGGAGATCACCTTGCAATTATGGCGGTCGATTCCCGAATTCCGCGGTGAAGCAAAGGCGTCGACGTGGATTTATCGGGTGGCGCTCTATGCGGCATCGGCCTGGAGCCGGCGCGAGCAGAAGCAGCCGCCAACCGAGCCATTAACGACCGTAGCGCAGACCTTGACGGTGATGGAACAGGCCAGCAATCCGCGCGTCGACTGGCTCTATGAGCAGATTGCCCAGCTTGAGCCGATCGACCGCTCCATCTGTCTACTCATGTTGGATGGCTTTAGCTATAAAGAGATGGCCGAGATGCTGGGTATTTCTGAGAGCAATGTGGGTGTCAAAATTCATCGCATCAAGCAGCGGCTAGTGGGGCAATCGCAGGGAGAAGTTCACCATGACAGTTGAAAACGATACTAATTTTGATGAAATGATGGAGTTTGCCGAAATGAAAATTATTTGGGACAGTCAACGTGAGGAAAAGCTTTACGCGATCAACGAGAGCGCACTTTACGCGCAGATCAAACGGAAAGGCAAGTCGGTCGGTCATCTGCTGCGGCGCTTTGAGATGATGATCATTGGGGCAAATGTGCTGGTCGCCGTGGTACTCTTGGGGATGGCGCTGCTCAACAGAAGTGACGCCTACTACGATTACCTGTTGCCGATTATCTATCTTGCCTATGCCCTGCTTGCGCTCGTTTGGCGACGGGGCCGTCGTCAAGAAGATATTCGATTCACGCCGACAATGCTGGGCGAACTCGATAAAGCCATTTGGCAAGTGAACTATCTGATCAGACGTAGCCGTGAGTTAATCTTTATCTATATGGTGCCGGTGACGCTGCTCGTCTGTGGCAAGTTGTTCTATGACGGCCAAATCTTCTTTGGGTTGGCAATGGTCCTTGTGATGGGTGGCGCTGGTCTTCTGGCCGACCGCTGGGAGATCAAGAAATGCTATCTACCGCAAAAACAGTCGCTCGAATCGCTGCGGGCAACACTGGTGGCGGCAGAGGGCTAGATAGAGTTTATTTCATTTTTCACTTTAATTCATATCGAGGTAATATGACTCCGAAAAGAACGACCCACACGATCATCATTGTTTCTTTGGTTTTTGCGCTAGCCATGGTGGCTTCATCGATGATGATTGCCGATAAAGACTCTTCACAAACCGTGATTTTGGTTCTCATCGCGCTGTGGTTCATCCCATTTTCTTACTTAGCTGGTACGCAAGCTCGAAAATCGGATAAGCGTTAGAACCAAGAGCACACAAGACTATACCAGACCAGACCATGAACAATACTGCCATGAATAACATCGATCTATCGAACAACTTACCAATTCTGCGCTATTTGCAGAATGCCGACCAGAACCAAGCAACCGACGACCAAAGCATCTATCGCGCGATTGGGGTCGAGCCGATCATCAACTGTCGCGGCACCTTTACGATTATTGGCGGCTCGGTGGAGCTGCCGGTGACCCAAGCGGCGATCAAGGAGGCGGCGCGCCACTTTGTGCAATACGATGAGCTGGCCGAAGGCGTTGGGCGGCGGCTGGCCGAATTGACCGGGGCCGAGTGGGGCATGATCCCGGCCGGCTGTGCGGCGGGGATCAAACATGTCACCGCGGCCTGTGTCACCGGTGGCAACCCCGAAAAGCTGATCCGCATTCCAGATCTGACCGGCTTCGAGAAGACACAGGTGATCATCCCCCGTTATTCGCGCAATCCCTATGACCACGCGCTGCGCAACATCGGCGTCGAGATTGTCATGGTCGAAACACCGGCAGAGCTGGCCCAGGCGATCAATGCCAAGACCGCGATGATCTATCTGGTCTCCAGCGCCGGTTCACAGGCGGGGCAACCCCTTTCCCTGGAAGCGATCGTTGAAATTGCCAAGCCGGCGGGCATTCCCGTGTTGATCGATGCCGCGGCCGAAAACCTCACCATCCCCTCTGTCCATCTGGAACGGGGTGCCGATGTGGTCGCCTACAGCGGTGGTAAAGCGATGTGTGGACCCCAGGGCGCAGGGCTGTTGCTGGGGGAAAAAGACCTTTTGATGGCGGCATGGCAGGCCAGTTCGCCCCACCACGGGCCAAGCCGCGACAACAAAATCGGGCGCGAAGAAACAATGGGCATGCTCGCCGCGGTCGAAGCGTGGGTGATGCGCGATCATGATGCCGAGTGGCGGGCGTGGCTCGACAAGCTCGATACGATTGCGCAGCGCATTATTGCAGTCGAGAGCGTCGAGACCTATCTCGAAGAGCCCGCCGGCCTCTCCAACCGTGCGCCCACGCTGGTGATCGCCTGGGACCCGGCCGCGTTGCACCTCACCGGTGAGGAAGTCGCCGAAAATTTTGCACGCAACCGGCCACGGATCGCCGTGGGTAGCCAGGACCGTGCCGACCAAGCCACTATCCGCATCACCCCCAGCCAGATGCAGCCAGGCCACGAGCAGATCGTCGCCGAGCGGGTGCACGCCATTCTCACGGAGAGCCGCAGCCCGCAGCCCAGCGAACTGGCCCCCGCCACCGTCGATCTCAGCGGCCACTGGGATCTCACGGTTGAATACTTCACCAGCACCAGCCACCATCAACTCTACCTCCAACAGAGGGGCAACTGGATCACCGGCACCCACCAGAGCGACTTTGCGCAACAGCCGATCGTCGGCACGGTCGAAGGTGAGCAGATCAAGTTGCGCAGCGAGGTACGCCAGCCGGGCGATCGCATTCCGTTCCTCTTTTCGGGCCAAGTTACGGATGGGAGCATGGCGGGTTCGATCTTCCTCGGCGAATATTTAACGGCCAAGTTCAGCGCCACCCGCACCGTCTATCAGCCGTTGGAGAAACCCTTTGCCATTCCTAGCGGGCCACCGCTGGCGACGTAGAAGAGGATCGAAGAAAAGCGCAAGCCATGTCAGCAGAAAATTTACTCCGATCTCACATCCAGGAACTCTGCCCCACGCTTACCATTGACACGTGGGCTGCCACGGACAGTGCACTGGCCAAACGCGTCACTCATTTTGTAGGGGATGTGACCCAACGGGCAGCAGCAGGATTAACCCCACCCCTGGATCCATCCAACCCTATCGACCGCCACGCGCGCTACCTGGCAGAGGAGATCTGCCTGGATAGCTTCCAACCAGATCGGGTGTGCGCGGGGATCAGTCAATACCTGCGCCGCTACGTGGTTACAAACTTTCCCAACGATCCGATTCGTTTGGGATTAATCGACCAGATCTGCCACGAGGCCAATACCCACCAAGCCAATCTGCAAAGCCGCCAGTTGCAAACGCTGCTGACAACACCACGCTCGACAATTTCCCCCATTGTTGAGATCGACCAGATCTCACTCAAAACCATGAAAGCAGTTGACCAGCCCACGCGCTTTGGTGATATTCTCTTCTTGCCCAGAGAGGCCGAGATGATCATCGTCGGTGACACCCATGGTGACCTCGCTTCTACGCAGCAGATCATCCGCCATGTTACCGAAAGCCGCCTCCTCGAACGCGGTGGCTATGTCATCTTCCTGGGTGATTATGTGCATAACGGTCTGAAGAGTTGGGCCAATCTGCTGGCGATCCTCACCTTTCAGCAACAGTATCCCGACGCGGTCTTTTTGCTCAATGGCAACCACGAATTCAGAGAGAGCTATCTCACCGCGCTCAATGAGTATTTCCGGGTACATTGGGAACACTTTACCGCAGACGAATTACCACCGCGGCTACAAGATCGCCAACCCCAATCCGACAACCACTACGGCCACCTACGTCTAGATCTGATTCGGAACTTTGGCTTTGTGGAAGGGGAAAACATCTACAGCGCGTTTGTCGATTGGAGTATGGCGCTGCCCTGTATCTGTATCTCCAACCAACTGATGATCAGCCACTCTTTGGGCAAGTTACCCAACGTTGATCTAACGCTGCACGATCTCCTACTCATCAAGCAACAGGATGCAGATTTCATGCGCCAACTCGGCTATGAAACCTGGCAAGCGACCAGACCTTCGCTGCACGCCGCCTTGATCAATAACCGCACCATCACCCCAGAGTTGCTTCAAGCATTTCATGCCGTGCTCGATGTCAATCACTTTGTCGTGGGCCACTGCCACTACCGCTCTGGTGATACGGTGCAGTATGGGGACCTATCGGTGACCACGGTCGTCTCTTCGGCACCCTATAGTCCAGACGCAGGGCGCTATATGTATCAGCAGATGGTCGTGACCAGAGCGAAGATGCGGTCGGCAGAGAATCTCACCGAAGGAGATGCCGTTGCGTGTTATCTTCGGTTTTGGCAGGACGGAGGTGAGCGTCGAAAAATGACGATAAACCGGATCCGCAATACCACTTATACATAGCTACGACTTACGCACTGAGAACGGATTACCATAGAGAAACAGTGACCAACAGGTGCTCGTTCTCAGGTGGCTGCGTAAGTCCTAATAGCGAAGTAAATGCCACGGTTAAGGAAACATTCACCTGATGATGACATTACACCTGATGCAAACGGTCGTGGCCACGGTCAACAACCGATGGGAAAGTCCGCTGGCCGGTACACTCATGGCGCGATGGACACACGACAACGGCACTGCCAAGTTCTGGCGCGCCAGTACCAACTTTGTCTTTTTCTTTAAGCGGGCGGGGCAGGAGTGCGTGTTGCGCTTCAACCATGCCGATGAGCGCACGGCGGCGGCGATTGGTGCAGAGATCGCATTGGTCAATGCACTGGCTGACAAAGGGGTGCGGGTTGCCAAACCGATTCGTTCGTTAGCAGGCAACTATGTTGAAAGCACGGAGACCGACCATGGCCTTTTCCATGCAGTCGTCTTTGAGAAACTGCCGGGCGAACAGCTTGAGATCGAGGATCTCTCGCCGGCGCAAATTGCGCGTTGGGGGCAAGCGTTAGGGGAACTGCATAACGCCACCGCACAACTCTCTACTGTTGGTCGCCCCACCTGGCGAGAGCAGTTGGCCCAAGTTGCCAACATGCTCCCGGCCGAGGAGCGTACGGCCCGGCAGTCGCTGGCCGCACTCCGGCAACAGTTGGCTCAATTACCAACCACAGCCGAGAACTACGGTCTCATTCACTACGATTTTGAACCGGACAATCTGATCTGGGACGGGGATCAGGTCGGTATCATCGATTTTGACGATAGCGCTGTTTACCCATTTGTCGCGGATATTAGCTTGGCGTTGAGTGATCTGTTCGATGATGATCCAGGCAAGGTCGATTTCCAGCAGGAAACCTTCCTGCACTTTATCAACGGCTATCGCACTGCCCGCCCGCTTCCAGAAGAAGAATTACAGTTGATTCCGCTCTTTCTACGGCTACAGAATCTAGTTACCTATGCCAGGATACAGCGCGCGCTGACGCCAGTCAATCCCGCCGGTGAACTGCCGTGGATGGCAGGGTTACGCGAGAAGCTGGCCGCCAAGATGGCGGATTATCGTGCGGGATTCGTCCTATAATGGTACAATGGTCATGATGGTCTAATTTCTGAGCGGTTTACAGCGGAAGCAAAGGAAACCCTTATCCATCACCTACAGAGTGCTGCTCGACACTTCTAGCTTGATGTACCGCGCCTTTTTTGCGCTCCCCCCATCGATTGCCGATCAGGCTGGTCAACCGAGCAGCGCGGTCCTGCTAGGCAGGATTCTGGTAGGAAATCACCGGTCGTGCTACGATTGAGGGAAGCGAACAAGGGGCAACCGTTCAGAAAAGACCACTGGCGGCAGGAAAGATAATACGGGAATTTAGTGTGATGGTAGCAACGCTAGCCGTGTGGTATGATAAATACAGCACTTTGTCAAGGCTTAGTTATCTAGCTGCTTAGTCTTTAGAAATCCTTGACGGCTTGTGCCCGTGTGGTGATTTCGAAAAATTAAATGTTCGCAGCTGTAGTGGCGTAAAGGAATAAATTATGTATGCGGTTGAGTTTCAAACCACCATCAAAAATGGCGTGATTGAAATCCCTGTTGAATACCAGCAAAATCTTCGCAGCGTTCGTGTTATTCTTTTAGCCGAAGATGTGGCGCAAACGACCAAGAGTTTTATCGATCACCTCCTTGCAAAACCTCTACAGGCAAAAGATTTCCATCCGCTAACGCGCGAGGAAATCTATGCCCGATAACATTACCCATCTGTGCTTTGTCGATACCAATATCTGGCTGTATGCCTTTATTGAGGCCAATGATGCAAACAAATCGGCATTGGCACGTAAGTTGCTACAAGAAATCGAGCCTGTGATCAGCAGCCAGGTGATTAATGAGGTATCGGTCAATTTGCTCCGCAAAGCCCATTTCCCTGAAGAACAATTCGGCAATTGGTCGAATCGTTCTTTGAAAAATACCCTGTCATCGAAGCCAGTAAAGCTATTTTTCTATCAGCCTCGAACCTCCGTCAAAGGTATTCCTTGTCATATTGGGATAGTCTGATTGTAGCCAGCGCGTTGCAGGCTGGTGTATCTATACTCTACTCAGAGGACATGCAGCATGGGTTGAAGGTGGATGGGCAACTTGAGATAGTAAATCCATTAGTGTAGGCTACCCCCCCAACAGTTGACTCACCTGCTCACCACAGCCAGCGCTAGGGTTACTAGTGCAGAATTAACAAAGATCGTTTGCAATGGGTCTTCCTGGAAGGAGTCACATGCTTCTCCGAGATACGACGATCGCCTTACCCCTTCCAGGAAGAGTTGCCAAATAACTCGGTTTACATTGCACTAGTACAAGATGGCGTAAATAGACCAATAGTTAAGCGACAAGGGGCTTGCCCTGATAGGTCCACTTAAAAGGCTTGGCCATGGTGTCATTGTAATAATCAATAAAGGCCAAAACCTTGGCCATAAGGTCATCAAG
>DAOUCA010000227.1:0-67125 GCA_034432375.1 Caldilineaceae bacterium
TTACTTTTACCCATATCTTTGTGGGCCGGTGGTAGGGTCGCGTTCCGGGGACGGCACAGATGCGCTCTGGTAACGCATCAACGCGTGTGCCGTCCCCGGAACGCCACTCTCGCCGCACACTTGTGGGTAATGGTAAGGATACTGGGGAGGGGGTGGGATATAACAAGCTATATCACCCCTGCACTATACCACGGCTCGCCAACCACTGTCCAACGTCTATCCGCTGTAACGCCGCGCCCATCAGGTCGGGGAAGAGATCCGGCGTACAGGCAAAGGCCGGCGCACCAAGATCGGCAAACTGTTGGGCGAGCTCATGCTGATAGGCCGGCGCACCGTCATCATTCAGCGCCAGCAAGGTGATCAGATTGACGCCACTTTCCACCAAGCGTGCTACCCGTTTGAGTAACTCTTCAGCACGCCCCCCCTCATAGAGATCGCTGATTAAGACCAGCGTTGTCTCCGTTGGCCGATCAATACGCGTCTCACAATAAGCGATCGCTCGGTTAATATCGGTCCCACCCCCCAATTGGGTAGCAAAGAGCACGTCGACTGGATCGCTCAGCAGGTCGGTCAGGTCAACGACCGCGGTATCAAAGACGACCAGTTGTGTCTTCAGCGCCGGGATCGACGCCAACACCGCGGCAAAGATGCTCGCATAGACAACACTCGTCGCCATCGAGCCGGATTGGTCAACACAGAGCACGATCTCCTTGACCGCCTGTCGCTGCTGCCGTCCATAGCCAATCAGCCGTTCGGCAATTACTGTTTTATAAGCCGGCTGATAATGGCGGAGATTGGCGCGGATTGTGCGATCCCAGTTGATGGCGTTGGGTCGTGGGCGGTTGGTGCGCAGCGCTCGGTTGAGGCTACCACGCACCGCCTGTTCCATTGGTTGCGTCAGCCGCTGCAAGAGCTCGTCTACCACCTTCTGCACAACTTGACGCATTGTTGCTTTGGCATGGTCAGGGGCCAAGGTGCGCAGCGACATCAAGGTGGCGACGAGATGCACATCCGCGGTTATACTCTGCAAGATCTCCGGCTCGAGCAACAGTTGGCGCAAATTTAGCCGTTCGATGGCATCCTGCTGCAATACCCGCACCGTCGAGCTAGAGAAGTATTCGCGGATATCGCCCAGCCAACGGGCCACGCGCGGGGCAGAGCCTTCCAGCCCGGCGCTACGTTCCTTGGTGTTGCCGTCGCCTTGTACCCCCTGGTCATAGAGCACACCGAGGGCCGCATCGATCTGCGCATCGCGGTCACTCAGCGCCGTGCCCACCCCATCGGCTTGCCCACCACCCAACACCAACCGCCAGCGGCGCTGCCGCTCTTGTTCGTCCATAGTCTACATCTTCCCTAAAGTCAAGCGTCCCGACAGGACGCAGCACACACATAGAATATTGTTCGTTCCAGGCGCTCCAGCATCGGGTGGACCCGTCGCGAATACACTGCATCGACCACACCGGTTTCCCGACGCCGGAGCATAGGCACCAACCGATGCTTTCATTAATAATTGTCAATTTACAATTGATTATTAATGATTAGAAACCTAAGATCCGCAGCACCACCGGCAACGCCGCCAACCCAGCCTCATGATCAAAGGGCCGTGCGAGCAGCGAAGCACCATTCATTTGCACCTGCGTTCCCTGCTTCACCTTTTCACCCATCATACGCCGTTCCCCCAACGCAAAGTCACCAAAGGTGCGGCGTACGAGCGGCAATACTTCGACGAAATGTTCTGCGCTCAGCCCTACCAGCCACGCATCCACAACAGACCAGATCCGCTCATCATGGATTAACAGCAGCCCACTGCCGCGCAACATTCCTTGCAGCCACGCTGCCGCATCCTTGGGCTGATTGGCAGTTGACAATGCAAAGTGAAAGCGGGTTGCCGCTTCGGCACTACTCATTTTTTCGACAGCCAATAAGAGCCGACAGCACTTCCCTGCCAACAACCCATGTAACCCATCCTGCGCGATCAGTCGGCCGATCGCATCCCACCAAAGGCCCAGGGACGCTTCGTCCTGGAGCAGTTGCAGTGCATCGTGGCAGGCTTCAAGCCGCCCCAACATGGCGGCGGCAGCACTATCATCGAGTGAATAGCAGGCCAGTGGCAGCCCAATGGCAATACGGGTGAGAAAGCCGTCGAAGATCCGCTCGAGCAGTGCGGTGTCCGTTTCACGCACGTTGCCATAGCGCAAGACACGCGCCAGCGCCGGCAACGCCGCCATCAGTGCCGTGACATCGCCGGCCAATGCGGCCTCTTCTTGCAGGCGGCGCACGGCAAAGTCAACCGTAGCCGGCAGCTCCGCCAACAGCGCTTGATCAATTGTCGCGGTGATCTGTGCCAGATTGCGGCTGTCACGTAACTGTTCATGAACATAGCCAGCGGCGGCTTCGACAACTGTGTTGCCCCAGATGCTCATCTCAATCAGGCGGAGGGCAAACTCCGGCTGCCAGTGCAGTTGCCACACTTCGCGAAAGGTGCCTTTGCCCGTGCCGCTGCCCGCCAATTGGCCCCACGCAATCGTCAGCAAGCGCAGCCGGTGCAACAATTGCGAGCGTGCCAAGCCATTCGCTTTACGCAGATCGAGCTCCAGCGTGTGCTCCTCCACTTCCGCCTTTAGCCGCAACGCGCGCTGCTGGTTTGCTAAATCGGTCTGGAGCGGTGTCATCGGCGTGGTTGGCGGCACAGCGCCTAAGCGCTCGCCGATCACCAGCGTGCGTTCGATCAAGCGTAGCAGCGCGTCGTCCCCGAAACAGAGCGTTGTTATCGCCGCCTCGTTGAGCTCCTCAAGTGTTGGCAGCGGTTTGCCGCGTAGCGCGGTCAACGCTTCCGCCAGCCGCACGGCTTCGATCACATTGGCGGTTGCCACGTCGTGCCCTTCAGCGCGCAATAGATGGGCCACGCGTGCCAGCCAGCCAGATGCCACCCAGGAGGAGGGATCACCGCTCTGCTGATGGCTCTGCCAGAGAAACTCATACCAACCGGGCGCGGTGACTCCGGCGCGGTAGCCCCCAGCCGTGGCAATCCGGCCATAGCTCCACGGTGTCCAGGTAGCGACGACGTTGACTTTGGGTAAATTTTTCAAGAGCGCAGCATCGCCGGCGGCGTCCTGCGGCGTTGCATTGAGTTCCTGGAGTGCCGGCAGATGCCAGGCACCACAGATCACCGCAATGCGTGCAAAGCCTTCCCGTTTTGCTTGGCGTAGACACTGCCGCATCCACGCCTCGCGCAGGGCTTCGCGGTAAGGCAACTCCGCCTCCGCTTCAACCGCCGTGCGCACAGCACTCATCGCCTCGGCAATGGCCGCAAAAACGGGCAGCCCCTCCCGCCGCTGCTCGACCAACCGCTCCCACCAAAGCTCGCCATCATCAAAGCCGGCCGCTTGGGCCAACAGCATCAGTGGATCAGCCGCAAAAGTTCGTTCTTGGAGATAGGGGGGCAATTCCGGTGTCGTATTGGTAGCCTGCGCTTGCGCCATTGCCGCGGCTGCTTCGGCCGTCGCCTTGCGGTAGAGCGCAACGTGATGTTTGTGGGGCAGGTCGATCATACGAATCGGGATCGCATTGGCGAGCCCAAATTGCAGTGCCTGCCACTCGGGGGAAAAGAGAACATACGGGTAAAAAGCTGCGTCGCGCAGATCATCCTCGGCATAGAGCAGCAGTGCCACCGGCGGCACCATCGCTTCGTCTGTGGCCAGGGATAAAAGTGCCTCCGCCTCCACCGGCCCTTCGATCAAGATCAGATCTGGCTGGATTTCAGCCAGCGCCTGACGCACGCTGTAGGCGGAGCCGGGACCATGATGACGGATACCGAGCAGATAGATTTCACTCATATCAGATAACATGCCTCAGTGGCACCAATAACAATGAAAGTTTGGCCTGCTTTGGTTTCGATACGCCCAATACTGCCGAGGCTACTCAACCGCCGCTGGCTTATTTGCACAACAGAGTCAGCTCAATTCTCGGCATGCCCGATAGAGATCGCTCCAGCCCTCGCGCTCTTTGACCACCGTCTCCAGATACTCCTTCCAGACCACCGCATCCTGCACCGGATCTTTGACGATGGCACCGATCAGGCTGGCCGCCACATCATAGGCCTGGACCATGCCATCGCCAAAGTGGGTGGCGAGGCTGACACCGCTGTTCATAACCGAAATTGCTTCAGCGGTACTGAGCGTGCTGCTGGGGCTCTTGATCTTCTCCCTGCCGTCAAGCGTAGCCCCATTGCGCAATTCACGAAAGATCGTAACCACCCGCCGGATTTCGGCAATCGCCTTCTGCTCGACCGGCAGTTCCAGCGCCCGCCCCATCTCCGCTACCCGGCGCTCGACAATCAGCACCTCTTCCTCCAGCGTAGCAGGCAGCGGTAGGATCACCGTGTTGAAACGCCGCTTTAGTGCGCTCGACATCTCGTTCACCCCACGATCGCGATTGTTCGCTGTTGCGATCACATTAAAGCCCCGTTTGGCCTGCACTTCCAAGCCCAATTCGGGGATCGGCAGACTCTTTTCCGAGAGCACCGTGATTAGGGTATCCTGTACATCGGCAGGGATACGAGTTAACTCTTCGACACGGGTAATGCGTCCCTCCTGCATCCCGCGCATGAGTGGGCTGGCGACGAGGGCCGCAGCAGTGGGCCCTTCGGCCAGCAGGCGCGCATAATTCCAACCGTAGCGCATTGACTCTTCACTGGTGCCGGCAGTCCCCTGCACCAGCAAGGTTGAATCGCCCGAGATCGCAGCCGCCAGATGTTCAGAGACCCATGATTTGGCGGTACCCGGCACCCCATAAAGTAACAATGCGCGGTCGGTGGTGAGGGTCGCCACGGCGATCTCCATCCGTCGGGTTTCGCCGATATATTTGGGGACAATCCCATAACCGCTGCTCAAGGTACCCCCCATCAGATAGGTGACAACCGCTTGTGGGGAAAGCCGCCAATTGAGGGGTACTTTGCGCCGTAACTGCTGATCTTCAGCGGCCAAGGCTGCCAATTCGTCGGCAAATTGTTCCTCGGCGTGGCGACGTAGAATTGACTCCGTCTGACTCATACACTGCTTTCCTTTCGTTGATCACCAAACGCCTGGATCATTTGGTACCGGAAGTGGTAGATCTGTAAAAAACGGTCGATATACTCGGGCCGTTCTTCGCCGTGGCGCCGTTGAAAAAGGATCGCCGCCTGTGGATAGTCCGCCGGTGCTAGTTGATAAGCTAGATCGAGTAGGATGCGCCCAATGCCATAATCACGCGTGTTGCGTTGCAGGAGCGTTGGCATTTGTTTGGTTAAGAGTTGGGTTGTGACCAGAGGCGGAAGCGCGCCGCAATGGCGCAACACCGCTTGCAAAGTTGCCCAATCACCAAAGGCGCGACTCTCGGCCAGGTCAAGATAGCGCTGCACCAGGCTCAGTCGCTCGGGCTGTGGCAAAACCGGGGCATAGCGACCAAAGCGATCAATAAATTCACTCTGTGGCGCTTGTGAAAGGGCAATCAGCCGCAGCAGATGATGCAACTCGGCGAGCAAGAACGTATAATCCTGGTGCTGCTCGGCCCCTTCTAACAGGGCGCTGCTCAGCGCTTCGGCATGGTCACTAGCACGGATCAGGTCGAGCAACTCCACGGCATCGACACCAAGCGCCGTGACTAAGGCCGAAGGGGGCACAAGAGCGATCAGCTGCACCAACCAGCCCGCCTTCTGGCCGATCCGTACGCCCAGCGGCGACTGTTCACGTACGCCATACGCTCGCCACTCCTCACGGAAATAAGCGGGAAGTGTGACGACCAGTTGACGCTTTAACCACTGGCGCTCTAATTTGAGATAGCCACTCAATTGGGCCATCAACTCGCGGTGCAGTGCCGCCTGCGGCACGGTTGCCAAAAGGCGGCCGGCCTGAATGCGCACATTCAAGCTGCGGTCGCTGTGCGCTTCGTCGAGAAAAGGTAGATCGTCGGCAGAGAGCTTCGTACGCAGCGTTGCCAACAGGGCGGCACGGTCGGGGGTCGCCTCTTGGCTCCAGACCGCAGCCAGTGCTGCCCGAGCCAACGCCGGTGCTTGTTCGCGTAAATTTTGTAAATAGGTAATCCGCGCCTGGATGCTGCCCTCGTGCCAATGGGTCTCATCAAGCGCTTCACCTACGTCGATCTGCCAGCGTGGATTGAGTGCCATCAACCAACGCCCGCGTTCCCCAAGACAGGGCACTAGCGCGGTCGCCAGCATACGCTCTTTGGTGGCACGGCCAAGCAAAAAAGCGAGCATCTCATGGGGCAGGTAGGCACCTGCTTTGGCTGCGTGCGCCAACCATTCCACCATCAATTTACTATCAAAGTCGCGCACTAACTGCTGCAGTAGCTGGGCTGGTTTTGCCCCCACGGATGGTTGTGTTTCGGGCCGGGCCGCAGCAATTTCGTGTAAACCGGGGCGCGCTTCTAAGGCCGTGGGCAACTTGCCAGCCGCTTCATAATGGGTGAGGATGGCCGCAGCTTGTAAAAAGCGTTGTGCAGCGTCAAGAGGCGCGCGATGCCCCACTGTTGATTGCTCAGCTGAAGTTACCCATAGAGCGTCCAGCCCTACTGGTAATTCCGGTGTAGTGGGCTGGCGGGCCGTGCCCAAAATGCCCTGTTGCACCAACAGTTGCCAACTGCTCATAGCGCCCAGTACCGTCCCTCTTGCCAGAGCCCCAAGGGCAACAAGCCATCGTCACTCCACTCGCCAAAGAGCAGAGCTGGGTGGCCCCCGGTGATGCCAAGCAGATGCCAACCGCTCTTTGCTTTGCGACTGATCGGCAGCAGATGTCGTTCCTGATCGTAGACAAAGAGCTTCGCCTCCTCGCCCTGTTCTAGCCCAACCACAACATTGGCAATCGAGAGGGGATAGCGCATCAACCACGGATTGTGGGCGAGCGCCTCTTGGTACTGCTGCAGTGCATCAGCCACCGATGAACTCGCTGCTACTGCTGTCAGCGGGTGCCGTTGCGCAACCTCGGTGGCCAATGCGCGCAGCGGCACGGCGCCGGCATAGTAGTAAAGCGTGGCCGCCACTTCCACACCGACACGCCAGAAGGAATCTAGTGTGTGGCGATTGCTAGGGTGGGCAAAGTTGAGGATCAGCGCGTAGTCGCCAGAGGTACATTCTTGCAGCCAGACCCGTTGACTCAGCAAATTCTCTTCCGGCTCTACGTTGTAGCTCAAAACACGCCAGATACCATGAGTAGGCTGACCGGCCAAAATCTCCTCCTTGGGCTGATGCCAACCGATGAGGGTGCACACATCCTGTTGCAAGGGAAGGGGCAGCGTATCGAGCCGTTGGTAGGCTTCGAGCAACAAGAAGAGACGGCCCAGTGCTGCGGTCAAGCGTTCATCCCAGCCTGTGCCCGAAGCAACGATGCCGGCGAGCGTCTGCACTTGGGTAGCCAGGCCGGGTGCTTGAGCGTCGAAGAGACGGGCGGCCATCTGTTGCCAGTCCGCATGGGGGCGGGACTGCGCCTCGACATAGCCACCACGCACGAGATCCTTGAGCCAGATCGTCAACTCTTCAATGCCTTTGGCCACCTTTTCCGCACGGGCGGCGGCGCGCCGTACCACCGCTTTGGGATCAACGGTCGTTGCGGCAGGTTCAATACTTTCGAGCGATTGGTGGGTAGCGTCTGGGTTTGGCGGCGACGTTGTGCTCACCTTTGCGGCCTCAGCTGCCTTGCGCTTGGCGCGGCCATCCAGCCAACGTTGCACCCAATCTGGTGGCCGTTGGTCGGCAAGGAGATCAGCTGATTGGTGATAGAGTAACAAAAGCGCCAGGCCATGTTTGCAGGGAAATTTGCGGCTGGGGCAAGAGCAGTGAAAGGCAGGACCCTCTAGATCAATGGCGGTTTGATAGGGAGTTTTTCCGCTACCCTGGCATTCTCCCCACAGAGCATTGGTATTGTAAGCCAGCGTGTGCCACTTGCTTTGAAGCGCCAACCCCTGCGCCGCTTTGATCGAAGCTTGATCGGGGGCCAAGGCCATGATCTGTTCCCGTTGCCACTGCATGGAAGAGCGTTTCACTTTCGCGCGAGTTGCTGCAATCTTGGGCAGTATAGTACCGACCGGCAACGCAGCAAAGACAATTGTTGTGTCTATCCATCCAAAGCGTACGCGATTTCGCGGCAAATGCCATCCGTCAAATTGCTGAAATCAGCGGTGGTTGCCTGCTAAAAACAAGTCAGATTATACAACAGATGGAACAAATGAGCTAACGTATAACAAAGAGACAAGACTTTACAGAAATGGAGACCTATAGCGTCAGGTGAAATCATTGCGCCGTTACTATATCTTTTATCCAATGCTGGCGCACTTGGGGATTCGTTCTAGGCTTTGGCGCGCAAAGAGCAGCCGAAACGGGATCGTCTACCTTTGCGTGAATGTTTTGCGCTTCGAATCAGAAGTGCTAGTCCCACCGTCCCACCGTCCGACTTTCTCACTGAGCTCTGGGCTTACTTACGCCGCACTGGACTAGCGTGGTGCGATCACCTCAGCCGGCAGATAGCCGCGCCAGATCAAATTCTGCCCAGCTGGGTCCACAATACTAACAAAATACCAGACACCACTGCCATAAGAAAGAGGGCCTTTGGCCTCAAAGAGCAGGGTAACATCCGTGCCCAACGGGACGCGCAGCAACACACTTTCTTCAGCGTTGGGATCGTTGAGCAGATTTGCCTCCGTGGCACCGTCAACACTGATCACTGCGCCGTAGGTGTAGGGGAGATTGGTCGGCTGCTCGACAATGGTTGCTTCGCTGACCATCAGATAACGCAACTCCAGCGGCAGTTGGCTGGCATCGCCGACATAAGTAAGCAGCCATGCCTGCACCCACCCCATTTCGCCGCTCTCCAACAGCACTTCGGCCCAGAAGGAGTTAGCCCGGATCACGGGCAGGCGCAACGGGGCACGAATCGTCTGTAGCAGAGGAGCATTCTCGTCTGGTTCGGCATAGAGATTTACATCAATGTCGGGCACAATAGCGATCAATGGTGGTGCAGTTGTCAGCAGCAGCGTTGTGGTCAAGCCTGTTGTCTCTGTAATCGGCAAGAGGGGAGTTAACGGCGTTGTTGCCAAGAGCGCCGGCGGCAGTTCGATAAGCGCCTCGATGCGGGCGGGCAGTTCATTTTCAGATGTAGGTGTTGTGGTCGTATCACGCTCTTCGGCATCGACAGTTGCCGATGGTTCAGCCGTTGGCCCGGCGGCTTGAATACGCGCTGGCGGGGTTAACGTGGCCATCGGGGTGGGTGTAGTCGGCGGCGCATTCGTTGTGGCCGGCTCGGGTGCGCTGCGTCCCGGCGTCCCCAGCGCGATAGCAATTCCAGCCTGGATCTGCACCAACTGTTCGGCCGTATAGTCAAAGGCATCTTCCAAATGCTGCACGCGCGTCTGCTCAGCACGCACTCCCGCCACTGCGGTCTGTGCGATAGCCCGTTCGGATTGGGCAATGCCACGCTCCGCTTCGGCAGTAGAACGCGCTTCTTCGGCGAAATCGCGTTCGGCATCGGCGGTGGCGGCTTGTGCCACCGCGTCGAGTTGTGCGGCCACCGCGGTAGCCTCTTGGCGTTGGGCTTCCAGTGCTTGCTCATTGGCGCGATAGCCCAACCAGAGCGCCAATGCCGAAAGCAGTAGGGCGACAACGGTGGTAACACCCAATAGCCACGCCCGCTGCCGCAATTTAACTGCGGAACGGGTCTGATAGGAGGCCCATTGTGTCTCTGATTCTGCCCGTTGCTGCTGTTCCGCGGCCAATGCCCGGGCTTGCTCCAATTCCCGTTGGTGCACCAACTCCCGCTCACGTTCGGCCGCCTGACGTGCGGCGAGGCTGGTCGCCACAAACTCCTGCTCCAATTCATTGAGATCGGGATGGCGTTGGGCGTCTTCTAAGAGCGTGCCGCGCAAGAGCGCGCTGGGCTCACGATCAAACTTGAGCCACTGTTCGGCGGCTTCGGTCAGGCGCAGCCGTTCGCGAATGCGTCCCCGTTCATCTTCGAGCCAGCCCACCAGTCGTGGCCAATTGCGCACAAGTGCTTCGTGGGCCACCTCAATCTGAGCATCTTCCGGTTTATCGCCGGGGCTGAGGCGCAGCAGATCGGCGTTGACCAGGCGCGCCAGCACGCGATCAACGCGGTCGCGCGCTTCGCCGGTCTGATAAAGCACCGAGCGGCGCACGCGATTGCTGGTGATCTCCAACCCTTCCCCGGGGCGCACGAGACGCAGCAGGATCCGCCGCGCAGTGAGTTGTTCTTCGGGGATCAAGCGCTCATAGAGTTGATCGGCACTGCGCGCCAGCGCCAGCCGACCACCGCCCAGCTCTTTGTAGCTCGCCCAGGTGATGCGGTTGCGGTCGCGCCGTTCCCAGAGCTTGAGCAGCGTAAATTGCAACAAGGGTAACGCCGCCGGCTCGCCCAGCACATCCTGGACGAGGGCATCGACCACACCTGTTTCAAATTTGAGCCCAACCAGCGCGGCCGGTCGCTCGATCACATCGCGCAACTCCGCAGCGTTGAGGGGCGTGACGCGCACCAATGCTTCCTCAAAGTGGGGCAGAAAGTCGGGTAGGCGCGCCACAAAGCTCTCAAAGTCGGTGCGCATGGTGAGGATCACGGTGTGGCGCGCGCCCGGCGCTTGGATCAGCGACAACAAATTATGGATAAAGGCGCGGCGCAATGCGTCATCGGTGCAGAGGGTAAAGAGCTCTTCAAATTGGTCAATGACGAGCACAAAGGGGTCTTGCCCCGTCTCATTGAGGAGCTTCACCAGATAGTCAGGCTCGCGCTGACAGCCATCCGCGAGAAAGATATATTTTGCCGCCACTGTGATATCAAGCCGGCCATCCTGCTCATTAAGCTGAATGGCGCGCCCCAGGTTGGCCAGTGGATCGGAGCCTGGCACCATACGCTCGCTGTAGCGCCACTGAGCGCTGGCACTGGTTGCGCCTTGCGCAGCGACACCACCAGCCTTGAGTATCGGCAGGAGGCCGGCCAACACAATCGAAGATTTTCCACTGCCAGAGGGGCCGACGACCGCAATGAGCCGTTCGGTGGCCACCTTAGCCAGAAGGCTCTCGACCAGTTGCCGGCGGCCAAAGAAGTAAGGTTCTTGGAACTCCCGAAAAGCCGCCAAGCCAACATAGGGACAACGATCGTCGGGGATCTCGGGCGCCAGAGTTGGGTCGAAATCGAGCAGGGCAGCATCGGGCATGGTGCGCCCCACGCTATAGCCGGTAGCTGACCAATAATCGAGCAGACTCTGCGCGGCCCAGCGATCCTCTTCATTGTCGAGCAGCGCGCCGGTGGCACGGCCACGTTCGATGAACTGTTCAACCTCCGGCCAAAAGGTCGCGCTGTCCGCCTGTGTGCGATGGGCATCGAGCAGCGCATTGTGTGCTGACCGCAATGCCATCACCGAGGGAAAGGGCATTGATGGGAGCGCGCCATCAACAGCCGCGGCTGTTGCTTGATTGGGATTCGCCTTGTTCGATGTTGGCAGCATCTGTTCACTCATGCAGCATCTATCTTTCTTCTAAAAGCTTCAAGATTGTTGATAGCGATTCGCCAACTTTGCGCAGTTCGGTACAGAGATCCTTGAGTTGAGTATCGACCTGGAAGAAGCGATTGCCGGCGCGCTGGCGGTAGCGTTGAAAATAACTACGAATGCGCACCGGATTCTGGTCAGTCAATGCTTTTTGGAGTTGCTCCCTATCCTGAAAGAAGAGATCAACCCAATCGCCTTTGTGCTGTCGGCAAAGGGCTGTCACCCGCACGGAAAGATCCGGCCAAGAGAACTCCAATTCGCTCAGATCATAAGTCATCATATCCTCGATGCGGCCCAGGCTGCGCTGGACATCTTGCCACTGGTCGTGCTCGGCAACCAAAGAATCGAGCTGCGTGTTGAGCACTTCTAACTCTTGGATCCCACTCTCCAACTGTTGAATGCGCGCCGGATCGACATGAACGGTATGCAATTCATCCCGAATCGCGCCCAGCGATGCCACAATTGTCGCAAGGCGCAATGCACGGGCGGCACTGCTAAGCCGGTGGTTGACATTGGAAGGTTGCAGTGCCAGTACCCGACGCATCAGCCAGACTACCCGGCGCAAGGCTTCACTCTCCATCGTATCCAAGGCACGGCGTAGGCACTCCTGCGCATCAAACAGATCGGCGACCCAGGCGGTATCGGTGGCGGCAAATTGAGCCTCTTCCATCACCCCCTGCAGATTGGCCACGATATCCTGTAAGGTTACCTCATAGTTAAGCAAATTGTCGAAGGCCAGCTCATCAGTGGGAAAGCGGCGCGCCTCTTGCGTGATGACATTGTAACAACGGTATTGCAACTTGTGCAGCAGATCATGCAGATATTTGTAGTTGCTTAAGGTCTCGATCTCGCGTTCGGCGGCAGTAAAGTCGGCGCGATAGGTCGCCACCAGATCGCGCACGTTGGCACGCTGCATCAGTTGGGCCAGCACACCCAAATCCGCACCAATCGACGCGCCATCAATGATTGGATGATCGGGAGTTGCGGCGATCTGCCAGAGCCGGCCATTCTCAGCATGCATAATCAGCTGCGGCGCGCCCCATTCGCCATTGCCCAGCCGGGTGGCGACGGCGACGCGTCCCTCTGTGATGGCTGCGTCGACGGAATAGCCATCGGCCAGCGCAGCGTAAAACTCATGCGAAAAGGCGATGGCTGCATCATCCGAGATGGGGTGGCGCATCGCGATCACCGCGGGTACGCCCTGTTGCACCAGCTGTTGCGCCACGCCGGCGAAGGGATTGGCAGCCGCGGTCTGCGACCCTTCGCAGGCATTCAGCATAGCAAGCCGCAAAGTGCGTTCATTATGTAACAGTTGGGCCAGCACATCGCCGGGGATTGTCGCGGCCTGGCGATCTTCGTCGGTGAGGACAACATAGCCCTGCGCCGTTGATTCATCAAAGTCGCCGTGGCCCACAAAGTGAAAGAGATGATAATCGTGGCGGCGCAGTGCTCGTTGCAACTCGGCGAGGGTGGCGTTGGGCAGCCGGTCGACGATCACTAAGCCACGCTCGATCAGGTCGGCGAGCGCCCCTTGAATGTTGGTCCACTCCCGTTCAACATCGAGCGGCGGCAGATCTACCGGATTGGCAATGACGACCAACATCCGCAGTGGCAATGCGACCGTGAGCGAAGCAACGGGATCTTGCAGATCCAGAAAGTGAACGAGCGAAGATGTTGTGCTTTGGCTTAGAAAGAGATTGCGACGGCGGTGATAGAGATATTCCCAGGGCAGGTCAAGCAGTTGGGGGGCAGCCAATAGCCGCAATTTGATGCGTAACGTTGCATTGCGCCGCCTGCTCTCATCGAGACTGCGCTCCAGGCAGACCAACAGTTCGCCCTGAAAGAGTGCGTCAAAGAGACGACCACCAACCTCCTTCATCAGTGCTTGCACAGCTAGGCGGGAAGTTGGGCGCGCCGCCGGCATGATCGCTTGCACAAATTGTGCGATCTCTGCCATAGCAAAAGGCGACTCGAAACGGCCACTGGCTTGCCCGGCAGGCGAAGCAAGGACGCGCGCCATGTAACCGCCTTCATGCGGTAACAATTGGAGATCCAGGTCGAGCGTTTCCTGTGGTTGCAGCACGGTATGAGATCCAGTCATTCGGGTCAAACAAGCAGGTCGGATTGGCTCGGGAGAAGCCGCGTTGTCGTGGAAAGGCATCCCATCCATGACAGGTAAGAGTGGCGCAAAGAGACGACTATCGAGCGTATTGGCAACCCAGGAACGGATCCATTTCGGTTGCCAACCGCTGGTGGTACTGGCAGGGTCGTCATTGCTGCCATCGCCCCCCTCTTCGGTGCTTTTGTGGGCAGCGTGTGCGCCGCCACAGCTTTTGTCACCGGCAACAGGATTCCCGGTGGCAGCAGATTGTACAGATGTGGAGGTATTCATAGCTGTTCTTCCCCAATCTTGTTCTGCATTGGGCACTCCCAGCTCTCTGCTTTACAGGTTTGGCAGGAACTCTTGGGAAGGCAACCATGCAGATGGCAAGGCCCATCCGCAGTGCAATGGTTGGGTCAGTGATGGGGCATTGCTCAGGAACCATTAGGTTCTACCGGGAAATTCTCTGTTCCCGTTGGGCCACAACCGATTTTTCGATAAACTCTTTGCGTTTGTGCAATGTGGGCTACGTATCGTAAGACGTTACGAATCGCCCGAAAGGTTCCCAAACTATTCTTTGCGTTTATCGTGCGCAGTGAGTCCGTTGATTGGCAATAGAAATCATGTAAAAAGCGGTGAATTCCCAACGATTCAGCGTGCCAAACGAAGGATATCCGTCCTACGCTGAAGGAAATTTGTTTGATCTGGTGCAGAATAAAAATTCTGGTCTAGTATACTGTTATTTTTGGCAAAGAGCAAGCATTTTGGGAAATCAACGGTATGTCTCTCTGGAGGTAGATTATGCCAAGGATAGAATCGAAACAGCTGGGAAATTGATTGGCGAATCTATTGGACCATCTATCAGGATCTTACAGAGTCACCCCCGGTTCTATGGTAAGGTAGGGCACCACTAGCAAAACCCAGTGCTCATGTGTCTAGCCCTCGTGGTTGACGCACGTATACCAACAGCTCCATTGTGATCAGTTGTTAGTCTAGGATAGGAGTAGCTCCCATGCGAAAAGCGTCGCAGTATGGCAGTTGTTTTGAAGAGCAGCAGAGCCCCCAAAAGGCCCCGGTCGATTGGACAATGAGAACCGAGCCAACGCGAGAAGGCGCGCAAATCCGACCGACATCGATCATGCGGTTATCTACACAACCTGGTGCACTCCTCCTGCTGCTATCGCTTACCCTATTGCTGACCGGCTGCGTTGCGCTGCCGGCGGTACAACTGCTTGGCAGGCAGGCCGGCGAACTAGCTCAGCAGAGAAGGAGCACCGGCCTGTTTCCAGCCCCAACAGTAGAACCAGCGCTGACAGCACTTGATCTCACCGAGGCGAGCCGTAACCGCCTGCTCGTACTAGGTGTGGATGGGAATCTCTTTACCGTTGCGCCCGACGGCAGTGGACGGTTTGCGCTAACGACCGATGCCGGACCACAGCACACCTATACACAACCGACCTGGTCTGCCACCGGTAAACGGATTGCGTGGACAGCGATTGCGCGCGTGGATAGCGTGCGTGGTTCGTTGATCACGGCCAACGCCAATGGCACAGCACGAACCGCGAATGAGACCGTCTTTCCGCCCTTCTATCTCTACTGGAGTCCCGATGATAGCAAAGTCGCTTATTTGAGCAATTGGCTGGCACCAAGCGGGCAGACGATTGCGCTCCACGTTGCCAATATTCTTGACACTGATTCTACAGATCCAACGGCAGCACCCCTCGTCGAAACAGATCCCGTCGGTGTTGGCCAACCCTTTTACTTTTCATGGGCCCCAAGCGCCGATCGGCTGATTGCGCACGTAGCCAATCGAGAGGTGATCTTGCTCGATTTGGCAGCAGAAGAGCCGTCCATCTTGGTGGAAGAGTCGGCCAATTTTGCCGCCCCGCAGTGGGTTACGGCGGGAATTACGACAGAGGTGACTTCAACTGGCAACTCAACAGCGAAGAACGGCGTATTGCTCTATGTGATCAAAGACGAGACGACAGCACAGTTGGTGCTCAATGACGCCACCGGGCAAAACGAAGAATTTCTCACCTATCTAGCACGGCAGGATTTTATCAGCTTTAGCATGAACGCCACCGGCAAGCAGATCGCCTATATTGAAACAACGGCGAATGTCGGTTTTAACGCTTTTGGGCCGCTCTTTCTCTATGACCGCGAAAAGGAGCTCTTTCAACAGATAAGTACCGACCCAGCGATTGCCTTTTTCTGGAGTCCCGATGGTAGTGCGCTCTATTTTCTTACGGTCGAACCCACCACCGACCAGGTCTGGTTGCGGGTTAACGTGTGGGATGGCACAGCAGTCCAGCAGTACGCCCGCTTTATACCTAGTCCTAGCTTTGCACGGGATTATCTACCTTTTGCGGATCAGTACATGCAGAGCGTGCGCTTTTGGTCACCAGATAGCAATGCGATTGTTTATGCGGGGCAGGCCGAGGATGGCACCGCGGGGATTTGGGTACAGCCGCTTGAGGAAGGGGCGGAGCCGCAGATGGTGGTGGCAGGGACCTTTGCGACATGGTCGCCGCAGTGATGCTTGTACAAAGCGGCCAAAGTAAGCGGGAAGTTCAGTGTGACAGTAGGACAGTAAGAGAGTGAAGCAGCAGGAGAGCCACGGGCACACTGTGAACTACGATGATCTATTGGCGACACGGTGTACAAGGGTCTGGCGACCTGTGGCCAGGTGGCGGTGCAATGTCAACAGACCCTAGACCTAAAGAAGTGGAAATGAAGCTAGAAGACTCGCCGCTGATAAAAGCGCGAGATCCCTAGGCTACCGACGAGGATGAGTGCCGCCAATGCCACCATGCGCCAATCAAATTGGGGCAGTTGCCCGGCGGCCAATCCTTGCAAGTCGATGGCCGCACCAAAGGAGACAAAGGCAAAGGCGGTGGGCAGAATCCCCAAGACCGTCGCCATCGCAAAGGCACCCCAGCCCACGCGTGCAAAGCCGGCGAGATAGTTGATCGGATCAAAGGGCAAGAGCAGCAGACGCATGAGGAGCACAGCCATAAAGCCATTGCGGCGCAAGCGGGCCAGGTAGGGTGTCCATCGTTGCTCTTGCGCCATCTCTTGCAAGCCAGCCCCAAAGAAGCGGGCAAGGCCAAAACTGAGCAAGCCTGAAAGCAATGTTCCCGCCATGACATAGGTAAACGCCAGCAGAAAGTTGCCATCTGCCCCGCCGGCAAAGATCACACCGCCGGCGATGCTCAAAATCCCCGCCGAAAAGAAGAGCAGGGAGCGCAGCAGAAAGAGCAGGAGATAGAGCAATGGGCCGTAGGGTGCGTGCAACCAATCGCCCAATTGAGTAATTGCTTCGGCTACCGAAAAACCACTGTGCCAACTGTAAAGACCATAGCCACCGACGAAGAACAGCCAGATCAGTAGCGCAATGCTTTTTTGCAAAGAAATAAAACGAAAAATGCCACGCCGTACTGCTACGGGTGTGTTGTCAACCGAGTGTTGATTCACTACCACCTGCCCTTTGAATTGTCCACGGGCTATAGGTAGGTCCGCCCAAAAACAAATTATCATCGTAGGTACACGGTGCACCGTGTGTATCAAGCGAAGAAATAAGGGCCGTAACCAACACTACAACGGCACCCATAGGGTTACCGGGAAGCAACTGATTTTCCGCAGCGTACCCTAAATTCCAGGGAAAAATAACGCTTGAATCGACAAATTTGTAAAGGAAAGGCGGATTGGCTTGCGAAATTGCAAATCCGTTGCTTCCAAAATCCGTTGTAGTGTTCCTGAAATGCTTACCTTGATACACATTGTACACGGTGCACCTACGATGAATGCCGAACGAACCCTTAGATCGTTATCGATCTCATGAAAGATCAAGCAAGCTACTTACTGGCCGCTCACTTCAAAACCAGCCAAATGCTCTAGCGCCTTAACCAGCGCGTGGTTGCCCTCTTGGCTCAACCCTTGGGCTTCGAGTGTGCGATAGAGTTGGAAAATCAGGCCAGTCCCCGGCAGCGGTACGCCCAGTTGATCGGCCGCTTCTAGCACCAATCGCAGATCCTTCTGCTGAAGGGCGACGGTAAAGCCCGGTCGCCAATCGCGATTGATAATTTGCGGGGCACGGTTTGTAAACATCCAACTGCCAGCGGCCCCTTTGCTCACGGCATCAAAAGCCTTTTTCAGATCCACACCACCAGCTTGTGCCAACAGCAACGCTTCGGACATCGCCAGGCAATTGCCCACGACCAGTACTTGATTGACCAGCTTAACTGTCTGTCCGGCACCAGTTGCGCCGACGTGGGTAATCGTTTTGCCCATCGCTTCGAAGACAGGCATCGCGCGCTCGAAATCAGCAGCATCGCCGCCAATCATAATGCTCAACGTTCCATTAGCGGCACCTTCGCTGCCGCCGCTGATCGGCGCATCGAGCATCTTCACGCCTTTGGCAGCAAGCTTTTCGGCAATTGTTTGGGTGGCCTGCGGGCTGATTGTGCTACAATCGATCACAAGCGCGCCGGCTTTGGCCCCGTGAATGACGCCATCATCACCAAGAATCACAGCCTCGACATCGGGGGTGTCACTGACACAGGTGATGATAATATCACATTGTGCCGCCACATCGGCTGGACTTTTCCCAACTGTTGCACCCTCAAGTCCCTCGGCCTTACTGATGGTGCGATTCCATGCACAGACGGGGAAGCCAGCTTTGAGCAAATTGCGCGCCATGCCCAAGCCCATAATCCCAAGACCTATAAAGCCAACACGTTCTGTCATTTACATTCTCCCTTTACATTTGTCAGTAGACAGCAATGCCTTTTGTCTAACCGGTCCATGGGTGGCGGTAGACCACTGGCCATATTTCTTATATTGCAGGCTACTGCTTATTGTGATAGTGGATCGGGGCTACTCTACACATGATACGTGGAACCCCAAAAATATCCAAATGAATTAGGTCTTACGCCGTTCACTAGCGGAGTAGATACTTTTCATTGTACCGAAGCAGAACAGTTTTAAATTCTATAACTCATGTTATGCAGTAAACATGCCGGTCTCGAGTACGCCGCATCCCCAGATGCGGATTGACCTGCATCTGGGGATGCGGCGTACTCGAGTAGCGTGGTGCCTTTATGGGACGATGCGTAACATGAGTTCTATAAGTTAGCGATAGTCATAAAAAAATCCCGGAACCATGGTTAGGTTCCGGGACGATTGTTCAACTTGTTAAGTCGGGGGAGATTACAATTTAAGACAACATTGCTTCGAGAGCGGCTGTCGTCTCTTCATCTTCTGGCAGTTCGACATCACGATGTTCAATGGCGTTAAAGACAAACTCTTTCTTTGTCGTGCCATCTTCTTGCGTAACATCTTCGTAATCAACCTCGATCAGATCACCAGCCACAAAACGATTACTCAGAATCATCTCACTTAGGGGGTCTTGAATCGAATTCTGAATTACACGGCGCAGCGGGCGGGCCCCATACTCAGGATCAAAGCCGGCCCCAGCAATTTCCAACCGCGCCGCTTCGGTAATCGAGAGCGACATCTCCTGCTCGGACATTTGCAGACGAAGGGGTCGCAATTCGAGTTCGACAATCTGGGCGATCTCATCACGAGCCAAGCTGCGGAAAACCATAACGCCATCGAGGCGATTAATAAATTCGGGGCGGAAGGTCTTCTTTAGCGCATCCATGACCTTGGCCTTCATCGAGCCATACTCCTGCTCGCGTGCCAAATCTTCATCGCCATTCATCACAAAGCCAAGCTTGTTAGCTCCTTGAATCAGCTTGGCACCGATGTTGCTGGTCATCAAAATCAACGTATTGCGGAAATCGACCCGACGACCTTTGGCATCGCTGAGATAGCCATCTTCCATAATTTGGAGGAGGATATTGAATGCTTCTGGATGGGCCTTTTCGATTTCATCAAGTAGCACAACGGAATAGGGACGGCGGCGCACCGCTTCGGTAAGTTGACCACCCTCTTCGTAGCCGATATAGCCAGGAGGCGCACCAACGAGACGACTGACGTTGTGTCGCTCCATGAATTCACTCATGTCGAGCTTGATCAGGGCCTCTTCGCTGCCAAACATAAATTCGGCAATCGTTTTGGCCGTTAAGGACTTACCAACACCGGTTGGCCCAAGGAACATAAAAGTCCCAACCGGACGTTTTGGATCCTTCAAGCCAGCACGGGCGCGGCGCACGGCACGGCTGATCGCCTTGAGTGGCTCATCCTGCCCGATGATGCGTTGGCGCAGCACCTTTTCCATCTCCAGCAAGCGTTCCCGCTCTTCGCCAGCAATCCGTGTAACCGGTACACCCGTCCACATTGCGACCACTTCGGCAATATCTTCTGGGTTGACTTTGGGCTGATTGGCCGCTTCATTCCACCCTTCTCGCAATTCGTTAAGTCGTGCTTCTAGCTCAACTTCGCGATAACGGAGGTCAATGGCATCATCAAAGCGTTGGGTTTCTAACGCTTCATCCTTCATCTTTTGCAACTTCTTTAAGCTCATGAAGGTTTCGCGCAGATTGGCTGCATAGGGTGCCTTATACATGCGCACACGGCTACCGGCTTCGTCGATCAAATCGATGGCCTTGTCTGGCATAAAGCGATCCGGCACGTAACGCGCAGCCAAATGCGCCGCGGCAGTGATCGCCTCATCCGTGATAATCAGCTTGTGGTGCTCTTCATAACGGACCTTGACACCGCGCAGGATCTCAACAGTCTCTTCCACCGATGGTTCGTTGACCATCACCGGTTGGAAACGACGCTCCAGCGCAGCATCACTTTCAATATACTTGCGATATTCGTCAAGTGTGGTAGCACCAATCACCTGAAGTTCACCACGACCGAGCGCTGGTTTAAGAATATTGGCAGCATCTACACTACTTCCAGCTGCACCTGCGCCAACCAACATGTGAACTTCATCGATAAAAAGAATCGCCTGCGAGTTGATAATTTCTTCAATCACTTTTTTCAGGCGTTCTTCAAATTGGCCGCGGTACATTGTACCGGCAACAAGGCTACCCACATCCAACATAAGTACACGTTTATTCAACAGAGGCTCAGGCACATTACCTTCCACCACCCGTTGTGCCAATCCTTCAACAATTGCAGTCTTACCGACACCGGGCTCGCCAATCAGAGCGGGGTTATTTTTGTTACGGCGACTTAAGATCTGAATCACGCGTTCGATCTCATTGTGGCGCCCAACAACCGGATCGAGACGACCTTCTTCGGCAGCAGCAGTCAGGTCATAGCCCAACTGATCAACCAAAGGCGTCTTAGATTCCTTCTTCTGCTTCTCTTTTGATTGAGCCTGATTTTGTAGTAAATTACGCGCTGTTTGGGTACGCACACGATCCAGGTTAATTCCCAGACCTCGGAGCACATTGACGGCAATCCCTTCACCTTCGCGCACCAAACCGAGGAGCAGATGCTCTGTGCCAATGTAATGATGCCCCATTAGCCGTGCTTCATCAACAGCCAATTCAATCACACGTTTCGTACGGGGAGCAAGGGTAGGTTTACCGAAGGGTGCACGTTCGCCACGACCAACCGTTCGCTCCACAGCCCGAATTACTTGCCCAGGTTCAACGCCCAGTTCACGCAGCACCTTGACAGCCACCCCATTCTCCTCGCGTACCAAACCCAGCAAAAGGTGTTCAGTACCGATGTAGTTGTGGTTGAGTCGTAATGCTTCCTCTTGTGCCAGCGTCAACACACGCCGGGCTCGCTTCGTAAAACGATCAAGTTTATCTGACATATTTCTTCCTCAAAAACCGTGAAGACTTCCACACACGTTGGCTGTAAATTAATTATAGCGCAAACAAAATACGATTGCCGTAACTTGTGTTCCTCTTTGCAACTGACTTGTTGCACTGACTTATTGCGATTGACGGTTGAGACTGACCTGACTTATTCATACATTCTCTACAACTTTATGGATTGACAGAGAAGGCATCAACAACAGTTGTTATCATTGTACAGAGTGAATATAAAATTTGTCAACCGGGTAAACGATGCCAAAGATGTCACATTCCTTACGAAATCCTCTAGGAACACACCGCCTGCCGACTATGGTTAACAGATACAGAAAATGGTTTACATTTTTGATAATATCTATAACCATACGATTGAGACTAATAGTTTACCAGGGATTGCCAGTAATGGTATAACGTTGTCCACTATACCAGATGTTCCCCCCAGTGTCACATTCGCTGATATTGATGATGATCGTGCAATGTGCCAATAGCGCAGAGAGTGGAATGCAAGGGAAGTAGAGAACGGGGCACAATTATTTCTGGAATATTGCGTTTAGATCTCCAATATAAAAGAGTGGGAACCTGTACACAGGTTCCCACTCTTCATGATTCAAAGCAATTTTGCAAACCGACAAAGATGCGACCAGAGAAGCGATGATACGTTTGTAAAACCGTAACACTTCCGACCGTAAACATCCTATTCTTCATCAGAATTAGTCAGCCGCTTCGAGAACACGGTCAGCAACTTCGGCAACAACCGCATTGTGAGCTGGTGCTGTGGCGGTAGCATCGTCATCTTGCTCATCGCTAGGAGCAATTTGCCAATCCAGATCCGCCTTTTCTTCTTGCGGGATTGCTTGCTTGAGGCTTAGTCCCATGCGACGCTTGTCGGTGTCAATGCGAATGATGCGTAGACCATACTCCTGCCCTTCCGCGACCACCTCGCGAGGGTGGGCAACGCGTTGATCAGAGAGTTCGCTAATGTGAATCAACCCTTCGACCCCATTTTCGTCCAACCGGGCAAAGGCACCAAAGTTGACCAACTTGGTAATGCGACCCCGTACAATCTGGCCTACTTCATAGTGTTCGTTGATGATCTCCCACGGTTCGGGCATCAACCGACGCATACTCAAGCCAATACGCTTGCGGTCCAAATCCACCGAAAGTACCTGCACCTTGACCTTATCACCAACTGAGATCACTTCACTTGGGTGAGTAACTCGATTCCAGCTCAACTCACTCAGATGGATCAGGCCATCAGCGCCACCCAAATCAACAAAAGCGCCAAAATCGGCCAAATTGCTGATAATGCCTTCGTAGACATCGCCTTCCTTGAGTGTCTCCAACAGTTGTTCTTTCTGGTGCCGGCGCCAGTCACGCATGGCAAGTCGCTCAGATAAAATTAAGCGATTGCGTTTGCGATCGACATCAATGACCTTCAACTTGAGCGATTCACCGATTAGGTTCGACCAACGTTCTTCGTTACCCTCATTTTCGCTGTCGGCGGCAGCATCCATGCTGGCGCTGCTGATCTGGCTAGCTGGCACAAAGCCACGAACATGACCCAACCGGATGATTACACCACCGCGATTGAAGGTCTCAACAGAGCCATCAAAAATATCCTGACTTTGCATCAACTGTTCGGCACGTTCCCAATCCTTTTCGGCTAGGGCGCGGCTGACGCTGAGCATGAAGTTGCCGTCTTTATCTTCCCGCATGATAAAAACAGGAACCTCGTCACCGATCCGAAATGAACTAAATTCTTCGCTAATGCGTTCAATTTCGCGACCGACGACAACACCTTCTGACTTAAACCCGATGTCGACCAGGATTTCGTGGGGACGCTTGTCAACAATAATTCCCGTGCGAATCTCGCCAAACTGCGGCTCATGAATTGAATCCTCAATTTCATTGAGCAGCATTGTCATGGGATGAGACGCATCCATTGCTGCAAGCCACGAATTTTGCGCCATTGGCAGCAACGTCGTATCCAGTGCTTGTCCATTACCCTTCATGCAAAAATTTTCCTCCGAAATAAATAAAATAATTGCTCCGATTTGTGTAGCAAATCGAAACGCGCAAACAACCCTTCCCCTGCTAAGGGGAATTCTACAGAAATTTGGAAAAAGATACCCTAGTCAACAAGAGCGACGATCTCTATTTCCACCAGCCCACCCAAAGGCAACGCAGCAACTTGCACTGTACTACGCGCAGGGGGCTCCTGCTGGAACACTTCGCCATAAATCGCATTCACCTTGGCAAAATCATTAATATCCGCCAGGAAAATTGTCGTTTTCACGACGCGATTAATACTACTGCCTGCACTTTGCAACACAGCTTGAATATTTGTAAGCGCTTGGCGAGCTTGAGCTTCGACGCCTTCTTGTAATTTTCCGGATTGGGGGTCTAGGCCAAGTTGGCCAGAGGCAAAAAGCAAGTTACCTGCACGGATGGCTTGCGAATAAGGGCCAATCGCCGCAGGCGCGTGTTGAGTCTGAATAACATTGCGCTGTTGCACTAGAAAACCTCTCAAAACAAGATTTTTCTTATTGGCTGAAGTACATTTCTAAGAATTTAAATTCTCAAGAAACGCAGCAACGTTTGCACAAATAAGAATACCACGAATTGTAATTCAACTTTCACAATCCGTCAAAAATTCAATTCTCGTTGATACGCAATTTACACGAAAAAGTGGAATTTCTTCTAATTTGGCACAATTGGTAAGCTACGACGCATAATCTCATAGTTTTCCAAGGCACGCCCGGCGCCCAATGCCACACAGGCAATCGGGTTTTCTGCCACATAACAGGGTACTCCCGTCTCTTGTGTCAACAGTTGCGCGACAGAACGCAGTTGTGCACCACCGCCAGTCAATACCATCCCGCGGTCAATAATATCGGCAGCCAGTTCAGGCGGGGTCTTCTCTAAGGTCGCGCGCACGGTACTTACCACGGCTTGCAGTGGCTCTGTAATTGCTTCGGTCACTTCACTACTTGTAATCTGAATAATTTTGGGCAACCCGGTTACCTGGTCGCGCCCACGCACTTCCATCTGCCGCTCGTCTTCCATCGGTAAGGCGCTGCCAATGGCGATTTTAATCTCTTCAGCAGTCTGCTCACCAATGAGCAAATTGTATTTCTTACGTACATAATTGACAATCGCTTCATCAAAGCGATTGCCACCTACGCGCACGCTACTCCATACCACAATGTCGTACATAGAGACAACGGCTGCCTCTGTGGTGCCGCCCCCCATATCAACAACCATGTTGCCTGTCGGCGTACCGATTGGTAAACCAGCGCCGTAGGCAGCCGCCAATGGCTCTGGGATCAGATAAGCAGCACCGGCACCAGCTTGCATAGCCGCGTCGTGGACAGCGCGCTCCTCCACACTGGTAACGCCGCGCGGGGTACTGATCATGACCTTAGGTTTAAAAAGATTGCGCGCCAACGGATTAGCGCTGCCAACAATTGCTTGGATGAAGTAACGCAGCATCCCTTCAGTTACGACAAAGTCGGCGATCACCCCATCGCGAATTGGGCGGGCAACTTCAATACTTTCTGGTGTACGGCCCAACATATCATAGGCCTCATGCCCGACGGCAACCATTGTGTTATCGCGCAGGCGGATGGCAACCACCGACGGTTCGTGCATCACAATCCCGCGGCCTTTGACATGGACCAAAACGTTGACCGTACCTAAATCAATTCCAATGTGTTTTGCAAACATACGTTATTTTAACTGAGTTAATGAATAATTAGTAACAACTATAGTTTACCGCAATCATCTTTGAAAGGGCAATCAAGATTGCTGCAAGTTTGGGTAAAGCGCAAAAAGCCGGGCCTCCAATCGGAAACCCGGCCTTTGATAGCTTAACTGAATACACAAAAGCAATAATGTATTTGTTAGAACACTATTGATCTATTGTTGATCATCGCCTTCAAAATGTGGCCCAGGACGAGCAGCACGACGACGATGAGCAACTTTTAGCCGCAAGTTGCTACGCCGTAATGCGGCGAGTGCATTGGGGTCATGCTGTGGGCCCGCTCCAGCAATTGATGTTCGTGCGCTCTCCCGCGCAGCTTCTGCACGCGCGATGTCGATCTCTTCAGCACGCTCTGCAGTATCAGCCATGATTGTTACTTTATCAGGGCGGACTTCAACTACACCACCACTAACGGCGATAAAGCTTGTCTCGTTCCCTTTATGGAGTACAATCTCGCCGATATCCAAGGTTGTAAGCAGTGGTACATGGCCACGCAAAATCCCTAGCTGCCCATCAATACCGGGCAACGTCACCATGTCCACTTGCGTTGAGAGCAACTGACGCGCTGGTGTTACTATATCAACCAGAATGCTCATCTCTCTTATCCTTGTGAACGCAATTGTTCGGCCTTCGCAATAACATCTTCGATGCCGCCAACCATGTAGAAAGCAGCTTCCGGCAGATCATCATGCTTGCCGTCAAGAATCTCGCGAGCACCACTAACTGTGTCGACGATCTTAACAAATTTACCCGGCGTACCAGTAAATTGCTCGGCCACGAACATCGGCTGCGTGAGGAAGCGTTGCAGCTTACGTGCACGGGCCACCGTTAACTTATCATCTTCGCTCAACTCTTCAACACCGAGAATAGCGATAATATCCTGTAAGTCGCGGTAGCGTTGCAACGTGTTCTGCACCTGGCGGGTCACAGCATAGTGTTCCTCACCCACAATCAGCGGGTCGAGAATACGGCTAGTCGAACCAAGCGGATCAATCGCAGGGAAAAGAAATTGCTCAGCCATCCAGCGCACTAAAGTAATTGTCGCATCCAGGTGAGCAAAGGTTGTCGCCGGGGCTGGATCTGTATAGTCATCCGCAGGAACGTAAACAGCCTGCATGGATGTAATCGCGCCCTTTTTGGTTGACGTAATGCGCTCTTGCAGGTCACCCATATCAGTACCCAATGTTGGCGCATAACCGACAGCACTGGGCAAACGCCCCAGCAGCGAGGATACTTCAGAGCCAGCCTGGACAAAACGGAAAATATTGTCAATAAAGAGCAGCACATCGCGCCCCTCATCGCGGAAATATTCCGCCATTGTCACGCCAGTCAAACCGACGCGTAAACGAGCGCCCGGCGGTTCATTCATCTGACCAAAGACCATTACAGTTGAGTCAATAACCCCGGACTCTTCCATTTCGACCATCAAGTCGTTACCTTCGCGACTACGTTCACCCACACCGGCGAAGACCGAGTAACCACTGTGGAATTCTGCAACGTTGTGGATCAACTCCTGCAAAATAACAGTCTTGCCCGTTCCTGCACCACCAAAAATACCAGTCTTACCACCACGGGTAAAGGGAGCGATCAGATCGACAACTTTCACACCAGTCTCAAAGATCTCAGCTTGCGTGCTCTGTTCATCAAAGGAGGGGGAAGGACGGTGGATAGGGTATGTTGTCTCAGATTGTACGGGGCCTTTACCATCGATCGGCTCCCCAACCACATTAAAGAGACGGCCAAGGGTCGAAGGACCAACTGGTACGCGGATTGGCTCCCCTTCAGAACGGGCAGTCATACCGCGACGTAGACCATCGGTGCTCCCCATGGAAACAGCACGGACCACATTGTTGCCCAATTGTTGAGCAACTTCAAAGGTTTGTACGCTACCATCATCCATCGTGATCTTGATTGCGTCGTTAATTTCAGGTAGGTTGCCTTCAGCAAAGGCAAAATCTACCACAGGTCCGATCACACTGCGAACCGTGCCGACGATTTGTTCGGCCATAGGACCTCCTCAATAGGTGCTAAGCAATGGCTAATCCATGATTAACCGTACTGTCTGTTAAATCAAATACTAAGCCATAGCGGCGGAACCGCCGATGATATCCATCAATTCGGTAGTAATATTTTCTTGACGCGCTTTGTTATAGGTCAAGGTCAAGCTATCAATAAGTTCACCGGCAGCATCGGTCGCATTACGCATGGCAACCATACGGGCGGAATGTTCACTGGCGATCGATTCATAAAGTGCTTGTAGGATCTGCACTTGTGTAAAGCCAAAGATTACTTGGTTCAACACAGCCTCTGGGCTCGGCTCAAAGATATATTCCGGTGCCATGATACCGGTCTCTTCAGCGGGCTCAACCGGCAACAAACGCAGCGTCACCGGTGTCTGCTTAATTGTATTGACAAAGTCGGTATACACTGCATAGACTTCATCAAAGTAACCTTGGTTGTAATCGTCAATGAGAACGCGCACGATGGGAGCAATATCATTGGTAGTCGGTGCATCAGACATCTGTGTAAATTCAGCACGAATTACCGGATCATACCGCATCAGCCAATCGCGACCTTTTTTACCCACCGTCACCACTTCAACTTCAATTTTTTCTTTACGCTTTTCCCGCATAAAGGCAGCAGCGTGGCGAAGCACATTAGAATTAAAGCCACCAGCTAACCCTCGATCTGCTGTCACCAACAGAATCGCCACACGCTTAATTGTTGAGCGAGGCTGAATCATAGGGTGTGACTCGGTACCTGAAAGGGTGGCGATATAACTCAAAATCTCGCGCGCTTGTTGGGCATAGGGACGCGTCGCCAAGACCTGAGCCTGAGCCTTGCGCATTTTAGCGGCAGAAACCGCCTCCATTGCCTTCGTTACTTGTGATATGTTTTTCACCGAACGAATACGTCGGCGAATTTCTCGTGTACTGGCCAAGAGGATAACTCCTCGTTACTATGTATATGACAAACGGTGTATCACTGAGGTTCTCGGTCACTTGCCATGACCCGAACCCCAGTGGAAGTACGCTATCCTATGCGGACGCAACCCAGTTGCTGTTAAAATCTTGCAAGGCCAAGCGCAGCGAATTGACAGTGTTCTCATCCAGTTGACCGGTGCGCAAAATATTCTGCCCGATTTCTGGATGATTGGCATCCATATAGGCATGCATTTCACTCTCCCAGCGCTTCACCTCTTCGACGGGAACCTTATCAACAAGTCCATTACCGGTCGCCCACAAGCTCATCACTTGTTTGTCGAGCGCCATTGGCTGGAACTGTGGTTGCTTGAGAATCTCCTGAATGCGGTACCCACGATCCAACTGGCGTTGAGTAACGGCATCAAGATCACTACCAAACTGTGCAAAAGCGGCCAACTCACGGAACTGGCTCAACTCAGATTTAAGACGACCAGCCACACTCTTCATCGCCTTCGTTTGCGCAGCACTACCGACACGACTCACCGAGATGCCGACGTTAATCGCCGGCCGAATCCCAGCATAGAAGAGGTCACTCTCCAAAAAGATCTGACCATCGGTAATGGAAATAACGTTGGTCGGAATATAAGCCGAAACATCATTCGCCTGCGTCTCGATGACCGGCAACGCGGTTAAGCTACCGCCACCTTCGGCATCGGAAAGCTTGGCAGCGCGTTCCAATAGACGGCTATGCAAGTAGAAGACATCACCAGGGTACGCTTCGCGTCCTGGCGGGCGCTTTAGCAGCAGAGAAACTTGACGATAGGCTTGCGCATGTTTCGACAGATCATCATAGACGATCAGCGCATGTCGACCGGAGTCCATAAATTCTTCACCGATGGCGCAGCCGGCATATGGTGCTAGAAATTGGAGAGCAGCAGGGTCAGAGGCGGTAGCACTCACCACAATTGTGTGCTCCATTGCACCGTATTTTTCAAGGGTACCGACAACCTGTGCCACGGTCGAACGTTTTTGACCAATTGCCACATAGATACAGATCAGGTTTTTACCCTTTTGGTTGATGATTGTATCTAGGGCTACTGCTGTTTTACCGGTTTGGCGATCACCGATGATCAACTCACGCTGACCACGGCCAATCGGGATCATCGCATCGATCGAGGTAATACCAGTCGCAACCGGCTCTTTTACCGATTGGCGAGCAATAACCCCAGGGGCAATACGCTCGACATTGCGATATTTATCAGTAGCAATCGGCCCTTTGCCATCGATTGGCTGACCAAGCGCGTTCACAACACGCCCAATCATCGCATCACCTACGGGGACAGAAGCAATACGGCCAGTACTGCGAACAAGGTCGCCCTCTTGAATGCCAGAATAGTCACCCATAATGATGACGCCGACGCTATCTGCATTAAGGTTCTGAACCTGCGCCATCGTACCCGTACGGGTAAATTCAACAAGTTCACCTGCCATTGCACCTTGCAGACCAGCGATTGTCGCAATACCGTCACCGATATCCATGACTTCGCCAACATCAATCTGTGTGGGGGCAACGGTAAAATTTAAAATTTGTTGCTTAAGTAACGCTGTGATTTCATCTGTACGCACAGCCATTGGAATTCCTCCTGTATCTGAGTGAGCAACAATATTGCATCTACTCAGTTAAATCATCCATAGGTCTTCGCATGAACCGAAAACAGGGACAGCTGTTATCTGTGAACCGTCTAGTCTATGCATATACATTTCACAGATGAGAGGCATAGAGCATTAGCGAACGACAGACGCAAACACCTCACGCATTGACTGCAAACGGGAAGCGACCGATGTATCGATCAGACGATCACCTACACGAACACGTAACCCACCCATTAAGGATGGATTGACATTGAACGTGAAGACGAGCGTATCCCCATAACGATTTTGCAGTGAACTGCGTAACTTCTCCTGATCTTCTGTGGAGAGTTCAAAGGCACTTGTCACTTCAGCCTTGATGGGGCCAGCCTTTGCGCCATTTACTTGCGCCAGTGCATCGCCAAGTTCGTCCACCAACCCTAGTGCGCCATCCTGAATCATCAGCTTTAGCGTATTGCTCAACTCGGACGGGATCTCTGCGGGCAGAATCGATTCTAACGCCGCAATGCGATCAGGCACGCTAATGCTTCCATCCGAGAGCGTGTTGGCAATCTGCGGATGATTCTGCATCGCCATAGAGACTGCCGAAAGCGCGCCTTGCCAACGCTCAATCATCGCTTGCATGATTGCTTGCGCGTACTGATCAGCACCTGCACTATTGGTGTTCATTAGGCTGCCTTCTCCTGCTGATTCAGGAATTCAGCCACAAACCGTTCTTGTTCGCCACGATCAGCCAATTCCCGACCCAAGATTTGTTGCGTGGCAAGGATCGCCAAATCAGCAATTTGCTTGTTCGCATCAGCCAATGCATTCTCGACCTGGGCTTTGGCATCCACCTGAGCCTTCTGGCGAATTTCAGTGGCCTCTTGTTCGGCGCGAGAACGGATATCTTGTGCAATCTTTTCTGTGTCGCGTGTGGCCTGCGCACGAATCTCTTGTGCCTCACGACGGGCTTCGTCGAGCACTTTTGATTTATCATGTTCGGCTTCATGCGCTGCAGCACTAGAACGCTCTGCATCTTTCATGCTCTGCGCAACGCGTTGTTTACGCTGTTCCAACATATTCAAAACAGGTTGATAAAGTGTAGCTCTCAGAATCACGATCAGAATTAAAAAGTTCACGATCTGGGAAACTAACAGTCCCCCTTCGATTCCGAGTTGACCAAGTACTGCTTCCAAGGTCAGCCTCCTCTCTTTTTATCGCGCTGAGCGCTTAAACGAATTTGACCAACAGGGCAATAACAAGACCAAAAATACCGAGCGCTTCAGCAAACGCAATGGCCAAAATCATATTTGTTTGGACAATGCTGGTCACCTCAGGATTGCGGCCCATTGCTTCCATCGCTTTGGCACCAATTAACCCAATACCGATACCTGGGCCAATTGTCCCCAAACCAATAGCAAGTGCAGCACCAAGTTCTTTTGCAGCAAGGATATCCATACTATTTCTTCTCCTTAATGATTGACTTTTGAAACTAAATCTTTTTTCATTATTTTTTATGAAAGCCTTTTGCACAATCAAAAACCGAGCCGATTGGCAAAGCGGGCTACAGCAAACAACGCCTTACAAGACAAATCTTTTCAGCAACTTCATGGTACGAAGAAAAGAAAGTCAGGCATAGGGCATCAATGGTGTTCCTCACCATGACTTACCGTTGCCATGGAGAAAAAGACCAAGGCCAGCATCATAAAGACCAATGCTTGGACAGCACCCACAAGAATTTCGAGCAAAAAGAAAGGGACAGGAGCGAGGAAAGCAACTAAGAAGGCCATTGTCGCCAGCACAACTTCACCGGCAAAGATATTGCCAAAGAGACGGAAGGTAAAAGCGATAATCCGGGAGAATTCGCTGATAATCTCAAGTAGGCTCACAAAGATATTGATGCCCTTCATGGCACCCTTACCACTTGTATTCCAGAACTTGTGAAAATATTTACCACCCAAGGCACGAATCCCATGGATCTGCACCATCACCATGGTAGCCAAGGCCAAGGCCAACGTAACATTCAGATCTGCACTGGGTGCACGGAAAAATGGAACAAACTCCGCATGTTCTTCCTCGGCAGTCTCTTCCTGGGCCATCAGATCTGCAGATTGAACGAGCAGCAGATTGCCATTGACCATTGCCAATTGCTGTTCAGCAGCCATACCATGTTCCTCTACAGCCGCATGTTCGCCACCGTGGAAGACGCCAATACTACCAACGCCTGGCAGCAACCCAAACCAGTTACTAAGCACCACAAAGAGAAAGATTGTAGCTGCCCACGGGAAATAGGTGGCGGCGGCACGGCCAGCAACACCTTCAGCAAGACCATACAAATATTCGATCACCATTTCCATCAAATTCTGTAGGCCACTTGGCACCAAGCTCATCTTCCGTGTAGCCAAAAAAGAAATGATGATCAGCAACAGATCGACAATAATGGTGGTAATAACACCATTTGTGAGCCATTGATTACCACGCTCAAAAATTGGTTCGGCAGCAATTGAAACATGGGGTTGCGGAACAGGGATAAAGAAGCTAATGACGATCAGGAAGAGGCTTCCCCCGATGATCATGGCACGTCGTGGATTTTCATTAATAAAGTTCATAACACTATCACCAATATTTTTGAAAAACTTTTGAATTGATTCCATTACAATTAACCTCTTCAAAGGGGCCATTCCCGTCCAAAACGAGTCTAATGTCCGACCAAAGCGCTAATCACCATCGACTGGCTCCAAGGGGGCTACCTGCTGAATCAACTGATCCATCTCTGACAATGCTGTACGAATCACAACAACAGTCGACAGTGGAATAAAGAGCACGATTGCCACGATGGTCACCCAAGGAAACCAACCACCTTGCAGATCGATCAAGATCGCTAACACCATCGGTAATACTAAACTAAAGACAAACCGTGATAGCAGCTTCTGAACATTAATTCGCACAGCCATAGAGAATCACCTACTATAACCGCTGCCAAATAGGAGAGCTTCTGGTGTTGAATCCACCGATCTCTACAGGCAAAAACCAACGCACGGTCTTTAAAAACCGTAATATAAATTGAAATGGAAAATTTACTCTCTCGTACAAGTTTGTCGAGATTATAGCATCCCCAATTTCATTCGCGCAAATTTTCACATGCGTATGGGACAATAGGTTTATCTGGACCGTTGATAATCCAGCCAGGCAAAAATGATCAACGCGATCTCGATAAGCTTATCAAGATAGCCAATTGTCGTTCGTGCACCCAAAAGGATCCACAGCACAATAGTCAATGCGGTGTAGGCAATTAACAGCCAACGTAGCGGTGTTCGGTAGGCAGTTAGTGCAGCAATTGGCAAATATAACGCGCCAACCAAGGCAAGGTACCCCACTCCATTGAGCAAAAAAACCAAATCGGGGCTCTTGACGAATTGAAAACTCAGATAAATATGGATGACAGCTGTCATAATAGTGCACAAGAGTACACCATAGTGAATTTGTTGATCACTTCTACTCATCATCGCATTCCTCTTGCCAGTTATGGATCTTTGGAAGGGTTATCTATGGATTGTGCCAGTATGATTCAAATAGCATGATTCAATATGCGCTACTTTACATCAGCTTTTGTTCCAATGCAAAAGCATCGAATTGCACAGACCCTGCACGATTTGGCTTGCGCTAAGCAGATAAATTAAAGTAAAATTTTCTTTGGGCTTCTAGCGGATTCACAGACTGGGAAGTCAAGTAGACAACTAAACTCTACAACCGAAACTTATAGATAGACTAGATAGACTAGATAGACTAGATCAAAACGGAAAGAAGAGCCATGAGCGAAATCATCAAGCTCGATCAATTTTTAAAGTTGGCACAGGTCGTGGAAACTGGTGGACAAGCCAAATATCTGATTCAAAGCGGCTTGGTTACCGTCAATGGTACTGTAGAAGTGCGGCGGGGACGAAAACTCATCCCCGGAGATGTAGTGAACTGTGACGGCGAAGAGCTTATTGTCGATTCAGATGATGAAGAACTATCTGTAGGCTAACCATTGGATGCATCCGGCAGAATCACAGTCGGCGCTACAAGATATTCATTCGCAGTCGGTTGTTCAACCACGATGCCGTCAGCGATTAATACGGGCTCAAGCGCAGCAATTGCGCAAGCAACCATGCTATCATCTGGTTCACGGGTGGTCAACTTCTGCAAAGCCAACCCTGGTGCAATCAGGTAGCGCATCAATGGATTTTCTTGATGAGCGGTGCTAAAACGAATGACCTCGTAAGCTATACCAGCCACAAATGGCACCAACAACAACCGAGTAACAAAACGCAACAGCAAGGCCAACCATCCCGGCTCGATCCCCGCAAAGGTGAGTGGCGCAAAAAGAATAATGCTGATGACTAACACATAGAGCAGAAAGCTTGTGCCACACCGTGTGTGTTGTACACTAAACTTCTGAACATTCTCCACGGTTAACACCACCTTACCCTCGTAGGCATTAATTGTCTTATGCTCAGCGCCATGGTAGCCAAAGACGCGCTTGATTTCCGGAATACGTCCAATCGCCCAAAGATAGACCACGAAAAAGAGTAGCCGGATGAATCCTTCGAAAAAGGCATCAACTAAGCGATTATCATTTACGGTGGCGGCCAGGAGCCGGCTAAGAAACGTAGGCAGCAGAAAGAATAGGCCAACAGCAAAGAGCAAACTTGTGGCGATCGTTGTCCAGGCAACTGGCCCAGAAAAAGCAACCGCTTCCCCCTCTTCTTCCTGTGCAGAAACTTCAGCACTCCAAAAAAGGGCACGCATCCCCAATCCCAATGCATCCCAAAGCATTCCAAGCCCACGCACAAAAGGCCACTGTCCCCACCGGCTTGTATAAATCTTGGCAGTTAAAGGCTCTTCATGCAAGGTAATGCCACCCTGTGGATTACGCACAGCAACCGCCATGGACTTTCGTCCACGCATCATAACGCCTTCAATAACAGCCTGACCACCATAATATTGTTTTGCCATAGTCTCCCCATTGTATCATTCACCTTCTGACTGGTCAAACAAGTGAGCGAATAGTTTTTGTAAGCACATTGTAAAGCGGGCGACTGATAAAATTGCCGTACAATTATATCCATCAAATGATAGCGTTTCCTACAGCAAATTATCGAATTCTGTAGCACATTATAAGCCAAATAAACGCACACCGGTTTGTCAGCGCGTTACGTCTATAAGCTGATTTACGATATTTACGCTATAGTATTTATATAACACATTCGTGTAATGTTAGCATTGCAAGTCAACTTAAAATCGTTTATCGTATGGGTACTATTGAATGTTTTACTAACTCATTTTACACAGGCTGCTAGCAGAAACTGAGTTTTTTCAGAGCAGATGCTACTAAATTTTTCAGGTTTTAAAAATTCAGTTTCTCTGGATAGTGCGTAACGGCAGTTTATAATGCTTGGCTCTGAGACAGAAGGAAAGCAGCAACTCAAGATGTCCAGCGCAAACAGATATCCAATGCAAAAGCGTGACCTTTGTTTTTCTGTCGGCTCTCATTGAGAGTACAGAGTATTTCTAAGTGATTCACTTTTTCAGTAGAGTCATCTGTGCCCAATCGCAGTATAGAAGAAAGAAAATGCAGGAACAAACTTATGCCATCGTATTCGCGGAACCATCTGAAACAGTTGGAGTCAGAAGCAATTTATGTTATTCGTGAAGTTGCCGCGCAATTTGAGCGGCCAGTTCTACTTTTTTCAGGGGGCAAAGACTCCATTATTGTGGCGCATTTGGCCCGGCGTGCCTTTTACCCTGGACGCATACCCTTTCCCTTATTGCACATTGATACGGGCCATAATTTCCCAGAAACGATTGAATTCCGCGATGAGCTGGTAAAGAAGTTGGATGCGCAACTCATTGTACGCTATGTGCAAGATTCAATCGATCAGGGGCGGGTTGCCGAAGAAACAGGTCCCACCCCTAGCCGCAACGCGCTACAGACCGTTACCCTGCTAGACTCGCTAGCCGAATTCAAAGTGGAAGCAGCGTTGGGTGGCGCACGCCGAGACGAAGAAAAGGCTCGTGCCAAAGAGCGCTTCTTCTCACACCGCGACGCCTTTGGTCAGTGGGATCCGAAGAATCAACGGCCAGAATTGTGGAGCCTCTACAACGGTAGCAAGCATGCCAAAGAACATTTTCGTGTCTTCCCGCTTAGCAACTGGACCGAGATGGATATTTGGCAATATATCCAGCTTCATCAAATCGAGATCCCTTCGCTCTATTTTGCACACAAACGCGAGGTACTCAAACGCGATGGCAATTGGCTGGCCGCAATGGACGTTGTCAACCCGCAGCCAGGCGAAGCGATCGAAAACCGGGTCGTACGTTTTCGTACGATTGGGGACATTACCTGTACCGGTGCCGTTGAATCAGAAGCCAGTACATTAGACGAAATTATTCAAGAAGTGGCATCCGCTCGCGTCACCGAACGGGGTGGGCGCGCCGACGATCGACGGTCCGAAGCAGCGATGGAAGATCGCAAGCGACAGGGGTATTTCTAATGATTCAAGAACAATCAGTTGCCAAACATGGAACGAATGGCTATGGGGCAGAGCCGACAATTGATGCCGAGCCACACGCACACCTTTCGAGCGAAGATTACCTGGCGATGGACATGCTACGTCTTTCCACCGCCGGTAGCGTCGATGATGGCAAGAGCACACTCATAGGGCGCCTGCTCTACGATACCAAATCGATCTTTGAAGATCAACTGGAAGCGGTGGAGCGCGCCAGCCGCAATCGCGGTGACGCCTATGTAGATTTGGCATTGCTCACCGATGGGTTGCGCGCTGAACGGGAACAGGGCATTACGATTGATGTGGCCTACCGCTATTTTGCTACCCCCAAGCGCAAATTTATCATCGCGGACACCCCTGGGCACATCCAATATACACGCAACATGGTCACCGGTGCTTCTACTGCCGAGTTAGCCATTATCTTAATTGACGCCCGCAAAGGGGTGTTGACCCAATCCAAGCGCCACGGCTTTATCGCATCCCTTCTCCAGATCCCGCATATTCTAGTGGCAGTGAACAAGATGGATCTTGTCGATTATGACCGTGACGTTTATCGCAAGATTGTGGCCGATTATACCGAGTTCACCACCAAACTTTCGGTGCAAGATCTCACCTTTATTCCCCTCTCAGCCCTCGTTGGCGACAATGTTGTTCACAAGAGCACCAACATGCCCTGGTATGAAGGGCCAACGCTGCTGCATCATCTGGAAAATGTCAATATCGGCGCCGGCCAAAATCATGTTGATTTCCGTTTCCCCGTCCAGACGGTGATCCGTCCCCACCAAGATTTCCGCGGCTTTGCCGGCCAAGTTGCCTCGGGCAGTATTGCGCCGAGTGAAGAAGTCGTCATCTTGCCCTCGGGCAAGTCAAGTCGGGTCAAATCGATCGTCACTTATGAGAGCGAATTAGAAGAGGCAATCGCCGGTGACTCGGTGATTCTAACGCTCGAAGATGAAGTTGATGTCAGCCGTGGTGATATGATTGTGCGCAAGAACAATTTGCCACAGGTAACTAACCAACTCGAATGTATTCTCTGCTGGATGAATGAAGAGCCGCTAAATCCGCAGAATTCTTACATTTTGCAACATACCACACGCCGTGTGCGCGCTTTTATCAGTGAATTGAACTATCGGGTTGATGTTGATACGCTCCATCGAGAGGCAGCCGAAACGCTCCACCTTAACGAGATTGGGCGGGTGAAGATTACAACGACACAGCCGATCTTCTTTGATCCGTACCAGCTCAACCGTGGTACCGGCAACTTTGTCCTGATTGATCCAGCCACGAATGTTACAGTGGCAGCCGGCATGATCCGTCGTCGCTCCCGCACCTTGGACGAAGTAGTTTCGCAAGAACCAGAGCGGCAACACTCCACCAATGTGGTCTGGGAAAGCAGCCAGATTACCCGTGAGATGCGTGAACATCAGAATGGCCATCAAGCCGCCGTGCTTTGGTTTACCGGACTTTCCGGTTCGGGTAAATCCACAGTGGCACGCCAATTGGAACGTCGACTCTTTGACTTGGGGTGCCGCACCTTCTATCTTGATGGGGATAATGTGCGCCACGGCCTCAATGGGGATCTCGGCTTTTCGGCAGCAGATCGCAATGAGAATATCCGTCGGGTAGCCGAAGTTGCGCGCCTCAGCTTTGAACATGGCAACTTGACGATCTGCACCTTTATTTCGCCCTTTGCCAAAGATCGTGAATTTGCCCGTTCTGTTCTGCCAAGTGGCCGCTTTATTGAAGTCTTTGTCAAATGCGATGTTGAAATTTGCAAGCGTCGTGATCCCAAAGGACTCTATGCAAAAGCGATGCGCGGGGAAATCCCCGAATTCACCGGCGTTTCTTCGCCTTATGAAGAGCCCCAGAAGCCCGAATTGGTTGTCGAGACTGATCTGCAAAGCGCCGATGAGTTGGTCGAACGAATTATCAACTATCTGTTACGCCAGGGAGTTTTGAAAGACGCCTAGCTTATAGATGAAATCCTTAAAAGCCATACAGCTTCTCTCGTGTAAAGGTACCCTTATCATGTATGACTTTTAAATGATTAGTCTATTAGCATTGCTTGGTAGAAAACAACAGCAGAGAGCCTTAGGAAACGGCGTTTCCTAAGGCTCTTTTTTAGCAGGATATATCCTACAACCGCATCCTTATCTATTACGCGGGAGGCACCTGATGGATATAATCCATCACTATTAGCGTACAATAGGAAGATGCCATTCTACAGGCAAAGTTCTATCCAGCAGCTTCCGCACGACAAATCTATTTTTAGAAATCTATGTTCAGGTGAGGACACATGCAAGAGTCACTGATTGCCAAATTTGAAGGGCGCAATGCGCATATTGCGGTGATTGGCTTGGGCTATGTAGGGCTGCCATTGGCGGTGAGTTTTGCCCAAGCGGGTTATCGTGTCACCGGCATCGATCTCGATCATCGCAAAATTGATGCCATCAAGCGGGGCGAATCATATATTAGTGATGTCTCTTCGGCGGTGCTCGCTGGGCTAGTTTACGGACAACACGCTGGAGAACATTTGGCGGCAGAGGTCAACAGCAGTGCAAGTGCCACAGCCATTGAAGCGATCGCCCGTAGCTCGGTTATTGCACCACCGACACGTCAAGGAACTCTTGATGCCACTACCGACTATGCCATCTTGGCTGAATGCGATGCAGTTTCGATCTGCGTGCCAACGCCACTCAACAAGACTGGCGATCCCAATATCTCCTATATTTTGTCGGCGACTGAGCAGATTGCCCAGTATCTGCATTCCGGCATGGTGATTGTCCTCGAATCGACCACCTATCCAGGCACCACAACCGAAGTGATGTTGCCTCGACTACTCGAAAATGCCCAAGGTCTGCACCTGGGCGAAGAGTTCTTCCTGGCCTTTTCTCCAGAACGCGTCGACCCAGGGCGCACCGACTGGATGACACACAACACGCCCAAAGTGATTGGGGGGGTCACGCCGCCGTGCCTCGCCGTTGCCACCGCTTACTACAGCGCCGCCATCGAGACGCTCGTTCCCGTTTCCTCACCCGACGCCGCCGAGATGGTCAAGCTTTTTGAGAATACCTTCCGCTCGGTTAATATCGGCTTGGCCAATGAACTGCTGCTCATGTGTGATAAGCTAGGACTTGATGCGTGGGAAGTAATCAATGCCGCTGCAACCAAACCCTTTGGTTTTATGAAGTTTACACCAGGTCCTGGGTTGGGAGGTCACTGTATTCCCATCGACCCCCAATATCTCTCGTGGAAGTTACGCACCCTCGCTTACAACGCCCGCTTTATTGAGCTGGCCAGCGAGATCAACACCGAAATGCCCCGGTATTGGGTGCAGAAGGTGCAAGATGCCCTCAATGATGTGGGGCGGGCCGTCAAGGGCAGCCGCATTTTGGTGCTGGGCGTAGCCTACAAGAAGAATGTCAACGACATGCGCGAATCGCCGGCGCTCGACATTATCCACCTACTCGAAGAAAAGGGTGCCCAGGTCCATTACCACGATCCCCATGTCCCCGCCTTCCAACATGAGGGTATGGAGATGGTCAGCGTGACCGACTTAAATGTCGCGCTTAGCATGGTCGACTGCGTGGTGATCACGACGGATCACGATGCGTATCAATGGGGCGAGATCGCGCGGAAGGCAGCATTGGTGGTGGATACGCGGCATGTGATCCAGTAAGGGTAAGGGTCTGTCCAAGAAATAAAACACCCAACCATAGGGAGTATCCTCACCATTGCCCAAAGGAGTAACGGCAAGCGATCTTCCCTATGAGATATTCATCTTTCTGGAATGCCCTTAGTTACATATTTAGCTACAGTTACAGGATAACTGGCAAGAACAACTGAAATATACATGGGGCAGTGACCTCATTAGAAATTAGTCCGCTTGCGCCATCTTTATCAACGGGTATAACCGTGTACGTACAAGTTTCATCGCCAGCAGCACCAACATCAACTAATGGGTAAGCTGCCTCAAAGTCATTGCGTAGTACCTGCGCAATCTTAACTCCGTTTCGTTCTATGTTGTAAGACACAGTTTCTGTTGATCCATTCCAGCTAAAGTATAGTGCCCCATCTGCGTAGACCAGAGTAGGCGATTGGGTGGGGTAACCGTGCCACTCCCCGCGATGTGCCCTATAGTTAAAATTGTCATTTAGAAGCGAGAGTTCAAACGCAACTGTTCCATCTGGCGCAAACTCTGTAACGGCTGGATCTGAATGAGCACCCCACCCCACTAACATGTCTCCATTTGGCTGTAGCCGAGCGCTGCCCATTGCAAAGCCAAAGACATCTGGCGTATGCCGGTATTCTCGCACGAAAGTTGCTGTTAGTGCTTGCTCATCTAATGTGTATTCAACGACTCGGCTATATGCCGGAGTAGCAAGGTTACCATTGTCAAATAAGGTTATATTACCATTTGGCAGGCGACGCACATCGTGCTGATAGGTAAACCATCGGTCGTCGCCAATTAAGGTAAATTGATTTTTCTTGCCGCCGAACCGCCATATAATCTCCCCGGTTTCTCTGCTGATCTTTGTGATCTCATTCATATGCCGGCTTGACAGCAGATAGTTGCCATCAGTATCAACTTCAATAGCGTTTCCATGTACACTGTCAATCAACCCATTCGCATCCGGAATCTGGTTACTATCGACAGATTCGTCAAGGGTAAAATGATCTATCGAATGCCATTCAAAAATCGTGTTGCGTGATGGATCAAGTTCTCTAAAGAAAAAGTCACCTAAGTACTCCGGCACAGCCCCAACCATCTGACCAGTGGCAACCCACTGCTCATAGGGTACAATTACATTGGCATTTTGTAGTTTTAAGAACTCATGGACATTGACATCGACATTGATATAAGATGGGAATTCTTCCACAACTTTATAACTGTTATCCAGTACGGTGATACCTAGTCCACTGCTTTGGACAAAAGATAAGGTGTCATCACTATGAGGCTTAAAGTCTGTCGCATAGCTACAAGCTGTCACGACCCTATAATAGACAAGCGCGCCATCGCCATCAATAATCAGTAGATATGGATTGGCTGGGCAATCGCCGAATGTAAAGTTAGAAAGGAATAAATAGCCGCTATCAAAGTTTCCATGAAACTCCCAGTTCGGCAAATCAGCAGGTGCAGTTACATAGTTGCCTTGTTGACCCAATGCGGTAGCGTAAATTGTAAAGCTTAATATAGCAGACCACACAACCACCAATAATCCTTTTTGTACCATCGAAGCCTCCGCAGTGTGTCCCATAATTCTTGATATTAAGCAGATCAAAGACTTGACAATTAGCCTATCAGGCTAACTCAATGCATAGTTGTCACCGTAGTGATAGTATTTATCTCAATTAATATCCACAAACTAATCATACGTTCTGCTAACAGACGACTAAACGGCAAAAATTAAACAGGGCGAGTTCTAATATACTATATTATGTAATCCCCAAAAATGTCAACCAAGCTATCTACGTTTTTACGCTTCCACAATTCTCAATTTAGCATCAATATAATAAGTATTTCCCGATGCAAGCAGTCATAGGGAGATCTTCACTTTATACTTCGCAATGCTCACAACACATTTCCAAATCAAAAATTGTGGTGCGATGTGAGTAAGGACAAGCTTGGCCAATTAGTTCACCTTCCTCAGTTCCGGGCCTATCGAAGAAAGGAGGCTTAAACATGACCAAGACCACAGGCAGGTTCTCTATAAGCGTACCTAGAAGCGTCAACGGTTAGTTGGGGTACCTTTGGTAGTTAAGTTTGCTCATCAGATCAAAGAATTGACCAGCCTATGATATATTGTGTATGCTTACCTATCGATGGGGCCGAGCAGACATCTGTAAAGTAACCTGTACGTATCATTTTACGTTGAGAAACGTATCATAGTTTATGAGAGAAATTTATTTATGAGTTTAGAAGTTCAGACAAGTGCCCCCATACACAAGCCTTGGGTAGCCGAAGACGAGATTGACCTACGCCAATATCTAGTCATTCTGATCCGCTGGTGGCGTGAGATTATCGCAGTTACACTGGGGGCAGTGTTGCTAGCCGGGGTTGTCATCATACTGATGCGACTCATTCTCCCGGCACAGTACGAAGCCACCGCCGACGTAGCAATTGTTCGCACTGTTAGCGATGTCAATTTTGATGAGCGTTTTCGTACAAACCCAGATTCGTTGGGTGTCGATACGATCAGTCTCAGTGCACGACGCAATGCGTTACTGGGGTTGGTCACAACCGGTGTCATTGCGCAGGAAGTAAGTACAGAACAGGGCGATGTTTTGTCGCCAGAAGAGCAGAATCCGGCAACATTGTTGGCGATGGTTGTGGCAGAGTTGGCCACTGCCGAGGGCGTAGGCAGCGATAGCGATCTAATTCGCATTAAAGTGACAACAGATGATGCCGACAAGGCGGCAATCATAGCTACCGCATGGGCACGTAGCTATGTGCAGACTGTCAATGCGATTTACAGCCAGGTACCGGATGAGGTCTTGAATTCGATTGAAACAGAGTTGACAATGGCCCAAGAACAGTACCAAACTAGCCAAAGCAACTTGGAAGCGTTTATTGCGAGCAACCGCATTGATGAACTGAACAGTTTGGTGGCTGTTTTGCAACAGCGCATGAATCAAGAAGTTTCCCTACAAAATGCCTTTTTGGTCCAATGGCAGGAGGCCCAAGAGCAATTGAATACGGCACAGGCACTACGTAATCAGGTACAAGAAGGTGGTGAAGGTGCCGCACTTAGTAACATGGCGGCCCTGCAAGTCCTCAAATTGCGAGTGTTTGGCATGACGCCCACAAATTTGCAATTGGAAGTGCGCGAGTTACCAGAGATCGATCAAGCGACTATGTTAGCGGATCTCGATGGATTGATCGCAGCATTGTCCACGCGTTTGGCGGATCTGAACGTACAGGTTGCAGCAGGTGGAACAGAGCTTAGTTCAATGCAAGAGGTAACATCGACGCTCACCAGCGTTTTGACAAATTTGCGCTCGAATAAGGCACAGTTGGAGACCGAAGTTGCCCGTCAGTTGCAACTAACGCAGCAACGTGATCTACAGTGGGAGACCTATAAGACCTTAAGCAATAAAGTTGCTGAGTTAAACCTAACTCGTGCCGCAGCAAGTAGTGAAGTGCGTTTTGGGGCCCAGGCAGTGCCACCAATAAAACCACTAAAACGTATAAGCCTGTTTCTAGGAGTAATGTTTGCAGGTGCAATAGGTTTTGTTAGTGGATCGCTCATTGCACTTTTGGCAAACTATATGGGCAAATCACCCTTGTGGGCAAAAAGTTAAATTAAACTACATTTTCCATTATATCATGTTATTTTTTATACAGTACTACATTCGGATTTACCTAATGACCCATGTTCATGTAGTTCTGGTCATATAGACGCGGGTCATTAGATAAAAGTAGTAGCGCTATTTGATTCACTCCTGTAGCTATCTGACTGAAATCCCGAGTGTTCTCTTTGAGAGAGTGACCAGTTGCAGTTTATTGCACATATGAACGTCTTTCTTAATAGTACCTCCACCAGCTGAAGTGCGCTGGGTCAAAGGGCAAGAAACATCGGCAATATTTTGTGATTTACCATGCAATACTGCTGTTTCTTGAGAGTTTGAAGTTATTTTTAGGAACGGTTTTTAAAATAAATGGCGGCGAAAATCATGGGATTTTGCATAATTTCTAGACAAATTCCGCCACTTGGCTTGAATTAGGCAAAACTTAGCGCGCAGCCAGCAAATTTCGTAGATTGATTAGCCGGTTTCCTCTCTAAATTTGTGCATTTTTGTATTGGTCAACATGATGATGAAATCTAAAAAGTGCGATTTCTGCCCGACACCACCGGGCGTCGTTGCGATTCGCCGTTTTCTTCCTTCCAGCATGTAAGTGAACAATACAGAATTTGTGCATTTTGGAATAACTTCACACCGTTGTTTCTTTCTCAAAAAGCAAAAATTTAATGAATAAACGCATACTGTTTAGGAATGCTATTGCAAATGTTGTGCGTGGAAGTGCAGCAATGTTAGTTGCGGTACTTGTACCACCATTTCTTATTCGTATTCTTCCACGTGAAATATTTAATAGTTGGATTTTAATTCTGCAGCTCGCTGCCTATACCAGCTATTTAGACTTTGGTATCCAAACGGCAGTAGGGCGATTTGTGGCACATGCAAACGAATTAGGTGATATAAGCCAACGCGATCGAATTATTAGTACATCAATAAGCATTTTAACTGGAGCGGCAGGATTAGGGCTACTTCTCACAGGATTGTTAGCTTGGCAATTACCCAACTTGTTTGGTGAGATGCCATCTGCTTTACACGCGAATGCGCGTTTGTCACTTTTACTTGTTGGTGGCTCACTGGCAATAGGCTTGCCATTTTCCGTATTTAACGGCATTTTTATTGGTTTACAGCGTTATGAAATCCCCGCGACTATTGTAGGTGGCGGGAAGTTACTTGGGGCAGTATTTGTCATTATTGCAGCAAGCATAGGAGGTGGACTAGTTCTTATGGGAGCAACACTTGCTCTTGTTAACATTGGCTCTTACGTTGCACAGCTTTTAGTAAGTCGCCGATTCGCAAAAGATGTACAAATCAAACAAAATTTAATCTCTAAGCAAGCTGGATATGAAATTTTCAGCTATTGTTTTAGCTTAACCATTTGGTCTTTTGCAATGTTGCTTGTCAATGGCTTAGACACTGTGATTGTCGGTTTTTTTGACTTTGAAGCAGTAGCTTACTATGCTGTTGCAGCAAATTTAATTATATTTATTAGTGGGATCCAAACGGCATTATTCAGTGTACTTATGCCAACTGCAGCAGTCTTGAGTGCGCGTGCTGATGAGGAAGGATTAGGAAGGTTGTTAATTACTAGTACGCGTTATAGCATGTTTGTTTTACTCCTAACCGGGCTACCATTAGTAGCTTTTGCACACGAGATTCTCAATATATGGGTTGGCAACAATTATGCATCAAAGGCAACGATATTGTTACAGTTATTGGTTATTGCGAATATCGTACGCTTATCTGCTACCCCTTACATTACACTTTTGATTGGCACGGGGCAACAACGTTTAATTATTATTTCCCCTTTGATAGAAGGTTTTTCAAATCTGTTGGTCAGTATTATAGCGGGATCATTATTCGGCAGTATAGGCGTAGCAATTGGCACACTAGTCGGTGGAGTCGTTGGAATCCTTAGTCACTTCCTATATAACATGCGACGCTCAACTGCAATTTCTATTCGGCTAAACGATTACTTAGTCAATGGCTTGCTACGTCCTATTACTTGTATTGTCCCACTTTTAGTAGCAGGATTGATAATAAATCAACAATCTGCATTTGTTGTTACAGTTATCATAACAATCGCAGTTGCCAGCTCCTTATTACTTATCTGGAATTATGGCCTTTTAATGGCTGAACGCAAAAATGCGATTTTTTATATGCTATATCCAATACGGTTTTTCTCGAAACTAAATGAGAGGCAGTCAACTTAGAGAGATGAGATCAGCTCGGTTAAGCAGCGTTCTACCCTTGTTCCTAATCAGACTGGTAAAACGCATTCAATACAGATCACCTCAAGGCTTAAAAAAGCTTGGGGAAGATGCTTATATAATGTTACCAAGACGCATAGAGGGTGCATCTTGCATTGAAATTGGGGATAGATCAGTCATCTATAAGCACGGGTGGTTAAGTGCAATCCTTCATTATGCTAATGAAGACTTTACACCACATTTAGTTATTGGAGATGACGTTTACATTGGTCAGTATTCGTGTATTATCTGTCTTTCCAATATAGTGATTGGTAGTGGTTGCGTGTTAAGTGAACATGTCTACATCACCGATTCAGCACATGGGCTGGATCCGCAAGATGGATTGATTATGAAACAAAAATTAGTAAAAAAGGGTGATGTATACATTGGAAATTCATCTTTCATCGGTTATAGAGCATGCATTATGCCTGGAGTCACTCTAGGCAACCATTGCGTTGTTGGTGTAAATTCAGTCGTCACTCACTCTTTTCCTGATTATTCCATGGTCGCAGGCAGTCCAGCACGACTCATAAAAACTTATTCGCCGACAGAGAAAAAATGGTTAGATATAAAGTCAACAAGAAATGATTAATACGAAACTCTCATCTGATAATAATTATTATCACCATATAAGAATGCCTTTGTTATCATTGGCACGCGGTATACCTAAACAAGTACTAGAAGTCGGTTGTGCCGCAGGCCAATCCCTTGTCTATTTCAAAGAGCGGGGGACCGAATATGCAGTGGGTATAGAGCTTGTCCCTACGATTGCAGAAATAGCTCGTTCACACAGTGAAATCGATGATGTGATCATTGGTAATATTGAAGCAATAGACCTAAAGTATTCTGAAAATTCTTTCGATCTTATCATCGTTGGTCATGTATTAGAGCATGTTACCGATCCCTGGTCAGTCCTAAGGCGGCTTATCAAACTACTCAAACCGAATGGTCAATTAATCGGCTCTTTACCGAATATCCGGCATGTCACAGTAGTTCTGCCTTTACTATTCGCAGGGAAATGGGAATACCAAGATGAAGGTATTCTTGATTGGACCCACTTTCGATTCTTCACGAAAAGTACGGTTAAAGATCTTTTAGAAACTACTGGGTTTCATGTTGACATGATTAAACCTGAAGTTGCTGGGCGTAAAATGAAAATAGTAAATGCAGCAACTTTTGGATTTTTCAAGAACTTACTTGGCTTTACTAATAACTTCTCAGCAACCAAGTTATCACAATGAACATTTTAATAACTGGCGGTGCCGGCTTTATTGGGACACATCTTACAAGGCGGCTTTTAGCTGAAGGATGTAATGTTACTATTCTCGATAATTTTAGCCAGCAAATTCATGGAGAGAATCAGAGTTTACCCCTTGATATTGCACCTTATGTTGAACACATAGTTGGTGATGTACGTGATCGAGCCGTTTTTGCGCGTGCGCTCGCCAAGCAAGATGTAGTCGTACATCTTGCGGCGGAGACGGGAACAGGTCAATCTATGTATCAGGTTCAACGATATGAACAGGTGAACTTAGGGGGTACGGCAATCCTATTTGATCTACTAATAAACACTAAAAATCATGTGGGAAATGTAATAGTTGCATCATCACGAGCGATTTACGGAGAAGGGAAATACGTCTGTGCTCAACATGGGATTGTTTATCCTGATACTCGTCGTATTGAGGATTTACAAGCAGGTGTATTTGAGCCGCGCTGTCCACTTTGTAGTATTACATGTGAGTCACTGCCAACTGACGAAGTATCGCCATTGCAGCCAGCTTCATTTTACGGTTTGACAAAGCAAACGCAAGAACAGATGACGCTTCTATTTACCAGGACATTAGGTATTCATGGCTTTGCACTACGTTATCAAAATGTGTATGGACCGGGACAATCATTGCAAAACCCTTACACGGGGATTTTAGCAATATTTTCTAATCAAGCCCGCTCACACCAACCTATCTATATATTTGAGGATGGGAATGAGAGTCGAGATTTTGTATACATTGATGATGTAGTGGAAGCAACATACCGTTGTATTTCTTATCAATCATCCACGCCAAACCATGTATCATTAAATGTTGGTAGTGGTGAAGGTATATCTGTCAAACAAGTTGTAGACGCAATCATCGCCTTCTTCCAAAGTACCTCAGAAGTCAGTATTACTGGTGAATTTCGGATAGGTGATATTCGGCACAATGTTGCAGATCTAAACCACATATATCAAACAATTGGCTACGTACCAACTTGGTATTTTCAAGATGGTGTGAAAAATTTTCTACAGTGGGCAGCAATCCAAGAGCGAGCCGCTAGTAATTACCATACATCACTGGCGGAAATGCGTACTAAAGGTTTAATGCGATGAGTTCTTTTAGTAGAATTGGAATCGTTACGATTACCTATAATAGCAGTTCTGTAATTGATGCCTTTATGACATCTGTATTAAGCCAGAGCTACACAAACTTTATTTTATATATTATTGATAATGCATCATCAGATGATACATTAGATTGTATTGCCCGCTATACCGATCCACGTATTGTAGTGATACCTAACACAGTGAATAAGGGAATTGCAGCGGGCAACAATCAAGGAATTAATGCTTCAATTGACATGCAATGTGGCAAAATTTTGCTCATCAATAATGACACAGTTTTTGACCCTGACTTGATTAACAAGCTTGCCATCGACATGGAAAATTTTTCTTGCGATCTTATCGTACCCAAAATTGTCTACCATGATCGACCAGATATGCTATGGTATGCAGGGGGGTATTTTAGGTGGTGGCGGGCAGGTGCCGGAACACACGAAGGGATTTATGAGAAGGATCAAGGTCAGTTCGATCGTGCGGTTAAAGTTGAATATTCCCCTACCTGTTGTTTACTCATTAATTCTATAGTTTTTACTAAAGTTGGCATAATGGATGAAACGTATTTTGCTTATTATGATGATGCGGATTTTTGTTATAGAACATTGCGTGCTGGGCTTAAATTGTACTACACACCGACTACAAGACTACTGCACAAAGTTAGTACTTTAACCGGGGGAGAACAATCGCGTTTCTCTCTATATAATGGTATACGTGGACATGTTTATTTTGTGCGAAAGCACTATAATTGGTTTGTACAACTTTTTTGGCTTGTTGTATTCCAGTTAAATATGTTTTTTATGCTGTTCCTAAAAAAAATTTCCTGGAACAACTTTTTAATCAAGCAACAAGGCTTTAAATCAGGTTTATCAGTTATTATAGGCTCTTCCTGATCTTAGGTAATAAAGTAAGATTATCTCCAACCTTTCTAGAGTGAATGTTACAGAGCTATCAAACTTGCTTAGCTAGAATTTTCTGGTGCGGCCTCTCGACCAGGGATACGTGCAAGTCTCACTTTACCACCTGTTCTTATAATTGAATTTCGAACCAAGAAGAATACAATAGACTTCGCGTTTTACCTTGGCTTTGACACTATATTCAAATAATAACCTGAGTTCGGAGTTTCTACCTCTGGAGAACAAGAAAATTTTTGAGCGTTTTAGCCCATGAGAGCGCTATACAAGCCAAGCAAGGCTAAATTTAGCATATATAGCTCCAGCAACGCTCATTTTCCACAGCAAATCTATCTTTTACAGGTGTAAATAATTCCGAACTCAGGTTAATAAATACTGAAGCAACCTTCATTACAAATGGTAATCCACTATTGCAATTATTATAAATTTTAAAATTGATTATGCAATGAAAATTCCTAGAGATACAATAAAAATCGTTGTAATAACTTTGCTTATCACAAGTCTTGGCTTTGACAGAGCCTCTATTCGTGTGGGCGAAACAACGTTAAGATTTAGTTACCTACTACTCTTAGCAACATTTATCTGGTTATATTATTCACACCGGCTCAAAGTCGACTTCTCGCAAACCCTTTTATTGTTACTCTTTACGATCCTTGCAATTCCGAGTTGGCTAGTATCATATAATCCAGCAAAGAGCATTGCTTATGTAATCTGGGTATGGACCAATTATTTCCTAATTTTTGTCATCTTTGCTTTCTTAGCGCGACAATATGGCACGCTGCTTTATCGTTCTTTGTTATATTCGTTCCGCTTCCAAATTTTAGCTGGTTGGTTAATTGTTCTCCTGGGGCTCAATTTAAACGAATCTATTTTTGCAAGTAGAACCTTTGCGGGATGGTTTAATGTAGGCAGATCTTATCTTCTGTATTACGAACCTTCGTTTTTTGCTATTGCTCTGTCAAGTTATGTTGCTATTGTTATTGATAAACTAAACCGTCTAAAATTTAAAGAGTGTTGGCTAGATCTCATTATTTTGCTAATTGGTGTCTACAGTACAAAATCTGCTACCCTCGTTTTAGCCATTGTAATTGCGGTAGTCGTTAGCACGTTCACCCCGAGAATTCGATCACGCCGAGTATTATTGGGAATACTTGTTGCCGTAATTCTGTCCCTTGGAGCTTACGGTTACGCAATGAACCAAAAAGATCTTGTTGCAAATACATTACGCGCCATCATTACATCTAATGATCCCATCCGTTATCTCATTATCCGTAGTGGCGGGCGTGTGGTGCGTATGACCTGCGCTTGGGATGTGTTTCTGGAGCATCCATTTTGGGGTGTGGGCATAGGTGCGTATGAAGCCTATACCCGGAATATAGACTTAACGTACTGCATGCGCCAACTAGACTATCCAGTCTGGAGTGATGTGATTACCAATCAGCCAGCTATTAGTATTTATGTAGAATTATTAGCAACAACGGGTGTACTTGCAGCAGTCGCTTTCTTTGTATTTATCCTTAGGATTCTTTTCTATAAAAAGTTGCGTACGTTAAGCAGCATTCAATATCAATACTGGTTGGGTCTCGTCACCATCCTTGCCATCATGGCAACACAGGCGAACTACTTAACTCTATGTATTTGGATGGCAATGGGTATTTACTTTGGCTCGGTGCAAAAGACAAAGATTCCTCGCCAAGTGGCTCATGCAGAACCAATCACAACGCCACAAGCGGCGGTCGCAGCTTACTAATATCAATACTTATGTACATTTTTCGTTGCGCGTCTACGTTGATGAAGTTTTATTTTATTTACGCAGCCTTACTTTTTATTGCAGAACTACCATATCTTTCCGCTACTTTTTTTCACAATATGGGCATGCTGCAATATCAACGATTTACTACGAATAACACCGCCAAACCCATTCAACCGACGTCAATCGAGCATACTCTTCATCAAGTGATTGATCGTAATCGGAGTGACGGTAGTGCAATGTTACGACTAGCAGGGTTATATACCTTATTAGGCGAGTATGAACTTGCTGCAACATATACCAGAGATGGGCTTACCGCAATAGGAAAGCCCCAGTGTTACATCGAACAACAGGATTTTTGGCGCTGGATGGCTGCGCCGCCTGCCTATATACCAGATAAGTTATTAGATTTTGCTCACCCACAATCTAGATGGCGCTTCGAACCAGTTTACTTAACGAGTGGAGCAATCGAGTTCGAGCCTAAGCCCAACAACCAGCGTTGCATTGCAAAAATCATTGCAGATCACGATTTGACACCAAATCGTTTTCTCTGGCTCTGGCAAGAAACAAAGGTGAAACCAAATCAGCCCTATCAGTTTTCCGCACTGGTACGAGCGACAGGGCTAGAAGAGGCTTGGCTGGGCATCAAAAGTAAGTGGACAGGGACACCAATCTTCAATTCGCCAGAATGGCAAGCTGTTAGTTACATGTTTACCACGTCGCCTACGCAAAGCAGCGAAAGCGTTCAGTTTGTGATTGAAGCAGGTCATGGCACATTAGAAATTGACAATGTCGTCTTGGAGCCACTTGAACCATGAAGATCACCATCGACTCACGCAAACTTCACGACAGTGGGGTTGGCACTTACATTCAAAATGTCATACCCAACATTATTGAGCAACTGCCAGAATACCATTTTACTCTCCTTGGCCATCGTGAAGCGTTGATGCCATATGCTGAAGGGCGCGACCAAATTACAATAGTTGACTACCACACACGTCCCTATTCACCTCGCGAACAGATCGATATCCTACCACTGATCCCCCGCGATACAGATCTACTCTGGGTGCCCTTTATTAATATTCCCGTGCTCTACCGGGGAAACATGTTGGTGACGGTCTACGACGTAAACTTCTTAGCACTGCCGCAATTTCTCACTCCTGTACAGCGGCTCTATGCCAAGTTGATCTTCACTGCCATCCGGCGTAAAGCTGACCATGTCCTTTGTATCTCAGAATTTAGTAAGCGTGAGTATCTACGTTTGGTGTCCGGACCGCAACAGGACGTGTCAGCGATCTTGCTGGGCACAGCCCCCCAATGGTTTAAGCTCCCTACCAAACTAGAAAATCCACAAACTCAGCCCTTTTTCTTATTTGTAGGCAATGTCAAGCCACACAAGAATCTCGTACGCCTCTTGCAAGCCTTCGCACAGATCGCTGACCAAATTCCGCACAATCTGGTCATTGTTGGCAAAAAAGAGGGCTTTATCATTGGTGATGAACAAGCTTTGGCGTATCCTTCTAGCCTCAACGAACGTATCCTCTTTACAGGCTATATAAATGATGAGCAACTTCGTCAATATTATGCCCATGCGACGGCACTAGCCTTTCCTTCACTCTATGAAGGATTTGGTCTGCCGGCGCTAGAAGCAATGGCCTGTCATTGCCCGGTCTTGACATCCAATATCACAGCGTTGCCCGAAGTTTGTGGCGACGCTGCTTTATATTGCAACCCCTATTCGGTGGCAGATATTGCAGAGAAACTACTGCAGTTGGCTAGTGATGAGGCACTTCGAAAGATGTTGACCGATAAAGGCTATAAACGGGCAGCAGCGTTGACCTTTGATGCGTGTGCCGACCAAACCACTGAAATTATCCAGCAGCTACTACATACTTCACGGTAGAAATTGCTTGCTAAAAACGATACGGTAAGACGAAGCAAAGAGTACACTTGCCGTATCTATTATAGAGAAGTCTCGTCATGAAAATTGCAATCGTGCATTACTACCTAGTGAGTGTTCGCGGCGGAGAGCGTTGCTTTCTAACCTTAGCCGAAACTTTTCCCGAAGCCGATCTCTTTGCCGTGGTTGTAGATCCAGCATCACAGCCCGCATGGTTGAACGAGCGAGGGGTCAAAACTTCCTTTCTGCAAAAGATGCCTGGTAGCAAAAAATACTTTAGACAATTTTTCATGCTTTATCCCTATGCGGTAGAACAATTTGACTTATCCGGCTATGACTTGGTAATTAGCAGCAGTGCCGGCTTCACCCATGGCGTGCTGACTGCACCAGAAACTTGTCACATTTGCTATTGCTATAACACCTTCCGTTACGCATGGAATTGGCATCATGATTTTATTGCTGGGAGCAATCCGATCGCCAGGCTGTTTTTAGGACCGTTACTAAGCTGGATACGGACTTGGGATGTTGCAGCAGCACAACGCGTCGATTACTTCTCTGCGATCTCAGCCGTAACCCAGCGACGGATCAAGAAATACTACCGACGTGACAGCACGATTATTCATCCACCAGTCGATCTATCTAAGTTTAATATTATCAATGAAAGGCAACCTGGAGATTATTTCCTTGCAGTTTCAGAACTTGTGCCCTACAAAAAGACCGATCTGGTTGTAGAAGCATTCAACCAACTAGGTTATCCCTTGATTGTAGTAGGTGATGGACCTCAGCGGGAAAGCTTGCAAAAAATGGCTAATTCGAACGTCCAGTTTATGGGTCGTATTCCAGACGCTGCATTAAATGAGCTATATAATGGGTGTCGGGCTCTGGTTTTCATGGCCAAAGAGGATTATGGCATCGTGCCGTTGGAGGCTCAAGCTGCTGGCCGACCGGTAATTGCTTATGGTGCCGGTGGCGTCTTGGAGACTGTGCTTGGCAATACAACAGGCATCTTTTTTGCCAAGCAGGATGTTGCCGCTTTGATTGAAGCAATCGCGTGCTTTGAAAAAATGACCTTTGATCGACAAGCCATTAAGCGCCATGCCGAAACTTTTGGTGTGGAAATTTTTCAAGAACGCATTCTTGCTTTTGTACAGGAAAAGCTAGCCGAACATCTAGAGACCTTTGGTCTATCAGCAAATAACTTGAGTTAGCCTGCGGCCGTGGTAGGATAGCGCCAAGGTCGAAATACTAGCAGAATCGATAACTGGTATTACCCACACTTGTAGACAGTGAGTTCATCCGAGCACTAAAGGATTGTCAATTATGCTACGGCGCAATACGAATCACGTTATTATTAAATTTATCATCGATGTCCTGATTACGCTGGCTGCAGTATGGATTGCTCTGACATTGCGGATGATGTTACCAGTTGGCAACGAGTATATCAGCGAATTTGCAGGACGCCCAATCACGCTTTATCTGTGTGCACTCATTTATCCTTGTATTTACCTGCTTTCTGCTATGTACGATCCAGAGCGGACTATCCGTGCTATTGATGAGTATCAGAAGTTAACGCTGGCTTCTTTATTGGCTAGCTTAGTGTTAGCTGGTCTCATTTATTTCGTAGAACGTAATACGTCTCGTATGCTCTTAGTCTACTTCTATATTGCACAATTCTCTTTGATGTGTTTGTGGCAAGCATTGGCACGCGTTATTCTACGGGGCAACTCAGAACGCGAGCAAGGTATGCAACGCGTGTTGCTTATTGGTGCTGGAGAAGCAGCACGGCGTATTGCGGCGGGGTTACAAGGCCTGAGTTGGACTGGTGTTAATCTGGTAGGTTATCTGGCCCCTGTTGCAAAAGAATCATTGGCCTTACCGTACTTAGGCTCCTATGATCAGCTCGATCAGATCCTGCTTACGAGACAAATTAACGACGTGTTATTGGCTGTACCCACCGAAGCCCATACCGAAGCCCAGCCATTGTTGAGCCAAATAGCCGAAAAGCCATGCAATGTGTGGCTGGTACCAGATTATTTTAATATGCTAGTTTATGGCGGACGCGTTGAAGAGTTGGGCGGGTTGCCGATGATTTCGCTCAAATCGCCATCGTTGAGCCACCATCAACGGGTTGCTAAACGGATTTTTGATCTTGTAATTGGAACATTAATGCTGCTACTTGCTGCCCCGCTGATGATATCTGTAGCGGTAGCTGTCAAACTTACATCCGTTGGACCCGTCTTCTATTTTCAAGATCGCATTGGTGAAAATCAGAGTCGCTTCAAAATGATCAAATTTCGTTCTATGGTGGTTGACGCTGATCGCCATGAAGGTATGATGATTCACCACGATAGTAACGGGAAACTTATTCATCAGAAAAATCCCGATGACCCACGTGTAACGTCTGTGGGCCGTTTTATTCGGCGTACAAGTATTGATGAACTTCCTCAACTCTTCAACGTTTTGAAGGGTGAGATGAGTCTAGTTGGGCCGCGGCCAGAGATGCCTTTATTAGCGGAACAATTTGAGCCGTGGCAGCGCAAACGTTTTGCCGTACCACAAGGTATTACTGGCTGGTGGCAGGTAAATGGACGCAGTACCAAGTCTACCCATTTAAAAACAGAAGACGATCTTTATTATGTTCAGAACTATTCATTACTTTTAGATCTAAAAATTCTGTTTAAAACGGTCTGGGTTGTTGTCCAAGGCAGAGGTGCTTACTGAGCAATCAATCCTTATGCTCCGCGCCGCCGTTGACGCGACTGTGTCACCATACTACGTTCCCCAGCGGATCTGAGCAATACGGGCACGACTTTTCGTGCCCGTATATTTTTTGAGTTTATATGAGCTTCCTAAATTGGCGCAGCCGTTTCCTCAGTTATGAATTCTACGTACTGCTCATCGTTACCCTGGGCGCAATGGCAAATCAGTTACTGCTGCTCCTAGCGGTTGCGCTGATTCTGCTCTTCAGCCTCATTCGTTACTGCGATGCCCAATGTCCATGGTGGCCAGTGATCACCCCTATTGATCTGGCAATTGTTGGACTCTGTATAATGTTACCGGTTACATGGGAGATTACCATTGACAGAGCAACAACGGGTTGGCAGATCTTACGAATTTTGAATGGCATCGGTCTATTTTACGCGGTCGTGCATTGGCTAAGTTGGCAAGTTTCACTAGACCGCTTGTCTAAGCTTGTGATTGCCTTAGAGGCAATGGGACTTTTAATTGTTGTGTTAGGGTTGACCAGCACAAAGTGGCCCATCGGTAAAAGTCGCACTTTTGACCAGATCTATTACTATCTGAGTACCTTCTCAACGGCTAGCATTCATCCCAATGTGCTAGCAGGAGCGCTGCTGCTTTTTCTCCCAATTCCCGTCGCTTTTTCTCTTCTTCCCCTGGTCACCCGGTATGGCCAACTTAAAAATGATCTGGTTGCCACCTCGTTTGTATGGGGGCGGCAGTTATGGCATGGTGCAGTAGCCCTTTTGTTATGCGGTACTGTGCTTCTAACCCAATCGCGCGGTGCTATATTAGGACTTATTGCGACGCTCATGGTTGTTACCTTTAGAACAACTGGAAACCTTGTGCGTGCCCTCTTTTTAGGAGCCTTGATCACTTTTGTTGTGCTTGGTTGGCTCTTTCCTCAGGAGTTTTCTACCCTCATCAGTCAGTTCACCAGTGACAGTGCAGTTAGTACAGGCGCAATTCGGCTTGAAATCTGGTCACGTGCCTATTATATGATTCAGGATTTTCCTTTTACGGGCATTGGTATGGGCAATTTTCAACGCATCCTCGAACTAATGTATCCCCTCTTCTTGACTACCGAAATCATCCCGCATGCGCATAATCTTTTCTTGCAGATTGCTACCGATCTCGGGTTGCCTGGCTTAATCTGTTGGTTGGCAATAGTCCTGGGTGTTACCGCTAGGCTATTGGCCTTGCCAAAACGTGCAGCGTTGCATTTGGCGCAGCACCAGGCGCTCATGCAATATATGCTTGCGACCGCACTGTTAGGAAGCCAAGCAGCATTGCTCACTCATGGGATTGTGGATGCGGTCACATGGGGTAGTGTCCGCACTGCACCCTTTGTCTGGCTGCTCTGGGGAACGGCCGTGGCGTTACACCGAATTGACAGGGCACATAACAATGCGTTTTCCTGAATCTGTTGCCCCAAAATGCGATTAGTCGCTTAGCCGCAACACAACGCATAAACTGCCCGCTAGACCGGCTTAAAACACCCTGAGTGGATAGTTCTTGTTTGATATTTTTGTGTTACGTTGGAAGTAGTTGGAATATATCGCTAGCCAATGGTAACGAAAGAACAGGGTTTATTATGGAAATGACGAAAAGGAGTATCGCAACCACCAGTAAAGCGACGGTGAAGCAATATACTACTAGTCGCTGCAAACAGTTTTTGATCTTCACCTTGACCATCATGCTTGCACTAAATTTAGTCTCAAACACACCAAGTTATGTACGAGCGGACGCGCCGGCAACCATCAATCAAGTGGTCGCCTGGGGAGATAACAGTGTTGGTCAAGCAAACATTCCAATCGGCAAAGGACAGGTAATTGCGATTGCTGCCGGTCTCATCCACAATCTGGCACTACAGCGTGATGGTACCGTTTTTGTTTGGGGTAGCGACTGCTGTGGACAGGCACTAGTTCCTGCTGGGTTAAATGGGGTGATCGCCATTGCAGCAGGAGGGCAACACAATTTAGCCTTAAAAGGTGACAACACGGTTGTTGCCTGGGGTAACAACGAAGATGGGCAGACATCAGTACCGGCTGGGCTCAACAGTGTCGTTGCCATCGCAGGTGGGGGAGCGCACAGTTTGGTATTGAAGGACGATGGCACCGTGGTGGCTTGGGGTGATAATTCGTTGAGCCAGGCAACTGTACCGGTTGGCCTCGATCATGTCATCGCCATTGCAGGTGGGGGAGCACACAGTTTGGCACTGAAGGACGATGGCACTGTGGTGGCTTGGGGTGATAACGCTTTGGGTCAGGCAACTGTACCGGCTGACCTCGATCATGTCATCGCGATTGCGGCAGGCAACTCCCATAGCTTAGCATTAAAAGATGATGGCACCGTTGTCGCTTGGGGCAGCAATGAATACGGGCAGAGCGATGTTCCCGCAGATTTGAGCGGGGTTGTTCAGATTGCGGCCGGCAGTGAACACAACTTGGCGCTGAAAAATGACGGGACACTCTTCGCCTGGGGCTGGAGTAGTCAAGGGCAAACCAAAGTTAGCGCAGACCTGGAGAATGTGACCGCCATCGCTGCAGGTTGGGTACATAACCTCCTGTTACAGCGTGATGGCACGTTAGTGGCTTGGGGCTGCGAACTTGGCAATAATGCTAGACCAGACTATGGGCAATGTACGGTGCCGGCTGACGTTAGTGGCGTGATTGCAATTGCGGCTGGCAGTGCGCACAATGTGGGATTGAAAAGCAATGGGACAGTTGTGGCCTGGGGAGATAATAGCAGCGGACAATTGAATATTCCCCTAGGATTGCGCAGCGTAATTGCCATTGCAGCGGGCATGTCACATAGCTTGGCATTAAAGAGCGATGGCACGGTCGTAGCCTGGGGGGTCAACTTATATGGGCAGAGCACTTTACCAGCCGAACTGAACGACGTGGTCGCCGTCGCCGCGGGTGGCTTACACAGTGTAGCCTTAAAAAGTGACGGCACGGTGGTCATATGGGGTGACCCTCATCATGCGCAGTACAATATTCCAGCCGGATTAAGTGGGGTAGTCGCCATTGCGGCTGGCACTTATCACAGCTTAGCATTGAAAAGTGATGGGACAGTCGTTGCCTGGGGCTGTAGCTTTTCCATGCCCAGAGAGGAGTGTACTGTTCCAGATGGACTGAATGACGTAATCGCTGTTGCTGCCGGTAGTTACCATAACTTAGCACTCAAGAGTAATGGCACCGTAGTTGCGTGGGGTGAGAATGGGCATGAACAAACGACGGTGCCAGCGGGACTAGCACATGTGATCGCGATTGCCGCTGGCGACAATCATAATTTAGCCCTAAAAGCTGATGGCACACTTGTCGCCTGGGGCGATAATCGTAATCATCAGCTAGATCTTCCTGCCGATTTAAGTGGCATCACCGCGATTACGGCCGGAGGTGCACACAATTTAGCTTTACTGGGTGAGGGTAGACCTGTTGCCTGGGGGCAAAACGCCTATGGTCTGACCAATGTGCCAATAGGTCTACATGGGTTAACCGCCATTACCGCAAGCGAGTACCAAAATTTGGTACTCAAAAATGATGGCACGGTCATGACCTGGGCTGAGCAGAACCCGATCCCAGTAGGACTAGAGGCGGTAAAGGCGATTGATAGTGGCCGCTATCATAATTTAGCGCTCACAAGTGATGGCACAGTGGTGGCTTGGGGCAGAAATGAATTGGGGCAGATCGATGTACCAATAACATTAGATGAGATAACTGCCATTGCTGCTGGCGCTTTTTATAGTTTAGTACTTAAAAGCGATGGCACCCTAATCGGCTGGGGTGATAATCAGTATGGCCAATTAGATATTCCTATTGGATTGAATGGTGTTAAAGCGGTTGCCGCTGGAGATGATCACAGTTTAGCCCTAAAAGATGACGGCACGGTTGTCGCCTGGGGCAAAAATGACCAAGGACAGGTCTATCCACCACTTTCACTAAATAAAGTAAAAGCCATTGCAGCCCACGGCTCACACAATTTGGCCTTGCGAAGTGACGGTACGGTTGTTTCCTGGGGTAGCAATGATTACGGCCAGGCAAATATTCCGATTAATTTACGAGACATAAAAAAAATCGACGTAAGTAGCCGCCACAGCTTAGCATTAAAGAGTAGTGGCAGCATCACGGCCTGGGGTTGTGGGCAGATTGATGGACAATGCGCAGTTGCCAATCTGAACGAAGTAACCGCAATTGCGGCAGGTACATATCATGATCTTGCCCTTGGAATCGATTCAACCTTGCCGCAAGTCGAGATTCGCCAATTTCCAACCACCACCAACGAGGGGTGGAATAACAGCGATGTAACGGTTACGTGGAGTTGGTGGGATAATGGCGCAGGGAAAATCGATACAGACAACTGTGTAACAAATAGTATAGCGACAAATGAAGGCATTCACTTTTTGCTGGCAACTTGCTATGACCAATCAGGAAATCGCGGTGCGGCACTTCACACAGTTAGAATTGACAAGACTAAGCCAACCATTAGTGCTAGTGCGACAAAAGCAGATACTACACCCTATGTTCCTGGCACCTGGACTGATCAAGAGGTGACGATTCATTTTACCTGTGCGGATCCAGCATCAGGTATTAGATATTGTGAACCAGAGACAGTCATTGGCTACGGGGATCCCTCAATGATCAAAGGTATGACCTATGATAGAGCAAGCAACGAGGCCGAGCTTGACTTTGGTCCAGTACTAATCAGCCCATTACCACATAGATTCTTTCTACCATTAATTACTAGTATGCAATAACACACAGATAACGCATAGATAGTAAACGGTAGGCTAATAACAAGTCTATAGATTGATTTCGCCCCGGAAAAGGCTAGGCAACACTCGTTGGTGTTGGCTAGCCTTTTCTGTTTTGTGTATAGATATATGCAACCGGTTAAGGTCAAAAATCACAAAGAGCAATATACGGCCGTGACCTTTGCTCGTCTGCCGCTTCTCGGTAGGACTTTTAGCCGTTCTTTTATGCTTAACTCGTGCCAGGGATTGCTTGCCACCATTTTATATACTTAACCCCCTACCTGTCCAGTTATTACCTCCGTCATGTGCTGGTGATACTGTTTTCGAATTCAATTCTTTCCCCCAATGTATAAATTATCAATAGTTTCTGGTATAATCAACGAAAGTACTCCTCATACTTTCGTTGATTATGTATTCTCCACCTATAACGATTCAGCTGAATTTAGTTCAACGATCTGAATAGTTGTCTCGTTACCGCCACACAAATGGATCTTTATATGCAGACTAGTTCTCTCCTGTTAGCCGGTGATATCGGCGGCACAAAAACTAATTTGGCACTGTTTACAGCAGCGGATGGCCCCTATCGACCGCTTGCCGAGGCTACGTTCCGCAGTGCCGATTTCGCCAATCTCGAAACCATTGCCAAGATATTTTTAAATGAGCAGGATGTACGTGTTACAACCGCTGTCTTCGGTGTAGCGGGGCCGGTAGAGCATGGCAGCGTAACAGCTACGAATCTTCCCTGGCAGATGCATGAAGACGCGCTGGCTGGCGCGCTCGAAATTTCACGCGTCCATCTAATGAATGACCTTGCAGCCATTGCCACGGCTATCCCCATCCTGACTTCTGCAGATATCCACACACTCAACCCAGGGCACCCTGATCCGATTGGTCCAATTGCGGTAATTGCGCCGGGCACGGGATTGGGTGAAGCATTTTTGCTCCATGACGGCAGTAGCTATCGCGCCTATCCATCAGAAGGTGGACACGCCGACTTTGCCCCTGGGAACAGCAATGAGGATGGGTTGCTCGTCTACATGCGCCAATTTTTTGCACATGTCAGTTGGGAACGGGTCTGTTCGGGAATGGCAATTCCTCATCTCTATCAATATCTTCTCGCCAGTGGTCAGGCCGAAGAACCGAGTTGGTTAAAGCAAGCGATTGCAGAGAGTGTCGATCCCACACCGATCATCATCAACACGGCACTCGACCCGACCAAAACAAACGAACTATGTCGGCGAACACTTCAGCTCTTTGTTTCAATCTTAGGGACAGAATCTGGAAATATGGCGCTGAAACTCCTGGCAACGGGTGGCGTCTATCTTGGGGGGGGGATTCCCCCCCGAATTCTAAAGCTGCTAGAAAGTCCGGAGTTTATGACTGCCTTTCGCCTCAAGGGTCGCTTTGCAGATTTTATGGGACGTACTCCCGTTCATGTGATCCTCAATGCACAAGCGGCCTTGCTTGGGGCTGCACATTATGGGCTGACCCATCTCATGTCATAGTGCGGACGTAGGCGACCTCACAAGGCATTGCTGCCAAAGTTGTTATACTGACCTCTAACAAACTCCGACAATTAGATCTATAGTGTAGTTGGGTATAGAGGCATAAACATCACAGCGCGTGAAGAGGGAGATATCGTATGACAGCGCAAAGCACGACTGTGCCCAAACCATCTTTTCTACAACAACATGGTCAAAAGCTTGTGGCAGCCGTCATTTGGCTGCTCCTAATTGGTGGCTACACCTATTACTACCAAACGCAACATTTGACAACAGAGAAAGCTATTCTCGAGATCGTAGATCTCTTATCATCACCTTGGGGGCCATTACTTTACATTCTCATCTACTCGCTTCGCCCGCTGATCTTCTTTTCTGCAGCAGTGCTTACCATTGCCAGCGGCTCAATCTTTGGTACTGGTTCGTATATAAATTTAGCATTGGCGGTGCTTTACACAATCATTGGCAGCAACTTATCCGCCACGGTAGCTTATCTTGTCGGTCGCTTTTTTGGCGAAGGGTTGATCAAAGAAGCAAAAGAGGGAGAAGCCAATTTGGTGCAGCGGTATGCGGAACGGATGCGCAACAATAGCTTTGAGACTATCTTGATCATGCGCTTTATCTTTTTGCCTTATGACCTAGTCAACTATTTAGCCGGCATTCTGCGTATTGACTGGAAGTCGTTTATCTTTGCTACAATTCTAGGCTCCATACCAGGCACAATCGCGTTTGTTTCCTTTGGTGCATCCATCGATATCAAGCAATTGGCGCGGGGCGAAACACCCAAATTTGACCCCTGGATACTGCTCTTTGGTGCTATTATCTTGGTCGTCAGCATCCTAATCTCACGCTTTTTCAAACGGCGCGAATCTGCCTAAGAGCTATTCAGGACCACGGATCTCCCACAACTCAACAACTCGGTCAGAAGGATAGCCGGTTGGATCAAAATCTGGTGTCTCACTGGCAATATAGCCGATACGACCAAAGAGCTCTTCAATGGTACGCGAGGAATGATGTTGCGCTTCACCCATGGTCTGAAAAAGGTAGACTGCCGAGGGGAGAATCACCGGATATCCCATCTCATAAAGGGCGTAGCTCCCCTGCTTCTGGCGCAGCCGATCAATAAAATCGGCCGGCTGTTGCAAGATCTGCTTCCCGCCATGCGGCAAGGCTACATCAAAATGAAATGCAAAATGGTCACGCAGGTAGCCTTGCTCTTGCAAAAAATAACCAACTTGCCCAATCGCGTTCTGTAGCTGCGTAAAATCAGCCTCGCTTTGTAGTTGCTGTGGCAATGTTAGCGCCAAATGCTCATGTAGTTGCTGATAAAAGAGACGGCCTACACGCTGTGTAAATCCATGACGTGCCTCTGTTATTGCATTCTCGTCAGAGACAGTAACCGCCAGTGCTTCAAAAGCAGACTTGTAGAAAGCATAAGAGAGCGCATCAAACTCACCGGATTGAATAGCGGTCAGTGCACGCCGTTCGAGAAAATCGACGGCAAGTGTTGATCGTGCAATGCGTTGATAGACCAACTCAATATAAGTAGCCACATCTTCTTGCACCGCAGCCAAATCGCCAAGGGTGCCGGTTGCGAAGCGCCATTCAGCGCCAATGGCCCGTGCCATAAAGGTCAGAAATTCATGCCCCATTGGCCACCACGAAGAAAAATCAGCGTAAGGGTTTTCTGCAACAGCTTGAGAGAGCAACTTTGTTGTCATTTATGGTAAACTATCTCCTCGAAATGCGCCGGGTAGCAACGCCATCACCGTCGTAGATTGATAATTGCCACTAGCATTGCTAATATAAACCGCCATCTCTGGGCCTAACTCTGCCATTACCTGGCGACAGATCCCACAAGGAGTGCCACCGTTAATGGTTGCCACGGCAATCGCAACAAATTCACGGTAGCCCTGGGCAATCGCAGCAGTTAACGCAACCCGTTCCGCACAGATTGTTGCTGGGTAGGAGGCGTTTTCCACGTTGCACCCACGAATCACTGTGCCATCGGCCACCAAAACAGCGGCACCAACCAAGTAGTGACTGTACGGCGCATAGGCATGTTGCCGTGCTGCTAGCGCTGCTGCGACTAATTCATCTGGAGAGAGCGGAGAGTGGTTCATGAATCTGCCACTTGTATTTTTACCAAAGAATCGTGTGTGGAGCGACTAGACTGATTGGCGCGTCCAGGTACGGCTGACGAATTTATCTCTTCCGGTCTGGTTATCAATTCAGCGCGTACTTGTTCAATGCGCCGGCCATCTAACGCAAGAACGGTAAAGCGCCACCCCTCATGTTCCACAGCTTCCCCTTGATCTGGCACATGTTCCATAAGATTGTACAACAAGCCGCCCAGTGTATCCGCACTTTCTGTTTCCAATTCAATGTCAAGTAACTTTGTCAGTGAATAAATATCCAGGCGGGAATTCAGAAGATAAGTATCGGGCCCAATGCTTTGGACATAAACATCCTCTTCCAAATCATATTCATCCTGAATATCACCAACAATCTCTTCTAAAATATCTTCGATCGTTACTAGACCAGCAGTCCCGCCATACTCATCCACCACCATAACAATGTGAACACGCTGTTTCTGCATCTCTTGAAAGAGCGCGTCAATTTTTTTGCTAGCGGGTACAAAGTAAGCGGGACGCAATAACTCACGGATGGGACGCTCAGTTTCGTTGTCGCGGAAACATTTCAACAAATCTTTAGCATAGAGCACACCGACAACCGAATCAATATTATTTTCATAAACGGGAATCCGGCTGTGCCCGGCATTGATAATGATATCTAACGCATCATGTAGGGAAGTCAAATCGTTCATCGTGACCATGTCGATCCGCGGCACCATCAATTCACGTGCGGAAGTTTCATTCATCTCTAAAATGCTGACGATCATTTCCCGCTCATTCTCTTCAATCTCTTCCGTCGTCTTTTCATTGTTATTAGCAAGAAGACGCAAGGCTTCGTCAGAGAATGTTGCCCGGTCGTCACCTTTTACATCATCGCCTCCCGCCCATTCATTGATCTGATCAATGATGCCAGTTAGCGGACGTAAAACAAATAGAATCCCTTGTAGCAAGGGTGCAGCGGCAAATGCCAATAGCGTTGCTCGACGCAAGATGACCACCCGCCAGATTGGCTGAATCAACGCCAGGAGAAGCCATGCTCCACCAACATAGAAACTCATGGACCATTGAGCCACAGCTTCTGCAATCAAGCGGGCGCTTGCGGCCCCTATCAAAAGCAAGGCAAAATATTTTAGAATACTGAGAGAAAGAAAAAGATGAGTGTTGTCATGCAAAAGTTGATCCAGCAGCCGCGCGCGCATAATTCCATCTTCGATTCGGCGACGCACTTCTGTGCGATTCACAAATGCATAAGCAATATCCAATGTATTACTTATGACTAAAATGACGAGGGCAATACCAAGGATAAACCAAGGTAAAGGGTCAGATTCCACAATAAACTCCTTCGATGTGTAAATGTAAGCCTTAATCAGAATTTTTCGGTGCATGGGCCGGCACACCGTAGACAAGGGTACCGGGAGGGACATCCTTTGTAACAACCGAGCCAGCACCGGTACGAGCGCCGGCCCCAATGGTCACGGGTGCTACAAGCAATGTATCACTCCCAATAAAGGCACCTTCACCAATGTGGGTTTGATGTTTGGCATGACCGTCAAAGTTACAGGTAATAGTACCTGCAGCTATATTGACATCCTGGTCTACTGTTGCATCACCGATATAGCTAAAATGGCCCATTTTGGTCCCGGGGGCCAGATAACTATTCTTCACTTCTCCAAAATTCCCCATGTGCACCCCTTCCCCCAGGTGAGCGCCCTTCCGCAAATGGCCAAAGGGACCGATTTCACTATCTTTATCCATTTGCGCTTGTTCCACCACCGAATTGGTTACACGACAGCGATCACCGATTATACTGTTTACAATCTGTGTATGCGGACCTATTATCGCATGAGTGCCAATTGTCGTCTGCCCTAGCAATTGTGTGCCTGGCCAAATAACCGAGTCCTGACCAATGGTAACCTTATCTTCAATATACGTGGACTCTGGATCAATAATTGTCACACCATTTAGCATATGTTGTTCTAAAATCCGACGGCGCATTACAGCTGTTGCTTGCGCCAAATGGATCCGTGTATTGATACCATCTACATCCTCCAGCGGCGCTGTCAGCGTTTCTACCTGCCGTCCTTGGCCAACTGCAATAGCAACCATATCCGTAAGATAGTATTCACCTTTTGCACTAAGCTGAATAGCAGAGAGGTTCTGCCAAAGCCACTCTGCAGCAAAACAGTAAATACCGGGGTTCAGTTCTGTAATTGCTTTTTGCGCAGGCGTACAGTCCACCTCTTCAACGATTGCCTGAATATCCCCTTTATCATTTCGTACCACACGCCCAAATCCTTGAGCATCGGGACGATCAATAGTAAGCATAACAATTGCCGGCCGCTCTCTCACATCGCCACCAAGCAAATTTGTAGAGCGGGTTTCATAGCTTGCAAACCTATCTATCAGCTTTTGTACCGTACGACTACGCAAAAGCGGCATATCACCATAAGTGACTAAAACTACGTCAGCAACGCCTTGCAACAGTGGAGTTGCTTGCATAACGGCATGAGCAGTCCCCAACATCTCCTCTTGTTCTGCATAGCGTACACGACTGCCTAATAATTGCTGGATCAATTCTTTGCGATGGCCAACGACAACAACAGGCGGCAGTTGGCTAACTGTCTCCGCAGTTTGCACAGCCCAGTCGATCATAGACCGCCCCATTACTGGATGCATCATCTTTGGCAGATCGGATTTCATTCGCGTACCATAGCCAGCGGCTAAAATAACTGTAGCAATTTTCATGGGTGCTCTCGCTTTATAACGCTTCGTAAAATGGCTCAAAACAAAAAAACCAGACGCGCTCAATAAAAGATTGAACGATCTGGTTCAAAAGAGTCCCAATTGTAATTGAGTTTTATCCTAACCATCAGCATAAGATAGGCTAAATGGAACGGGATGTCTGCTGCCATTGGGATAATTACCCCGGTCACATACCGGACGCGGGTTACGCTGTTCGTCAATACACACTTTATTTACAAAATCCGGTCGCACACAAGATACAACTGTAGTACATACCGTAACAACCCTATCAGCAAATATGGCTTCATAGGCTTCAAAGGCTTGTTAAAACAAAGAAGCCCATGCTATGATAGCACAGGCCGTAAAGAAAAACAATACCTATAAAAGAGAAGGGGAGAGAAGTTGGCAATGACCTACTCTCGCATGCAGCTACCCGCATACTACCATCGGTGCTGGTGGACTTAACTGCCGGGTTCGAGATGGGACCGGGTGTACCTCCACCGCTCATATCACCAACTAA
>DAOUCA010000228.1:0-115296 GCA_034432375.1 Caldilineaceae bacterium
GCCAAACCTTGTTTTGGCGGAAATTTCCAGATGTCATTCCTGCGCAGGCAGGAATCTACTCGTGTAACATGAAGATGGATTCCTGCCTGCGCAGGAATGACGGCTCTAATTTCTGAAATTGGCGAAGGTATTGTGATTGTGTTACTAGACTACTTCGGCACCCAACGTCGAGACGGCATACTCTACCAGTGGATCCTCGCCATCGCTCTGCTCATTTTGCACTTGGACCATATTCGTCAGATGAGCCGTGTCGCCCATTTGACATTCAAGCTTGATCGGACGACCGAGTACCGACGAAAGCAAGCCCACAATTTGGCCCATGATCTCTGGTTCTGCGATCATATCGCGACTAAATTGGTTGTTGCCAAATGCAAACGCTACGGTCTGATCCGCCACAGCCATGTCGCGCACGGCTGATAAAGCCGCCTGCACCCGGACGCCACACTTATCGCGTACCAGCTTTTTGAAATGATCCCACTGTTGTTGTAACCGTTTAACCGCCGCCTCGTCGAGTGGGGTTGGTTCGGCTTCGGTAACAGGGGCCGCGCCATTTTGTACTGCGGGCGCGGCATTCGATTCTGCTACTACCGCTGGTGTCGCTGCCGGTGTCGCCTGGCCAGTGGTTACCGTTGTTACAGGTAGAGCAACACCGTTGGCGGGTAGCGCAGGTGACGCGACCAACCCAGCATTCGCAGGGACCGTCATTTCACCCTGAATTTCACCCTGAACAGATTCAATCAACGCCATCTCCAAAGGCAACTGTGGCTGATGGCTGTTCTTTAACTCGGCTACCGCGCTGCTAAAGCGTTTGATCGCAAAGAGTGTGGTCGCCAATGGTAACTGTTGCGCTTGCCGCTGCATCTGCTTGACGCTCTCCGCAGGCAACTCCGCCAGAAACGTTCGTTCCCCCGTCATCTGCAAGACCATCACATGGCGCAACTGCTCAATCACCTGGTGGCAGAATTCAGTAAGGCTGGCCCCTTCGCTCATCAACTGCTGGAGCAACAGCAGCCCCGCCGCGATATTGCGCTCCGCCAACGCATCGACCAGATCACTGACCGCCTGTGCACTAACCGCCCCAAGCGCCTGCTGCACCTGAAGAAAGGTCACTGTTTCGTTGCCATAGCTCAACATTTGGTCGAGTAAACTGATCGCATCGCGCATACAGCCCTGCGCGCTGCGAGCAATCGCGGTCAATGCTTCCGTTTCGGCACCAAAGCCCTCTTCTTTGGCAATGTATTGCAAATGGCCAACAATCTCCGGCACGGCAATGCGCCGCAGATCAAAACGCTGGCAGCGGCTCAAAATGGTCGCTGGGATCTTGTGTGGCTCGGTTGTCGCCAACATAAAGCGGGCGTGTGGCGGCGGCTCTTCCAATGTCTTCAAGAGCGCATTAAAGGCGCTCATGCTCAACATGTGCACTTCGTCGATAATATAGACCTTAAAGCGTCCTTCGCCTGGCCGGAAATTGACCTTGTCGCGCAGATCGCGAATATCATCGACACTGTTGTTGCTGGCGGCGTCGATCTCGATCAGATCGAGCATCCGGCCATCGGTGATGGCAATACAGGTCGGGCACTTGTCACAGGGGCGTTCGGCCTCCGGCGCGGTGCAGTTGAGTGCCTTGGCCAGAATGCGCGCAATGCTCGTCTTGCCCGTGCCCCGTGGCCCGGCAAAGAGATAGGCGTGCGCGACCCGATCATCGCGCAGCGCGTTGCGCAATGTCTGGATTACATGCTCTTGGCCAACGACCTGGTCAAAGGTCTGGCTGCGCCATTTGCGGTAGAGTGCTTGCGCCATAAAAGAGTTCGGAAGTGCAAAGTGCGATCAAAAAAGCGTACCGATTTCGATACTCTAGTTTACCATTGATGGGGCGTTGTGGCAAGGCATTGGCACATTCGTTCCACGTGAAGAATGGGTGGGGAATTTTATTCCTGTTGACAGATTTTGGAAGATCACCTACCATTCGCATCTACTGGCAAAAACAAGCAACCCAGGAGCGAACGATGCTGATCGGATATGTGAGTGATGAACGTTTTGTGGCCCTACCCGGTACCCTGCTCGAATTTGAATGGGAGGGCCACTCCCTTGAAACCACCGCGCGCGCCACAGGTGCCGTCTACGCCGATCTGCCCCCAGGTCAATACAAAGTAACGCTCTACAAAGCAGGCTATGGCCAAAAGAGTGTCACGGCAACGATTAGCGCCGAGACCCCCTATCATTTTCGGCTGTTGCCAGATGGCCTGCTCAGCTACATGTGGCCCAAGTGGGTAAAGGCGGGTGAGCAGGCTGAGTTTCGCGTCCACGCGGTCGAGGAGTACAAGCTCGAACTCTGGCGCTATGGACTCGAAAAAGAGTTCATCAAGCTGATCGGCTGGTACGATGAGCACGGCCCGCGTGCCACGATGCAGATCACCCCCGATGGCGATTACACGCAGACCGGCGTCCAGTGGAATAGATATGGCTACACCAGCCCCCATCACAAACAATGGCTGACCGCGCCGGAACGCGCCGGTCTCTACTATCTTCACGCCAAGACGCCGTCGGGGCAATTTTTTGCCTGCCCGTGGATTGTGGCACCCGCCCAGCCGACCGCCAAGATCGCGGTACTTGCCTCCAATATTACCTGGAACGCCTATAACAACTTTGGCGGGCGCAGCAACTACATCAGCCCGATTGGGTTGCCCCCCACACCGACCGTCAACGCCCGCATGGATCTCAAACGCTACACCGATGCACAGCATCTCAACTATGATTCCGATCACTATGCACCTCTCTCCTTTGACCGACCTGAACCGATCAACCATGTGCCGGAAGCAACCCACCTGACCGACCCGATTGCCGGCCGCGCGCCCAATCACATTGCGCCCGCAGAGTGGCGTTTTCTCGGTTGGCTGGAGCGGGAGGGCTTTGCCTATGACTTTTATGGGGAGACCCAATTGCACAATGACGATGTGCTGCTCGATGCCTATGAGGTGTTGGTCATCTCTACCCATCCGGAATATTGGTCGCGTGAGATGTACTTTGCGGTGAAACGCTGGGTGCACGAACGGGGTGGCAAGTTGCTCTATCTCGGCGGCAATGGCATCAACGCTGAAGTCGAATTCCCTGACGAGCAGACGATGATCGTCCAAAATGCCAATGAACGTGTTTGGGGGCAGGATCCGACCATCGAGAGCCGCTTCCATGCCCGCGTTGGCGAATCAGAGGCAAACTTGCTCGGCATCGTCTATGACCCACGGGGCATTATGACCGCCGCGCCCTATCGGGTGGTCGACGCCGACCATTGGATCTTTGCCGGCACGGATTTGCAGACTGGTGACATTTTTGGTGCGGCGAGCCTGCATGAGCGCGTGCCCGGCGGCGCGTCCGGCCATGAGACCGATAAGATCTCACCCTCGTCGCCCAGCAATGTGCAGCACCTGGCCCAGGGGCTAAACCCGGCGGAAGGGGGTGGTCAAATGGTCACCTATGAGACGACAAGCGGTGGCGCGGTCTTTTCCGTGGGATCGATCACATGGGTCAGTTCGATTTTGATCGATAAGGCGGTTTCGCAGATTACGGCGAATGTGTTGACGCGTTTTCTCCGGTAATTCATCAGATAATTTTCGTAGGGGCACGGTATACCGTGCCCCTACGAAAAGCTAACCATCCCATGCAAAGGAGCATCAACCCATGACCAATGTCTACGCCGAACTTGGCGTGCGCCCGGTGATTAACGCGATCGGCACCTTTACGCGCCTCAGCGGTACGCTCATGCCCGAAGAGGTGGTGCAGGCGATGGCCGCGGCGTCGCGTCAATTTGTCTGCATGGAAGAGTTGCAATACAAAGCTGGCCAGGTGATCGCCGGGCTAACCGGCGCGGAAGCCGCTTATGTCACCTCGGGCGCGCAGGCGAGCCTCGTGCTATCGATTGCCGCCTGTATCACCGGTCTCGACCCAGAAAAGATGGATAAGTTGCCCCACACGGCGGGGATGCCGAATAAGGTCATCATGGACAAGGCCCATCGTACCCATTACGATCATGCCGTCGAGGTGGCGGGTGGTCACATTGTCCAGGTCGGCAGCAACGGCCCTTGCACGCCGGAGGAACTCGAAACGGCGATTAGTGACCAAACCGTAGCGATCCTTAATCTGCCGCGCGGCGGCATCTCGCTCGTTGACACCGTGGCTGTGGCACATAAACATGGTATCCCTGTCGTCGTCGATGGCGCGGGGCGGCTCGATAACCCCGCAAACTTGCGCGCCTTTATTGCCAAGGGTGCCGATCTGGTGGTCTACAGCGGCGGCAAATATATCCGTGGGCCACAGGCGTCCGGCTTTGTCTGTGGCCGGAAAGATCTGATCGCAGCGATTGCGTGGCAGCATCTCGATATGGACGCCGTGCAAGAGGTGTGGACCGCGCCACGTGAGCTGTTAGGCGTCGACCGCATGCCCTTTATGCCACGACAGGGCATTGGGCGCGGTTACAAGGCGGGCAAAGAAGAGATCATTGGCTTGGTAACGGCGCTCAAGCTCTATGTCGCCCGCGACCACCAAGCCGAAGTCGCCCGCTGCACGGCACAGGTCAATGTCATTGTGAACGCATTGGCCGGCATACCCCATCTTACCGCCGAAGTGATTCCCACCACACAGAACGGTGCCGCCTTCCCCTTTGCCCGCATTCGCATCGATCAGCAGGCGTTTGGCATGAGCGGCAACGAATTTATCCTGGCCCTCAAGCAGGGCGAACCCTCGATCCATCCATTGGAGCGTGAATTGGCGCAGGGGGCGGTGGTGATTCATCCCTTTGGCTTGCAGTTGGGGGATGAGGAATTGATCGTGGCGCGGGTGCAGGAGATTGTTGGGGGCTTGTATCAAGCCTAACCCTTGGGTAGATGTGGTATAATCAGGAGACGGGATTAAGCTGATCGACTATATACAGAAAGAGATGACAATGCTCAAGCCATTGCCAACGACGACAGCCACCTTTCGCAAGATTATTGAAGGTAACTTCTTATATATTGATAAAACAGAGTATATCTATCACTTAGTTCATCAAGCAACGGGCGCTTACTTTCTCTCACGACCGCGCCGCTTTGGGAAGAGCTTGTTTATCTCCACTTTGGAAGAACTGTTTGACGGTAATCGCGAATTGTTCAATGGGCTGTGGATCACTGGCAGTGATTACGAGTGGCCGGTGCATCCGGTGATCCGGCTGGATCTAAGCCTTTATCCTTCGGCCACGCCAGATGATCTCAAGGAAAATCTAAAACTGTATCTTCAATATGTGGCCGAAAAATATCATGTCACCTTGCACCCCGGCCCCTATTATGCTCAATTTGGTGACTTGATCCGCCAGCTTTCGGTGGAGACCCAAGTGGTTGTGCTCATTGATGAGTATGACAAACCATTGCTCGACCATATCACCGATCTGCCGACAGCCAAACAGATCCGTGATATCCTCAAAGGGTTCTACACCGTGATCAAGGCGATGGAGAGTCGGATCCGACTTGCGTTCATCACTGGTGTCAGCAAATTCAGTAGGGTCAGTATCTTCTCTGAATTGAACAATCTCACCGATTTGACCATGCGACCCTCGTTTGGCACGGCATTGGGGTTAACGGAAGCAGAACTCCGCCACTATCTGGCAGCCCACATTACTGCGTTTGCCAAACAAGAAGCTAGCAGCGAGGAAGCACTGTTGGCACAGGTACGCCATTGGTATGATGGGTTTCGCTTTACGGCAGATGCGGAGAATGTCTACAATCCTTTTTCCACCATGCAACTCTTCGACGCCCAACACTTTGCCAACTATTGGTTTGAAAGCGGAACACCGACCTTCTTGATTAACCTGTTGCATCAGCAAAATTATTTGGTTGAGCACTTTGAAGATTTGCAGGTGGAAGAATTGGCCCTGAGCACCTTTGATATTGGACGACTTGCGGTTGTGCCCCTGCTCTTTCAAACCGGCTACTTGACCATCAAAGATTACGATCCAGTTAGCCGCCGCTACACACTTTACTACCCGAACTATGAAGTGGAAAACGCCTTTCTGATCCATCTGCTCGATGCTTTTAGCAACTTCGATCAGGGGTTGAGCGTCAGTCAGCTCTGGCAACTGATCGAAGCACTGCAAGCGCATGATTTAAATGAATTCTTCAAACTGCTCAAAGTCTTCTTTGCCAACATCGACTACGATCTGCACCTGCCAAATGAAAAGTACTACCAGACGATCTTCTATCTGATTTTTATGCTGATGGGGTTAAAGATTCAGGCTGAGACAAAAACCAACGATGGGCGGATTGACGCAGTCGTCGAAGTTCAGGATCACGTCTACATCTTCGAGTTTAAACTGAATAAAGATGCACAACAGGCGGTCGACCAGATAGTGGATAAGGGGTATGCGGAGAAATATCGTGGACGTGGGAAAACAATTACGCAAGTCGGCGTCAACTTTGACAGTAACAGTGGGCAAGTCAGTGAATGGAAAGTCGTTCCCCCTGTATAATCCCTCGCTGTATAATCCCTCGCTGTGTAATTCCCGGCTATTTTATGCTGCTACAGCAGCCAACCCTTGATCTATAGTGCGGTTGCTTTGAAAGCAGTAGTTTCTACACCAGCAAAGCTACTGCTTTCAAACAGAACTCACTTTATATTGAGCAACGCCATAATTCAACATTCGCTCATCTACAGCAAATGTGACGTTTAAAGCTGCCACACCTGACAGGTGTTCACACTTTCCGTAGATGAGCCTTTAACATTTTGTAGCAGAGTACCCATAATAGTATGTGCTGCTGCGGAGTATAATTACGAACATGAGCGTACGAATGAAGCAAAACACTCAATTGCTAATCCCCCAATTGCTTGATCTATCTGATCAAGTTGCCATCATTACCGGGGCCAATCAGGGCATTGGTAAGGCGACCGCCGAAGTTCTACACGCGGCCGGTGCCAAGGTTGCACTGCTAGCCCGTAGCCCAGCTTCGCTCCAAGTGGTGGCGGACGAGTTGTTGGCGAGCCGTCCTAACTCCGCGCTGGCCATTCCCACCGACGTCGCCGATGAAACCGCGGTCAATCAAGCGATCGCGGCGGTTATCGCCGCGTGGGGACGGGTCGATATTCTGGTCAACAATGCCGGTCTTGTCAGCCCCGGCACTTTTGACCAAATCACGCCGATGGATTGGCAGCGCATCCTGGATGTCAACCTGACCGGGGCCTTTTATTGTTGCCGTGCGGTTGCGCCGATGATGCAGCAGCAGCGCTATGGCCGCATCATCAACATTTCATCGATCAGCGCACAGACTGGTGGGGTCTCCGGCGGTGCCCATTACGCTGCTTCCAAAGGTGGCCTCATCGCCATGACCAAGACGCTGGCCCGCGATCTGGGCAGTGCCAATATCACGGTCAATGCGATTGCACCGGGGCAAATCGACACCCGACCCGAATTTCTCACGGCGGAGCAGCGGCAACGGCTGGAGGGGTTGATCACCCTAGGTCGGCTGGGCAAGCCAGAAGAGATCGCCTATCCGATTCTCTTTCTAGCGTCGCCAATGGGGGCGTATATGACAGGGGCGACGTTGGATGTCAACGGGGGGATCTTGAAGCGGTAGATGGCCAATGGGTTGTTATTACTATCTCCACCAGCAACCTCAGTCATACCGGCAAGCCCATTGAGCGTTACGACTAATTGGTTAAGCACATCGCGTCCTGTAATGTTCTCATCCCCTGTCGGTAATGCTGCCACCTCCACAGCGTGAATGTGGTGAGTTCCGATATACAGATCAACTACATATAGTTCTGTAGTACGACTTGCGCCAAACAGACTACTGATACGGATATAATCAATGGGTTTAGCGTTGAGCGACTGCAAGATATCGAGCGCGATCATTGTCTGATCAGCACCAGAATCCACCAACATTGTGGTTGCTACTGTCGATTGCGGACGCCCAGGCAAGCTCACTTCAAGCTCAAGGATGGGTTTTGCGGGATCGTAGTTGCGCAGATATTCAGCAGATATTCAGCAGATATTCAAAGGTGTAGATCAGATTACTCATGAACAATTCTCGGCGAACGAACTGTAGTAACACGCTCAATTTCCGGTCGAACCTGCTTGATCAAGATGATTTCGTCGGGATAACGTTCTTGCATCCGCGTATAAATTTCGCCAAGTTTTGGGTCATGATCGACCACCTGACCTTGGTGAACTGCTACATATTGACCAAAATACTGAGCTATCAACTTTTCGTGCATTGCTCGAAAAGCCGTGGATTCACGCGCTAAAATCTGTGATGCTTCCGTTTGCAAATAGGAGCGAATCGCCTTTTCCACCACCTTATCCGTTGTGACGGCTTGATCATGCGCAATCTTTGTCAGTTGTCGTTCGATTTGATCGTCTAAGGTAACTGTTATCATGATTTTGTTCCTTCATGGGTGAAATTGTTGATTCATTCTAGCACAAATCTAAATCTATGATTAAAACATGTTGGGAGACAATGCAATAGGTATTTACTCCGATTTGGGGCACCCCGTCGGCGGTGGCTGACTGGGCGGGTCGTGGTTTTCGCACAATCCGATCCACGATCGCGACCTGCTTTGGGGGCGGCGAATTTGGGCAAGAGGGCGCACTGCTCTTTGCTGTCAATGTGACGAGTAGCGATTACGTCACTGCCCTTGGTGGATGAACCCCAAGGCAGGCTGATTACAGAGAGGTGAGAGCAATGTCGCTAGAAGTTGTCCACTGGCCCTATGGTACAGTTTTTGCGCGCTTGGCACTGGCGTTGGCGATTGGGCTTTTTGTTGGGATTGAACGGGAACGCCGGCGCAAAGATGCTGGGCTCCGCACCTTTGGTTTTGTGGCGCTTTTGGGCGCGCTGGGCGGTTTGTTGGGTGACAGCTATGCGTTGCTCACGATTGCTTTGCTCGGCATCTTGATTGTCTTTCTCAATTTGAAAACCTTGCGCGCGAATAAAGGGACCGAATTGACCACCTCGGCAGCGCTGCTGGTGATTGGCTTTGCGGGGATCTTGTCCGGCAAAGGGCATACACTCACCCCGGCCGCAGTCGGCGTGATGACCGCCGCGCTGCTCGCCTGGAAGAAGCCATTGGCTGGTTTCACCATTCAACTGAGTGATACGGAAGTCCGCTCTGCGATCCTGTTGGCCATCCTGGCCTTTGTCATTTACCCGGCTTTGCCAGTGGGCAGTGTCGATCCCTGGGGCGCGCTGGAGCCGCGCGCGGCGTGGATCACGGTGATTCTGATTGCGGGCATTGGCTTTGTCAACTACATTCTTTGGAAAGTTTATGGCGAGCGTGGGATTGAATTGACCGGTTTTCTGGGCGGATTGGTCAATAGTAGTGTAGCCACGCGGGAGCTGGCACAGCGTGCTAAAGATGCGCCCGGCGAAATGACCGACACGGTTTATCATGGCATTGTGCTGGCCATTGCGGCCATGTTAATTCGCAACGGGGTACTGCTGGCAATTTTGGCACCGTATACATTGCGTTCAGCGACACTTGCTTTTGTCCTGATGTTGGGGGTGAGCGCGGGATTGGCGCTGCTCGGGCGGAGGCAGAGCGCAATAGTGACCAGCGAGCCTAACCGCCCACTGTTAACGTTACAATCACCTTTTTCCTTGAAATCGGCGCTAAAATTTGGTTTGCTTTTAGTCGTGATTCAAATTGCCGGCGTCTTTGGGCAACAAGCGCTCGGTCAGTTTGGCATCTATGGTACCAGCCTGTTGGGTGGCCTCTTTTCCAGTTCCAGCGCAGTCGCGGCGGCCGCCGCCTTGGCCGCTCAGGGCAAGATTTCCGGTCAGGTTGCCGGCAACTGTGCCGTAATTGCATCCTTGACCAGTGTCATGGTCAATCTGCCCCTTATCTTTGGTGTGGCCAATCGCCGTCTGGTGCGACGCATCGCTTGGGCGGTCGCGCTCGTCGCGGTGGCAGGCCTCCTCGGCGCACTGCTGCAAACAATCTGGGTATGGTAGCTCGGTGGAACAGTAGGACGGGAGGACAGCCACCGTCTCCCTGTCTCCCCGTCTCCCTGTCTCACCGTCTCACCGTCTCCCTGTCTCCCTGTCTCCCTGTCTCCCCGTCTCACCGTCTCCCCGTCTCACCGTCTCCCTGTCTCCCTGTCTCCCTTAGATCATTTTATCCTATCCGCGCCTTCTGAAGAGTGCACGGGGTAGCAGCTTCCGGCCATTAAGCCTGTACAGCCACTTCCGGCAAACCCCTCGGCTGCCGACCGGGTAGCCACAGCCCCACCAAGGCACCCGCCACAGCCAACGTGGCCGACGCACTCATCGCCAAGGTGAAGCCATCGCTAAAGCGGTGGGCAGAGTCAAAACTTCCTGTCATTGCAAAGAACGCAGCAAGGAGCGCGACGCCAAAGGCTGCCCCAAGCTGACGCAGCATATTGAATGCGCCAGATGCCTTGCCGATCTCTGTGTTCGCCACCGCGCTGATCACCATGTTTTGGCTGGCTGGGATGACGACGGCACCAAAGCCGGCGATGATCAAGGGGGCGACGAGTTCAGGGTACGGAAGGTCCGGTCGAGCAATCAGCCCGATCCAGCCCATTGCCAGCGCCTGTAAGAGCAGCCCGCCGACAATCAGGGATCGCTCGCCAACGCGATTGATCAGGCTGCCGGCCATTGGCGCGCTCACAAAGAGGGTAATCGTCCAAGGCAATAGGCGTAACCCTGTATCCAGTGGCCCATAGCCCAGTGTCGTTTGTAGAAATTGCGCCAGAAAGAAGGTCGATCCATAAAGCGAGGCAAAGAATAAAAAGCCAGCTGCGTTACCCGCAGCGAAGGCACGAGTGTGGAAGAGATGCAATGGCAACATGGGAGCAGGGCTACGCCCTTCCCAAAGCACAAAGACCACGGTCAAGAGCAAGCCAACCACAAGCGTTGCAAGCACTTCTACGCTACCCCAGCTGGCTCGATTCCCGCGCATCAGCGCCCAGACCACGCCACCGGCGGCCCCTGTCACCAGCAGCAGACCAACGAGGTCAAGCGGCGTACGTGGACCGAAATTCTCGGGTAAATAGCGGAGCACCAACGCTACAACCAGGACACCAATCGGGACATTGATCCAGAAGATCCACTGCCAGGCGAGACCACCAGTAATCGCGCCACCCACGACCGGACCAGCTAAAACGGCCAGGCCGGAAATCCCGCTGAAGAGGCCGAGTGCTTTGCCCCGCCTTTCGGGTGGATAGGCCACACTCAATTGAGTCACCGCCAGGGGCATGACCACCGCCGCACCGGCTCCTTGGACAACGCGCGCGGCAATTAACCATGCCATGTCCGTTGCCAACGCACAGAGCGCCGAGGCCACAATGAACAACACGAGACCACCGACAAAGACGCGCCGCCGCCCAAAGCGGTCACCAAGCGCCGCGCCCGTCATCAATAACAAGGCAAAGCTCAGGGTATAGGCATTGACGGTCCAGCCCAACTGTTCGACCGAAGCGCCGAGGTCCAGCCGAATCGTGCTCAAGGCAGTCGAGACGACCAAGGCGTCGAGCGCCACCATAAAGGAAGCCAGCGCGGTGAGGATCAGCACCCAGCGCTGAGTTGTTTGTTTTTCTGTAGTATGCATAGAGATTCCATTTACGTAACCATTCAACCGCTGTTCCGTGTGTCGGCTTGTCACGCTGCAAGCGTCCCCAATTTCGGAAATCTGGAGTCGCTTGCAGACCTGCCCTCATAAGGAGTGGCAAGCGCTAGATAGCCTTTTATGCAGCAAATACTTTATAGGCACCGATCTCGTGTAACGCTACCGATACTGGCGGCTCTACACAGCGGTCTTGAACAGTTGCTGCAAAGGCCTGGAAGGCGCTTCGCTCGCGCAGCGGATTGCTGCCATCCGTCGTGTCGATCTGAACGATGTGGACAAAACTCACGCCATCCTCCAATTTGAACGATGCATAATGGAGGCCGGCCGGCTGCTCTTGTTGCAACTGGGCAAAGACCTGCGTGATATACGCTTCGTTCTCCGCGGCGCGATCGGCCTTGACTTGATACCGAACCATCATCTGTGTTGTCATTGTCTGTGCTCCTTTAATTTAACATGGCATTGATACGCAGTAGACCCCAGTAACCACTCCTTGAAGCGATCACGATCTGCTGTGATACTAAACTTGTTAGCTCTTTGAACCATTGTGGGGGAAACTGTAACCCGTTTAAACGGGTTTTTGCATAGCAGCCACCGAATTCATTCGGTGGGACTTCCAGGCGCGCAAACTCCTTTCCAACGCGCCTGAGCCGTTGTTACCATGCCTGGATTTATGAGATGAGTTGAGAAGAAACAGGGTTGAAGCTATGCCGGTGTGAGGCGCTCCGCAACGATACTTTCCATCACATAGGGCGTGTAACGATAATCGCGGATGTAGGCCACCTCTCCCGCTTGCCACTGCACCAACATAAAGTAGCGTGGCGCGGCCGGTTCTCGTGGATCATAGACCAGAATGGCCGGGCGATCTTCGACAATGCCCAACGCCAGTTGCCAATCATCCGCCTGATCATAGCGATGAAAGTAATCGCCTACGGCCACAATGCCCCGTCGCGTCGTGCGGTTGAAGAGATCGAGCCGCACTTCCTCGGCCAACATCGCGCGTATGGCGTCAAAATCACGCGCATTGAAGCAGTCGATGTATTGCGTTAGCAACGAGCGTTCCACTTGATCCAATGGGGTCGGGGTCTCTTCGTTGACGGCTGCGGCCAATTCACGCAGCCGGGTGCGCCCGCGGTGCAGATTCGATTTGATATCGGGCACCGTGGCATTGAGGTACTCGGAGATCTCGGCAAGTGAGTAGTCTAAGATGTCTTTGAGGATGACGCAACTGCGCTGCTTGGGAGCCAGTTTGAGAAAGACCGCCAGCGCGATACTGACCAGTTCCCGCTCCTCCAACGGCAGATCCGGTTCGGTGGCCAGCAGGGCATCCTCGTCGAGCGCTTCCCACTGTTGCGACTGCGCTTGCTGGCGATTGACACGGCGCAGGTGATCGAGCGCTTTGTTGTGGGCAATGCGGAAGAGCCAGCCACGCAAGTTGACAACCGCTGTCGTGGGCAATGACTCGTAGGCTTTGGCCAGCGCCTCTTGTACCACATCCTCCGCATCGATGACCGAACCAATCATGCGCGCACAATATTGATGCAGTTCTGGACGGAGCTCCTGCGCCAGGGCTTCGAATGTGGTGGTGTGGATTACATCAGTTGCGCGTACCGCTTCTGTCATGGCCATCTGCCCCTTTTGCTGTCGATCATCTTTCAGTCAACACGATCCTCATTGCTCTTCACTCTATACGACGAAGTAGCGATCCGAAAGGATTCAGTTGTGGAAAAATTAATCGGACCAACTAACATTTCTCTGGGCGTGGCTAGAACTAATGTGAACGCAGATCGATCTCGAAAATCTGCTGTGAGCCATAGAAGTGGACATCAAATACCTGGAAAAAGTTGACCTGCCCCAAGAGCAAGCGTACTTCATGCGTTGGTCGAGAAACCCAGGCAAAGGCGAGGTCTGTTGGTGGAAACGGAGCAAGTTCAACCCGCAGCAAAACAGCGTAGGCTTGTGTGCCTGTAAGTGTGCCACCTAAATTGAGTGGAAATGTCTGCCCTTTCCAATCCAGCCCCCATTGCAAACCGAGATCAAACGGCAAGATATTGAGTGCTGCGCCAGAGTCAACCAAAGCTGACGTTGCTACGCTGTAAGATGCATGTGAGAGTTGGAGTTCAACGAGCGGCATTCCTACCGGAAAGTGTGGATGCGGGGTGTAAGAAAAACTCTACATCATCAGCGCGGCTGTTGATTTAGGAATTGTTGAAGCTGTGCGGCTGCCTTTTCTTGATCTAAAGGCGTGAACAGTGGATATATGATAGCAGGAGCCACATTGTTCTGTGGATTTTCTTCCTCAAGCAGCATTTTTGATATGGCTTCAATCAATTGTAGCTTTTCCGCTCTGGTGAGCGGCTTGATTTCTTTTGTAAGTTCGGTTAACACGATCATAGTATCATCCATATCGTGAGGCCTCTATATCGTCGAAAAACTACTGACATTTTATTCATTATAGCAGATAAACAGATAGGGTCACAATCCTCACAGCTTCACCCTGCGCAACTATAATGTGTTCGTCACCACAATCTCAAGAAATCAGAAATTCCCTTGGGAAATGATTAGGGCCGCGTCAATATAGCTACCCCATTCGTCCACAACACCCGATCCATCTCCTCTGTTTTTAAGACCGGCGCGCCCTCATAAAGAAAACAGGCGGCAGCGCGCTGCGGGTCGGTCTGAAAGAGCGGTGGGACCGCTTGCAAACACTTGGCCATTGCCGCCGGGCAGCGGTCGACAAACTTGCAAGAGTGTTTGCCCCGCTGTTGATCGGCCAACGCGGCCTCTGCTTCGGCTGTCCACGGCAGATCGGGGTTGGGCACGGGGATCGAGTTGACAAGCAGTTGAGTGTAGGGGTGTTTGGGTTGGCGCACCACGTGGCTGACAGCGCCCGCTTCCGCTACGCCACCGCGATAGAGCACAATGATGTTGTCGCCGATCTGATAGGCGGTCGTCAAGTCGTGGGTGATGTAGATAATCGAGATGCCGAACTCCTCTTTGAAGCGTTGGAGGCTCCCCAAGACCGTGGCCCGCAATGAGGCATCGATCATCGAGACCGGCTCATCGGCCAGGATAATGCGCGGACGCAAGATCAGGGCGCGCGCCACCATCACCCGCTGTCGTTGACCACCGCTCAGTTGGTGCGGAAAACGACCAAGGGTCTCCTCTGGGCGCAGACCAACTGTCTCCAAAGCCTCCTCAATGATGCGCCACTTCTCCTCGTGCGACTTGGCCAGCCCCATATAATCGATTGGCGTCGTCAAAACGTGGTCAACCTTGTAAAAAGGATTGTAGACCTCAAAGGGGTCCTGAAAGATAACCTGGATATCACTGAGAAAGGCACGTCGGGCGTCGCCGCCCAACTTGTGCAGATCCTGCCCTTTGTAGAGAACATTGCCGCTTGTCGGCGATGCGATTCCCAGCAGCAGACGGGCTAGCGTTGTCTTGCCGCTACCGCTCTCGCCGACGATTGCCGTAATCGCAGGCGTGTCGCCGTCAATCGCCATTGAAAAATCATCGAGCGCGACGGTTCTGGTACGGTCAAAAAGGCCACCGCCAAAGGTCTTGGTGACGTTACGCGCTTCGAGTAATGCGGTCATGGAATGATTCCTTTAATGATGGGGAGGTAGAGCGGTAAATCGGTAGAGCGGTAAATCGGTAGATCAGTATACCGATTTACTGATTTACCGATTAACTTCTTCCTACCTTACCGCTTCACGCCAAATGGCACGCCACCACCGACCCTGGCTGCACCTCGCGCAACTTGGGCACTTCGACCCGGCAGCGTGCTTCGGCCAGAGGGCAGCGGGTATGAAAGACGCAACCGGACGGCACATTGAGCAACGAGGGCGGCAGGCCGGGAATGCCGGTGAATTGGCCCTTAGTCTCGGTCGAGGGTAGGCTTTCGATGAGCAGTTGCGTGTACGGGTGGCGCGGCTGATTAAAGATGGCACGGATCGGCGCGACCTCCATCAGACGGCCGGCATACATGACGCCGAGCCGCTCGGCAAATTGGGCCATCAACCCCATGTCGTGACCGACCAGCAGCACCGACGCACCGATCTCATGTTGTGCCTCCTTGAGCGTCTCCATTACCTGGCGCTGTACCACCACATCGAGTGCACTGGTCGGCTCGTCGGCGATGATCACCTTGGGGCTGAGGCTAATTGCAATTGCGATGATCACCCGTTGTTTCATCCCGCCACTCAATTCATGGGGATACATGTTGGCAACATGGGATGGCAAGCCAACTTTGCCCAATAACGTCGCGATGCCATCTTCCAACTCGCGCTTGCTCAGTTGAACGCCATGATCGCGCAGGCCAAGGGCGATCTGGCTGCGCACGCGAATCACCGGGTTGAGTGAGTTCATTGAGCCTTGGGCCACCAGTGCGATTTGGGCTAGACGGATCGCCTTCATCTCACTTTCCGGCAGGTCAAGCAGGTTCAGCTCATCGAGGTGAATGGTGCCTGAGACCACCCGTGCCGGTGGTTTGAGCAGGCGCATGATCGTCAAAACCATACTCGATTTGCCCGAACCAGATTCGCCGACCAGGCCAAAGCGCTCCTGCGTGCGCAGCGCGAAGGTCACATCTTCGACAGCGTGAACTGGCCCGCGCGGCGTGTCGTAGTAGACGCTGAGATTTTCCAGACGCAATACTTCCGGTTTGTGTGCGTTGTTACCGCTCGTGTTGCCGACACCGGCCTGCCGTTGGTTGCGCATCATTGCTGGGGAATCGCTGATCATTACATCGACCTCCGAATCCGTGGGTTGGCGATCTCATCGAGGCCGACGCTGGTGAGAAAGAGACTGATAAAGAGCAGCCCAATCACCGCGATGGGCGGTAACCACCACCACCACCAGCCGTTGATCACCGCGGCGTTGTAGTTGATCCAGAAAAGGGTCATGCCAATCGTCGGCGCGTCCATTGGCCCTAGCCCCAACACCTCTAGCCCAATCGACGCCAGCACCGCGGCGGAGACTGAACCGACGAGCGACGCCGCCAAATAGGGCAGCAGATTGGGTAGGATCTCTTTGAAAATAATCGCCCGCCCCGGCATCCCGGACAGGCGCGCGACCTGCACATAGCTCCGTTCGCGCAGGGTGAGCACTTGGGAACGGATTGTGCGTGCGGGATAGAGCCAGGCCAGCGAGGCCACGACGAGTGCCATCTGTTCGACACTAAGGCCGCCCGGCACCACCATGGCGACCACAATCAGCACCATTAGCCCCGGTACTGTCAGGCCAACGTCGATGATCCCGGTGAGCAGCGAATCAACCCAGCCGCCATAGTAGGCGCTGACAAAGGCGAGCAGACTGCCAAAACCGACACCCAGAAAGCCGGCGATCAGCCCGATGCGCAGGGTTAACGGGGTGCCGACGACCATGACGGCAAAGAGGTTGCGTCCCTGTTTATCGCTGCCAAAGGGCAATTCCCACGAAGGGGGCTGCAACGGTGAGACGGAAATCGGCCTGGCGTCGTCAAGATTGACAAAGAAGCGGCCAATCACGGAGGAGAGCAGCAAGAGTGAAAAGAGCACCAAGCCAATCACCAACGAGGGGTTACGGCGACAATAGCGCAAGGCACCGTTGAGGCGCTCGCGCCAACTGCTCCGATCGCCAGTATAGGCGCGGCGAGGGAGACTTGGGTCTAGCGTGGTTGCCATTTCAGGCCCTCCGATAGGTAATCCGCGGGTCGAGCAGCGGATAGATAATGTCGAGGATAAAGGTCGCCAGCCCAATCGAGACGATGACAACAAAGACGATGCCCTGGACAAGGTAATAGTCCGAGCCGCGGATCGCCTGGTAGAGCATGGTGCCAATGCCGGGGTAGCCAAAGATCACTTCGACCAGTACCGCACCGGAGACAATTTGGCCGAGCGCCAATGCCACAGCCGTCACTTGGGGCAGGAGCGCGTTGCGGATGGCATAGCGCGTAAAGATTGTGCGATCGCGCAACCCCATCGCATCGCCAAAGACGACAAAATCTTCGCCCTGCGTCATGATCATGAGTGAACGCATCCCCAACGCCCAGCCGCCAGTCGAGACGAGGATGATCGAAAGTGCCGGTAGGATCGAATGCCAGATCACATCCCAGACAAAGCCAATTGTCAACGTGGGGATGGTGCCTGTTTTGTAGCCACCATACATGGGGAAGATGTCGAGAAAGAAGCCAAAGACATAGACCATAATCAGCCCCAACAGAAAATAGGGAATGGCGCTCATCATCAGGATCGGCGGCATGACATACTTCAAAAAGCTTGGCGCACCAGGCCAAGCCAAAAGCGCACCGAGTAGATTGCCCAGCAAGAAGCCTAGAATCGTCGTGACGAGCAGCAGACTAATCGTCCACGGTAGTGCATCGCCCATCATGGCCAAGACTTTGCGCGGATAGTTGGAGATGGAGTAGTTAAAGTCAAAGCGCGACATATCCGCCAGATAGGTCAGATATTGACGCCAGAGCGGTTGGTCGAGACCAAACTTGGTCTCAAATTCTTTGACCATCTCTTCCAGCCCGGCCTGCACGGTGCCACTGAGCGCGGCTTGCGAAACCAATTTCTCACGAATCGGATTCGCCCCGCCCAGCCGCGGCAGCAAAAAATTAAAGGTCGCCGCGGCCCAGACGACGGCGAGGAAGATGAGAAAACGTCGGACAATGTAGGTAATGCTCACCGGAATCTCCTAGTGAATCGGTAAATCGGTACATCGGTAAAACGGTACATCGGTAAAACGGTACATGGGTACATCGGTACATCGGTACATCGGTACATCGGTAAAACGGTACATCGGTACATCGGTACGTGCAGTGAAGTCACCGACCTACTGATTTACTGATGTACCGATCTACCGTTTTTCCACTACGTCGCCGGCTGAATATTATGCAACACCAGCGGGAAGGTGAGGTGCCATTGGGCCGAATTGGTATAGGGGTTGTTTTGATCGGGCATGTTGGTCCAATTTTGCGTCGTCCACGGCAGGCGGTGATAGCCGTGGGTGAGCTGAATGTCGGGCAATTCGGGCAGCCAAATCTCCATCGCACGCACCCAGATATCGACCAGCGTTTCGGTATCGGTGGGCGGCGTTGTGTAGGCCTCGTCAGCGATCACGTCGAACTGATCATTGTGCCAACGCGAGAAGTTTACGGCGTGGCCACCGGGGATCGCCTCGGACGAACTCTGATAGAGCGCCAGCGTCTCTTGCGGTTCGCGGCAACTACCACCGTGGCCAAAGAGACAGCCGGTGTAATTGCCCTGTGAGAAGTTGTCAAAGAAGCCTGGCGGTTCGGAGTAGCTCGACTCAATCCCACCGCGTTTGAGCATTTCGACCAATACTGGGCCGACGCTGGTGAAGTCAAAGAAGCTGACAATGTCCAGCTTGACCTGCTCGCCAGCTTCATCGAGCCACATGCCGTCGCCATTCTTGCTCCAGCCCTTAGCCGTCAACAACTCGTCACCCTTGTCTGGATTATATTCCAGGGTATTATAGGTTTCGAGCAGTGGTTTGGTCGCTTCAAAATAGGGCTGCAACGGTGGATAGTCGGGCATCGGCAGTGGCGTCTCTTTGGAGGCACCGGACCAGGCGATGTCGACGATCTTGGAACGGTCGATATAATAGCTCAGCGCCCAACGGACATTCTTGTCATCCCACGGGGCCACCTCATTGTTGACATAGAGCGAGTGGGGCCACCAGTCGACATAGCCATAGGGAAGCTCTGAGCCAGTCCACGAGGTGGCCTTGGCATTGCCATTGAGGACCGTGGGGAAGCTCGATGGCTGGATGCCGGTGGTGAAGTCCACATCATTTTTGATGACCGACTGCAGAAGTTGTTGCTCACCCTGATCGGGTAAGAGGATAAAGCGTTCTGGGGCCGGCAACGAGGCCACCCCCGCCTGCACACCCCACCAATCATCGGCGCGGTCGAGAATCTTCTGCTGTGGTGAGGAATGAATGACACGCCACGGGCCGGTAGTAACGGGCAGCCCTTTTTCGAGATCAAAGTGGGTATAGGTCGAAATGTCCTGCCCCTCAAAGATATGCTTGGGCAGCATGTAGACGCCGATGTCAAAGTGATAGGTGAGGAGCCAGAAGAAGCGCGGGGCGGGCACACTCAGGGTAACTTTCGTGGTGAGTTCGTCGATCGTCTCCGCCTTATCCATGACTCTGGCGACATTGGTGCCCCAACGAATTTTTGCGCCATATTCTTTGCAGGCATTGAGCGTAAAGGTCACATCGTCGGCGGTAAAAGGTTCGCCATCGCTCCAGGTAATACCCGGTCGTACCTTGATCGTCAACTCTTTGAAATCATCCGAGTACTCGTAGCTCTCGGCGAGCCACATATATTCTTTGTCGGCAAAGGCGCTATAGAAGGCCAGTGGCTCATACATCAGCCCCACGGCAAATTGGTGATTCGCCACCGGAACAAAGGGGTTCCATTGATCCCACTCAACAAACTTGCCTTGCTGCCCGCCACGCACCGCGATAAAGGTCTGCTCACGGGCGACCTCTTTAATCCCCTCCGCGGCTGTGACCCCTTCAACGGGTGCTTCAGCTGCCGCAGCGGTCGGTGCCGCAGCATCGCCTGTTGTCGGTCCGGCTGCTTGTCCACAAGCGGCCAAGAGCGGAGTCGCCACGGCCGCGGCCCCCAATAGTTCAGCGTACTGCAAAAACTCACGTCGTGAAACCTTCTTACTGCCAGAAGAGCTTGCCATTGTCTATCTCCTTTGACCTGTTGCCATTGAGTTGACTGTCAGATGGTCCGGTTACAGCATGGGGAGCGTTTATAGCCAGACCGTGGGAACCACAGTACTGCCCTTACAGTGGCGGATCAGAAAATCCGCGCGACGAGTTGCATGACCTCCTTGCGATTGTGATGATCGATTCAGCAAACGCCCATTAGCCGCATTCACCTGTAGAGATACAAGTTGCGGCTGCAGCGATAGGCAAAAACCCAGCCCGTGGCTGAACGGATTCATGAAATTAACTTACATCTTCTGGGATTGCGTCCATTATAGACCAGCGATAGGAGAATCGTCAAGGAGGGGAAATGGGCAGATATGGCGGTTTGGGGCGCATGTGAAATACGGGCGCGGATTCAAAGGGATCGTAGATCTACTTACACTGGAGATGAATCCGCGTTTTTTCCAAAACCCGCACCCATACAGATTGGAACCTAATCTCTGCCCTTAAATCGGCAACGCTATCCCTGATCGCCTTGGAGATACCGGCGCATCTCATCCGGCAATAGCTTGGCGTTTAACAAGAGTTGCCGCATCGTTTCGCCCAACAGTTGACGCCGTATTTTATCTGACAGATCGGCAAAGACAATGCGCCCGACTTGGGGCCGCGCATCAAAAAAGCCCATGTCCGTGCCAAGCAGCACCTGCTGTGGCCCCGGCCCGGCGACCAGTGTCTCGACGCTGTGTAGATAGACGCGCGAGCAGGTCGGATCGAGGTAGATGTTGGGGAGTTCTTTAGCTAAGGCGATACATTCGCGGATGCCGGCCTCGGTGGCACCGCTATGGCCGGCGATGAAGGGAATTCCGGGATATTTCTCTGCCAACCGGCCCAGCCGTTCGGGCTCGCAGCCGGGGTCATTATGCCAGATGTGGATCAGCAGTGGTGCACTGTGCGCCTCAGCAAAGCGTAGGGCTGGTTCGTAGCCGGGGCCATCCATGGGGTAGCGATGGGTGGCCGGGTGAAATTTGACGAGGGGCATCTGCCAGCCGTTTAGTTCGTCGATGCTTTGTTCGGGATGGTGCGGGTTAATGGTGCAATAGGCGATAAAGCGGCGTGGATAGCGTTTTACCGCGTCGGCCACCAGGGCGTTACCGCGGTGCATATCTGGCCCAATGCCATAGGTGGCGGTGACACAAGAGAGGTGAATTCCCACCCGATCCATCTGCCCAACATAGGCCTCCAGCGACGTGTCGGGCAAGTAAAAATTGAACCATTCGCCCAGGTGGGCATGGCTGTCGATCACCCACTTGCAGGGTAGCGGCTTTCCAGCTAACACAGCATCGCGCAATGAATCAGCTTGCATAAGCACCCTCCAACAGTCGTTCCAAGTTGCCGTGGGCAATGAGCGCCTTGGCATCATCGTCAAACGCGGCGTAGCAAAGATGGGTGGTCGTTGCGCCTGGCTCAAAGAGCGGCAGATGCGAGCCAAAGAGCAAGCGTTCTGGACCAAAGCGGCCCACCAGCGTTTCGAGGGCGTGTAGCCCCTGGTAGCCCGAAAGCTCAATATGCAGTTGCGGGAATTGGGCCAGCAGTGGGAAAAGATAGCGATCAATGCGATAGGTGACCCCCGTCAGCACAAGGGGCAGATCGGGGTAACGGGCCAGCAGTGCCGCCACTTGCGACCAGCTCGTCTCCTCCAGATCGAGAAAGAGCGGGAGGTGCGCCGCGGCGAGTGCACCCAGCAGATCCCCGCTGCACCACGGATCCAGGCTAAAGTTGTGGCGCGCTGGGCTGGGGCAGAGGCGTGCCGCACGGATGCCTCGATCGGCCATCGTGGTCAATAGTTGCTCTGGGGGCGGGAATTCTTGGGTGCCAGGGGGCAGCAACACCCAACAGGGATAGAGGTCGGGTTGATTGGCCAACGCTGCCATCAGCAATTCGTTGCCGGTGGGCGGGTCGTAGTCGAGCGCAACCGTGCTGTAGACCAGCGCGGCGGCAATGCCGGCCCGGTCGAGTTCCGTGCGTAGGGCGGCCACGGTCGGCAACTCTTGTCCCAACGTAGGGACGGTAAGCGGGCCGAGCGCGACGTACGCATCAAAGAAGCGGAGTGACATAGCTTAGGCTGCTCCTTGTAGATGCAGGCTTTCCGAGAAGTGACAGGCGGCAAGATGGCCGGGCACAACTTCCCGCAGCGCGGGAGATTCGCTGCGACAGCGATCTTGGACGTAGCGACAGCGGGGGTGAAAATAGCAGCCGCTGGGCGGTTTTGCCGGGTCCGGCACATCACCTTCTATGATAATGCGCTGGTGGATGTGATCCGGGTCCGGCTGGCGCACCGAAGAGAGCAACGCTTCGGTGTAGGGATGTTGGGGTGAGAAGAAGAGATCCTCGTTGTCGGCCACCTCGACCACTTTGCCGACATACATCACCACGACGCGATCGCTCAAATGTTGCACCACGCTGAGATCGTGAGCAATAAAGATGTACGAGAGATTAAATTGCTGTTGCAGATCTTGGAGCAGGTTGAGCGTCTGCGCCTGGATCGAGACATCGAGCGCCGAAACTGGCTCATCGGCCACGATCAAGCGCGGGTTAAGCGCCAGGGCGCGGGCGATCCCAATGCGTTGCCGTTGGCCACCACTAAAGGCGTGGGGATAGCGGCGCATAAATTCCGGACGCAACCCCACCCGTTGCAAGAGATCGGCGACCCGCTCTTCGACGGCGCGCCCCTTGGCGACGCGGTTGACAACCAACGGTTCGCCCACAATGTCGAGCAGCGTCATGCGCGGGTTGAGCGAGGCAAAGGGATCTTGAAAGATCATCTGCATATTGAGGCGGACGTGGCGCAGGTTAGCGGCATCGGCCGTGGCTACATCGATCACACCGCGCGTGGTATCATTGAAGAGCACTTCACCACCGCTTGGATCGATCGCACGTAAAATGCAGCGGCTCACCGTGGTTTTGCCGCAGCCGCTTTCACCGACGAGCCCCACCGTACGCCCCTCCGGCACATCAAAGCTGACATCGTCGACGGCTTTGACATGACCCACCACACGGCGCATAAAGCCACGGGTAATCGGAAAATACTTTTTTAGATGTTTGACACTCAGGATCAGTTTTTCTTCATTCATTACAGATTCACTTTATCTGTTTCCAAAAATCTCGGCTCCTTGGCTCTGATAGGGTTGACAGCAAGCTAGCGGCGGTTGAGTAGCGCCAGCGTATCGAAACCAAAGCGCGTCAACCCCTTGAGATCCCCAAAAACCATTGATTACAAACCATCCCAATTTTTCACGCGGCCTTGGCTGGGATCAAACTTTCGTCATAGAGCACACAATTGACGGCGTGGCCTTCGCTCAATGCAATGGTCGGTGGCTCAATCACGTTGCAGACGCCGGGGATCGCGTGGGGGCAACGGGTGTGAAAGGCACAGCCAGGGGGAATTTTAAAGGGCGATGGCACCATCCCTTGGATGGCATTGAGCCGTTCCTGGCGGTTGTGGTTGATGCGCGGAATCGAGCGCAGCAACGCCTGTGTGTACGGGTGACTGGGCGCGTGAAAGAGCTTGCGCACCGGTGCCCGCTCCACGACATGGCCCAGATACATGACGATCACATCCTGGGCCATCTCTGCAATCACCCCTAAATCGTGGGTGATGAAGAGAATCGCCATCCCCAACTCTTCCTGCAAGTCTTTCATCAGCTTGAGGATCTGCGTCTCGGTGGTCACATCCAGCGCTGTGGTCGGTTCGTCGGCGATCAACAGATCGGGGCGACAGACGAGCGCTCGTGCAATCATGGCCCGCTGGCGCATGCCGCCGGAAAGTTCCCAGGGATAACTGGTGAGCACCTGATCGGGCCGCGGCAGGCCGCACCGGCGCAGCATGTCGATGGCAATCTCTTGGGCTTGCCGTTTGTCGACCCGTAGGTGGAGCAAAATGCCCTCGATAATCTGATTGCCAATCGTGTGTACCGGTGAAAATGAGGTCATCGGCTCTTGGAAGACCATCGAAATCCGCCCACCACGAATGGCGCGTATTTCATTGCCATTTTCTGGCAACTGCGCCAGATCAACAGTGCCGGTGACGCCATGCAACTCCCCGCTGCGCGGCTGTATGTGGTACTGAATTTCCCCCTCCACAATCCGCCCTGGCCGGCCAACAATGCGGAGGACCGAGCGACCGGTAATGCTTTTGCCGCAGCCGCTTTCGCCGACAACGCCCAGTGTGCGGCCGCGTTCAATCGCAAAATCAACCCCGTCGACGGCGCGCACCGTGCCCTCATCGAGAAAGAAGTAGGTCTTTAGATTCTTCACTTCCAACAGTTCGGTACCCGTTGCCATCAAGTAAATCCCTTCAATGGATTAGCACTAACTTGAATAGGGATCGGCGGCATCCCGCAGCCCATCGCCCACGAAATTAAAGGTCAACACGGCAATGACGACGGCGATGCCAGGCAAGAGCAGCCAAGGCGCATTGGCGACCGATTGAAAATTTTGCGCCTCTTGTAGAAGGACGCCCCAACTGATCACCGGCGGTTGCAACCCCAAGCCCAAAAAGCTAAGGCTCGTCTCACCGAGGATCATACCGGGGATCGCCAGTGTCAACGTTGCGATCAGGTGGCTGCTAAAGGAGGGCACCAGATGGTAGACGATGATGCGCAGTTCGCTTGAGTTGATCAAACGGGCGGCCACCACAAAATCTTCTTCGCGCAGCGAAATGAATTTACCGCGCACCACCCGTGCCAGACTGCTCCAGCCAATGATCGAAAGGATCAGGGTAATGCCAAAGTAGGTCTTCACCGGCGACCAATCGGGCGGCAGTGCCGCGCTAAAGCCCATCCAGAGCGGAATCGATGGCAGCGAGATGAGCAACTCGATGACCCGCTGCACCACAATATCCACCGTGCCGCCATAATAGCCGGAGATGCCGCCGATCAAGATGCCAAGCACCATGCTGATAAAGACACCGATCAGCCCCACCGTCAACGAAATGCGCGACCCATAAATGATGCGTGAGAGCAGATCGCGCCCCAGGCGGTCGGCACCGAGCGGAAAGAAGGGCTCGGCAATCTCCCCATCGGCACCGTGCAGGCCAAAAAGATGGCGATCCCCTTCGAACATTCCCCACAACTTATACGGCTCGCCTTTAATCCAGAAGCCAAGTGCATAACGCCGTTCGTGGTCTTCCGCATAATCGAGCTTGAAGGTTGTCATGTTGCGCACGGTTGTATAGCCATAGACAAAAGGGCCACGCAAGCCATTCTCATCAAAAAAGTGGATCGTACGCGGCGGCGCATAGACAAATTCCTGGTGAAAGGTGAGCGGGTCGTTGGGGGACGCCACTTCGCAGAAGATGGCGGCCAGATACATAAACACCAGGACCACGATCGACACCACGGCCAGGCGGTGCTTGCGAAAGCGCCACCAAACCAGTTGCCACTGCGAGGCAACCGATACTTTATCATCCTGATAATCGACAGCCCCCAATGGTAGCGGGGCGTCGGGGGCGGCCGTCACCGGCGGCCGCATGAGATTGGTTTCGTTAACTGCCACAAATGACCTCGTGCTTAGCGGATTACAAATCTCTCTTTTCGAGGTGCATACGATATCAACATCTGTCAACAATCGTGCGCCTGTATCGATTATCCTGCCACTCTGCTACTCTGCAACCCTGCTACTCTGCTGCTTTTTCCAGCCGGATGCGTGGATCCACCAGCGCCAATAAGATGTCGGAGATGAGCGTGCCAATCACCGTCAGCGAACTGAGCATCATGATAAAGCTGCCGGCCAGATACATATCCTGGTTGAGCAGCGCATTGAGCAGCAGCGGACCAGTGGTTGGTAAACTGAGCACCACCGAGACAATGGTCGCCCCGGAGACCAACTGGGGCAAGATCCAGCCGATGGTGCTGATAAAGGGGTTGATCGCCACACGCACCGGGTATTTAAAGAGCAAGCGCCACTCGGAGACACCATTCGCCCGCGCGCTGACGACATAGGGCTTTTGCAATTCGTCGAGCAGGTTGGCGCGCATGGTGCGTACGAGCCCAGCTGTACCGCCGGTGCCCAATACAATCAGCGGTACCCACATGTGCTTGAGCATATCGACAAATTTTGCCATCGACCAGGGCGCATCGACATACTGGGCGGAAAAGAGGCCGGTTAGGGCAACCCCCCAATGATCAAAGGCGAGCCAGAGTAGGACCAGCGCAATCATAAAGTTGGGAATGCCCAGCCCGATAAAAGAGATGGCGGTAAAGAGATAGTCGCCCGGTGAGTATTGGCGCACAGCCGAGTAGATGCCGATGGGCAGCGCGATGAGCCAGATAAAGAAGATCGTAAAGAGGGAGATGGCAAAGGTCAGCGCCAACCGTTCCCAGATCAACGACGAGACCGGTCGGTTCCACTCGAAAGAGACCCCCATATCGCCATGCAACAGCCGCCACATCCATTTGATATAGCGAAGATAGACCGGCTGATCCAATCCGTACAATTGGCGTAGCGACGCGATCTGATCGCGGCTTGCTTCGGTGCCCTGAGAAGAGAGATTGGCCATGTACGCGGTGAGATAATCACCGGGGGGCAATTCGATGATGGCAAAACTGATCATGGAAATGGCGATCAGAGTCGGAATAAAATAGAGAATGCGACGGATCACATAGACCAGCATAGCAGTGGCTCCATGTCCTCTTAGGACAAATCAAGGACGGTGATGGACGTTGCCGACGGCTGAGCCTGTCGAAGCCATCGGCAACGTCCATCACTAAAATAAACTAAACCTCACCCATCTCACGCAGCGATGGCTTTTCCCAGGCGACGGCGTAATCTCTTCCCTCGTGGGCGGGGTTGCCACCGGGGCCATAGCCAGTGGCGGTTGACCGTTCAGCCAGTGGTACAAAGTGGGGCTGCACAGCAGCTTCGTCAACCTCACAGCGCAGGAACCCCAGGGTGGCATCGCCGTCGGGCCAGCGCGCTGCCCACTGTGGAAAGGCCGTTGCCGGCGCATATTGAAAGGTAATGCCCTCGGCAACCACTGTACGGCGGCAGTGAATGTGGCCAGAGATCACCAGTGACGTATTGGTGCGACGAAACACCTCAAGGATGCGGCTGCGGTGTGGTTCATCCACACTAAAGTACCAGGCGTTGCGGTCGACGGCGATCTCCCAATTCGGTTCTGTGGGCTGATTGACAAAGAGTGCCGGGTGCATGAACCAGAGTTGGGTTTGGGCCGGTGGCCGCGCCGCTTCGGCCTCCAGCCATGCCCACAGCGCCGCTTCTTCCGGCAGCCCCGAACCGGCCAGGAAGGCATCAAAGGCACTGAACCGCATGCCCTTGTGGTCGAAACTCCACTGACTTGCGCCGAAGACGGAGCGATAAAGCTCCACATACGCTGGTTGAATACTCACGCTCGAATCGGGGTGGTACTTATTGCCCACCTCATGGTTGCCCGGAATTACATGGACAGGAAAGGGCAGCGCATCGAGATCCGCTTTGATCTGTTCTAGTTCATAGCGATGGGTGCTGCCATCACGCGTCAGGTCGCCACCAACAATCAGAAATTCCGGTGCCAGGGCGACGATTTGGGCACGCGCCGTTGCCCAGTTGGCATTCCACGCCGGTTGATAACGGTAGGAGCGTGGCGTGCCCACATGGATATCGGAGACAAAGGCAAAGGTCCAGGGCGTCATTGCAAAAAAAACATCTTTCAGAATTCGACTTTTTAATGAAGGTCAACAAAATTAGTCAGTAAATGGAGGCTGAGCCTGCCGAAGCCGTAGCCGCTTTGGCTTCGACAAGCTCAGCCTCCGCTCCAGTGGCTGGCCGTAGTAGCATCGCCGCTTTGGCTTCGGCAGGCTCAGCCTCCGCTCCAGTGGCGAATCTAATTTTAAACTTCCCTACAAAAGTCGAACTTCCGGGTTATCTCAGCGGAATGATCGCCGGCTCCCATGCGGCTAATTGCGGCTGCACTGTCAGGGCAACCGGTGTGCTGCCGGTGATACCCCAGCCCAAAGGTAGCGTACCGCCGGCTGGAATCTGCACCGGAACCGGGACCGTCTGCGCTTGGGCACTGAAATTTGCAGTGCAGAGAAAATTGTCAACGGTCACGGCGCAGAGATCGGGTGGCGTTGGGTGAAGTTGTAAGGCCTCGGTCGCGGTGGCAATATGGGACTGTTCCGGTCGCCAGAGCGCAACAAAGCGGGCGATCTCTGCACCGGTGGCCACGGCAAAGGGTTCGTCGTGCAGGCTGAGCACCAGGTCATCTTTGATGGCGTGCCAAACGGGAAAGTGGTGCCGGTTGTAGTAGAAGCCGCGGCCACTGCCTTGGAAGCGCAGGCCAAAGCGGTCGTCAATATTCACCCACTTTGTGCCGTCCAACGGCTGGATTAGATCATCTTCGGCCTGGCGCGTGGGGTAGCCGGAAAACTCCCGTTCGCCACCTGCCCAATAGAGCGTGCGGCGGCCACGGCAATCCGCATGATCGCCAAAGAAGCCGTCGTTGATCACACTGACAAAGCCCTGTTGCAGCCATGTCACGGTAATCGCGCGATTGGCGACCAGCCGCTCGATGCTGAGTGCCGTACCATCGGGCAATAGCGCCAGGAAGAGATAGCGGCGGACCGAGCGCTGCGCCAGATCCTGCACCAACGTTACGGCCGCACGGTCGCTCCCCTCACGCAGCCGGAAGATCAGCTCATCGGTACTCTCTGGCGCGTCGGCAACTGTAATCGTTGCCAGCAGTGAGCCTTCGGTCGGCCCAATAAGTTTGGCACCGGCCCGGGGAGTCAGCACGAGCATGGTGCGGTTGCGCCAGGCGAGACTGGTGAGCCCCTGCGCGTGACGCTGGACGAGCGCCCCGCCGTGGGGATAGTAGTGAATGCCAGCGTGACGCGCCTCGAATGCCGCCGCGGTAGTCGGCTCTTCGCCGGCACCTTCCAGCCGGTGGGCGAGACAGGCTTGGGCGAGGTAGTAAGCGGTGCGCTCCATCATCAGGGCCGGATCCTGGATGGAGTGACAATGCTCAATGATCTCTTCTGGGATCATGCGCCAATGGTGGACGGCGGCCGAGCGTTCGACCACATCAAGCGCATAGCGCTCCAGCAGCGCCGCATCGGGATCGCGCAGATAGACGTTGGCAATCGCATGGGCCAGACAGTGGGATGGATAGGCAAAGTAGGGCCAATCCATGCCCTGGACACTGTGAAAATTCCCCGTTTCATCGGACCAGGGTTTGAGAACATCATAGCTGTCCTGCCGACGCCAAAAGAGATGGGGCGGCAATGGCTGTTGAAAGGCGCGTAAGAGGTCGAAGCTAATCCCCGAAAGGGTCAGCGCACTCATCATATAATTGGGATGGACAAAGCCGTGATTTTCGGCAGTACCGTCGGGCAATGTGGTGTAGGTGCGGCCGGTCAACTCGCGCACACTCTTGCCGTCGGCCAGTTCGGCATAGTTGTAGGTGTCCTGGGGACGGCTGGTGGTGTGAAACATCCAGAGCGCGGCCTGTTCCCGCCACGCCGCTTCGTTGGGATGGCCGGGCAGGAGCGCGATTGAGGCAGTCAGGCCACAGGCGGTCCAAGCATTTTCTTCGGTCTGCGTGTCATAGTAAACGCCTGATCGCGGTGGCATCTCGCCAAAGCGGGCGAGATAATCTTCGGCAATCGCGGCCAACATCGTACGCTCTTCCTCGCCGATCAGATCATCGAGCAGCGCTGCCGTAATAGTCAGGTTGGCGATACCGATGCCACATTGGCTCTCGCGGAAGAAGCCGAGTCCCCGTTCGCCCCACTTGGTGTTCGCCGGCTCGGGTCGCCCCCAGCTCTCTTTGGGGCGTAGACAATCCGCCGGGCCGGTGTCATGGGTAAAGAGCAGGTAGCGCAACCCTTTGCGGGCAACTTGGCGCAGTTCAGCGGCGGAGACGGTGGCGATGGTGGCGTCGAATTCATCGGATGTAGCCAGGAGGGCCAACGTGAAGATCGTCATTGCCGTCTCTTGGCCATACCAATAGACGCCGCCAAAGAAGTGGCCACAATCGGGGCGTACCGGCCATTCGATGTAGTAGGAGAGCGCAATCGGTGCCCAATGGTTGATCAGCCGCAAGTAGCGCCGGCTCATCTCATTGTCGGCGGTGGGGATGCGTACATTGGAAAAATCGGGCAAGATTGGTGGCGTTGAAACTTCAGTCACAGACGTTCCTTGTTGATTGCGCCTGCTGTGGTAGCGGCATATCATGTCGCTACCACAGCAGATGTGACGAGAGACAACAGGTTAGGCCTGTTGGAAGAACCAAGTACACGGGTTGGCATTGTTGGGTGCGCCGTTGATAGTGCCGTTGACAAACTCGGCGGGCACGTTACGGAAATTGTTGCGCACAATCGCCGGCGTCAGGGTGGCGGTCACGGTACCAACCGTCCACAGATTGTCGGCGTTGATCTGGTAGATCGCCATTCCCTTTTCAAAGCGGATATCGTCGTTGGGCGCGGCCTTGGCTTCTTCATAGAGATCAATGGTGCGACGCAGATCGCCCTCTGGCTCAATCCCTTCTTTGCCACCGCTCTGATACCAGATGCCAGAGGCCGGCGCGATGCGGGCGGCGTCGGCATAGGGCATGATCCAGTAGGGGTAGACGAGGAAGAGTGGATAGATATCTTCCGAACTCTGGTAGGCTTCCACCGGCACTTCGTTTGCCGCCAGCTTTTGGTAATGGACGGAGCGCTCCTGCACTTCGAGAATAAAGTTGATGCCCACATCGTTGAGGTACTGCTTCACCAATTCGCCGGCGCTGGTATCCTGCGAAAATTGATAGACGGTCATGGTGAGTGGGCTGCCATCGGGCAGGAGGCGGAAGCCGTCGCTGTCGCGCTCTGTTAAACCCAACTCATCAAACATCTGATTGGCCAGGTCGGGGTCATACTGGGCATAGTTGTCGGCCCATTCCTGCTTATAGCCGCGGCTTTCGGGAAGTAGCGTAAATTGGCGAGGTGTGCCGGTACCGAGCCAGACCAACTCGTTCATTTCGGCGCGGTTGATGGCCACCGAGAAGGCACGCCGAAAATTGGCATCGCGATACATGGCGGCCAGCCCAGGGTTCTGTTCCCAATTTTGGTTGAAGATAATTGAGAAGGAGGTGCCGACGGTGCTCGACCATTGGAAGACGCGGTAGTCGCTCTTCTCCTGGTTTTCCACATAAAGAGGCATGTTGGCGACGCGTAGGTGGCGCGACTGCATATCAATCTCGCCGGCCACCGCCTTGAGCGTCACTAATTCGGCATCCTGCACCAATTCGTGGGTGAGGTAATCGACGTAGGGCAGTTGATTGCCCGCTTCATCGACTTTGAAATAGTAGGGATTGCGCTCCATGCGGTAGATCGTCTCGGTGGGAGAATTGGTGACCACCCAAGGGCTGAGCACTGGCAATTCGGGATTGCTCACCCAAGCCGTACGGTCGGTAAAGAGCTGATACCAGGCCTCAAAGCCAGCTTCCTTGGCTTTGGCTTCCAACTCCGCAGGGTCGGTATAGGTGGGGTGGAACTGTTGCAAGTAGTGCTTGGGCCAAAAGGGTTCAAATTCACTGGCCAATTGGAGTTCAAAGAGGCCATAGGAAGTGGAAAAGCTGACCGTGATCGTATAATCGTCAATCTTCTCCATCTTGCCGAATTCGTCGCCCAGCGTCATGCGGGTATGTTTGACCGGCGTCAGCTCTTCGTTGAGTTGCACATCTTCATACCAGAACATCAGATCATCGGCGGTAAAGGGTTCGCCATCCGACCACTTCATCCCTTCGCGCAGGTGGATGGTGAAGACGGTGGCATCCTCGTTGATCTCCCAGCTTTCGGCAATGTTGGGAATGACCTCGCTGCTGTCCATGCTCCAAGAGAGCAATTTCTCATGGCGAAGCCGCCAAATCCCATACGCGTCCGATGGCCCCAGCCAAACGCGCCGCCACGTGCCCCCATATTGGCCAACTTCTTCGACGACTGGCGCAACCAGTGGACTGCCCGGCAGCCGTTCATCCACCGGAATGAGCGAGCCCGCATCAACCAATTCGCGCAGCATCGGTGCCTCATTATATTTGCCGAGCGGTTCAGCCGCGGCAGCGCCATCGCTTGCAGCTGCCGGCGCGGTGGTAGCCGCGGCAGCGGGCACTTCGGCGGCAGGTTCTGCTCCACTGCTACAGGCAGCCACCAAGATACCGGTGACCGTGGCACCAGAGAGTTGCAAAAACTGCCGACGGCCAATAGGATACCGTGTCTTCATAAATCCTCCTCAAAAAATTGAACTGCGGATGAACATTGAATCGCGGATTAAGCGCAGATGGGCGAACGGTATAGATATAATACCGATTCAGATGCCCCTTTTGCCTGGAAGAAGCAAGCGTCTTCGGGTTAGACGAACGCCATATTCCCTCTTTCCAGAGGAGAACAGGGAACTTCGTCACAATTTGGATGTGGGTTGCCGGTGCCAACAAACTCTCTATGCAAAGGTTGGCTACGATTTAGCGTCAAAGCTTTATCTGGCTAAAGTAAACTGCCTTTGCAAGGTCAGTCCGCGCTAGTTCATGCTGGCTTGCGTGTGGGGGACACTTTGTTCACGGAGAAAACTAAGTAACCGTTAGGAGTTTATCATAGTTGCTTCTTGATGTCAACCAATAAAATGTAGCGAACTCTACAGTCAACGAAGAATACAACAGGGCATGTTGTACAGAGAGATCAGGAGATGAATTTATATTGAAGACAAATTGACTTTGGCAAAGCAATCACCTTTCGCATAAGATTACACCATGACACTCTTTGAACATGCCCATCAAGAACGCTTACAAAAAGATGCACCCCTCGCGGCGCGCATGCGGCCGCGTACGCTCGACGAATATGTCGGGCAGGAACATATTATCGGCCCCGGCCGACTGTTGCGCCGCGCGATCCAAGCGGACCAACTCGGCAGTCTCATCTTCTATGGGCCACCCGGTACCGGCAAAACTACGTTGGCCCAGGTCATTGCCAACACGACGCGCGCCCACTTTATCGCGCTGAATGCGGTGCTCTCTGGCGTTAAGGATATCCGCGAAGCAATTGCCGAAGCGCAAGAGCGGGCGCGGATGTACAAGCAGCGCACGATCCTCTTTGTCGATGAGGTCCATCGCTTCAATAAATCTCAGCAAGATGCATTGCTGCCCTGGGTCGAAAATGGTACGGTGATCCTTGTCGGTGCAACGACAGAAAACCCCTATTTTGAGGTCAACAAAGCACTCGTCAGCCGCAGCCGTATCTTTCAACTGACAGGATTGACCAAGGAGCATCTGCGCCGCATTATTGACCAAGCGTGCGCTGACGAGGAACGGGGCTACGGCAAACTCCACGTCACCATCGATGAAGTGGCCGCCGAGCATTTGGTAGAGGTGGCAAATGGCGACGCGCGCGCGGTGCTGAATGCGCTGGAGCTAGCGGTCGAGACGACTGATGGCGCGGCCGCTACGGCTTCGGCAGGCTCAGCCGCCGCTCAGCCCTCCATCCACATTACCCTGGCCATTGCCGAAGAATCGATTCAACGTCGAGCTGTGCTTTATGACAAAGAGGGCGATTACCACTTTGACACAATTAGCGCCTTTATCAAGAGTCTGCGTGGTAGCGATCCCGATGCGGCAATGTATTGGATGGCGAAGATGGACTATGCCGGCGAGAATGCGCGCTACATTTTCCGGCGCATGTTGATCTTTGCCGGCGAGGATGTGGGCATGGCTGACCCCAACGCCATCCAAGTGGTGACCGCCTGCGCAGCCGCCTTTGAGCAAGTGGGAATGCCAGAGGGGCGCTTTCACCTGGCAACAGCGGGGCTCTATCTGGCCACAGCCAAGAAATCGAATACCACTTTTGCCTTTTTTGACGCGATCGAGCAAGTCAAACGTGAGGCCGACAGTGGCGTGCCCAATCATCTGCGCGACGGCAATCGAGATAAGGAGGGCTTTGGCCACGGCGAGGGCTATCTCTATCCCCATGCCTATCGGGACCACTGGGTGGCACAGCAATATCTGCCCGCTTCGCTACAAGGCAAGGTCTTTTATCAGCCATCGGATCAAGGCTACGAAGCGCAGATCCGTACGACGGTGGCGCAGCGACGTGAGGCGCAATTGGCGGCCATGCTAGAGGTGGAGAGCAGCGGCAACACGCCTGTCGAGGTGCTGACCTTTTCACCGGATGATCCGGCGCGCGACCGCTGGCTGCAACGGACCATTTCCAACACGGGGGAACGGCTGGCCGCCATGCGCGATCAGCTCTTGGAGCGGGCCCATTTGCCCCGACATGCCCTTGTCCTTGATTTAAAAGCGGGGAGTGGTTTGCTAACTTGGGAGCTGTTGCGACGGGTGCCGGAAGGGGGCGTTTACAGCCTGGCGCGCAGCCAACGCGATGCCGAGGCGCTGCGCCAACTGGCCGAGCGGCTGCCTGAGCCGGAGCGTCCGGTCGTGTTGCAAGGAGATCTGTTGGCGTTGTCCGAACTGTTACGCTGGCAGGCAGTTGCACAGGGCGACGCGTTACGCTTTGATGCTATTGTGGGCTACAATGCCCTTTTCGATCAACCGGAAAAGCAAGCTGTGGTTGATCTTCTCACAACCCACCTGACCGCAAATGGACGCATTAGCCTGGCAGAACGAATGCCACAGCATACGCAAAGGCTCTATCAACTGGTGGATCTGACGGAATTGGGGAACCGGTTGGTGGAACGAGTGCAACAGGCCGAAGAAGCAATTTATACCGATCAGACGGATCCGATGGTGAATTGGGATGCAAAAACGATAGAAACGCTCTTTACGTCCACCGGCTACGGGACAATAAGCCATGTCGAGCATGAGGAGAGCCAATTACAAGTCTCGGCGGCGGTGCTCAATCGCTGGTTCGCGCCGGCGACCAATGAGCGATTAAGCTATGGTCAGCGTTTAGCCCTCTTTTTAGACGAGCCAGAGATCGCCCAAGTGCGTAAACTCTTTGAACGTCAACTGCTCCAGCAAACCGTGCCATGGTCAGGCCGACTGCTCTACCTCAGCGCCACACGGTAACGTTACTATTCAACGGTTGGGACCTTGAGCACCATGCCAATCGTCAGCATGTTGGATGAAGGCAAAATATCGCGGTTGGCCCCAATAATTTTGGCAATCTGATCCTCGCCATAGAGACGGTAGCTGATCGCCCACAAGGTGTCTCCTTCGGCTACCGTATAGGTGGGGGGCAGGCGAACCAAGATATTCACCCCACTCACGCGATTGACGCCCGGTGCAGCCTCCATGAGTGCGACCAGATCTTCGCGATCCTGAAAGGATGGCACAAAACCATCCAAGCGCAATGTGCCATCCTGGCTGGTCGCAACAACGCCAAGTTGCGCCAGATCCGGCCGATTGCTCTCAAGCAGATAGGCATCCAGGTCAAATGGCTGAAGTGGATTGACAACCAATGCCCCTGCCGTGCTTTCTGCCAAAGGTTCGACGATTTGTACAACATCACTCGGCACGCCGACATCCGGCGTGGCCGTGGGCAAGAGTGTTTGGTCAGGTTGTGTCGTTTCGTCGTCCGCCTGATGAACAGGCACGACGATTGCAGGATCAGTCTGCTCGCCGGCTGTGGCATCTACTGTGCTCAGCCAGGGCAAAAATGCGAAGCTACTGCCACGGTTGGTGAGAATAAGACCCGTGGCAACGGCCACCACAAAAAGTAGCGCCAGATAGAGCCAAAGACGCGTCGAGCCCATATACCATTGGGTGCCTGTTGGCTGGGGTGCTACCTGCGTTTTGTCGCTTGGCGGCAGTGGTATTGGGAGTTGTAAAGCTTCCTCAGCAAATTCTTGATCAAAAGGCGGTAATAAATTTTCTTCCGCTTCTGGTATCTGTTTGGCTGTCGCCGTGCGCGACGCCGCACTTCGGGTAGGCGTCGCGGTTCGCGTTGCCGTGCGCTGTTCGCGTTGCCGATTCTGGTGTGAGCGCAGTAACCACTCGGCCTCGGGGCGCAGTACATCATCGACCGGCACAGCAGCCAGATGATGGCGCATCTGCTCAAAATCCCCGATCCGCTGTGAAAGTATCGCCCCCAAGAGACGCAATTCCGAGCTTGGTTGATAGCCGAGACCACGGTCGATTTCACGCAGCGCCTGCAAGAGATCGGTGCCAGACGCCATGGCGGCGGCACGATCGTAAAAGTAGGTTGAGGCGTAGGCTGGATGGATCAACTCGCGCAGATTTTCACCACAGACCGAGCAGAGTTCGGCATCCGGCGAAACGTGGACAATGCGTCCACAGTTGAAACAAACGACTTCTTGCATAAGTTTGGCTGCTGTTTATGTAGTAGATCAAATCCCGATCTGTCTCACTGAGTTATCGAATCCGCCACGCGCATTTGACTAAGTCTAAAATTACAACGTTTAAAATTACAACGTTTAAAATTACAACGGCAAAATTACAATGGCCAAGATTACAACGGCAAGATTATACAGGAGAAGATTGTATTGGCATATGATCTAATCGATGAGGTGGACATACCACTGGCAATTTGTAAAGTGTAACATGCTTTATCGGCGTATGCAAAGTAGAATGGTTAAGTTTTTCTTAAGCGAAATGGCGTAGGAGTACGCTCCCAAAGGGGCGCCCACCAACCAATTACAAGCTGTAGCCCATAATGTGCAGCAGAATGCCACGCTGCCGGCGTTCGCCCAGCTTGGTAAATTGGTGGCGTTCGTAGAACTTCTCCGCGCGCGCTGTCTCTAAAATAATCATCGTACACTTTTCCTGACGCGCTACAGCAATTGCATGGTCCACCAGTCTTCCGCCCAACCTGCGCTTCTGTTGGTCCGGCGCAATGGCAAGCGTCGTGACATTCAACACCGTACCTGTGGGTTGGTGGGTTTGGTAGGGATCTTCATTCAGTGCGGGTTCGCGGATCGTTACCCACTTTTCTGTGGTGAGATAGCCCAAGATTTGGCGTTCTATCGCGCCTGGAGGTACGTGCTGTGTCTCTTCTAGCACGGCACAGCCAGCGGGGAAGATGGTCAGGCGCGCACGAATAATCTCTGGATCTTCTTGGGCACCGTAGCTGCCAAAGATCAGTTGATCGAGCGCGACGATTTGTGCGCAATCGTCAATGGTTGCCTGGCGCAGGTTCACATCCTGTAGGGTCATAATCGTCTCTAGTGATGATCTTTGCGCGCCGGCAAGCTGATACTCTTTACCTCGCGTGCCAACTCGATCACGCCTTCGATTGCTGCTTCTAGAAAGCGCTCGCCTTTTTCGCGTGTGGCAACCGTAGCATCGCCGCGCACCCCGCTTTCGGTCATCGTGCTCCAAAAGGGCATCACACTGGCAATTGAGCCGTCGGCGCGTTTGCCAGCCAATAGATCGGTCTGAAAACTGGGGGGCAGGGGTGAGCTTTCGCTGACCGCTTTGTCCATCTCTGTTAGGTCGGGGCGAAGGGCTAGATAGAGCGAGGTCTCATATTCACCGGCGTGGGATGTGCCACCAAAGTTGGTGGTGCGGATCTCCTTGGCTGCTTCGCGCAATTTGCGCACGCCCCAATGGTTCACCGTGGCACAGAGGCACCGTCCCTCTGTTTCAACCACAGTTAAACGTGCGGCCATTTCTAGAGGGGCGGTGTTGCTGCCGTGACCATTGACAATCAAAATACGTGTAAAACCATGATGGGCAAGACTCATGCAGACGTCTTTCACATAATTGATGAACGTATCCCAGCGAATGGTGATTGTGCCAGGGAAATCCATGTGATGAGGGCTATAGCCATGCGTTATGGCGGGGATCAAGACCATCTCTGCGGGTACACGAGCGACCGCACGCTCACAAATTTCGGTTGCCAGCACAACATCGACATCAATGGGCAGATGGTAACCGTGATCCTCATAGGTTGCCACAGGTAAGATGGCGACCTTCCCAGCTTTTACAGCTTCGTTACACTCTGGCCAGGTCATTTCGGCATAGCGGTATTTCATGGCTGCTCCTTTACGACGATTGGATAAGGGTAGGAATTAGAGCCTATCCGTAACTCGCTTGTGGCCTCGGCGGGAGAGGCAACTTTTCGGATAGCTTATAGGCTAATCATTTAAAAGTCATACCTTTCGGGGTTGCTTTTACACGAGAGAAGCTGTATGACTTTTAAGGATTTTATCTATTATACTCAGCTCTGAATGGGAACCGGAGTTTTGCTGGGGTAGAAACTCCGGTTCCCATTTCAACCGCAGTATAGTTACGTAGCGCGCTGGTTGAGTGGCAACTTTTTCCCGTATCGCAAAACCGCGAAGTGCGTAGGGTATGTTGAACCTCTGTTGCTGATTTTACTAGAGAGACCGCAAATTGGGAATTGTGCCTTATTGTTACGGTCTTAGAAGATAGCCAAGCCAACGGCGGAATAGTCTGTTTTTGCGTATGGAAGCCGAAAATTGTGAGAGTGCGATGCTGTTCCTGCCGACTGTGGCCTTCGGTCGACGAACCTTACCTTAAAAAAATAAGCTGACCATAGGAATAACTAGAAATCTGCGCAACAAATGTCGTCGCTCAATCGTTTATTATCATAGCACAACCATTGTCATACACTCATTACCGCAATCTCAATATCAATCTCAATATCATATCTAGTGGCAAAGGAGACCCCGATGTATTCATTACACCCTGTCCCGCCCGCTGATCAACTGCCAACGGTGAGGCATCGGCCCTCACATCGACCCTCACATCGGCCCTCACATCGACCCTATCAATTGTTGATTCTGTTGGTTGTTCCATTGGGACTGGCAATCTTATTGACGTTTTCTATGAAAAGTGGTCACTCTGTCGCGCTTGCACAAGTGGCTACTACCCCTACCGCTATACCGCCGGCAGAGCTTCTACCGGCGAGCGTAGATGAGCCGGATATCCGTGGTGGACACGAGGCGCTACCAGGGGCTTGGCCTTGGCAAGCGGCCCTTGTCTATAGTTATTACGAGAATGCTTATTCCGGTCAATTTTGTGGTGGGGCACTCATCGATCCAGAGTGGGTGCTTACAGCCGCCCATTGTGTGGAATATACCAGCGCCGGTAGCATGGATGTCGTGTTGGGTCGACACCAGCTCTCTTTGGATGATGGCGAACGGATCTCGCTGACGGAGATCATCGTTTATCCGGATTATACTAGCCCCTTTATCGGCGGTGATCTGGCATTATTGCATTTGAGTCACCCTTCATCACAGACAGTGGTCACGCTAGATGCATCGACGGCCGCGTTGGCGGAAGCGCGTTCGCTCAATGCTACGGTTGTCGGCTGGGGGGCAACGGACGATTATTTTATCGGTAGCGATGTGCTGCGGCAGGTTGCCTTGCCTTTTGTCTCGTTAGAGACTTGCCGCACGGCCTATTATTATGACACGATTGCCGATGAGATGGTCTGTGCAGGGTATGACAAAGGGGCAAAGAGTGCCTGCTATGGCGATAGCGGCGGCCCTTTGCTGATTCCCGATTCTACGACAACAGGGGGGTGGACACAGGTCGGGATTGTGAGCTGGGGACGGGGGGGATGCAGCGGCTTTAATAATTACAATGTGTATACGCGCGTCGCTAGCTATTCGGATTGGATCCAAAGTTGTATAAGCCAGGCACCTGGCTCGCAGTGCGCTGCCGGCGATAGCTATGAACCGGATAATGATCTGGCCTCGGCCACGATTATTACGACGGATGGGATTAGCCAGACCCACAATTTTGACCATTTAGAAGATAGTGATTGGCTCAAGTTTGAAGCAAAAGCGGACACGCTCTATTGGATTGAAACATTGGAGCTCGGGGTCAATAGCGATACGATTCTTTGGGTCTATGCGGACGATGGCGTGACAGCGTTGGCCTATAACGATGATGAGTACCCGTACAATCGTCAGCGTTCGCTGCTCTTCTGGAGGGCTCCGGCGGATGGGACCTACTATATTGAGGTAGATAATCACTGGCAGGATCAACGGGCGAACACCGAATATCACATCCGGGTAGTTGCGATTGATACGCAGATCTATCTTGCCAACATTAATGTCACTCACAGTCTACCACTAGAGATTGCGACCGCAACACCGATCACCATCGTCGTAACACCGCCACCGGCTGAGATACCGACGGCGACGGCCATCGCGACGGCCATACCACCTCTAGTTGTAGTTCCATAGCCGAAACGGTGTCTTGCGACAAATGGCCGATTCCGCTAAGATAGATCAAGACATTGGATCGATCTTAGGATGTAGCACAGGATGTATAGGAAAGGCCACCTACGTGAAGAACCCCTCGATAGACGCGCTCTATCCGATTGCGCAAAGATTTGCCTGGCAGAGCGCTGTTCGTACGATTACCCCTTATGGGGCGGGCAATGTGAATGATACGTATCTTGTTACCCTGGCGGAGTCGGCAGCGCATATTGGGAGCGACCGCTTCATTTTACAGCGCGTCAATACCCATGTCTTTCCGCGCCCAGAATTGATCCTGGTCAACATGCGGATCTTTCTTGGACACATTGAGCAGCGGCTTGGCCAATCGATTCCGCCAGTGACGCCACACCCAGGCAATCACTGGCGGATGCCGCGCGTGATCGCAAACCGCGACGGCATCGATAGCTGTGTGGATGAGCAGCAGGCCTTTTGGCGTGCCATTACCCTAATTGAAGGTGCCAAGACCTATGGCCGCATTCAGGATGCCCTCCATGCCCGTGCATCTGGTTACGCATTGGGTCATTTTCACAACTTGCTTAGTGATCTGGATCCAATACAACTTCACGATACGCTCCCCGGCTTTCATATCACCCCCCGATATGTGGCTGCCTATGACCAAGTCTGTCTTAGTGAAAGTGCTCGGCAGCGACAACAGGGCGCCGACGGCAAGTCGGTGAGCGCCATCATGCATTTTGTCGATGAGCGGCGCGCGTTTGCGTCTATCTTAGAAGATGCCGTGGTACGGGGGGAGTTGAACGTGCGCTCGATCCACGGTGATCCAAAAGTCGACAATATTCTGATTGACGATGTGACAGGCCATGCCATTAGCATGATCGATCTCGATACCGTCAAACCGGGGCTGGTCCACTATGATATTGGCGATTGCCTACGCTCTTGCTGCAACCCGGCCGGCGAAGAGACAATGGATTTAGAGAGCGTAGTCTTTGATACTGACCTCTGTCAGGTAATCCTTGAGGGCTACTTGACAGAGGCTGCTGGCTTTTTTTCCAAGGCCGATTATGCCTATGTATATGATAGCATTCGGCTGATCACCTTTGAGTTGGGGTTGCGCTTTTTTAGTGACTATCTGGCGGGGGATCACTACTTCAAAATTCGCTACCCGGAACACAACTTACAACGAGCGTTGATTCAGTTCCGGCTGGTCTCGTCGATTGAAGCGCAAGAAGCAAAGATTCGGCAGATCGTTGAAGTGCAACAGCGAAGCGTGGCCTCATGAAAGGGCACTGACCACATGCCAGACTTCCATCGCCCCTTGCCCTTTTATGGGGATGGTTCCTTGGGGGAGACACGTAAAGCGTTCGTGAATTAGCTCGTACGTGGCCCGTGTGATCTGAATCGTACCGCTTGTGCTGTGCGATTCCATACGGCTAGCCGTGTTCACCGCATCGCCCCAAAGATCATAAATAAATTTGTTTTTGCCAATCACACCGGCCACAACATTTCCTGAGTTAATACCAATGCGTAATGTTAAGGCGTGACCTTGATAACGTTTGCGTTGTATGAGCTGCTGCATCTCTAGGGCGAGCGCGGCTAGCCGATGGGCATGATCGGCTGTGGCATGGGGCGCACCGGCGGCAACCATATAACAATCCCCGATCGTTTTGATCTTTTCTACGCCATACGTCGTTACAAGCGTATCAAAGTCTGTAAAGAGTTCATTGAGTAGGGAAACCAACTCAACCGGTGTCATCGCCGCAGACATAGGAGTAAAATTGACGACATCGGCAAAAAGAATTGAAACATTTTCAAAGTAGTGCGCAATATTGTATCGGTTCTGCTTCTTCGCTAGTGTCTCCGCAATCGAAGCTGGCAAAATATTGTTCAATAGCAGATCTGCCTGTCGGTGCCGATCTTCCAGGTTGTAGACGAGCACGCCAGTGTAGCCAACGGCACAGATCGCCACCAGAACTGTGGTAGCCAAGCGATCAAGCACCATCGTTAAATGATCACGGTAAGGCAGGATCCAAGCGGGATAGGCGTGCTGAATCCAAATCAGAAGAAACAGATGGCCGATCACAGTGGCTAACAGGAGCGAGCGCGTCCAACCACGTAGCACCACAATCATCGTAAACGTGGGGATGATAGCGTACAACGGCATACTCCCATAGATACCATCGGTGATAAACCAAGCGCTGGTAATGGCGGCGAAGTAGATCGCAAAGGGAATATAAATCATACACCTGGCATGGTAACGGTAAATGCGTATAGCACTATAGATGGCCAAACAGGCAATAAATCCAAGAAACGGGCCAACAGCGGAAAGCGCCAGCCATAGATTCAAGCTGCTGACCAGCAGCGAAATGACGCTGCTAAAAAAGAGTAACCAATTGAGCGCTTGGTCTTGCACCGTAAAGTTTCCTGGTTTGCCACAGATCAATTCGATTGTAGAAAGCAGTCGATTATCCGAGAAGTGAATTTGCATAATGTTCTCGATAGGGTAATTGATTGATCACCCGGTTCGTCTCCGCCATTCGATTAACCGCAGGTGGTGCAGCCTCTGGACGCACGCCGGAGACGTGCCAAATCTCCGTTGCACCTTTACCCTTGATATCGAGTTTGCCCTTGTATACACAGAGGAAGCTATCGACTATCGCTTCATAGGTTGTACGCGTGATCTGAATCATCCCTGGCTCGCCTTGCGATTCCATACGGCTTGCCAGATTTACGGCATCGCCCCACAGATCATAGGCAAATTTTTGTTTTCCGATGATCCCTGCGACAACTGGCCCAGAATTGATGCCAATGCGAAAGGTAATCTCTTCTTCCCAAAATTGCTGACGTTTAATATGTGCTTGCAAGGTCAACGCAAAACGGATCAAAACATGGGCATGATCGGCGCGTGGGGAAGGAACACCAGCCGCGGCCATGTAACAATCGCCGATCGTTTTGATCTTTTCAATACCATACGCTTCGGCCAGCATATCAAAGTGAGAGAAGAGATTATTTAAGAAGGAGACTAATTCATCCGGGCGCATGCGTGCTGATAGGCCTGTAAAGTTAACAATATCGACAAAGATGATCGAAGCCTGCGGAAAGCTTTGTGCAATGGTCTCTGCCCCTGTGTAGCGATAGGCCATCTTTTGGGCAATCGGCAGTGGTAGCACATTGAGCAATAGTGCCTCTGCCTGTTGCCGCCTTTGATCAAGATGATGCATAACCAAAGAGCTAACGCCCAGGCAATATAGAATCACCAACAGTACGGCTATCAGAATATCAATCTGTGCTGTTGTTGGTGAGGAATAAGGCAAAACGGTTGCCGGATATCGAAATTGGATCAAGCTCAGAAAGACCACGTGTAAAAATAAAATAACAAGCACTACCATCCGTCTGGATCCTTTCAGAATGGCGATAGCTGTAATGGCAGGACATGTTAAATAAATCGGCACACTACCCACAATGCCGGCATTGACAAACCATGCATTTGTTGTGACCACTAGATAGGCGACAAAGGGAAACAGCGTCAATTTGTGTGCCCAATAGGCATTCTTTCTGGCTATCCAATAGATCCCCATACAAATGACACACATGCCTATTTGCAACTGCACAGAGGGTATTTGTAAATAGGCATTGACCACAGCAGTAAGCAGAAAGATCGCGCTGCAAAAGAGCAGAATCCAAAGAATAAGTTGACGGTTTAAATCAAAAAGGGCAGACGGGTCGTAAAGACTTTGTAGCGCGGAACTAAATTTTGCTCTCAATTGACTTTGCATGGTGGAACTTTCTACGGTCGCCGACGAACGTTTCTCGTCCATAAGGCACATAACACACAATTTTTTGAGATTGATTCCCCTGGCTGAAAGTACTTTACAGAGAAGCCCTACGGCTGTCTATAGGCTGTAGTCCCAGATATCCCCCTCCTTTACTGGAGATGTCGTATGACAAAAGACTATTTGCGAGATAGATCATAAACAGGTATAACTGACCGTTGTCGCAATTATTTCTGAAATGGCCTAAACAGAAAATGTCGATTCCTATTCCAAGGTTGCCAAGTTGTAAGCGGCGGCCCATGTTTAATTCGAGTGGTCCTTTGTGAAATGCCCATGGCAGCTAAACAAAACAGGGCGTACACATCGATTGATGTGTACGCCCTTCGTTTATATACTCTATCCATTTTGGGGAGACCGCGTTTACGTGCTCGTTGACCTTACGTTTTTTTTGATAAGCGCTGTAGCCATTCCACTGCTCCCACACTCTTCCGCCACTGACTTAGGTAGGCGCTTGCATAGGTAATCGCTTCACTCTCATCGCCCATGCCCACAAAGGCGGGCAGGGTACCGGGAATCCGCTTGCGTCCCGTGAGATAGGCAGGGACGTGGACGTTGATCTTAATTGCTGTCCGCAGCAGGGCATCTGTTTTGCGATTGGAGCCATGTTGGCGAAAGGCAATTAGCGCTTTGCTATAGAGCCACTCCGCAGAATCTTCGTCATAATCGCTGAGTAACTTGAGCGCGGCACTGTCATCGCTGCGTTCAAGCAGCAAATTAAGCAGACTGTAGCGAACCCCCTGATTATCACCCGGGTTGAGGCGTAGCAATTCACGATAGTGGGCACCGGCTTCCTCTTTGCGATCCAATTCATAAAGGATATTGGCTAAGCCCTGGCGTGCCCGCATATAGGGGCGTGTCTCCAAGATTCCCCAGAAGTGGCCCACATATTGCTGAAAGGTTGCCTTGCCCAACGCCCGCTCTCCCGCTGCGACCCCCTGCTGATAATAACGTAAGGCATCGCCTAGCGTTTTAGCTTCTTCTTCAGCCAATAGCACATAAGCGTCAGCACAATCCGCCGAGATGGCCAGCGCTTCGCGTGCTAGGGCAATCCGCCGTTTGGGGTTCTGTTCTTCCCATGCGCGATACATACACTCTTGCGCATCCTGTAGAGGGCCGGCTTGCGGGGCTCCGCCAAAGCCAGCCATCATCGATTCCATGGCACGGCGGTCAAAGAAGGGGAACTCACTTGGCTCCAACCCTTCCAGGAAGACGCTCATATCGGTGGCGCGCGCTATGCGCTCAGGAATCTCGCCAGCCGGATAGGTGATCTGAACAGTCACTGCGCCACGGCTGGTCTCCATATCAATGGCAGCTTCTACGGGGGCGAAGCCGCCCTCTTCATTGGGTTGCAACGACTCCTCGACAAAGCGGGGAATGGCCCGCAGTGCCCCTTCGTACCATTCTAGCTCCGCACAGGTTGGGCGTTTTGCTTCGCCATCGCGCGTGATCACCAGCGGTACAGAATAGAGCCCCTCCTCGGGCATCTCCCAGCCATATTGGGTGATCGCTTCGAGATCGGCAAAGGGCACTTCGGTGATCGGCGCAAAATTAAAGGCCTTCATGCCGCCACTTGGCACCATCGAATTCAGTTCGTCGCCACCGCTATAGATCTGCGCCAGATCCTTCCACTTATCATAGATGGCGAGCCCATACTCCATGCCCCCTGCCCCCATCACAACCGCATAACGTTTCGTCTTGCCCACGGTAATTGCCAGGGGATGTTGGTCAGTCAGATCGCTCCAGGGGGCCGCTCGATAAAAGTAGACCGCCGCCGCAAAGAGCCCTTCGACCAATGCCGGTTTGACCCCATACCCGGCCAATAAGCCAGGGATCTCCGGTTGACCGCGCATATTCTCTTCCAGTTCACGCAGCAGATCATCGACCCCCTCCGGCCGATCCAACACGGTGCTGTTGATGCCAAACCGGGCCAATGAAGTGCGCAACGTCTCGGCCATACCAACTTCTTCAAAGGAGATCATGGTGGGGCGATGGGGCGTGATCTGCAGTTGTGCTTCGCTGCGATGCATCGACTTTTGTAAAATCGCCAGCAACATTTTGGAATCGGGCTCGACGTTGAGGACATCGGCATGTTGGATTAATCCCTTTTGGAGATTGAGCAGCAGGACAAGCCAGGGGCGCGAAGGAGCTTCATCCGGGGGGGCAACCCAGACGCGCATGTAGTGAATGACAAGGTGCCAATGATCATTACGCTGGGGTAAACTCGTCACCGACTTCTGCGCTTGGGGCTTGGGGCGATTTGCCATAGATTGCTACTTTCTCACCACATCGTCAGAGATTATTAGGAGTTACGCAGCTACGTGAGAACGCGTGTCTTGGTGGTAACTGTTAACCTCTGGTTATTTGTTCTCAGTGCGTAAGTCGTGATCATCCACTTTATTGTGCTCTCTAAATACTCTACCATCCTTCGCCGAGCAGAACAACTATTGGCTCTTTTTGAGGTACGATTCAAAGCAGCAGGGTTAAAACCCGCTACTAATAGCGAGAAGCCGCCTCAGCGGCTAAAAGCTAGCCGCTGAGGCGGCTTCTCGGTGTTAGGCGGCCATTTCCAATGGGTGCCCTCTAGCCGGCAAAGCGAAAGGTGTGTACACCCCGCACACCGGGCTTGACCGCAAAGAGCCCACCGGCGTGGGGTTCGCGTGCAAAATCAGCTTCTGTATAGCCATTGGCCGCGCTGGTGATGTAGAGAATATCGAGATCCGGCCCCCCAAAAGCGCACGAGGTAATCTGCGCCGTGGGCAGATCGATCTGACTCAATAATGCCCCATTCTGCGGGTTCCAGCGCCGCACACAAGTGCCGCCAAAGTGGGCGACCCAGAGCATCCCTTCGGCATCAATTGCCATGCCATCGGGCAGGCGCATTTGCTTCGCCACCCGAATCACCACCCGCTCGTTGGCCAGATCGCCGGTGGCGTTGTCATAGTCAAAGGCGCGCACGTTGTAGGCCATCGAATCAACATAGTACATGGTATCGGCGGCCTCGTTCCAGACGATACCGTTGGAAATCCCGATGTCGCCAACCATCTTGTGTACGCTCAGATCAGCGTCGAGCCGGTAGAGACTGCCCTGGGTTGTCTGGTTTTCATAGGCCATCGTTCCGGCCCAAAAGCGTCCGGCTGGATCGCACTTGCCATCATTAAAGCGATTACCCGGTAGATCGGCTTCCGGGTCCGCAATCATCGTCAACTGATGGGTTTCTAAATCAAAGGCAGCAAAGCCATTGCGCAACGCCAGCATGACACCGCCGGATTGGCGCAAGACTACCGTTCCCACATGCTGCCCCACATCCCAACTTCGGTTTTCGCCCGTCGCCGGGTCATAGCAGTAGAGCATATTCGAGAGAATATCGACCCAATAGAGCGTTTGGCTCTCTTCATCCCACAGCGCCCCCTCGCCAACCAGGGCGTGATTATCAACAAGCAATTTCGGTTCAGACATGGTTTGGTTCCTCCGCACAAATGTACAATTCACAATTGGCAATTTACCATTCACAATTATCGCGGCCTTGCCGCCTCACATTTTATCTTTACGTTTTACATACTTAACTGTACTTACAGCCCTGGGGAGCCATCAGATAAAGCTTGAACATAAACATAATAGGCGCCAAGCGTCGCCCCATCCTCCTCTGTAAACCAGCTTTGAAGATGAGCTGGGCCGGCAGGTAGCGTAAGGATGAAGGTCGCGCGCTGATCGGTGGCAACAACCGTTTGACTGACCTCTTGATCGCCAACACGCAGACGCGCCAGCTGAATGGCAATCGCGTTGCCGCCACCGTAGCCACTGGTGACCGTCATCTGATCAAAAGGGACCGGCACACCTGGGATCGGGGCCGCCAGCGGTCGATCTTCCTCTTTGGGCCAGCGGCGCAATTCAAATTGATAGCGTCCGGCGCGCAGCACCTCGATCTCCCAGTAGCCGTTGCAGCGCAGCCCCTCGCGGATCAGATTCTGATTCCAGGCACAGGCACACGCCCCATTGCGCCAGTCATGCGTATTGAGGCAAAGCTCGCCTCCCTCCGCTGCCCCAAGTGGAATGGGGATCTCCTCATCGAACTGCTGCGAGACCTTTTGCCACCATCCCTCATAAGCTTCGCGTAGCTGGGCAACAACCGCCGGATAGTCAGCGGCAACATCGTGAGATTGTCCCGGATCGACAGCCATATCATATAACTCGGTGCCATTCACGAGCCGCCAACGCTGCGTCATCACCGCGCTCTTGCGCCACTTGACTGGGTAGACCAGCCGCTGCGAATCGGTGACCAGCGTACGCTCCGGCCAACTGCTTCTCGCCTCGCCCTTATCCGCGCCCCCTTCGGCAGGCTCAGGGGGCGCGGATAAGGGCGAGGCAACCGAGAAGAGCGGCACCAAACTTGTGCCGTCAAAATCCTGCTGCCGCCACTCGCCCAGCCCACACAACTCGATCAACGTTGGCAAGATATCGATATTGGCCGTCAAGTGGGGAATATCACGGCCAGCGCTAAAGCCACCCGCCGGCCAATGCAGAAAGAAGGGCACACGGTGACCACCCTCATACTCAGAATTTTTCTTGCCGCGCATCCCAGCGTTGTGCCCGTTGACGACAAAGTGATTGCCATCAACATCGACCCCACCGCCCGAACCGTTGTCGGTCATAAAGATCAAGATTGTATTCTCCGCCAACCCCCACTCGGCCAGCCTCCGGCGCAGGAGGCCCACATTCTCATCGATCTTGGTGACCATGCCAAAGTAGTTGGCGCGCTCCTCGTGCGGTGTCAATGGCAGATAGGGATCGCTATACGCCGGATCGACCAGATGGGGGCTGTGCGGTGCATTGGTGGGGATATAACAGAAGAAGGGGTGGTCACGTTGCTGGTCGATAAAGTCGAGCGCCGCATTGAACCACACATCGGTGCAATAGCCAGGGAAAAATTGATGTTGGTTTATCGCCTCATCTGCTTTCCCAGCTTGATCTTCCCCAGCCGGGCGATGCACCCAGTACGTATCATCAAAGTACTTGTTGCCCCAATAATCGGGCGTCTGCCCCACGCCCCCACCGCCGTGACAAACGACATGCTGAAAGCCCCGATCCTGTGGGCGATAGGGGTAGTTGTCGCCGAGATGCCACTTGCCAAAGATCCCCGTCACATAGCCGGCGCGGCTAAAAACGTCGGCCATGCTCACTTCATCCTGGCGCAACAACGAGCGCCCGCCAATCGTGTGCCAGACCCCCGTGCTGTTGGCATAGTGGCCGGTCAACAGCCCCGCCCGCGTCGGCGCGCAGGTTGGCCCGACGTGGTAGTTCGTGAGGCGGAGGCTCTCGCCGTACAGCCGATCGATCTGCGGTGTGCGCACGACCGGGTTGCCATGGCAGCCTAGGTCGCCATAGCCCTGGTCATCGGTCAGGATGAAGATAACATTGGGTTGGGTGGGCATGAGATTGGCTCCTTGGTTGGGTTGGTGGGGATGGGGGTATTATAATGCACGAGGTGCGGTGGCGTCTACTTGCAAACGTTTATTCCTGTTACAAGTGAAGCGTAAGCGCATTCGCTACGACAGATTGCGTTTGTGATGATATACTTACCAGCAGTTTACTCGCTCCGTACGGCCACGGTATACCGTGGCCGTACCACTGACTCTGGAAAGAAACTTTTGACCCGATGAGTGCCCAAGCCGATATTAACTTTGAACGCGAACTCTGGGAGACGGCCGTGACGTTGCGCGGCACCGTCTCGCCGGGGGATTATAAACATTATGTGCTGCCGCTGCTCTTTCTGCGCTATCTCTCGCTGCGCTATGAACAGCGCAAGACGGAATTGGGTACCTTGCTCAAAGAGCCGAGCAGTGACTATTACACCGGGGACCTCGAGGTTGATGCCGAAATCCTCGCCGATCAGGCTGAGTATGAAAAGCAGAATGTCTATGTGATTCCAGAGGAAGCCGCGTGGGCGACGATCCGCGCCCACGCCCGCGCCGATGATATCAAGCTGCGCATTGACAGCGCGATGCGTGTGCTCGAAGAGCTCTACCCAGAGAAGTTGGGGGGCGTGCTGCCGCGCATCTATGCGGCCAGCAACTTGACCGTGGACCAAGTGGCGGGGCTGATCAATCTCTTCTCCAAAGAGGTTTTTGCGCAGAAGAATGGCTCCGATTACCTGGGGCGCACCTATGAGTACTTTATCACCAACTTTGCCAGCACCGAGGGCAACCGCGGCGGCGAGTTTTTCACCACATCGTGTATTGTCAAGCTGCTGGTTGAGATGTTGGAGCCGACAAAGGGCATCGTCTTTGACCCGGCAGCCGGTTCGTGTGGCATGTTTGTGCAATCCGCGCGCTTTACCGACAACGCACGGGCGCTCTCCTTTTATGGCCAGGAGAATGTGGAGACGACGCTGCGCTTGGGCCGCATGAATCTGATCTTGCATGGGCTGCTCGGCAATGTGCAGTTGGGCAATTCGCTGCTCAACGATCAACATCCGGGCCTCAAGGCGGACACGGTGATCAGCAACCCGCCCTTTAACCTGCGCGGCTGGGGCGCGGACAAGATCGACCCAACGACCCACGGCTGACCATCGGCTACCGCAAGGGGCAGCCGACCAACAGCAACGCCAACTACATGTGGATGATGCACTTTCTCTATCACCTGGCCGACGGCGGCAGCGCCGGCTATGTGATGGCCAACGGCGCGATGACCACCAACACCCGTGAGGAGAAGGAGACGCGCCAGGCGCTCGTTGATGAGGGGCTGGTCGACTGCATTGTATAGATGCCCGACCGCCTCTTCTTTGGCACCGGCATCCCCTGCTGTCTCTGGTTTCTGAGCAAAAATCGCGCCGGCACCCACGGCCACCGCTATCGCCAGGATGAGATCCTCTTTATCGACGCCCGCGCCATGGGCGACATGGTCAACCGCCGCCAACGGGTGATCAACGACGTCGAGATTGGCGAGATCGCCGAGATCTACCGTCGTTACAAACGCTACGACGTGCCCGACGACGTGCCCGGCCTCTGCAAGATCGCCACCCTCGATGAGGTACGTGGACACGACTACAAGCTGACGCCGGGGATCTACGTAGGGACAGAGGCGGCGGATGCGGATGATGAGTTGTACGAGGAGAAGATGCCACGCTTGATTGGAGAGTTGCAGGAGTTGTTTGCCGAGTCGGATCGGTTGCAGGGGTTGATTACGGCAGATTTGGAGGAGCTTGCGAATGGAGAGTAGTTTGTATCCTCTCTACTCCCTTGCAGATATGGGAGTTATTGTACTTGACTGTGAACATAAAACACCACAACCCGTGGCAAATGGGTATCCTTATATTGCGATTCCTAATGTTCGTGACGGACGACTTGATTTATCAGATGTAAGATTAATTTCGAAAGAAGATCTTGATCTATGGAACCGAAGAACAAAACCACAGGCTGGCGATATTGTTCTAACTAGGCGAGCACGAGTAGGAGATACCGCAGTCATACCCAGTAAACTACAATGTGCACTGGGTCAAAACCTCGTAATACTTCGCTCTGACGAAAAATATCTGCTACAAGATTTTCTCCGTTGGCTAGTTCGAGGTCCTGAATATTGGGATCAGGTATTCAAATATCAGAATGAAGGCGCTGTTTTCAGCAGCTTAAACGTTAGGGATATTCCACGTTTCGAGTTTTCTATTCCACCCCTCCCCATCCAACGCCGCATCGCCGCGATCCTGGGGCGGCTGGACGACAAGATCGAGGTCAACCGGCGCAGCAACCGCACGTTGGAGGCGATGGCACAGGCGCTCTACCGGCACTGGTTTGTCGACTTTGGGCCGTTTCAGGCGGGGGAGTTTGTCGAGAGTGCGTTGGGGTTGATTCCGGCGGGGTGGACGACGACAACGCTGAAAGAGATTACGACAAAAATCGGCAGCGGTGCCACGCCGCGTGGCGGGTCAAGTGTCTACATTGATGAAGGCATCAATCTGATTCGCAGTCAGAATGTCTATGATTCCGCCTTTTCCTGGGATGGTCTCGCCCACATCACCGATGACGCCGCCGAGAGATTGCGTACTGTTACGGTAGAAGCGGGCGATGTGTTGATCAACATCACCGGCGATTCGATTTTGCGCACCTGTGTCGCGGATGAGGCAGTTTTGCCAGCACGGGTCAATCAACACGTTGCTATCATTCGCCCAATTGCGGAAGTGCCACCCAATTTTGTGCATCAACATCTGCTGCGACCCGAAACGAAAGAGATGTTGTTTAATATGTCCGCGGGTGCTACGCGCAAAGCAATCACCAAGGGCAACTTAGAAGAAACGCCAATCCTGCTGCCGCCAACGGTGGTGTTGGAGGCGTTTCGGCGCAAGACCGATCCGTTTTTTGCACAAATTGCGATCAACAATCGGGAGTCACGCAAACTCGCTGAAATTCGCGATTATCTCCTGCCCAAGCTGTTGTCGGGGGAGATTGGGGTGGCAGCGGAATTTTCGTAGGGACACGGTGCACCGTGTCCCTACGAAAATTCAGGTGGCCGCAAATTTTGGTATTGGTCGGCCATGAGGCATCATTCAAATAGGCTATCGTACGGACATGGTGCACCATGTCCGTACAGGGACAATGCGCCATGTCCGTATGGCCACGATACATCGTGGCCATACGATAGAAATTTACAGGAATCCCACTCATGGCACAACAACGTCGCCCCCGACGACGGAAATCGCTACGCCATCCCCAATACGATTACACGGCAGCCGGGGCTTATTTTGTCACCATTTGTGCACACTTGGGCCATTCGATCTTTGGACGGATCATTGACCAAGAAATGGTGCTGAACCCGATTGGACAAATTGCCCACGATGGTTGGCAGGAAATTCCAGAACACCATTCCTATGTTGCAATTGATGCATTTACCATGATGCCCAACCATTCGCACGGCATTCTGTGGTTGCACCCCGATCCCGATACGCTAGCGTCCATTCAGGCAGATATCCGTAGGGACATGGTGCACCATGTCCCTACGGATGACGAGATGTCCCACAGTAGGGACATGGTGCACCATGTCCCTACGCCCATGTTCAACCGCGATCTAAGTCGACCGCTTCGTGAGTTTGGACAGCCGATAGCGCGCTCACTTTCGACGCTCATGGGCTTATACAAAGGGGACGTTACCCGAACAGCGCGCGATGCCGGTCTCTATCCGCCGGATGTACCTTTGTGGCACGGCCGTTTCTGGGATCGCATTATTCGTAATGATGCGGAGTTGCAGCGCATTCGCGACTACATTCACAACAATCCCGCACGGTGGTTAGAGGATCAACTCCATCCCAAAGCGCCGCCTAATCAATTTAACGAACATTTTGATCGGGACCATCACGATGATGATGACGATAATGATGGAGTGGGGCCATGAGGTCTCATGGCCCCACTCCGCCCGTACGGACATGGTGCACCGTGTCTGTACGGGCAAGGGCGCGTCCAAAAGCTAAGCACGGAATCAGGAGAAGCACAATGAATTACGTCCGCGCTATCGTCGACCACGGCGTCTCGCTGCGCGCCGGCGCAGTCTACCAGGTGTTACCACCAGAAGCAAACGACGGCGACCTGTTGCGTATCGCCGATGAAACCACGGGTGAGGCCGGCAGTGAAGGTGGCTATCTCTATCCGTCCGACTTTTTTGAAGCGGTGCCGCCGGGCGAGTTGCCTGATTTGCATCTGGACATGGCAACGCCAAAAAATAAGAAGCGCCCACCGTCGTGAGCGCTTTTCAGTACCATCTGGAGCGGCCTACATCGCCGTCAAAGCGGTTCGGTCGTACGTTTGCAGTATGCTATCATCCGCTTGAAAAGTCAATCAACGGGGGTCATCGCTGCGTTTGTATATTCACATCTTCGGCAAGTGATGTATAATGCACGGTAGTCGAACTTGAGTTAGGCAAAGGAGACGCTTCCATGCTTGCAATTGATACCGTTGCAACGCCCAAAGTGACCGCAGTTTTGAACGCTGGGCTTGGTTTAACGACCACCGAACGGTTGTTGGTGGCGCGCCTGTTACTGGACAGCGTTTTAATGAACGAGATTGACGAAGAAACTGACTGGCAGCAGTTGGGACTGGCTTCGTTTGAAAAAGATTGGGATAACGAAGAAGACGCCATCTATGATAATTGGAGAGAACTCTATGGCGTTTCAGCGCGGTGAGATTGTACTGGTCCCTTTTCCTTATACCGATCTCAGCGCAGCCAAGACCAGACCCGCAGTGGTTGTGAGCAGTTCAGCTTATCAGGCAGTCCGGCGCGATCTCCTGTTGGCCTATGTCTCTTCACAAACTTCGGTGGCTGTTGCGCCACTTGATGTTCTCTTGCAGGACTGGCAACAGGCAGGGTTACTCAAACCCTCTTTCGTGCGTCCTAAGCTCGCCGCCATTGAGCCGAAATTAGTTGTCCATACAGTAGGAAAACTTTCGCCGCGTGACATGACGGAAATTGATCGAGCGTTGCGGCTGGCATTAGCACTGACAGACCGATCATTGAGAGAGATCGTCCAAGAGACAGACTTTGTGCAACAGCCACCTGTGCTTGTCCAAACAATTGCGGAAAAGACAATTATTGCGTTGACGACACTGGCAACAGCAGGAAATTCAGATGTCGATCTAGAAAAAATCCGTAAGCTATCCAAATCTGATACTGCTCCTCCCAATTAACCAAACCAAAGGAATCCCCACCCATGACGGTCACCGCCACCGAATCGACCTTTGAAGAGGCAACGATTGAACGACTGTTGGCGCAGGGCTACCGTTACCAACATGGCAGCACCATCGACCGGTCCCCGCAAAGTGTTCTTCTCATTCCCGAATTGCGCGCCTATCTGCAACGGCGCTACCGCCACCTGTCCGCCCACGCGATTGAACAGGCCATCGACCTGATCCGCGCGCCGGAGGGGGTGAACCTGGAACGGCGCAACCTCACCTTTCACCGGCTTCTACGCAGCGGCTTTGATCTGCGCTACGAAGTCGACAACAAAGCGCACTTTGCACACATCTACCTCGCCGACTTTGCCCAACCCGAGCTCAATGATTGGCTCGTTGTCAATCAACTCACCATCGAGAGCAGCGACGGCGGCAATGCCCGCCGCCCTGATCTGATCATCTATCTCAATGGGCTGCCGGTGGTGCTCTTTGAACTCAAAAGCCCGTGGGACAGCTACGCCGATGTGGCGGGTGCATACAATATCGCATCGACATTCCGCAACTCTTTACCTTTAACGGCTTCTGCGTCATCTCTGACGGCACGACCACGCTGCATGGCATGGCCGACGGCAGCTTTGAGTGGTACGCACCGTGGAAATCGATTGACGGCATGAGCGTCGAGGCGAACACCACCGGCTCCATGAAGACGCTGATCGAAGGGCTCTTTCCCAAGGAACGGCTGCTCGACTACCTGCGCAACTTTATTGTCCACGAGGTGGTCAACGACAAGCTGACCAAGAAGGGCGCAAAGTATCACCAATTCTTTGCTGTCCGTTTCGCTGCGCGGCGGGCAGTAGCCGCGATGGCCCCGGAATTGTTGCCCAGCGGGGAGCAACGTCCTGATGAACATGACCAGCGCGTCGGTGTCATCTGGCACACACAAGGGTCGGGCAAGAGCCTCTCGATGATCTACCTCGCCGGCATCCTACGTCGCTGGCATGGTCTCAACCCGACGATTGTGATCCAGGTCGACCGCAACGATCTCGACAACCAACTCTACGACAACTTTGTCGCGGCCACCGAACTCGTGGGCACGGTCCATCAGGCCGATGATGTCGATCAGTTGCGCACCCTGCTGCAGACCGAGGGGGTGAGTTGGTCTGTACGACGATTGAGAAGTTCCGCTTACGTGAGGATGAGCGCAAACATCCGGTGCTCTCACCGCGGCGCAACATTCTGGTCATGGCCGACGAAGCGCACCGCACCCAATACAACTTGCTCGAAGGCTTTGGCGCGTATCTGCGCCAGGCGCTGCCCAACGCCGCCTTTATCGGCTTCACCGGCACCCCCGTCGACAAGACTGACGCCAACACGATCCAGATCTTTGGCGACTACATCCACGTCTACGACATGCTCCAAGCGCGTGAGGACAACGCGGTGGTTGGTCTCTACTACGAGCCACGCCACATCCCGCTCAACCTGACCAATGTTGAAATTGATGAAGAATTGGCGGAGATTACCGACGAGGTCGAAAACGAACTGCCCGCCGAGCGGCTGGAACTCGCCAAGGCCAAATGGGCGGCCATTGAACGGGCTGCGGGCACCCAGGAACGACTGACGGTATTGGCGCAGGATCTGCTCGCTCATTTCAATACCCGGCAACGGTCGTTACAGGGCAAAGCCATGATCGTCTGCATGAGCCGCCGCAACTGTGTTGCACTCTATGATGCTTTGACCGCCTTGCCCGAATGCCCGGAAGTCAAAATCGTCATGACCGGCAAGATTACAGTTGATCCGACGGAATGGAACGAGGCTGGCCACATCACGACCAAAGCCAAGCGCGAGGCGATCAAGGCCCGCTTTATCAACCCCACCGACCCGCTGAAAATCCTCATTGTCTGCGACATGTTGCTCACCGGCTTTGACGCACCCTGCGCCAATACCCTGTACATTGACAAACCGATGAAGGGGCACAACCTGATGCAAGCCATTACCCGCGTCAACCGCATTTTCAAAGACAAACCCGCAGGGCTGATCGTGGACTACATCGGCATCGGCGAATATCTACAGGAAGCAACAGGCAAGTACACGGCGGGCGGTGGCCGCGGTGGGCTCACCGATGACCTGCTAGAACAGGCGGTAAGCACCTTCCGCAATCAGTTGGAAGTCACGCGTGCGCTGCTCCCCGGCAGTCAACCCTATGCCACGTGGCGCACCCTCTCGGCAATGGCGTTGGAGGATCTGACCAACCTCTGTTACGGCACTCTGGCCGACGATGATAGCCTACGCGAAGATTTTCTCCAGGAAGAACACCGGCTCTCCAAAGCGTTTACCTTGATCAGCCACTTGCCGGTGGGGCAGGAAAACGGGGACGAAGTCGCTTTTTACCAGATGATCCGCAAACAGATCCGCAAGCTGACCCCCAACGCCCGCCGCGGTCTCCAGGATCTCGACCGCGCCGTGCAAGATCTGCTCGATGAGAGTGTCGCCGCGCAGCCTGCGGTCGATATCTTTTCGGTTGCCGGGTTGGAACGGCCCGATATCTCGATTCTTGACGATGAATTTCTGGCCGGTTTCCGTAAGCAACGCAATCAGGATTTGCAGGCACGCCTGTTGCAGAAGCTCTTACAGGATGAACTCAACCGCCGCCAACGGGGCAACATGATGCAGGTACGCTCCTTCAAGACCATGTTGGAAGAGGCGATTACCCGCTACAACAACCACACGCTCCAAGCCGCCGATGTCGTGCGCGTCATGGTCGAGATCCGCAAGCAGTGGGCCGCCAATGAGCAGCGCAAGCGCGATCTTGGTCTGAGCGATGAAGAGTTGGCCTTCTACGATGTGGTGGTTATGGGAGAGGCGATCAATATCACAATCGACAACGAGTGGATCGCTTCGCTTGTGCGCGATGTGGTCAAAGCCATCCGCAACAACGTACAGGTCGACTGGACCAAAGCGCACCGCAAAGATGTCTACGCGGGGGTTGAAAGCGCAGTGAAGATGGTCTTGCGGCGGCGCAAGATCAAAGGTGAGCAGTTTGCGTTTATCTTGAATCGTTTGATGAAACAGGCGCAGGCGTTGTACGATGATTGGCCAATGGCTGCATGAGCCATCTGGTTCAAGCGAACGTTGAGTAAAGTGCAATGGTTGAACCCTGCCCGAAGAGACCGCGGCGAAAGAAAGTATGCGAAAGCGCAGTCAGGGTTTGTTCGCAAATAACGTTGGAGAATGAGACGAAAGCGCATCGGGGGATGCGCAATACACGCACCGGCCTGTCTGCGTGTAAACCCTAATGGCTTTATGCCGAATTATTTTTTGAACATCCATAATCAGGTAGACCCGACCGCGAGTGCGTTTTAACGCACTTTGTGTATTAGCCGCCGAATTCATTCGGTGGCTACCACTCATACCACCGGTCGCACCAACAGTGTATACCCTTTGCGCCCTACAATTTCCACCGCATCACCAATCTGCACGGCGATAACCTCCTGGGTGTTCTCAACCAACTGCGCGTTCCACCATTCGCCGGCGACAAAGACGCTGCCCGTCTCGCCCGTGGCAAAGCTCTGTTTGACCTGGGCGTGTTGGCCAATCATCCCTTCACTGCCGGTGATCGCCGGTTTGCGTTGCGCGGCCAACCCTTTGACGCCGGCAAAGAAGGTGAAGGCGGCCATAAAGAGGGCCAGGCCAACGAGCGTAACCCACGGCGTGTTGAGGCCTGGCGCGTCAAAGAGCAGCGCGCCACCCAGGACAAAGGCGACCGCGCCGGCGGTGGTCAGCGCGCCAAAGGTAGGGGTAAAGGCTTCGGCCACAAAGAGGCCAAGCGCAACGGCTAATAGTGCCAACCCGGCAAAGTTGGCGTCGAGTTGGCCAAGGGCATAGAGCCCCAAGAGCAGACAGATCGCACCGCTGACGCCAGGCACCCACGTGCCGGGGTTCCAGACTTCGGCCAGCAGCCCCGCTGAGCCGATGGTGAGTAGGAGCGTGGCAATCGTGGGATTGGAAATAAAGTTGAGGAAGCGTTGAAGGGCACTTAATTCTCGATCGATGATGACCGGCCGGTCGAGTTGTAGCGTCACTGGCTCGCCGCGCACGGTCACGCTGAAGCCATCCATCTGCGCGAGCAGATCGTTGGTGTCGTTGGCAATAAAATCAATGACGCCAAGCTGTAAGGCTTGATCCGCGGTCGCCGCCGTCGCCTCTTGAACCGCGGCAATCGCCCATTCGACAGCCTGTTCACCCCGCCGTGTTGCCAGATTTTCGATATCGGCGCTGAGGATATTCTTGATTTTGGCTTCCATCGTTTCGCCGACATCTTCCCCGCCAGAGCCGACAGGGCTGGCGGCACCAATGCTGCTGCCTGGGGCCATCGCTGCGATGTGGCCGGCGAGCGTGATAAAGGTGCCGGCGCTGCCAGCGCGCGCGGCAGATGGTGCGACGTAGACCGCGATCGGCACTGGCGAGGCAAGCATCTTTTGGGTGATCCCTTGGGTGATATCGATGCTGCCACCGGGGGTGTCCAATTGCAGAATGATCAACTCCGCGTCCGCAGATTGGGCCGCTTCAATATTGTCCTGAATATAGCGGTCCAATACTGGGGTTACTGCGCCCTCGAAGGTGAGGAGGTAAACAAGTTGGCTTTCGGTTGTCGTTGGCGAAGTGGCATCTTGCGCATAGAGAACGGTGGCATTGGCGGCCAATGGCCCCAAGAGGCCGAGAGCGATGAGTGAAAGATACAGCAAGACGACCAACAGGCGTAGACAAGTTTGTGTTTTTTTTCGCTGATTCATTGTATCCTTTCTGGAGCGGCTCACGGCCATATTCACAGCCCAAACCCCACTTGGTAATTCACACCGCCGCCCCTAAAATCACACCTGCCACCTGCCTCACACACTCCCTTTCACCCGCTGCACATCGCTCAACATCTCTTCGACTGAGCGGCGACCGGCTTCACTGCTGGCCCCCAACATCTGCATCAGCTCTTCAATGCGGTGGGGATCATCCAACTGCTGGACGACGGTACTTGTGCGCTCCTCACCGCTGTCAATAATCAGACGCTTGTTGACAGTGAAATGTTGATCGCCAAAGGCGGCGAGTTGGGGTAGATGGGTGATGCAGAGAACCTGGTGGGCAACGGTAGGCAGTGGTAGTGCGACGCTCTTTTTGCCTTTCTTGGGCGTGGCAGTGGCCAACCCATTGGCCCCCTGATTGCCGGTCAGCATCCAGAGCTTTTGCCCGACAACCGAGCCAACGCGGCCACCGATGCCCTGGTCAATTTCATCAAAGATGAGCGTGGGGGTGGCGTCGGCATGGGTGAGCACACTTTTAAGGGCGAGCATGAGGCGGGCCGTCTCACCACCGGAGGCGACGCGGGCCATCGCTTTCAATGGTTCACCGGGGTTGGCGCTGACCATAAATTCGACCTGATCGATCCCGGTGCTGTCAAAGGCAACGCGCCGGCCATCGGGCAGAAAAGCGCCATCGGCATGGCTTCGACGGTCGACGGCGACGCCAAAGCGGGCGCGTTCCATCCGTAGATCGCGCAACTCGACCTCGACTTGGCGAGCCAATTGATCGCCAGCCACTTGGCGGGCACTGCTTAATTCGCTGCCCAACTGGCCGATCTTGTGCAGAAGTCCCTCCTCCTGCCGTTCGAGATCAGCAGTTTTAACTTCCCAATTGCCCAAGCTATCGAGATCGGCCTGGGCGCGCGCGCCAAAGGCGTTGATCTGTTCGATCGTGTCGCCATATTTGCGTTTGAGATTGGCAATCGTTTCGAGCCGCTCTTCGACCTCTTCGAGCCGTTCGGGGTTGAACTCCAACTGGTCGGCGTAATCTTGGATGCTACGCGCCAGGTCGGATGCTTGCTCGAGAAGCAATTGCCCTTCGGTGGCCAGTGCTTCCATGTCGGGATCGATGCGAGCCAACCGCTCCAAACGGCCAACGGCTTCGCTAATCAGATCGACCGCACCGGGCATTTCGCTCTCGCCTTCGCTGAGAATGCCTTGGGCGGCCTGGGCCAATTTGATCAATGCTTCGGCATTGCCCAGGCGGCGGCGCTCGCTCTCGAGTTCGCCCTCTTCATCGGCGCGCAATTGGGCGGCAAAGATCTCTTCGACCTGAAAGCTGAGCAGATCGACCCGCTGGGCAATCGTGCGTGCATCTTGGCGCAGGCGGTTGAGTTCTTCACGCACCTTGCGGAGGGTTGTTACCTCTGTGGCCAGCGCTCGACGCAGCGGCAGCAGATTGGCATAACGGTCAAGCAGATGGATGTGGGTGCGCGGTCGCAACAGGTTGAGATGTTCTCCCTGGCCGTGGACATCGACCAATTGGCCGGTAATCTCACCAAGCATCTGTAAATTGACGACACGGCCATTGATGCGGCAGATGTTGCGCCCGCTGCGGCGCACCTCGCGACTGAGCGCGATCCAGTGGGGATTGTCGGGGTCGTCGACGCCATTCTCTTCCAGCGCCGGCTGGAGTTCCTCGAGCAACTGTGGCTCCAGCAGATGAAAGGTCGCCTCAATTTCGGCCAGTTCGCTGCCGGCGCGCACCCAATCGGCGGTGGCGCGGTCACCCAGCAACATCCCGAGCGCATCAATAATAATCGATTTACCAGCCCCCGTCTCGCCGGTTAAAATATTGAGACCAGGCCCAAAGTGCAGGTGTAGATCGTCGATGATGGCAAAGTTGCGAATGCGCAATTCAGCTAGCATAATCCCTTACAAAGTATCAATAAACAGTAACGATGGATTACTAATCCTAATTTTAGCACAAATGTTTTTTGCTACAACTTTTTCATGCAGAAAGTTATTGTAGCATTGATGGCCTGATTTGCACATCAAGCCAACCGTGATATAATGCAATGAAAGTGTCGAGCCACATGAACATTGTTATAACCACAACGGGTGCATTCGCATCTGTGTCTGATAGTAAGATGCCCATGTGACATGGTATGTGATATGTAATAGTTGAAGGGAGAAGGGTATGAATATTATTCCAGGACCATGGGAACTTGTGATCATTTTGATCATTGTCGCTATGCTCTTTGGCGTTGGCCGCTTGCCCGAGGTCTTTGGGGCAGTTGGCAAAGGGATTCGGGAGTTCCGCAAAGAATCTACCGTAGCCGAGAAAAATGCCGAAAAGAACGTTACCGACACGACTGTGGACCATACACCAGTCGAGAATTAATCATCCCAGGGTAAATTACCAGTGTAAATTACCAGTCCAAATGCAGGTTGTAGTCGCAGTAACCAGGGCGTATGACGCAGCGGTTGTTGTGAGTGCAACCTGCATTTTGTATTGGAGATAGTTGCAGAGTGCCTGTGCGTTTGATTCGTTTTATCCTGCTACTGGTGGTGTTCGCCGTTGCCTTAATTGCCACGCCGACCTTTGCGCTGCACCCCTTTGCCTCGCTCTTACCCACCGATTTTATGCCAGATTCTACATTGGTCCAGCAATTTCGCCAGTGGGTGACCGATGATCTGGCATATTTCTCTCTACTGCTGACGGGTTGTGCCGCATTGACCTTTGGTTTGCTCGCCGCACCGTGGCCCTTTGCTGCTCCCTTGCCCACGTTATCGAATACCCGTTCTCTGGCAGTGGGGTCCATGCATCCCGTTAAGGACAGGCGCAGACGTTGGTGGCTTGGGCTGTTGCTGCTTGTTGTCGCGCTCGCAGCGACCGTTGGTGCACTCTTTTGGCAACAGCAGGGTGGCGAAACCTTGCTCGTCCATTTGAGTTGGGCAGCCGGTAGTCTGTTATTCTTACTTGCAGCCTCATTGTTGACCTCTGCATCTGTTTTGTTAACGGCTCAAGGACGTGTAGAGACTGTTTCAAGTCAGGTGCTCTCGCCCCGCTACACTGTCGGCTGGCGCGCTTTGTTGCTACTACTCTTGCTATCGCTGCTCCTCTATAGCTGGCAGGTGACAACTGTACCGACGATTGTGGATGATGTCGTTGCCACGGTTGGGTTGCAAGGGTTGGCCTTGGTGCGTGGTGAAGAGTCGGCGCTCTTTTCAGTCGAGCCAACCGTATCCCAATCGGACAACCAGCTTTTGTATGGGGCAATCGCCCCCACCGCTCTATTGATCTGGCTAACCGGCGACCTTCTGCTGAGCACACGCTTGATCGGTCTGTTGGCTGCGCTCCTCGCGGTTGGCGCAACGTGGCTGATTGCGCTTGAACTTTTTACGCGGCAACCGACGCTGCCCGATGGAATGGTTTCACCGGATGGGCGCGTACCGGTTGAAGACAATGGCCGATCTGCTATGATCGTTGCCACTTTCCTGGTGATGGTTCATATTGCCGTGCTCTATTACAGTCGTCGTCCGATTCTGTTAGAGGCGCTGGCTTGGGGGACAATGGGCTGTTGGGCGCTGCTGCGTGGTATGCGCACTCACGATCGCCTGGCAATTGCGTTGAGTGGTATGTTGTTGGGCGTAAGCTATCTTTTTTATGGTAGCGCCTTGACTTTTCTATTGACTGCGTTGCTTTGGTGGGTAGGCTTTTGCGCGGCGCAGATGGGCTTGTTGCCGCATCTGGCACGACTGTCCAAAACCGCGCGCCTACATGGCGGCGACTTTGTGCTCTGGCTGCTTGGCTTCGGCGTGATCAGTGCACCTTTTCTACAGAGCAGAATGGCCGAACTGTTGCTCTGGATCAACCAGGTGCCGACCTCGCTGGGCAGCGCGCTGACGGTGCTGCTCAGTAGTTTTTCGCCGCCGGTTGCGATCTACCCGGCTCCATTCTATAATCCGCTACTCTTGCCGCTCTTCCCGCTGCTCTTGGGGTTACTGCTCTTTAATATTGATCGACGGGTGGGGTGGATGCTCAGCAGTTGGATTGGCAGCGGCTTATTGGTGGCCGCCTTTTTACAGCCACAAAGTGTGCGGTGGGAGCTACTAGTGCCCCTCATTCCAGCCGTCGCATTGGCGCTGGCCTTTACCTTGGATCGACTGCGGGTCACGCTCGTCCGCACCGGCGGGCGTTGGGCACAACAATTTTTGAGCTATTTTATGCTCGGATTGCTGCTTTGGATCGGCTTTCAAAATGTGACGAGCTACTATAGCTTTCTGCTGCTCCAGCGGGATCCAATCAGCACGATTGGCTATGCCTTGCGCACTTTGCCTGCCGACCAACCGGTACTGGTCTATCTATCGCCAGCAAGTGCATTGCTACCCCAATTCAGTAGTGCAACGACCATGGACGAAGCCGCCTTACCCAAGAAGCAAACAGTGCCTTTGCCACTGCGCTTTTTAACCAATGATACCCTGGATCCCGCTGGGGGGCGGATCCGTTTTGTGACGGCGTTGCCGCCCACGATTGCGCCAGGGACAACGGTGCTCTTGCTGCCTGAAGAGCCCGCGCTACTGCAATCTGGCACCCTGGCCTATTTGCGTAGCACCTATCCCTCGGGCAACGTAACGGTTCAGCGGGATATTCTGGCCAATCCGCTGCTTACACTTTTCACTGTGCAAGCAACCGCGCAATAAGGCAAGCAGTTCGCCGTAAAGCGGCATGGATGTTCTGCATCTGTCTTGCAGAACATCCATGCGCTTCTGTGCTACAGCAGAGTTATGTACTGCTGTGGGGCAACAGAGCGAAAGTGGGGCAATGCTTTTGGGGATGAGAGAAATTTTGTGAAGTCTGCGACAGTTGCTATACTGGCACAGTGATTTACGACTTGCGTGCGGACGACAGATTTCCAGCGCGCAACAATTGGGCGCGAAGTGCTTGTTCGCGCGTGGTTGCGTAGGTCCTATAATTGTGTGATATAGCCAGTTATGATCCGCGCGCTTGCGCTCTTCTAGGACAATATATTTATGAACTTTGGTAGCTTTTTAATGATTGCCACGATTATTATCGGCCTTGCACTCGTTGCCGTTGTGCTGATCCAAGGGCAGACTAGCGCCGGCTTGGGCAGTGTCTTTGGTGGCTCGGATATCTATCGCACACGTCGTGGCATGGAAAAGACACTCTATAACTTAACTTTTCTCTTGGCTGCGCTCTTCTTTCTGATGTCGATGCTTTCTGTCGCGTTTGAATAAGTACCTGGCTATTCCAGTGGTTAGCGCAGTACTTTTACGCTGGGCTTTGATAGCCTAACACATTTTCATGCAATCGCACCGTCTTTCCTCATCGTTGCCAGACTCGGCCCCATATGCGCCGACTTCGCCAACCGAATCTTTGGGTCGCCATTTGCGCGGGCAGGTTCTCTTGGCTTGTATCGGACTTTTTGCGCTGGTCAGTCTCTTAGGCTATTCCACCTATTCGGTAACTACCGTTCTCATCCCCGATCGGGGTGGGGTCTATCGGGAAGGTGTCGTCGGCAACCCACGCTATCTCAACCCCTTTGTCTGTGATCGCAACCCGGTCGATGAAGACATTTGTCCCCTCATTTTCCGGGGGTTGACGAAGATTGATCGTCATGGTCGCGCGGTGCCCGATATTGCCGCCGAATGGACGATCACCGACAACAAGGTCTATACTTTTCGGCTACGGGACGACCAGTATTGGCAAGATGGTCAGCCAATTAATGCCGACGATGTTATCTTTACAGTCAGCATCTTACAGAACCCCGATGTTGTGGAGATCCCGAATCTTTCGATTCTTTGGCGCACGGTGGCTGTCGAAAAGATCGATGACTATACAATACGCTTTACCCTCTCTGAACCCTCCCCTTTTCTGGATTACACGACTATCGGTCTCTTGCCGGCCCATATTTACAGCGCCGTGCCACCGACTGAGTTAGCGAGCCATCCGCTCAATGGCACGCCGATCGGTTCGGGGCCGCTGATGGTTGATGAGATCGCTGCCGATCATATTCGTCTCAAACCCAATCCATTCTATGCGGGTTCGCAGCCCTATCTTGCAGCGCTGGAGTTTCGCTTCTATCCCGATCATCCCAGTATGCTCAATGGCTACCTGGCCGGCGAGATTGATGGGATCAGCCGCATTTTGCCCACGGAATTTCCATTGGCTTCGGCGCAAACCGACTTGACCTTGCTTTCGGCTGTACAGGCACGGTATGTAAGCGTGGTCTTTAATCTGAATAACGTAAACGTGCCGTTTTTTGGTGACAAAACAGTGCGCCAGGCACTCTATTATGGTCTCAATCGTGAGGCGCTCATCGACGAGGTTGCTGCGGGGCAAGGAATCGTCGCGCACAGTTCGCTGATGCCGGAAAATTGGGCCTATAATCCGGAAATCAAACAGTATAACTACGATCCGGATCAAGCACGCCAACTTCTAGAAAGTGCCGGTTGGGTCGATACGGATGGCGACGGCTTTCGCGAAAAAGATGGCACCATTCTTCAGTTTCTGCTCTACGCCCCAGACGAGCCTTTCCAGAGCCGCTTGATTCAACGGATTGCCGAGGATTGGACGGCGATCGGGGTGCACGCCGTGCCAACGCCGGTCACCTTTGTCAGCCTGATGAGTGACTATCTGCTGCCGCGCAATTATGATGCCGCATTGATCACGCTCGATATTCCTGGCGATCCGGACCAATATTGGTTATGGCACAGCTCACAGAGTGAAGAGGGTGGCTTTAACTATGCTGGCTGGAAGAATGATGAAGTGGATGAGATTCTGCAACAAGCGCGCGCGATCACCGATGAAGACGCACGACGTCAGTTGTATTGGCGCTTTCAAGAAATTTTCGCAGAAGAAGCGCCTTCTCTGCTGCTCTTTTATCCGGTTTACACCTATGGCGTCAATGAACGCATCCATAATGTGCAAATGGGTCCGCTCAATCGCCCTGCCGATCGCTTTGAAAACTTTGCCGACTGGTACATGGTCACCCGGCGTGTTCCCGCCAACCAGGTGCCAGCCGATGCCCCGCCAACACCGCCCAGTCGGCTCACCCCTTAGCTTCGATAGTCTGCAAAGTGCTACGTTAAGTAAAAGCGAGAAAGTAGCTCGAAAACGAAGGCTCAGCCTTTGCTACTGCAAATTGATTTCCAAAAATTTTCTCGCTTTTGCTTACTTCAAATGGGTTGTCTATCAGATGAGCCTGTCTATACCGCATTCAGCATGAGAAGCGGAGGTTTGCGAATCGTAGAGGCTGTGCCTTGCGCCTGCTCTACTGGACGACCGCAAGGGTCGGTTGCCTTCTAGGGGCCTACAAGAAACTCCTCTTCTCAATTTGATTAGGGTCTAGCAATTTGATAAGAGCAATTTGACAGAAACAATCGGCCGTGATATAAGTAACAGGTCACAGAAATGTGGTAGGCCGCAGTGGCGGAATCGGCAGACGCGCCACGTTCAGGGCGTGGTGAGCATTAGCTCGTGTGGGTTCAAGTCCCTCCTGCGGCACTTTATTTTCCTCTTAAGAGCCATTCACCTAGTGTCAGTCAACTATGTCGACCCCAAAACGTGATACCCGATTACTTTTCATGATCGTGATAGCGCTCTCGCTGCTCTTTGTGCTGACTTATGCCGGGCGCTTGGCGCGGAAGACAGCCCTTGATGCTGAAATTACACGGTGGGAGAGCAAGATCGAGCAATCCAAAGAGCATCAATTTGCATTGGAAGCAGAATTGCGCTACGTGCAAAGTGATGCCTATGTAGAAAAGCTGGCTCACGATGAATTTGGTATGGTTAAGCCCGGTGAATCGCTAGTTGTGATTGTCCCCGCGGGACGGCAAGAGACAGTTACCCCTATTGTTGCACTAGACAAGAGCTCCGTTGAGCCATTGTGGCACAGATGGCTAAGCCAGCTAGGTCTTGTTTCTGACAGTAATGATTGATTGGGATTTATCCTGCTGCCCGCTTCTCCGCTATCTGCTTGTGTAAACCTTCATTATTTCTCCCACGATCATTGCAGCCTGATCTTTATTGCTGACAACCTCCTAGTACACCGCAGCGGAAATAAGACCACAGTTCCCTCCCTGAGATTGGGGAGGGTTAGGGTGGGGTTGAGCTATTGGGTTATTTACGTCATCATGCACTAGTAGTTTCTGTTGTGCAACGCAAAAATCTCACGCAAAGGCGCGGAGCTCGCCAAGAAGATTCAGAGATTCCCTTGGCGAGCGTTGCGCCATTGCGTAAACCTGATTCTTTTCGCAGCTAACGATTGCCCATTGCACGGCATTGCCTCCGTTGGCAAAGTCGCGTATACTATACTCGTTCCCTCTTTCCTGCTATTGGGTGCTGCCGAACCCATCTGATCTCTGCGGTTTAGCAAAAGCTTGGAGCGCGTTGCCATGAAGATCACCGAAATTACAACCGAAGCGTACCGCTGGCCTCGCCACAAACCCATCACCAATGGGCTGCATACCTACACCCATTCCGGTGTCGGTCTCGTCAAAATTGCAACCGATGAAGGCATTACCGGGATCGGCATGGGCGCAAGCGGCGCGATTATCCATGCCACCATCGAACAGCTAAAACCCCAGTTGATCGGCCAAGATCCATTAAATGTCGAACGGCTTTGGCACACCATGTGGGTGCCTAAACTCATTGGCCGCCGTGGTATGACCACGCGCGCCATCAGTGCGATCGACATTGCACTGTGGGATCTGCGTGCCAAGGTGGCTGGCCTGCCGCTCTATAAACTTTTGGGCGGCTACCGAGATCGCGTCCCCACCTACATTGCCGGCGGTTACTACGAAGAGGGGAAAGGGTTACGCGAACTTGCCCAGGAGATGGAAGAGAATGTGGCAATGGGCGCAACCGCAATCAAAATGAAGGTCGGCGCACTCTCAATCCGCGAAGATGCCGAACGGGTGCGCGTGGTTCGTGAGGCGATTGGGCCCGATGTCAAACTCATGGTTGACGCCAATTGTGCGTACAAGGTGCGCGAGGCGGTGCAAATGGCCAAGCGGATGGAAGAGGTTGATCCCTTCTGGTTTGAGGAGCCAATTGCTGCGGATGACTACGAAGGGCATCGGCGGCTCACCGAAGCGACCACAATTCCAATCGCGACCGGCGAAAATGAATATACCCGCTATGGCTTCCGGGATCTGATTCTACGGGGGCAGATTCCGATCCTCAATGCCGATGCGATTATCTGTGGTGGTGTCACAGAGTTCATGAAGATTGCCGCCTTGGCCCAAGCGTTTGATGTTGAGATTGCACCCCACGGGCCACAAGAGATCCATATCCACCTCGTTGCCGCGCTGCAAAATGGTCTGATTCTTGAATTCTATCGCGATACAGTTGACCCAATGTGGGGCAAAATCTATCACCAAACCCTCCGGCTCAACGCCGATGGCACCGTTAGCCCACCTAATGTACCGGGCATCGGCATTGAGCCAAACTATGAGGCACTGGCTCCGTATCGTACGGCGTAAAACGTACGGCGTAAAACGTAAAGCGTAAAACGTAAATTGTGAAACGTAAATTGTGGTAAACAGCGATGTGGTTCACCTATTACGGTTTAAACCTTTCATACGAAACAGGAACAATTCATGGCACAACAACCAAAATTAATGATTCCCGGCCCCGTCGATGTGTGGGATGAAACGTTAGAGGCACTGGGACAGAAGGTGCGTTCCAACTTTACCGCCGAGTGGCAGCCTATCCAGGAGGAGACGATTCGGCTGCTCAAACAGATTTTCCAGACGAAGAATGATCTCTTTATGCTCACCTCCGCTGGCTCCGGTGCTGTGGAGACGGGCATTGCTAGTTTATTTAGTCGGGGCGAAAAGGTTTTGGCGGTGAGCAATGGAGCCTTTGCGTTGCGTGCCATTGAGATTTTACATGTCTACGATTGCAAAGTCGTCGAGGTAGAAAACGAGTGGGGCTGTGCGGCCGATCTCGATCAGGTCGAGGCCGCGCTCAAGCAGCATCCCGATGTAGCTGGGATTGTGATGGTCGCCAATGAAACCAGCACCGGTGTACGCAACCAAGCCAAAGAGATTGCCGCGATGGCCCATGCCCGCGATCTCCCCATTTTGGTCGATGCCATTTCGGGGATGGGTGGCTATGATCTGCCGGTTGACAAGTGGGAGTTGGATATTCTTTGCACCTCCTCGAATAAAGCGTTGGAAACGCCGCCAGGATTGGGCTTTGTCTCGGTCAGCGAACGGGCGTGGGATGTGATCGACCGCAAAGCCGCCGACGGTGGACGGGGCTGGTACTATAATCTATCGAACTGGAAGCAATATCGTGAGCAGGGGCGCTATGCGCCGACGACCATGGCAACGACGATGATCATGGGGTTGCGGGCGAGCATTAAGCGGATTATTGAAGTGGAGACGTTGGAGGGCCACTGGGCGCGCTATGCCTGGGCACAGAAAGCCGTGCGTGAAGGGTTGCGTAACATTGGCTTTGAGATGCTTGCACCGGATGAATTCGCCTCATTCACCGTGACCACCGTTTGCAAACACGCATCGATGGCACACGACCAGGAAGTGCGCGATTTTCTGGCGGCTAACTACAATTTTACCGTCTCTGGCACCATGCGCAAGACGGAGGGCAAAGCATTTCGCGTGAGCCACATGGGGCGTTCCAGCAGCAAAGAGTATTTGGTGCCCTTCCTACTTGGCATCGAAGAATTTCTGCGCAAAGAGAAGGGCATTGATGTTCCGCTGGGAGCAAGCTTGGTGGGCATGGAGTTGCCAGGGTATTGACGGTGACTTAACGTTGAATGATAGGTCACTGCCAAGCACCCCCTCTCAACCTTTCCCTTTGAACTTCCCCCGACATCAGAGAGGGAGCAGTAAGCGCCTTCCCTGCTCCCTCTCTGATGTCGGGGAAGGCTGGGGTGGGGTTAGCAGTTACAATGATAGAAGGAATCTCTGATGCCATACATGACACTGATCTCCCCTGAAGAACTGGCCCCTCACATCGGTGACCAAGATTGGGCGCTGATCGATTGTCGCTTCAAACTTGATAACCCCGCTGCTGGTCGCGAACTCTACAAAGAGGCGCACATTCCGGGTGCCGTCTATGCCCACTTGGATGATGATCTCTCTAGCCCGATTATCCCCGGCGTGACGGGACGCCATCCATTGCCGAGCATTGATAACTTTGTCGAAACGCTCTCTAATTGGGGCATTGATGAACGCACGCAGGTGGTCGCGTATGATGACAACAGCGGGGTCTATGGCGGACGCCTCTGGTGGATGTTGCGCTGGCTGGGGCACTTCAATGTGGCGGTACTCGATGGTGATTTTCGCGCCTGGCACAAAGCCACTCTGCCCATAGTTGACGGTGTGGAAAAACGCCGTCGAGCGCGTTTTCTTCCCTATCCACAAGAACAGATGCAGGTCAGCACCGCTGATCTGCTGGCCAATATGGAGGAGGGGCGTTACCAACTCTTTGATGCGCGTGATGAAGCACGCTTCCGTGGCGAAGTAACGGGGATGGATCCAGTCTCCGGCCATATCCCCGGTGCCAAGTCCGCCTATTACGCGCACAATTTGGCGGCTGACGGTAAGTTTAAAGCACCGGCAGAGTTACGGGCGCGCTTTGAGGGGCTACTCGACGGCAAGCAGCCGGAAGAGACAATCTTCTACTGCGGATCCGGCGTCAGTGTGCATCACGATCTGCTGGCGCTCGAACATGCCGGCTTTGGCCCAGGTGCACGAGTCTACATAGGATCGTGGAGTGGTTGGATCGCCGATCCGACGCGTCCGGTGGCGACAGGAGCATAAGATTGTCTCCGTTTCATCCGTATAAAATGCAGGTTGTCTATTTGGTTCTAGTCCTGGTAATTACCGGTGCTGGTTGCGTGGCTACGCCAGCCCCAGCACCGGTAATTACCAGGACTAGGTCAGAAACAACGGAACAATCCGGCCTGACCTTGCCTGCTGACTACAGAGTTGACCTAATTGTCGAGGGGCTGTTGGGGCCAACGCAGATGCTCATCGGTCCCGATGGCCGACTCTGGGTGGCACAGCTCAATGGCAATGAGAATGCCGGGACCGGCCAGGTGCTGGCAATCGACATGGCAACGGGTGAGCAGGAAGTGCTCCTGGACGGACTGCTCAAGCCAACCGGAATCGCGCTGCTCGATGGCTACCTCTGGCTGGCGACCCATCGTGAAATTCAACGGGCACCACTTGATGAAAAGGGGTACCCTGGTGCGCTAGAGGTGCTTTTACGCGAACTTCCCTTCAATGGACGTTCGATTGGAACCTTGACGGTTACCCCGGATGATCAGCTGCTCTATGAAACAAGCGGCAGCCGATCCGGCAACGGGGCCGCGGCTGGCTCCGGCACGCTCTGGCAACTTGATCCAGCCGATCCAACCAATCCACAGGCCGTGGCGACCGAGCTCAAAGGGGCTTACGCTCACGCCTATGACCGGGCCGGCAGGCTGTGGACAACCGAGATCGGGGATGATCCTGTCAATGGCACCGCGCCGCCGGATGAGTTGAATCTAGTGCTCCCTGGGGCTGACTTTGGCTGGCCCCAATGTTTTGGGATGCAGGAGCCTGCTACCAATTATGGTGGGAGCAGCGACCGTTGCCAATCGACACGGCCCCCGGTGGCACTCTTTGCACAGCGCGCCACCCCGACCGGTCTTGTCTCATCACCCTGGCAGGCCGACACCTTGTTGGTGGCGCTTTGGCTGCAGCAGAGCGTGGTCCAAGTGACCATCACACCTGTTGGTGATAACGCAACCGGGGTGGTCGAGCCCTTTATTACCGGTTTACGCAATCCACAAGATCTGTTGGTGCTGGCTGATGGCGATCTACTGGTGAGCGATTTTGCTGGCACGATCTACCGCGTAACAAAAGAATCGTAGGAAATATTATGGACCGACTTTTTTTTGCATTGGCAAGTCTCTTTGGCGGTTTAGCCGTGGCGTTGGGTGCTTTTGGTGCCCATGCCATGCGCGGACGGGTGGCGGATGATCTGCTAACCGTCTATGAGACAGGTGTTAAATATCATTTTTATCATGCGTTGGCACTGGTCGCCGTTGTCGTGGCAATCCAGCGCTGGCCAAGCTCCAATCTGCCGGTGATTGCGGGCTGGGCTTTTGTCATTGGAATTTTGCTCTTCTCCGGTAGCCTCTATGTAATGACCTTTACCGGCTTGCGCTGGCTCGGCGCGATCACACCGATTGGCGGGGTCGCCTTGATTATTGGCTGGCTCTGTTTGTTGCTGGTGGCGTGGCGGAATACGTAAATATTTATGGGTGAGATAGCCACTATTCCAAGTACGCCTAATTACGCTAGCTTGGATGGTCTCTCACAGAAGATTGGGCGATTTAATACTACAGTCCAATCGGTACATTGTTTGACGCATAGCATCTTCTTCTATACACACCTATAACAGCAGAGATTACTGGGAGCCATGGACCCATGCAGATCACCTTTTGCGGCGCAGCACAGGAAGTCACCGGTTCCATGCATCTGATCGAAGTGAATGATCAGCGCATTCTATTGGACTGTGGCTTTTATCAAGGCCACCGCGTCGATACATACGAACGCAATCTACACTTTCTCTTTGAGCCATCAACCATTGACGCGCTCGTCTTGAGCCACGCGCACATCGATCACTCTGGCAACATTCCCAACCTCGTCAAACAGGGCTTTACGGGCAATATTTGGGCCACATCGGCCACACGCAATCTTTGTACCTTTATGCTGATGGACAGTGGCCACATCATGGAAAAGGATGTGGAATATCTCAATAAGCGCCGTCGTCGTAAGGGTGAAGCGCCGGTAGAACCAATCTACACGCAAGACGATGTCCCCACAGCGTTTGAGCAGTTTGTCGGCATTGGTCTGCACCGCCCGGTGTCGATTGCCGATGGGGTGGAGTTGACCTTTTACAATGCCGGCCACATCTTGGGGGCGGCCTATGTACAACTCGACATCCACGAGCACAGCAGCAACAAACAGTGGCGTCTGGTCTTTAGCGGCGATGTTGGTCGCTATGAGAGTGCCATCCTTAATCCACCCGAGGCAGTTCCGCCGGATGCCGATATTGTGATCATGGAGAGCACCTATGGTGATCGTCTCCATGCGCCCTATGCCTCGGCACGCAAAGAACTGCGCGATATTGTCAATGCCACGGCCAAACGGCGCGGTAAGGTGATCATTCCCTCTTTTGCGGTGGGGCGGACGCAAGAGTTAGTCTATGCGCTCAACCAACTAGATACCACCGGTGATATCCCAGAATTGCCAGTCTTTGTCGATAGCCCTTTGGCGGTCAATGCGACGGATGTTTTTCGGATGCACCCGGAAGTGTGGCGTCCTGAACTCCGCGACTTTCTGAACGATGGTGGCCGGAAGGCGCCCTTTGACTACAGCAACCTGGAATATGTGCGTGATGTGCGACGGAGCAAGCAACTTAACACCCTAAGCGAGCCCGCGATTATCATTAGCGCCAGTGGGATGGCCGAAAGTGGTCGCATTCTCCACCATCTCAAGAATAACATCGGTGATGCAGCGAATACAATCCTGCTGGTCAGCTTCCAAGCCCAAAACACGTTGGGCCGCCGGCTACAGGATGGGGAAGATCCCGTGCGGATCTTTGGCGACGAATATCATGTGCGCGCCCATGTAGAAACAATTGAAGGCTACAGCGCCCATGCTGATCAGGCCGGCCTGTTACATTGGGCAGAACCATTTGATCGCCAGCGTCTGCAAAAATTATTTTTGGTTCACGGCGAGCCCGATGCCATGTCGACCTTGGCCGACAAAATACGTGCGACCGATGTCAAAGAGGTTGAAATGCCGGCGCGTGGGCAAACGTTTGTCTTTTGAGTAACAGATCTAAGCATTTTGTACGACATCGAAACTTCTCTCTACGTTTTTGCGTCTGATCCTGTGTAAGCAATGACTAACCACCCGCAAAGGAGTCTTAAATGCAGAGCCAGATCTTAAAACGAGCATGCCATCATTCTTGGGCGTGCTCCCTTGTTATTATTCTCACGTTAATGGTCGCGTTGATGCCCGCTGTTGCCAACGCTGCGCCCGTCGCTTCTGCCAATTATTCCGGTGTGTATTATTGGGTGCAGCCTGGCGATACATTGAGCGAAATTGCCGTGTGGCACGGCACCACCACCTACGCCATTATGCAGGCAAACGGCATTAACAACCCCAATCGTATCTACGTAGGACAAAAGCTCTATATCCCCCAGGGATACGGAGGGGGACATCACGATGGTGGCTGGGATGATCATGGGGGGCACGGTGGGCCGGTGGGTGGGCCGCAGTGTGCCTACTACCATACCGTGCAATATGGTCAGACCCTTTCTGCGATTGCGGCTTACTATGGGGTGAATGCGTACACGTTGGCGCAAGTGAATGCCATTTACAACTGGAATCATGTCTATGCGGGCCAGCAACTTTGCATCCCCGGTGGTTACTATCCGCAGCCCCAGCATCCCAATCCGCAGCCGCCCAAGCCACAACCACCAAAACCACAGCCACCAGCACAGTGCACCTATGTTGTGCGCTATGGTGATACCCTGGATAAGATCGCCTATTGGTATGGAACAACGGTCAATCAACTGGTCTATCTGAATAACCTGTACAATGTAAATCAGCTTTATGTCGGCCAGCTTCTCTATGTCCCTGGTCAAAACTGCCAACAACCACCAGCCCAACCCGAACCCACACCGCCCCCAGCCGATGGTTGGACCGGCTCCTACTTTAACAACAAGTATTTTGAAGGCTCACCCGTGTTGGTACGGCAGGATGGTGCGGTGAACTTTGATTGGGGCGGCGGCGGTCCTGGCAACGGTGTCCCCGATGATCGCTTTAGTGCAGTTTGGGAGCGCACCACTTATGTCACCAGTGGCACCTATCGCTTCTACGCCATGTCGGATGATGGTGTACGCGTCTATGTCGATGGCCATCTGATCATCGACCAGTGGAACGAACATCCCACCCAAAGCTTCTTCGGCGACATCTACCTCGGCGAAGGCAACCACTCGCTGCGTGTCGAATATTACGAAGAAGGCGGCGTGGCGAATATTCGAGTCTGGTGGGATCGGCTGTAGGAGGTAGACAAGGAGATAGGTAAACAGGGAAACCGGGAAACAAGTAGACAGGTGCCAAGATGTATTTTACCTGTCTACTTGTCTACCTATCTCCTTGTCTATCTACCCCTAAAACTTCGGCTGTGCCGTTACCCCTACGGCGTCTTTGCCGCGGAGAAAGTCAAAGTCTACGCCTTCTGGTGCTTGGAGGACGTGGCCGATATAGAGTTGGCCGTAGCCGCGGCTGTAGGCTGGCGTTGGTGCCTGCCAAGTCGCCCGGCGACGGGCCAACTCTTCTTCATCGACATGCAGGGTGATCTGCCCATTGGCGACGTCCAACTCGATCTCGTCGCCATCCTGGACAAGCCCAAGCGGTCCCCCAATCGCACTCTCTGGGGCGACGTGAAGCACAATCGTGCCATAGGCTGTCCCGCTCATGCGTGCATCTGAGATACGCACCATATCACGAATCCCCTGCTTGAGTAACTTCTCTGGAATTGGCAGATTGCCCACCTCTGGCATCCCCGGCCCACCAACCGGCCCTGCATTTTGTAAAACGAGAATATCTTCCGGCTTGACATCGAGATCAGGTGCGTTGACGCGCGCCTTGAGGTCGGCGATGCTTTTGAAGACGATTGCCCGCCCGCGGTGTTGCAACAGCGCGGGGGTGGCCGCGGCATGTTTAATCACCGCCCCATCGGGCGCAAGGTTCCCGCGCAGAATCGTCAAACCACCCTCCGGTTGCAGTGGTTCATCTAATGGGCGAATAATATCGCGGTTGTGGACCTGCACATTGGCTAGATTCTCCGCCAATGTCTTGCCTGTCACCGTCAGCGCGTCGCCATGTAAGAGCGGCAGCAACTCTTTAAGAATCGCCGGAATGCCGCCGCCATAAAAGAGATCTTCCATCTGATATTTGCCGCTGGGGCGCATATTGGCAATCAGCGGCGTACGCTTGCTGATTGCACCAAAGAGATCGAGCGGGAGATCAATGCCCATCCGTCCGGCCACCGCCGGCAGATGGACGACCGCATTGGTGCTGCCACCCACCGCGCAGAGCAGTGTGATCGCATTTTCAAAGGCTTCGCGCGTGATGATCTGCGAGGGGCGAATTCCTTCTTGGGCCAACCTTACAATCCTACGACCGACCTTTTCAGCCAACTGCAAACGGCGGGTGTCCGCCGCGGGGGTCGCACCATTGCCGGGGAAAGCGATGCCGAGCGCCTCCATGATCGAATTCATTGTGGATGCCGTGCCCATGACCATGCAGTGGCCGCGGCTACGCACGACGCCATTTTCGATGGCGCGATATTCGCTTTCATCAATCGTACCGGCACGCATTTCATCGCTAAAGCGGCGACAGTCGGTACAAGCCCCAAGCACCTGGCCATTGTAGTTGCCGTTGAGCATGGGGCCACCGGAGAGCATAATCGCCGGCAGATCGGCACTGACTGCGCCCATCAGCGCGGCGGGGATCGTCTTGTCACAGTTGACGAGCAAGACCACCCCATCGATTGGTTGACCACGGATCATCTCTTCGGTGTCGATGGCGGCCAGGTTGCGGTAGAGCATGGAGGTCGGGCTGAGAAAAACTTCGCCAAGCGAAATCGTGGGGAATTCCAGAGGAAAGCCGCCAGCTTGCCAGATACCCCGTTTAACCGCTTCTGCCACCTCGCGCAGATTGCTGTTACAGTTGTTGAGTTCGCTGTAGGTGTTACAGATGCCGATCACGGGCCGTTTTAGATCTTCGTCGTCAAAGCCCATGGCTTTGGTAAAGGCGCGATGGGTAAAGCCGGCGACGAGCGATTCGTTGAAAAAGGCGTCGCTGCGGCTGGGAACTTCTACCGTTTGGATTTCATTTGTTGGTGTAGCGGTCATGTTTCCTCCTGTGGATCTTTGTGAACTGGGATCAATGGCGCGCAAGATTCGCCCGCGCACCACCACTGCTTAGCGTAACGGCGCTCTAAATATTCAGTTAGGCCATTGCAAGACAATAAATCCTCCGTAGGGTTCTAGAGGGCAACGCCCCTACAGGATGGGGTGTTTTATAGTTTGCAATCGCCTTACCCTTTTCTGTTTAGAATTTTCTGAATGCCCAATGCGTAAATGGGGTATAGGAAGTGTACCTGCTCCGCAGTGGAGAACCAAATCAGTAAAATGTAGCAGAATAGTCTACAAAACGTGTTTGACAGGAGGCTTTATCCGTATTATACTGAGGCAAGCGTAAGTTAACTCAATGTTAACACGCTCTATCACAATATCTATTGGCACAATATCTATTAGCACAATATCTACTGGCACAATATCTATTAGTTTGCAAGTTAGTTAGTTATGCTGAAGTCGATGTTGATAACTTCGTTGGCACAAGATAGAAACCACCCTGTCATTGAAGTTTGTAGACCACAGCAGGAAGAGGAGCAAGGTATCGTGAAGAGGAAGCTAGGAAAATTGCTCGGTACAAATAAACTTTGTACACGGCTGTATTTTGTCAAAAACACCTAAGTGCCTTTGTGCGTGCTTGGGTGTTTTTTTTGTAAGAGGAACGCTCTGTTGCTCCCGCGGAGATTTTCCCAATCTACTTTCTACCAACAGAGCAATTCGTCGGAACAACTATTTACTCTTAACTTTATCAGCAAGCTAGAGGAAAGGTGAGACCATGGATTCAACAGCAAGCCGTATCATTAAAGCCCGTCAATATGCAGAAGAGCGTGACCGACGTGTGCGAGTGCACAGCTTTGAGGTCGAGTTACACGGCGAAAATTCAAACCACATTGTCAATTACGGCAGTGGCAACTGGAATTGTGATTGTGAAGAGTTTACCATGCGTGGTGTCTGTGCGCATGTCATGGCGATGGAAGAGATTTTGGGTGAGGCAGTAGAGCCGGCTGTCATGGCAACGCCTTCTTTGTAAAGCAAATTGAGAAGAGTCAGTTCAAGTTCCGAGTAAATGGGGCTGATTTGTACGAAAGTGCAGACCGCACTCTTTACTGGCATGGGTCAGGTAGACCATTTCAACAGTCACAGTTTGTACAATTACAGTTTGTACAATTACAGTTTGTACAATTACAGGATGAGGAGGAAAGGTGGGTTTCCCGCTTTTCCTCCTTTTTTGTTGGCAAGTGTCTATCGTATAGCAGCTGGTTGACCGACAGCTTTAATTTTGGTCACGGAGTTCATAGAGGAGGGACAAGGTGTTTTCTCTGTGCGCTCTGTGGCCTCTGTGGTAAAAATGAGAGCTGTCAGCCAATCAGGTATAGCAGAAGAAGAGTACGTACGCAGAAACTCGGATAAAGCTATCGGTTTGCTTACTTTCATCCTATGAGCCTTGTAATTATACTGGCGGTTATGATATTCTGTCACTGCACTTGCGATTGGCTTACCCATCCACGAATCTGAAACAATTTGGAGCATCACACTTTTGAAACGGATCTGGCAGTTGCTGATTGGATTTCTAATCAGCGCTTTTTTTATCTATTTAGCTTTGCCTGGCTTGCATCTTTCAGAGGTTGCGACCTCGCTGCGCAGTGCCAACTACTGGTGGATCCTGCCCGGTGTCGCTATTTACTTTGTGGGGCTATGGGCGCGCAGTTGGCGTTGGCACTACACCCTGCGCCATTTGAAAGAGATTCCGCTCCGTCGTCTTTACCCCTTAATTTGTATTGGCTATTTCGGTAACAATGTCTATCCCTTCCGTGCCGGTGAGGTCATTCGTTCGTATGTGCTCAAACAACAAGAGGATGTGCCCATCATCTCAAGTTTGGCCACAGTGATTATTGAACGAGTCTTTGACGGGCTTGTCATGTTGCTTTTTGTCTTTCTTGCACTGCCTTTTAGCCCAGCTCTTCCTGCCGGTTATCGTAACCTCGTGGTCTTGCTGACCGTCCTGCTTATGGGAGCAACGGTCGTCTTTGTATGGATGGCCACCCAGCCAGCCTTTATGACGCGCGTCTATGGTTGGTTTTCGGAACATCTGCTGCCGACGTTCCTTCGTCCGCGTATTGATGCCTTCTATGAACGTTTTCTCGTTGGCTTGCAGAGTTTAAGCAGTCGTTATGATGTGCTAATGATCTTTGGCACAAGTATTGTCATTTGGCTGATGGAGACGGTAAAATATTGGTTTGTCATGCATGCGTTTGATTTTCAGGTTAGTTTTCTGGTCTTAATGCTGATGAATGGCCTGGTCAATTTGGCAACAAGTTTGCCGTCAGCACCAGGCTACATTGGCACTTTTGATACGCCTGGCATCGAGACATTGGCTAGCTTTGGCGTAGAACGTAATCTTGCCGCCAGCTACACCTTCACCTTGCACGCTGCGCTTTGGCTGCCAGTTACCCTTGTTGGGGCCTACTTTTTTTGGCGTGCGCAGTTGCATTGGAATGACTTTAGCCGTGCCCAGGCGCAAAGTGTAAATCAGTAAGTATCTTTTATTTTTAAGGAGCCCCACCTATGAAAAATTTAGCCGTTGCAGGCACAGGCTATGTCGGCCTTTCCTGTGGCACCTGTTTCGCCGATATGGGTAACAATGTCACCTTTATCGATATCAGTGAAGATAAAATTAATATGTTGCGCAATGGCAAAGTGCCGATCTTTGAACCAGGTCTCAGTGAGATGATTGAGCGCAATATCAAAGCGGGTCGTATGCACTTTACCACCAGTTATGCTGAGGCCATGGCGGATGCAGAATTTGTCTTTATCTGTGTTGGTACCCCCAGCGGCGTCGATGGCGAAGCGGATCTGCAATATGTACGGATGGCGGCAGAATCGGTGGCGCAGAATATGGAGCACTACACGATCATCGTTAACAAGAGCACTGTACCGGTGGGCACCGGTGACTGGGTGGCCGACATTATCAGCCGTAGCCAGCCGACCCCCATGCCATTTGATGTGGTGAGTTGTCCTGAATTTACCCGCGAAGGCTCGGCGATCTATGATTTTATGAATCCAGACCGCGTGGTTTTGGGCAGCCACAATCATGAAGCCGCCGAAAAAGTCGCACAACTCCATCTGCCGCTGCGCACTCGCATTGTTGTCACCGATATTCGCACCGCCGAAATGATTAAATATGCCAGCAATGCCTTTCTGGCAACCAAGATCAGCTTTATCAATGAGATTGCTGCAATTTGTGAACGACTGGGAGCAGACGTACAGGAAGTAGCCGTAGGTATGGGCTATGATAAACGCATTGGTCCCTCTTTCTTGAATGCAGGCTTGGGCTATGGCGGTAGCTGTTTTCCCAAGGATGTTAAAGCGCTGGAGCACATGGCCCTTGTCCATGGCTCGCATCCGTCGCTCCTCCGTGCGGTGATTGACATCAACCGCGATGCGCGCCGTTGGGCCGTGCTCAATTTGCGTGAGTTGGTGGGGGGCAAATTGGCGAACAAGCGGATTGGCATTTTGGGGCTTGCCTTTAAACCGAATACCGACGATATTCGCGAGGCACCAGCGATTGAAATTTCCCGCATGTTACAGAGCGAAGGGGCGGCGGTGGCCGGCTATGACCCGGTGGCCATGAATAATATCGCGCGCATGGATAAAGAGCTTCGTCTGGTCGAAGATCCATATGAATTGGCTGATGGGGCCGATGCGCTGTTGGTCTGTACGGAATGGAACGAATTCAAGCAATTGGATCTGTTGCGGATCAAGAATATAATGAAGCAACCGGTCATTGTTGATGGCCGCAACATCTATGAACCCCGACTCATGCATGAGCTGGGCTTTACTTATCGGGCCGTGGGCCGAGGAGCAGCAACTACCAATGGCGCTTGATGCACTGAATGAGACAAAGCTGAATGAGACAAAGCTGAATGAGACAAAGCTAACAAAGACAACACTAGCCAATGGCATGCAAGTTGTGCTCAAAGAGAGCCATGTGGCACCCGTGGCTAGCTTTTGGGTCTTCTACCGCGTGGGCAGCCGCAATGAACTACCTGGCACCACGGGGATCAGTCACTGGGTGGAGCATATGCTCTTTAAAGGGACAGAACAATTTCCCCGCGGTGAGTTTGACAAGGCTGTGTCGCGGGCTGGCGGTGTCTTCAATGGGATGACCGCGGAGGATTGGACAACCTACTTCGAGACCTTGCCCTCCGATCGGTTTGAACTGGCCATGCAAGTCGAAAGTGATCGCATGGCTAATTCGGTCTTTGACGCCGACGAGTTCGAGTCCGAACGCACGGTCATCATCAGCGAGCGCGAGGGTAGCGAAAATAGTTACTTCTATTTGCTCAGCGAAGAGGTGCAGGCCGCAGCTTTCCGAGTGCATAGCTATCACCATCCGATCATCGGTTGGAAGAGCGATCTGCTGACGATGAACCGTGACGATCTCTATCGTCACTACCAGACCTTTTATACTCCGAACAACGCCATTGCGGTCGCCGTTGGTGACTTTGATAGTGAAGCGATGCTCGCCAAAATTGAACAGTACTTTGGCGAGCTGCCCAGCGGCCCGCAAGTACCGGCCATGCGCTTGCAGGAAGATGCTCAAGCCGCAGAACGCCGTGTGGTGATCCGTGGCAGTGACCCGACGGCTTATTTCATGTTGGTCTTCCCTGCGCCAGAAGCTGCCCACGAAGATTTTTTCCCCTTGATTGTCATGGACGCCGTGTTGGGCGGTGCCAAAGGGATGGGGCTCTTTGGCGGTGGCACCAACAATCGCAGCAACCGCCTCTATCGCGCCCTAGTCGATACCCAATTGGCCGTCGACATCAGTTGCAGTTTTCGCCCGACCATTGATCCAAATCTTTTTAGCTTCTATGCCACGCTAGCTCCTGAAACAACCCATACGCAGATCGAAGAAGCGATCTGGGGAGAGATCAAAAAGATTCAGCAGGAGGGGGTCACCGCCGCCGAACTGGCCAAAGCGATCAAACAGACCAAAGCGCAATTTGCCTACAGCAGCGAAAGTGTCACCTATCAGGCCTATTGGCTCGGTTTCAGCGAGATCATCGCCGACATCAGTTGGCTCGATACCTGGCTGGAGAAGCTCGTCGCGGTCACCGCGGCGGATGTGCAGCGGGTGGCGCAGACGTACTTTGCGCCAAATAAACAGACAATCGGCTGGTACGTGCCTGGGACAGAAGCATAACTGCTGATGCGTGGGATATGGCCGATTTTTGCGTTGGCGATCCTGTGGGCGATTACTGGTTCGCTGGTGGGCCTGGGAATTGCTTCTATTTATGGTGCCAACTGGATTGTTGAGTGTGGATCGCTTAATGTAGCCATCGGTATGATCATGCTGCAGTTAGTTACACGCGATAAAGCTGCTCGCCGCCTCCTTTATGAAGGCAAACGCGAAGAGGATCAACTGAATCTAGGGATAGCATTTTTGTGGGGACTGCCTTTTGCCATGGCAACGTTAGGCATTGTGTGGTGGCTGTTGGGAAAGGTACGCCCGCCGTCGTGAGTTACGGGTGTAAATCCATAGAACCAGCAGCATATCTGCCCAAAGTTGCAAGGCAAACCAAAAAAAAAGTAACCCAATGTGCCAAAGCGGTGCACTTTGGACGTAAAGATGCGGTGGCAGTGGATACTGGGCACTTACATAGCTAATGAACCACGCCGTCATTAATAGGATTGAAGCGGTTAAGAAGCCAATAATTTTCCTCATATCGCTGATTGTATCATGATTGTCAATAGTCACAAAAATCTAAAAGAAATAGGACTTATGCACTTATTGGCTTCGTACCCAAGGGGCACCTGACTGAAAAACATACTAGCCAAGCGGCTTACTGCATAAGTCCGAAGAAATACATACCAAAGGTACCCATGACTTCTAACGCACTACCCAACGCCGATGATATTACCCGTGTCGTTCTCCACAATGGCCTAACCGTACTCGTCCGCGAAAATCATTCGGCCCCGGTTGTTGTGACCGAGGGCTATATTCCCGCCGGCTCCGTCCATGAAACCGCGGAGAAAGCGGGCCTCAGCAGCTTTGTTGCCAGCATGTTGACCCGTGGCAGCGCACGCTATACCTTTGACCAATTCAATGAAACGGTCGAGGCGTTGGGCGCTAGCTTGGGGGCCGGCAGCGACAACCATTACACCAACTTTAGTACGACAAGTCTCAGCGAAGATTTCCCGCAGATGATGCAGGTGCTTTCGGATGTGCTGCGTAACCCGCTCTTCCCAGCCGAACAGATGGAACGGGTGCGCCAACAGAAGTTAGTACGGTTGCAGGAGCGGACGCAGGATACCAATCGCATGGCCAGCCTGCGCTTCTACGAGACGCTCTTTGGCCACCATCCCTATGGCCGTTCTGTTAGTGGCTACATCGAGAGTATACGCGCCATTAGTCAGGAGGATCTGGCGGCCTTTCACGCTGATCGTTACACGCCGAATGGCACGATTCTTGTCGTGGTAGGCGATGTGGATACGGCACAGGTACTCGAACTGGTTCACGCTCAATTCGGCAACTGGACAGGTGCCCCCGCCGATCAACAGGTGCCTCCTTTTGTAACGGTCGAGCGTCAACAGATTAGCTATCCTATGGCCGATAAATTTCAGTCGGATCTGGTGATCGGTGCCCTTGCGATTCCGCGCGATCATCCCGATTACTTTGCGGTGCGGGTGGCCAACACCATTCTCGGCCAATTTGGGATGATGGGTCGGCTGGGCGAGCAGGTACGCGAAGAGCAAGGGCTCGCCTACTACAGCTATAGCTCCGTTGACAGCGATCTCCATGCTGGGGTTTGGCTGGCACAGGCAGGCATCAATCCCGCCCATGTGCAACAGGCTACCGAGAGCATCCTGACCGAATTTGCACGCATTGGCACGGAGCCCGTCTCTGCCGAAGAACTTAGCGACACGCAAGCCTATCTCACCGGTGTCGTCCCCCTAACCCTAGAGACCAATGCTGGTGTTGCCTCTACCTTGCTCAATATGGAGTGGCAACAGCTTGGCTTGGATTATTTGGAACGATACCCGACGTTGATCAATGGCATAACCGCAGAGGATGTCCAACGTGTAGCGGCACAATACATCCAGCCAGATCTCTGTACCGTCGTGGTTGCCGGGCCGGAGCAGTAGGCGATTATGTTACGCACCGGTGTTGACCTGATCGAAATTGCGCGGGTAGGCCGCGCAGTGGAACGTCATGGCACGCGGTTTTTAAACCGTGTCTATACTGCTCGCGAACGGTCCGACTGCAATGACCGTATCGAATCCCTGGCCGCGCGTTTTGCCGCCAAGGAGGCCGCGGCCAAAGCGTTGGGCACCGGGATCTGGCGACACGGCGTTGAATGGACCGATATTGAAGTTTGCCGCGATCCACTGAGTGGTGCTCCTAACCTAGCCCTCCACAACGCGGCCGCAATGCACAGCGAGCGACAAGCGTTGTTGCATTGGTCGGTCAGCCTTAGCCACGACCGCGACAGGGCCATCGCCTTTGTCGTTGCCATGCGATAACGACTACCCTCCCAACCTCCCCCGCAAGCAAGCTTACCTTTACCCACATTGCTGTGTGTCAGAGGTGGCTAGCGTTCCGGGGACGGCCCGCACGTAGGTTCGTTACCCAGATTTTCTCTGGGCCGTCCCCGGAACGCGGGTCTGCGTGCCCACTTAGGGGTAATGGTAAGCGCAAGCAAGGGAGGAGTTTCGCTCCCCTCCTTGATGTCGGGGAGGGGTTGGGAGGGGTAGTGATCGCATGAAATAAACCATCTTCCCAGCAAGGAATTCACCCATGTTAAAACCAAGTGCCCAACGGGTGCAGGACGCACTCCATGCCCGTGGCTTTGCCAATGTCGTGTTGGAATTAGCGGACTCAACGCGCAGCGCGGCCGAGGCGGCGGCGGCCGTTGGCTGTGATGTCGCCCAAATTGCCAAGTCGCTGATCTTTCAGGGCAAGACGAGTAGCGATGCAATCCTGATCATTGCCAGCGGTGCCAACCGTGTGAATGAAAAAGCGGTCGCAGCGCTGCTCGGCGAAAAACTCACCCGCCCCGACGCCGACTTTGTGCGCGAACAGACTGGCTTTGCGATTGGTGGTGTGCCACCTTTGGGCCATACAAAAAAACTCAAGACCTTGATTGATGAAGATCTGCTGCTGCTGGAGCAGATCTATGCCGCGGCTGGTCATCCCTTTGCGCTCTTCGCATTGACGCCGGAAGAATTGGTACGGATGACCGACGGCGAGGTTGTTGCGATCAAATGAGTGCGCTGAAACTTTGTGCCTGTTGCAGCGTATTGTTCTATAGAAATTAGGCCAATGATAGGGGTCAACCCCATTGGTATTCACGATAGAAAAGGAGCAAACAATGGCACGAAATTATAAAGAATTGCGTCGGCAAAATGGCGTTGTCGCCGGCGTTTGCGGTGGGTTGGCTGAATTTTTCGGCATCAATGTTTTTTGGTTCCGGCTCGGTTTCTTTCTCCTGTTGCTGCCGGGCGGATTGCCTGGATTGTTACCCTATGTAGTCCTGTGGATTATTATTCCGCGCCACTAAGGGTCTGTCCAAGAAAATAATTATCCACGAAGAGACACAAAGTTTCACAAAGAAAAAACGTAACTTCGTGTCTCTATGTTTGACTTGGTGAATAATTTAAATTTTGGAGTGGCCTAAGTGTTGCAGCCCGTCGTTATTGAACCATTAGCGCGCCAACCAACCGCCATCGACCACAAAGGTTGAGCCGTGGACATAATTGGAGGCCGCCGATGCCAAAAAGATCGTTACACCAGCCAGGTCATCGGCTTCACCCCAGCGCCCCGCAGGGATGCGTGCCAGGATGGCCTGGCTGCGCGTTTGGTCACTGCGCAATGCTTCGGTGTTGTCGGTGACGATATAGCCCGGCGCAATTGCGTTGACGCCAATGCCTTCGGCGGCCCATTCGTTGGCCAGCGCTTTGGTGATGCCGGTGAGTGCATGTTTGGCCGCGGTGTACGCTGGCACCAGGATGCCCCCTTGAAAGGATAAGACCGACGCCACTTGGATGATCTTGCCCCGATAGCCCTGCTGGAGCTCCTGTTGCGCCATCACGCGCGCGGCCGCCTGCGATAGATAAAAGACACTGTTGAGATTGACCTGCAAAACCGCTTCCCAATCCGCTTCGCTGTACTCCATGGCCGGTGTACGGCGGATGATCCCCGCATTGTTGATCAGAATATCGAGCCGTCCCAAGTCATCGACTACTTGCTGCACTGCCCCGCGCAGTGCAGCCGGCGTTGCCTGTGTCAAGTCCAGTTGGATCGGCAAGAAGCGCCGCCCCCGTTCCTTGATCAGTGCCTCGGTTTCGGCATAGCGTGTGTTGTATAGGCAGGCGATGTCGGCCCCGGCATCAGCCAGCGCCACGGCCATTGCTTGGCCAATCCCGCGCCCCGCACCCGTTACCAGCGCCACGCGACCGGTGAGATCGAAGTAGTTTAGTGCATTCATCGTAATTGCCTCTATGTGAATTGTTCTTGTGAAAGTAATGAGTTCAGTGCTTCCGGCACCAGGCGGTGCTGTTTATCAAACGAATCGAGCGCGCGCCAGGTGGCGTGTAATTTGTCGCCGTTATCTTCGACGGCTGTGACAAACGGTTGACGATAGATGGACTCATCAACAAAGCGGCCATCATAGACGAAGACGATCTCGTGCCCGGCCCGTTGATTGACGGTGAAAATGCTCTCCAGCACACCAATCAACTGTAGATCGGTAACAGCTGCACCTACTTCTTCTTGAATTTCGCGGACAATCCCCTGGGCGCTCGTCTCCCCCGCATCCACACCGCCGCCCAGTGGCCGATAGTAGTGGGTACCTGTTACCTGATCGAAGCCTTCAAAGACAAGAATACGGTCGCTGTGGCGGAAGAGGCAAATCGCGATGACGCGGATAAAGGGTGGTTTGGTGGGTTGAAGGGTGGACATTGACGGTTGCTTTCTTGTGTGCTTGTTTGCTGTATTTTGCTTATTTCCAGCCAAATGGCAAGTGTTGAGCATTCATCGGCGCTTATTCACAATCAGTACGCCCAAAACAATCAGCACCATCCCCACCCCCATCCCCATTGTAACCGTCTCGCCCAGCAAGAGCACCCCAAAGAGGATCGCCACCAGCGGCACGACATAGCTGACCATGGCAATCGTCGTCGTGCCAAAGGTTCGTGTGATGTAGAAGGCTAACAACTGTGCGACCACCGTGCTGACCGTTGCTGTGAAGAGCAACGCACCCCAGCCTTTTGGGGTGATCTGCGTGAGTAATGGCGGATGAAGCCAGAGCGCCAGCGGTGCAATGACCAACGCCGCCACTGTCAGTCGGCTGCTGGTCACGTCAAAGGCATCGGCTCCTTGCATATACTTGCGAATGTAGACCGCCACAAAGGCATCCAAGAGTAGCGCACTGTAGACCATCACATAACCAAGTGGATTGGCTTCGGAGACATCGGGTAGCCCACTTTCCCCCAGCGCAATGATCAAGACCGCGCCACCAAGTGCTGTTAATACACCGACGACCGTTGCGCGGGTCAAGCGAGCATCATCGAGCAGAAAGTGCGCCACCGTTACCATGATCGCCGGTGCCGTCGTGACCAGCAGCGCAGTCAGGCCGGCCGATTGAAATTGGAGCGCGCCCACAAAGCCGGCAAAAGGTAACGCCGTGCCGAAAATCCCGACGATCGTGGCATCGCGCCAGAGTTTGGGGCTACGCGACCAACGGCGTTGGGGCGAAACCGCGTAGATCCCCGCAAAGATCGCCGTCGCGATCAATAGCCGCAACCCGATAAAGACATAGGGGTTAAATTCACTGATGCCAAAGCGTGAGAAGACAAGATTAAGTCCCCATGCCAGACCGAGCGCCAGGACATAGGGTGATGCTTTTGGATCCAAAACGTACATCCATTCATTGTATACTCCGCCGCAGCACATAGTAACATTTTCACCCGTGTGCAAAGTGTTATTTTATGGCGCAGCTCAGTATAACCATCGCAGATTTATAAACCTGTGGTAACAATACAGGAAATTATCGACTTTGTCGAAGTGCTCAGGTGCAATACGCGGAAAAGCCTGCTGCTAACCAGCGCTCTGTGTAGGTCTTAAAAGAGTCAATCCAGTTGGGGGCTTCTGCTTAGTGGAGATGTTGTCGGTAGGCCTGGATTAAGTTTGTCTCAATTACTTTGTGTAGGGGAATTTGCTTGTAGGGATTCACTTTGGCGGCCTGAAAGATCTTCTTGGCACAGCGGCTGCAGAGAAAATAGCCAATCAAGATCCCTCGTTCGCGATAGATAAAGGCATTCAGCGACACGGCATCGCTCCCTTTGATCTTAAGCCCATCAATCTCGCGCCGGCAGCCGGGGCAGGGATCCGGATCATAAAACCAATAGCCTTTGATGGCGTTGCCAAATTGCGCACGTGCTTGTGTATAGAGTTGTGCCAGCATTTTGTCAATCTCTTCTGGGTTCATTGTGGGGGCCTTTTCTGTTTATCGTGTGTCGTCAAGAACTGATGTGAAAACAAGTTCTCGCAAAGGCACAAAGTTCGCAAAGAAAATCTGCGTTAATCGGTGCGCATCTGCGCAATCCGCGTTCTATTTTATGGGACTTACGCAGAGTGCCGGTTGAGTAGGCAGCTTTTCGCCGTATCGAAACCAGAGGGCTGCGTAAGTCCTCTTTTATTCTTATTGGTGCCGTTGAGGCATGTTATCTGATGCGTACCTATCAATTTACACAGTAAATGACATCGCGCAATCAGGTAAGTTGCGTAATCACCTGGTAAACACTACAACAACGGCCGCCCGCCATCGACCGGAATAATACAGCCGGTGGAAAAGGTCAACTGCGTCGCCACCGCCAATACCGCCTCCGCCACATCCTCGGGCTGCGCAATGCGTCCCAATGGTGTCTTATCGATCTGCTCTTGGATATAGTCCTCAGAAAAGCGCGCCGCATACTCGCCCCATACCCAGCCCGGTGCCACCGAAACGACCCGAATCTTGGGGGCCAATGCGCGCGCCAATGAACGGGTCAGCGAATCCATCGCCGCTTTGGAGGCACAGTAGGCGACGTTGCTGCCCACGCCGGTGCGCCCAGCAATTGACGAAATATTGATCACCGTACCCCCTGCGTCCGCCATGAGCAGATCTTTGAAGGCGCGTACACAGGCAAAGGCACCGCGCACATTGGTCTGGAAGATGCGATCGATCCACGCGTCATCAAGGCTGTCGAGGTCGTCATGGGGCACGGGGCGGGTGATGCCAGCGTTATTGACCAGCAGATCCAGTTTGCCATAGTGCGCAGCGACTTGTTGCGCCATTGCCGCCAATGCCATGCTGTCGGTAACCGATGCCTGGATAACAAGATGATTTTCGCCAGCCAGGGTGGCGGCAACGGCTTGGGCTTTCTCCGCATTGCTTTTATAGTTGACAACCACCTGCGCGCCAGCGGTGGCTAAACGACGGCAGATCGCCGAGCCAATACCCCCACCCCCACCAGTAACCAAAGCAACTTTGCCACAAAGATCCATCGTCTATCCCCTTCAGTCTATCGTTGTAACAGCATCAAAATACAATTCTATTCTTGTACAAAACCTTCAATGATGGCGCTGCTCCCGATTCCTTCTGACAATCGACCCTCAGCAATCAGTGCACTGATTGCTTACGCGGAGATCGCCCTTTCCACATGAGTGAAAGATTAAACAGATTTGCTGCTATTTCCTGACATATATTAAAATATTGTAAGCAAAAAAATGTAATAATTTTGTTAGAATATAGGAGAACAACCGCGGGGCTTTCTACGTCGATTGTAATGTACCTATAGTTTATCAGTCACTCATTCGATCTCTCTTTATATAGCCAAATAGATATTGGCAAGTCATCTAATTGTTAATGGATATCAATATGCCTCATGTAAGTATTGGTCTTCCGGTCTTTAATGGTGAGAATTATCTTGAAGAAGCGCTGCAAGCGATTTTAACCCAAACGTTTACCGATTTTGAATTAATTATTTGCGATAATGCTTCAACCGATCAGACACAAGCAATTTGTGAAACCTATGCAGATCGTGATAGTCGCATTCGTTACTACCGCAATCCAGAAAATATCGGTGCCGCACCGAACTTTAATCGTACGGTGGCGCTGGCCAGGGGGATCTATTTCAAATGGGCGGCACATGATGATCTGCTACTGCCGACTTTTCTCGAACGCGCTGTTGCGGTGCTGGACGCGGATTCCACGGTCGTCCTATGTCACGCCAAAGTGAAAGAGATCGATGCGCAGGGCAACCTAATTAAGTACCATACCATTGAGTTGCCCCATGTTACCTCCCCGATCCCGCACAAACGTTTTGCCGATTTAGTGCTGGTCGAGCATCCTTGCCACGATGTCTTTGGCCTGATCCGGGTTGATGCGCTCAGGCAAACCCCAATGATTGCCAGTTACATCGGTTCGGACCGCGTTTTATTGGCTGAATTGGGCTTGCATGGCCGCTTTCACAAAGTGCCGGATTATCTATTTATCTCCAGAAGCCATCGTTCACAATCTGTTTTGGCGTTGCCCCTCCATCGCCGAAGACATTGGTTCGATACACGCTTAAAGGATGGTCGATCGCTGCCCCATTGGCGCTACTGGGTTGAATATGCCCATTGCGTACAGCGTGTTGCGCTGCCCCATGCCGAGAAAACTGCCTGTTACCGTCAACTCATCCGCTATCCCCATTGGGCTGCTGCGCAACTAGCAAAAGATCTGATTGTTGCCTTACACCCTGCTTATGTTGAGGCGCTCAAAGAGCGCAATCCGCCGTGGCTCTGCCGATTCCGCCAGATGGAGCAGCGTATCTTTGATCTGCTCCATCGTTCGTATAAAGAGACAGTCACACGGTACAACGAAGCGGAGCCCACCGAACAACTTAGCGCAACCGCTGATGAACCAATGTCCATGCCTCCTCACCCAACGTAAGCTCGTAACGACTCACCGCTGCGGCCTGTGCATAGCCACCCGGATTGAGCAGCATAGGCGCTTCGCCACCGGGGGGCAGGGCTGCGCTACGGCGCGCGACATGAGGCATCTTGGTCGCCGGCTCTGCAACCCCAGCTTTGAGCGCCGTCAAGGCGGTGAATCCAAAGCGCACGAGCGCCTCATCCCCCTGCCAACCGGCATCACGCAAGCCAGCCATATAACCGGCGAAAATGGTTCGATCGAGTTCCTGCAAGCGGATAGGATCGGCGACCACAAATTTGAGCGTTGCTGAAAAGAGCGGCACCAATTCTTCTCCCAACATTCCCAATCCGCAGGAACCCCAATCCAACGCCACAGTCTGCTGGTTGCCCGCCCCATCGTGACACAGCAGCAGATTGTGCTGAAATGCGTCGCGATGACAGAAGGTCAGAGGCAACTGCTCCAGCATCGCGAGCAGTTGTTCGCGCTTTGCCCACAGCCATTGTATCCGTTCCATGTGTTCATCGGTGAGCAACGGGGCAAAGTTTGGGTAGGTGCGCAATGTGGGAAGCTGATCGATCCCGGGTGCGGCAAGTGCAAGGCGTTCGCGCACATCTGGTCTGCGCAGCCAGATGTGCATGGATAAGGGACGTCCAACCAGATAGGCACCGTTGAATTGCCCCAAATGTCGCGCCGCCACGCCGTACTGCGCCAGCGGCCATTGCGTGGCGTGCTCCTGTGATCCCATATCTTCTAACCAGAGCCAAGCACGCTGAGCCGACCGCTCCTCAATTGCAAAACAACGGGGAGCAATCAACATTCGTGGAAGGTTATGGAGAAGGGCTGATTGATAAAGCAGAATTTCGCGTTTCCAATAATCATAATCTTTGGGATCTGAATTCCCATTGGCGGAGTTGCACTCTTTGCGAATGAATGACCAAGCACGCTGCCCTTGGGTTGTCTCTGCCTGCCCTGTAAAACGGTGGACAGCCGCGCCACTAAAGCCACCATCGAGTGGTGCGGAGGAGCAGTCGATCACAGTAGCATCCTCATCTTGCAGGGCACGACGAACCAGTGATGTAAGTTCCGACGACACCATTGTCTGTCTATCTTGCATGTGACTGCTCCCTTTTTAAAAACGCAATAAGGCCAATTCAGAAAAATGGGGTTCGCGGTGGCACACGCAGCAAATGCCTCAGGGAACAAGCGTCGCCTTTGCGTCACCCAAAGTCGGCATCTCTGTGGAAAGGGCTTGTATTATACTTTTTCATTTTTGCTGAGTGCCATAGCGCCGCACGCGCAGATCGGCCTGTGCTTGGTGACCGGCAAAATTTTCAATGGCGCAGAGGCGCGAGCAATATTCTCCAACCAGTGCGCTGGCTTCGGGTTTTACTTCTTGATAGGTCACCGTCTTGAGGAATTTGCCGACCCACAGGCCGCCGGTGTAACGTGCGGCGCCCTTGGTGGGCAGTGTGTGATTGGTGCCGATGACCTTGTCACCATAGGCGACATTCGTCTCTGGGCCCAAGAAGAGTGCGCCGTAGTTGGTCATGTTTTCAAGGAAATAGCGGGGCTTCTCCGTCAGCACTTCGACGTGTTCACAGGCGATCTCGTTGGCTATCTGCACCATCTCGGCGGTGCTTTCAGCGAGGATGATCTGCCCACAATCGCGCCAGGCGACGCCGGCCACATCGGCAGTTGGCAGGGTTTCCAATTGCCGCCCGATCTCATGTTCAATTTCGCTGACCAGGCGTGCGCTGGTCGTGAGCAGGATCGCCGGCGAAGTAGGACCATGTTCGGCTTGGCCCAGGAGATCAGTCGCCACCATTTCGGCGTCGGCACTCTCATCGGCGATCACCAAAATTTCGGTTGGCCCGGCCAACAGGTCGATACCGACGCGGCCAAAGAGTTGCCGCTTGGCTTCGGCAACATAGGCATTGCCCGGCCCCACCAGCATGTCCACTGATTTGATCGTCTCGGTACCCAACGCCATTGCGGCTACGGCCTGCACGCCGCCCAAAATATAAATTTCATCTGCACCGCCCAAGTGCATTGCCGCGATCGTCGCCGCGGGCAGTTCCCTGTTAATTGGCGGGGTGCAGGCGATGATGCGCTGTACGCCCGCCACCTTGGCCGTAATTACGCTCATGTGTGCCGATGCAACCATTGGATAGCGCCCACCGGGGACATAGCAGCCGACGCTGTTAACGGGGATGTTTTTATGGCCCAGAGTAACACCAGGCAGAGTTTCGACTTCGATATCCTGGATCGCAGCGCGCTGGGCCTGGGCAAAGTTACGGACTTGGGCTTGCGCAAAGGTAATGTCGTCAATTGTTTGTTGTGGTAAGCTGGCCACAATGGATGCAATTCGGTCAGCGGAAAGGCGAAAAGTTTCTGGTGACCATTTGTCAAACTGGGCGGAAAGCTCGCGCACCGCTGCATCGCCGCGCGTTTCAACCGCGGTCAGAATATCCTCGACCACAGAGCGCACCTTGGCGTCGGCAGCACGGGCTGCTTGTTGGGTAATGCCTGATTTGATCATGTTCATAAGAATTGGAGAGCTTTCTATCGGTTGTAATAAACATCCTGGTGCTTATCCTGAAATTCTCTGTGAGGAGCTTAGCAGCCAGAGCGAGCGGTGAATCCAGAACCGAATTTCAGGATGAAAGCATATTACGCACTATTGTCTACTGCTCTGTTCCTTTCGACAAATTAGTATGACAACGTTAAGTTCAATTTAGTCTCTACCGGGTTTACGCAGTTTGCCGGTTAAGTAGCGTGCATTTCTGCGTAACGGATCGGGATAAATATGACAGGAGATGTCACGATGGTGTGCTATTGTAGCCGTCTGCTGTGTCGATTGTGTTGAAAGCGGAGAATTTATGTGCATACTTGACATCCCAAAGAGCGCCAACCACACTGGTTGTGAACACAATTCAGCCCCTCATTATCTTCTCATCTTGCCGACTATTGTAGTATAATATCATAGAACACAAGTTCTTTTTTGCGATGGTAATGGCATCCACTCGTCCCGGCAACGCGGCCGATCAGATCGCCGAAACCATCCGCAACCGGATCAGCGCAAAACTAACGATCGCTTTACCAGCATCAACGTACAGTGACAAAGGAGCGTCCATTGGCTATCAACTCGCTCAACCTTGAGTCGCGCAACGCTCAGGCGCGCAATCAACCTTCATCCAATCAATCACCCAATGGGAACAGTGAATTTAGTGTTGCCGGAGAGATCAAGTACAACCGTTCCGGTGCGAAGCGCTGGGTACTCTCTCATCTCTTGCTTTACAAACGTTATCTCTTTACCTTTTTGATTGCGGCGTTGGCCACCAATATCCTCTTTTCCGCCTTGCCGCGGCTGACGGGTCTCGCCTTTGATGAGGTGCTTAAGCCTCAGCCCAGTGCCCAACTGCTGCTCTGGTATGCCCTCGGTGCATTGGGGATTGTCGTTGCGCGTGGCTTTATCGATCTGACCAATAGCTTCTCGGTCGAGACATTGGGGCAACGTATGGAGCGCGATGCGCGCCAGGAGCTTTACATCAGCCTGCTGGGCAAGAGCCAGACCTTTCATAATCGCCAACGGGTAGGCGACATCATGGCGCGAGCGTCCAATGATATTCGCCAACTCAATCCGATGATGAACCCTGGAGTTTCGCTCATTGTGGAGTCGATTATGGCGATCATCGCGCCGATGATCTTTATCAGTACGATCAAGCCGCAACTCTTGTTAGCACCGGTGCTCTTTGTGATCGTTTACATCTTTGCCTTGCGCCATTATGTAAAACGGCTCAACCCCGTCTCGGCGCGACAGCGCATGCAATTTGGTGAATTGAATGCTGGTCTCAATGAAACCATCTCGGGCATTGAGGTGGTCAAATCGATGGCGCAAGAAGAGCAGGAAAAAGGCAAATTTGTGCGCAATGCCACCGCCTACCGCGACTCTTTTGTGGAGCAGGGGGAGATCCAAGCGCGTTATTTACCGTTATTGCTGTTGGGCTTTGCCCTGACCATCGCCTTTGCGCATGGGCTATGGCTGCTTTCGCGCGGTGAATTGTCGGTTGGCGAGTTGGTCGGCTACATGGGGTTAATGGGCATCCTACGCTTTCCCGCCTTCATCGCGATCTTTACCTTTTCGCTGGTGCAAATGGGGTTGGCCGGGGCGCGCCGTATTCTTGAGTTGATGGATGCCAAAACTGAACTTGATGAGAACCGCGCCGGTTATGCCGCACCAATGCGCGGGGAGCTGCGTTTTGATAATGTCACCTTTCATCTGGAAAATTCCCCAGAAGAGACGCCAGTACTGCGCAATATCTCTTTCTACGCCGCACCAGGCGAAACCGTCGCGATTGTCGGGCAGACCGGTTCGGGTAAGAGCACGCTGACCAAGCTCGTCAACCGTACCTATGATGTGGGAGCCGGGGCGATTTCGATCGACGGCGTTGATTTGCGCGAATGGAATCTCGAATCGCTACGCTCGCAGATCTCGACGATTGAACAGGATATCTTTCTCTTCTCGCGCTCGATTGGCGAAAATATTGGCTTTGGGTTGGGGGAAAGTGCTGATCAGGCCGCGATTGAAGCGGCAGCAAAAGCGGCGCAGGCCCATGCGTTTATCCAGACCTTTAAGGATGGCTATGATACAGAGATCGGTGAGCGGGGTGTGACCCTCTCTGGGGGGCAAAGGCAACGGTTGGCCATCGCGCGAGCCCTGCTTACTGACCCGCGCATTCTGATCATTGACGATTCGACCAGCGCGATTGACAGCGCCACCGAGGATCAGATCCAGCGTGCGATCAATGGGGTGATGGAAGGGCGCACAACGCTGCTCATTACGCACCGTCTCTCGCAGATCCGGCGCGCCGACAAGATTCTTGTCCTGCATCAGGGCGCAGTGGTCGATCAGGGCAGCCATGAAGAGTTGATGGCGCGCTGTCAGTTGTATCAACGAATTTTCGCAAGGTACGAGTAGGGTAACCACCCAGGAGGCAACAATGGGCTTTATTATGGATGGGCTCGACGCTGAGGCGTACGACCGCTCCTACACCGACCGCGAGTTATTAAAACGAATTATCGGTTACTTCCAGCCACATCTGCGGGTGATGGGGGTGGTAGCAACTACAGTTTTGCTAAATTCATTGATGGATTCGGCCTTCCCCATTCTCATTGCTTGGGGGCTCAATCGGATTGAGGCAGCGAGTGGGGTCGCCATCTGGCAACAGTCCTGGTGGCTGATTGGCGCGATCTTTCTTTCTGGCCTACTCTCGTGGACCTTCAACTTTTTTCGCCAGCGCTACACAGCCCGTACGGTAGGGGATGTTGTTTTGGCGCTGCGGAACGATGCTTTTGGCGCGGTGATGGCGCGCGATATGTCCTTCTACGACGAGTTTTCATCCGGCAAGATCGTCAGCCGTGTCACCTCGGACACGCAAGATTTCTCCAACGTCGTGACTTTGTCGCTGAATCTGGTGAGCCAACTGTTACAAGTGGTGATCATCATTGGTGTGCTCTTCTTCATCAATGTCCAACTGACGTTGATTGCGCTGATCATTGCCCCCATCACCGTTGGGGCGGCGATGGCCTTCCGGCGCATTGCACGCTCCACCACGACGCAAGCGCGCCGGGTCTTGGCTGAGGTCAACGCCAATGTACAGGAGTCGATCACCGGCATTGCGATTGCCAAGAACTTTCGCCAGGAGCAGCGCATCTATGACGAATTTCTCAAGGTCAATGCGCAATCCTATCGGCTGTCGCTTCGCCAGGGGTTGGTCTTCAGTGGCATCTTCCCGGTTTTGGGTGCGATCTCCGGGCTTGGTACAGCGCTGGTGCTCTATTTTGGCGGGATGAGTGTGATTGGCGGGGTGGTATCGGCGGGGGCCTGGTATCTCTTTATCGAAAGTATCAATCTTTTTACCTTCCCCTTGACCAGTATCGCATCGTTCTGGAGTCAATTTCAGTTGGGGCTGGCTGCCAGCGAACGGGTCTTTGCCTTGATCGATGCCGAGCCGCGTGTCGTACAAAAGGATAACAAACAGGTCAGCTCGATTCAGGGTAAGATTGAATTCTGTGACGTCGATTTTAGTTACAATGATAAAGAGCAGGTGCTGCAAGATTTCAGCCTGACCATTCCGGCTGGCCAGACGATTGCGTTGGTGGGCCATACGGGGGCGGGCAAATCTTCATTGGGCAAATTAGTGGCGCGCTTTTATGAATTTCAGGGTGGTGCGTTGCTGATTGATGATCAGGATATCCGTACCTTTGATCTGCAAACATACCGGCGTTACCTGGGCATTGTCCCGCAGACACCTTTCCTCTTTACCGGCACCGTGGCCGAGAATATTCGCTATGGCAATCCCAGTGCCACCGAGGAAGAGGTCGAGATCGTGGCGCGCCATGTCGGTGGCGGTGACTGGCTGCAAGCGCTGCCGCAAGGGTTGGAGACGGCGATCAGTGAGCAGGGACGCGGGATTTCAATGGGGCAGCGACAACTGGTGGCGCTGGCGCGGGTTCTGCTGCAAAATCCCTCCATTGTGATTCTGGATGAAGCAACCGCGAGCATTGATCCACTGACGGAGGCACAGATCCAGGAGGGGTTGGATATCGTCCTGCAAGAACGGACCGCGATTGTGATCGCACATCGGCTTTCCACGATCAAAGCCGCCGATCGGATCATCGTACTGCGTGAAGGCGCGATTATCGAAGAAGGGGATCACGATAGCTTGATGGCGCAAGGCGGCCACTACGCCGAGTTGTATAATACCTACTTCCGCCACCAGTCGGCGGATTATATGGCGACCGCGTTAGAGCCGGCGTAGCTATAGAGGTTCGATAATCTTTCATAGGGGCACGATAAATTGTGCCCCTACGTATCAAGCTAAGCACCATGATGGCTCGTTCCACGCTCCCGCATGGAATGGTTACCCCGACGCCGGAGCATCGGCACGAGCATTTCTTACCGTGATACACATGGGACACGGCATGCCGTGTCCCATGTGTATCACGGTAAGGGATTCCTATTCAGAATATTTGTATGGATAACGCCACCAAATTTTGTTGATTTTGTCGAAGCCTGTGGCGCGAAAAGCGTGTACACTTTCTGTGTGCACGCTTTTCGCGCGAAAAAAAGGGGTTTGACAGCGGCCAAGGGCTGTACTACAATTTAACGCTACATGACTTAGTGACTGTGCCTAAGTCAGCCTTAGATACATAGCTTCTACAGTTACGCAGCGCGCGTGAATCGTCAACTCCATTTCCTCCGATCTTGAACTGTTCTACAACGAATCGAAAGGCTCTCTGTGCGACTGTTGATAGCAGTTTCTATGTCTATAGAAGACTATCGAAATACGGCCAGAGAAAGAGAGGATTATGCCAATCCAATTAACAGCGGACCAACTGGAAGCCTATGACCGCGATGGGTATGTCGTCGTTGAAGATCTACTCACACTGACTGAGGTAGAGGCCCTGCGGGAGCGGGTCCGTGAGTATACACATGGGGGCAAGCCTTGGGATGGCATCAAGGTGCAGATTGAGCCGCGCATTGAGCGCGGCGAGTTGACCGTTGCTCATCCTGGCGATGGTGTCCGCAAGATCGATTTTTTGGTCCAACACGATGATCGCTTCCGCCAATTGGGCTTGCATGAAAACATTGTCGGCATTGTGGAACAAATTTTGGGACCAGATCTCAAGCTGTTTCGCAACAGCCTGTTACTCAAACCGCCGGAAGTGGGATCGGTAAAGGGCATGCACCAAGATTCGCCCTACTGGCCGATCGAACCAATGGAACTCTGTTCGTGTTGGTTTGCGCTTGATAATGCCACGCCGGAAAATGGCACCATGGCGGTGATCCCTGGTGCACACAAACGCGGGGCGTTACCCCACGTCCATGTGACCGACGATTTTGTGGTTGATGAGCGTTACTACGATATGGCCGACACGGTAGTGACGCCGATTCGTGCCGGCGGCGGTCTCTTCTTTCACTCACTCTTACCCCACTATACTGCCCCCAATCGTTCGGACAAATGGCGCCGTGCGATTGCCCTTTCGTATATGTCCGCTCACTCCCAGTACACAGGGGAGGGTGAAGGCCCTGTCTACTTCCCCGTGAAGGGACAAAGCTATCCGGGCTCCGTCCGGTAATTTGTTCGTTACCCATTCTATCTTCTCTCTCTGATCTATTAAACTCTGATCTATCACAAGGAATCGACTATGCAAGAGCAGAAAAAATTGAACCGTCGCCGATTTTTGCAACTGACCGGTGTGACTGCCGGTGCCTTGGCTGTGGCGGCCTGTGCCGTACCGGGCGCACCGAGTGCACCAGCGGAAGGTGGTGCGGAAGCGCCAGCCGCAGATGGCTTAACGTTGCGCTACCGTTCCTGGCATTCGCCGGCCGCCTCACAGGGGGATACCGCCTGGTATGATTGGTTGACTGAGAATTATACAGATGCAACGATTGAGTACGAGTTTGTGCCCTTTGGCGCGGAGTACATCCAGAAAGTACTAGCTGATTCCGCGGCGGAAACGCCACCGGATCTGCTCCACTCTTCGATCGTCTGGGCCAGAGAGTTTTACGATCGCGGCGTATTGCTGGATCTCGATGACTATATCAGTGATGTGCCCGAACTGGCTGAGGATCAATTCTATGGAGAAGCGACCAGCGCGTACCGCTCCAAAGATGGGAAATTTTATGGTGTGCCGTGGGAAGGGCCCGATTCTTCGATTATCGCCATCAATAGCACCCTCTTTGAGGAAGCCGGCTATGATCCACAAGGGGCTGACATCAAAACCTGGGATGACTTTGTGGCGGCGGCTCAGGCGTTGACAAAGCGCGACGGTGATGAGATTACCCAAGCTGGCTATCTCGCCCAGAGCAACCGTTCGATCGAAACCTTCAACTCGTGGTTGGTTAGCAACGGTGGCGCAATGAGCGATGAAAGCTTTTCTGCCGCAACCTTTAACAACGAGCAGGGATTACAGGTATTGCAACTACAGTTGGCGCTGTTGAACGAACATAAGGTCTCTTTCCCCATTTCGCCGGATCGGCAGGACCAGCAGTTGTTTGTCCAGGGCAAAGCGGCCATGATCCATGCCGGTACGTGGTCCACCACCACTTTGGATGACCAGAAGCCCGAAGGCTTTGAATACTGGTACATGATCTTCCCGCAAGGGCCAGGGGGCCAGGGCAAGGCTGGAACGACTTGGTCTAATATGTTTGTCCTCCCCAAAGCGACCGCCAACCCCGATGCCGCTTGGGCGTTGATGAAATACTGCACCACACCGCCAGTTGTGCTCACACGCTTTGAACTCTCCACTCGGACAACACCGCACAAGGCCATCTTTGAAACAGACACTTGGAACGAAGTATTGCAACGGGCACCCCAGCGGGCTGTGACGATCCCCGCAGCGGAAGCGGGCGGCATCTATCCCTTCTTTCCCTTCTACACCGAGGCCAACGACGCGATTGGTATCGAACTGGAGCAGGTGATGACCGGCGGCAAAGACCCGCAGGAGGCGCTCAACGAAGCAGAGCGCAAGGTCAACGAAGTGATTGCGCGCCGCACCAGTGCGTAACTGTCACTGGCAGATGGTTTATCGGTTGTAACTATACCGCTATCGCCAATGACGGGCCGTCATTAGCGATAGCGGTATAGTTATATAGGATTGATGGGTGTTGCCCTTGGCTTAAGGGCAACAAAATTTGGTCCTTTAGAGGAGAGGCAGAGAATTGTGAGTTATCAAACTGTAGCGAGAAACAGCCCAGGGCGCAATCGCGTAAAACCGCTGTGGCGGCAGCCGCGCAAGTGGTTGGCTGGCTATTTTTTTGCCGGACCGGCTGCCCTGCTATTGGTCGTCTTTTCTGTGATCTCGATTGGTGTATCGCTCTACCTCAGCTTTTTTGATTATGATATCATTACGCGCGGTGGCCCCTTTGTTGGGTTGGGCAACTATCGCGAGGCGCTCTTCCAGGATGAGTTGTTTTGGCTTGCCATGCGCAACACCGTTTACTATGCGGTAGGGGTGGTGCCGGGTATTACGATTTCGGCATTTGTGCTAGCGCTAGCTGGCCACAAGATTACCCACGGCAAAAGCATCTTTCGCACCATCTATTTTCTACCATCGATCACGCCGATCGTCGTCATCTCGCTGATCTGGGTCTGGCTGTACAGCCCGGAAGGGATGTTCAACCAGTTGCTGAGGCAGATTGGCATCAGTGGCCCCAATTGGCTCATGACGGCACCAATGGCGATGCCCTCGATCATTATCATGAGTATATGGGTACATGTCGGCTACTATGTCGTGATCTATCTCGCTGGGTTGGCTGATATTCCCCGCGACTTTTATGATGCAGCTCGCGTCGATGGCGCCAATTGGTGGCAGGAGATTCGCTATGTGACGGTGCCCCTGTTGCGCAATGTGACGCTCTTTGTCACGGTGACACTGGCGATTAGCGCCTTTCAGGTCTTTACGCAGATTTATATTATGACGATGGGTGGCCCTGGTTCGGCAACGACGAGTATGCAACTGCTGATCTTCCGCCAAGGCTTTCAATATTTCCGCATGGGCTATGCCTCTGCGCTCTCTTGGCTGCTCTTTGCGATCATCTTTGTGTTGGTGGCGATTCAGTTGCGTGTATCACGCTCGGAGCAGATCTTTTAGGCCATTCCAGAAATAATAATCCGGTTGCTCGTCTTGCGTATTGCGTGTACTGTACCGGATCTTGACGCGTGAATGGATAGTATCTGTTTGGCGTACCCTAAGTACCGCTCTTTGGACGACCGCGATTGTAGAATTTTCGGGAAATGACAGAGGAAACGGCATGAGTCAACAATCACTTACACAGGCACCGACACGCAAAGTTGAAATTGGGCAACGTCATCAAGCGCTTGGCGTTCCCCTTGTGCCCATCTTTGTCTACCTACTGATGATCTTGCTGGCGCTGGCCATGTTGTTTCCCTATTATTATTTGGTCATCAACGCCTTCAAAGGCACACGTGGCTTTGCGGCCGATCCTTATTCGCTGATCCCCAAGACCTTTTCGCTGGAATCCATTACCTACGCCTGGAGTTTGGGGCGGATTAACATTTACCTGCGCAACAGTGCGTTCTACGCCTCGATTGTGGTGGTGGTGCAGACCTTGATCAATGCAATGGCCGCCTATGCTTTTGCCCGTGTACAATTTCCTGGTCGCAATACACTTTTCCTGGGCGTGCTGGCGACAATGATGCTCCCCTACTCAGTCCTCCTTATCCCGACCTATCTGATCGTCTGGTCGTTGGGATTGGCCAACACCGTCTTTGGCGTTGTGATTCCTGGCTTTGCCAGCGCCTATGGGATCTTTATGTTGCGCCAATTCTTCCTCAACATTCCCTTTGAGTTGGAGGATGCAGCCCGGATTGATGGCTGTAGTCGGGTGCGTATCTTTTTTCAGATCATTCTGCCGCTAGCGCAGCCGGCGCTGGTAACGATTGCCATGTTTACTTTTATTGGCGAGTGGTCGAGCTTTCTCTGGCCGTTGGTGGTGCTCTCGAACAATAAACTCTACCCGATCACCGTGGGGATTGCGCTCTTTCGGGGTGAACACTCGCTCTATTATGATCGGGTCTTTGCCGCTTCGCTGTTGGCAACCTTCCCGCTGCTGGTGATCTTCTTTTTTGGGCAGCGCTACATTATTGGCGGCATCAGTTTGACTGGCCTCAAAGGTTAGCGAAAGGAAGTACCGTGGAGACTTTTGCTTCTCATGTCAATGGCTATTATGATGTCGCCGATCAACTTGCCCATCATCTACGGCAACAGGCTGAAGTTGCATTGGCCCGCCAACTAGAGCAAAAGGCGGCACTGACCACCATTGCTGACTTCGAGGAGTACCGAACCCGCGTTCGTGAACAATTTTTGAACGCCATCGGTGGGCTGCCTGAGGAGAAAACAGCGCTCAATCCCCAATGCACCGGCCGTGTTGTAAGGTCGACCTATACGATTGAGAAGCTGATCTATGAAAGTCTCCCCAACTTTTATGTGACCGCCGCGCTCTATGTGCCGCAAGGGGTAACAACTGCGGCACCCGCCGTGATATTTGTCCACGGTCACAGCGATTTGGGCAAAGCCTATCCTGAATATCAACGGGTTTGTATTGATCTGGTCAACAATGGCTTTGTTGTCCTGGCCATCGATCCACCGGGCCAGGGGGAACGCAAACAATATTATGACCCCGTTACGGGCCTATTAGACATTCTTAACTGTACGGAAGAGCACACCCACAGCGGGTTGCAATTTGTCGTCGGCGGTGCCAGTTTGGCCCGCCATTTTATTTGGGACGTGATCCGCGGGCTTGATTATCTCGAAACACGCAACGAAGTCGATCCAACGCGCATTGGCATCACTGGCAATTCGGGGGGCGGCACGCAGGCCAGTTTTTTGATGATGGTCGAACCGCGCTTGGCGGCGGCGGTGCCCTGTACCTTTATTATGACGCTCACCTCCTACATGCAGAGTGGCCAACCCCAAGATAGCGAACAGATCGTGCGCGGCTGTTTTGTCCATGGACCGGATCACGATGATTATCTGACGGCGATGGCACCGAAGCCTGTGCTTGTGGGGGTGGCCGCCTATGACTTCTTTCCGATTGAAGGAGCGCAGGAAGCGGTGGCTCGTGCCAAAGCACACTACCGTCTCTACGATGCTGAACAGAATGTAGATATCGCTATTGCACTGCATGGCCACACCTATTCCGCCCAGTTACGTGAGGCTGCAGTGAACTGGTTTCGCCGCCATTTACAGGGCAGCAGACCAGACTTTCAGACCGGCGAGATTGAAGTTCTTCCACCGGAACAGTTGTGGTGTACAGCCAACGGGCAGGTGCTTGAACAGTGGCCTGACAGCCGCACAGTCTTTGATCTGAACGTAGAATGGCTGGCAACCCATAGCTGGCACCGCAAGCCACTGGCGAGCGAGGCCGCTTTCGCGGCCCATATAGCGCAGATGCAGCAGGCGATCCCCGCGATACTGGGCATCGATCTGACCAAACGGGCCGCGCCGATCTATCCGCGTGTGATCAAGCAAGGGGAGATCAACGGCTACGAATACGAACAGATCTTCTTCTTTAGTGAAGCGGATATTGTCATTACCGGTGTACTGATCCACCCCAAAGCCGCGGCGGTGCAGACCGATTTGGTGCTCTTTGAGAATGGTACCAGTGAACTCGCCCAGCAACAGGAGCGTCTGCAAATGCGATTGGCCGCCAATCATCGGCTCTTTGTGATAGATGTACGCGGCATTGGTGCTGTGCAAACGCGTTCGGTCACCCGCCATGGCCCACCGCACGATACTGAGTATAAACTAGCGACCGATGCGATGATGCTCAAGCGCTCTACGCTGGGCATGCGCGTGTTTGATCTGCTGCGCGCCTACGATTATCTCGCTAGTCGGCCCGATGTTGACTGTATTGGGCTATGGGGTGTGGGCAGTGGAGCCCTATTTGGCTATCTGGCAGCGGCGCTTGAGACAGGTATCGCAGATCTCACCTTTGAAGATCTGCTCTTTTCCTACCGCAATCTGGCAGAGACGCGACTTTATGATCGACAGCGCTATAACCTGAAGATCATGGCTTGGGGCATTCTACAGCATTTCGACCTGGTGGATCTGTTGCCTTGTTTGGCCCAACGTTTTTGCGCGTTTGTTGCCCTGCGCAACGCTGGCGGCGAGGTGCAGGATGGTCAGGCGTTTCTTGCCGTGGCTGCTGAATATGGTTACTTATCCAATGGTTGGCAGCCAACGGTTCGGTAGCCTTGCCATCTTTGGAGGGAGAGGCAAAAGCGTAGCCTATGAGAGATTGTTTCAAATCTATTCATAACACTATCCTCTTAAACTAAACAGGTTTACAATTGCTGCTAACTCTTTCCCGCCTGTGCAGCACCCCAAACCCTCTACACCGGCACAACTCACTACCTGGTGCCTCTATTTCAAGTTGGGAAAGAGAAATTTCGCCCCAAGCACAAATGCACCCCTTCTTGTCTCCGTTTTACTCATTGTGCAAACTTTTTCTTAAGCAAGCTTGTCTTTCTGTGCATGGACTTTGCACTCTTTGTTCATATAACATCCGTTTACACAATTTCTATGATGTTATTCATACCTCGGGTGCGTTATTATATAGGGAAGGTCAGCAAGGTAGTGATTGATTATCTATACTCATAGACTAATCATTTAAAAGTCATACAAAATAGAGTTACTTTTACACGAGAGAGGCTGTATGACTTTTAAGGATTTTATCTATCAGTAGTTCACGATTTTAAGCCAAGATGCGGTTGTCATTCCTGCCTTCGCAGAAATGACAATAATCAGAGAATCGTGATCTACTGATACTGTAAATAGTTCCTGGATACGACGGCACATTGCCAATTGCGAAGCAATCCTGTACGCTTTATGCAGATGATTTATTCTCCGACAAATCAAGAACTGGTAAAACGTTGCCTCGCCGGAGAGGCATTGGCATGGGAAGTATTGGTCGAGCGCTATGCACAATTGGTGCGCTCTGTGCCGGCGCGTTATGGTCTAGAGCAAGAAGATGTCAAAGATGTTACGCAAGATGTTTTTCTGTCTTTGGCGCGCCATCTCCATCAACTGGAAGACGCGGAGGCAATTGGCAAATGGTTGTTAGTTACAGCACGGCACCGCAGTTGGCGTGTGGCACAAAAGCTAGCGAAAGAGACAGCACTGAACAGACCTGAGCTATCTGATGATGGATCTATTGCACTCGCTGCTCAACGCTTTCGGTCTACCCCTGGCCTTTCCGAACTCACTGAATTGTGGTCACAACGAGAAGCACTTAGTTATGGGCTGAAACAGTTAAATGCCCGTTGCTACCGTTTGCTCAACATGCTCTTTCTCGATCCGGAACACCCCTCCTATGAGCAGATCTGTTCGGAACTGCAGATGCCGATAGGCAGTATTGGCCCCACACGTAAACGCTGTTTGGAACAGTTGCGCATCATTCTTGAACGAACTGATTATGTCTATCCCTCATAATAAAAGTCCTAGCGAGGCTTTACGGTGCTCAACTGGCGCGCAGTACTAAACACATGATGATGACAAACTTGTATTGACAAACTTGTATTGACAAACTTGTATTGACAAACTTATATAATGGGCAGATTCAAAAGGTCATGTATCATTCTGGCCTAATGGTGAGTCCTTTAATAGGGACAACTATTATCCGATTCAAAAAAGGTAAGTCAATCAATGACAGATCAATTCTTGTTAAATAATCTGGAAGCAATCTTATCCGATGCAGGCAAAGATGAGCCGTCTACAACCGAATTAGCGCTCTATAAAACCTATTTTCAACATGTGCATAAATCCAATCCATCGCTTGTCTCACGGCTGTCCCATTGGGTTCAAGCACAACTTGTTTGGGATAGTCGCCAAGAACCACTCTTACAGGGCATGCGTAGCGTCGGCCAAACAGATTATCGATTGCGCTATTCAACAAGCTATGCCAACGTTGAATTAGCTATAGGGCATGAAGGCCGGCTGCGGCACTTAGAAGGTGAAATTCTCTCTCCTGGAGATGGTACTGACAGTGTACTCTTATTTGATGCAGGTCCAGCATTGATTATGCTATTGCGACATGGGCAGGTTGTCGCCGAAACTACTAGCGATGCAGATGGCCGTTTTGGTTTTGCAGATTTAACTGCTGATGATTACGCCATGACCCTTTTTCTCAGTGAACACTCGCGTATAGAGCTCGTCGCTGTCAATGTGTTATGAGCTATTTTGGATCTCCCCAGAATAGCATAATTGATGAATCGCTGTTGCGTCTGTTAGCCGAGTTAGATCGGGCATCCGCATGGACACAGTTGTTGGCTCATGTCGATCAAAGCGGGGTTTCATTTGCAGAGGCAGCCAGCGCGCTGGTAGAGGCTGCCTTTGCAAGTGCAGAAGTTGAACCGCAACAGGCAACCCAGTGGGTAGAACTTGCGCAAGCATGTCATACGCAATCCCCACAGCCGGTGATCGCGGCCCAAATTGCCCACGTGCAGGCGCGATTGTATCTTCAACAAGGGCGACTAACCGCTGCCGAACAATCGTTACGTCAATCTCAATCACTCTGGCAAGCGCTTGGGAATAGGAGTGCTGTAGCCCGCACAGCTCTTGGGCTAACCCAAATTCTGGCGTTACAGGGCAACTATGCCGCGGCGCAAGTTGCCATCAATGGTGCTGTTATGGAGCTCGAAGCGACGCTCGCTCTGGCACCTGAGCATACACCATTATTCATTGCCGCCCTGCGTAATCAGGCAAATCTCTACGGTCATCAGCATAATCATCAGGCCGCACTTGCCGCTTATGATCGGGCGCTACAAATCCTTGCCCAGTATCGCTTGCTTATGCAGGATCTAGCAAGCGTGCAGCAGCTTGACGATGAAGCGGCTTGCATTGCGGTCAGTCGTTCGGTGGATCTAATGGCGCTGGCGCGTCTACAAGATGCAGAAGCGGCACTACAAGCCGCAGCTTCGCACTTTTCCCTGCTCGGCAACAAGCTACATGGTAGCCGCGCACAAAGTAATCTTGCATCACTCTATGCGCGTACCGGTCAATACATGCAGGCACTTGTTACATTCGAGAGGGCGACCGAGACGCTTTGGGGAGCGGGTATCGAGCTTGAGAGACTCCCTGTTGAGGAACTATACAGGGCAGATGTGCTGCTACTAGATCAGGCAATGGTTTTTTTTGCCTTGAATTTGCAGCGAGAGGCACGCCATACATTATCGTTGGCGGAGCGGCTCTTTATCCATGCCCAGCGTCCCTATGAACTGGCACAGACCCTTTACGCGCGTGGCTTGCTTTTGATCCAGGATCAGGATTGGGCGGCAGCGGCTCAACTATTGGCCCAGGCTGCGGCTATTTTTATCGATTTACATAATCCGTATTGGCATAAACGGACGGTATTGGCCAATGCTTTGCTGCTGCAACAGCAAGGCGACAGCACCGGCGCACTGACACTGCTTGCTTCCTTAATTGAGGATGACCCCCTGAATCTGGAGGAACAATGGTATGGTTGGGATTTAGGAACAGCAGTTGAACTTTATCTACTACAACTGCAACTCTTCTTGCAGATAAATATGCCCGACGCGGCTCGTCAATCGGCCGCAGTAGTTGCACAGCTCTTCCAGCGCCATTTTGCAGATGTCCCTTCTCCAACACTATCAAGTGAGGTTAGGTTTGATCCTGTACCCGCAGGGGAAGGTGAAGACCTCTTGGTTGTTCCCCATCTACACTTTGCCTACCTTTATGCTCTAGGACGTATCGAACAAAATATTGGCGATCTCTTAAGCGCTCGTCGTTACTTTGAAGCGGCAGTCAAGGTATTGGAAACAGAGCGGGCATCCTTCCCCTTAGAAGAGATCCGCATCGCTTTCCTTGCGGATAAAATTGCGATCTATACGGATTGGCTGCTTACAATCGTCGATGCACCCAATACGACTGAAGTCGACATCGCTGACGCCTTTGCGGTGGTTGAGCGAGCGCGGTCACGGGCGCTGCTGGAACGGTTGCTTGCTACACTTGACGATGTGTCACCGGATGTGTCACCGGATGTGTCACCGGAAGAGTTGGCGGGTGATATTCTTCACCAGACGAATCTTGAAGATTCTCCAACTGATACAGATCTCCCGGTCAGTCAGCGTGATTTGGCACGACGACACTTGCATTGGCTCTATAACCAACTGTTGGGTCAGGAAGGAGCACGGCGGTTACAGACTGAAGAGTTGCAGATGATTCGCCAACTCGAGTTTCGTTTAGAACAGTTGGAGGCCAATCACCATTTACCTCTAACAGCGACGCCTGTCGATCTGTATATGCTACAGACTGCACTACAGCCAGACGAGCTCGTATTGGCCTACTATATTGCCGGTGAAGAGGTGCTGCTCTTTGCCATAACGGCAACAGAGATCCAGCTTTTTCGCCGACTCTGTTCGTTGGTTGACTTGCGCAAGGCGCAGCGCGATCTACAGTTTCAAATGGGGCGGGCCTCCTCTGGAAATATTTTCCTGCACAATCTAGATGCTCGTTCGCAGCGGCTGCTGCAGAAGGCGTTGCACCAACTCTATCAATTGTTGCTGGCACCACTTCAGGCGATGTTGCAGGGAAAACAGCTAAAGATCATTCCGTATGGCCCGTTACATCAGTTACCTTTTCACGCCTTTTGGACTGGTGAATGCTACTTGATTGAGGTCGCCGATTGCTGTTATACACCTAGTGCTAGCATCGCCGTCCACCAAGCCAAGCGCAGCAGTCAGCTGCCATCATTGCCAACGTGGTCTGGCGTGGCTGTCACAGATCAGGGCATCCCCGAGACCGAAACAGAGATTACATTAGCTGCGCATTTCTTTCCGCAACCGCGGCTTTATGTGGGGGCGAACGCTAGTAAAGCCGGGCTGGTAAAGGCAGCCCAAGAGGCTGACATCTTACACATCTCTACGCATGGGCTGATGCGTGCCGATAATCCACTCTTCTCTTCTCTAAAATTGGCTGACGGTTGGATCGATGTACGCGAAATTTATCGATTGGATGTACAAGCACAGTTGGTCGTGCTAAGCGCCTGCCGCAGCGGCTTTAGCCAAATCGATCAAGGGGATGAAGTCATGGGCTTGGTTCGCGGGTTTCTGGGTGCAGGTGCTCATTCATTGCTAGTGAGCCAATGGGATGTCGATGACGCTTATGCACCATCCTTTATGGAGAAATTCTACCAGAAGCTGACGCAGAGCCATCTGTCTCCTGGAGCGGCGATGCGAGCAGCCCAATGCCATGCCATAGCGGCAGGGCATCACCCCTATTGGTGGGCTCCTTTTTTTGTAATTAGCTGATGAAAGAAGAGATGTTTTATGCTAGGCCGAGAATCAACGAATATTTATTCGTACAGGCGTCTAAATGAACTCTGTCTGAAGGATAACCGAGTAAGCGGTAGAAGCACCTATAGCGCGCAAGTCAGCCAAAAGCTCGTTTGCCAAATAGGTTTGCTTATTGTGAGCAACTTGTTTTTATTATTGTTAGTAACTCGTCCTGGCGTTGCCAGCCATGAGCAGATGAAGAGTACATCTACGCTTGTCGGGACGGTTGTGCGCGCCCCCAATAGCCCTGATGGCTATGGCAACTGGCAAATCGATGTGGCTAAGGATCAACTGTATTTGTTTGTCGCCAACCCAGATGTTACTTACTTTCTTTCTACCATACCAAAGGTGGGGGATGTTGTTTCTCTAAACGTAAGTGCTTCGCCGTCGGGGATGGATGAAATCGTGTCGATGATGGTGGTTGAACTGGTAAACACGTTACCGTCAACCAGCGGAATCGATATTGCATTTGTGACATTTTCTGGATCTATTCTTAGTGGCCCGCCGGCAGAAAATGGGATTGGGACTTGGCAACTCTTTAATCAAGATGGCCAGATTTATGACGTTGAGGTCCACGCTGTAAGTGCATTTACGCGTGGACAGCCGATAATTGGTCAGGATGTTGATGTGAAAGGTTGGCGGATGGCTGCGAAAACCGTCTCAGCTGAGACGGTTGAAACTGCGGATGACACCGTGCACGATAAGCCTACCGAGCAAGCTGTTATTGCGCTTTCTGGAGAGGTGGTTGGTGATTTGGTAGATACCGATGCCGAACAAGAGTGGTATCTTCGCGCAAGTGCAACCGTCTATCGTGTTCGTTCTAACGCAAAGACACGCTTTTCGCCTTCATTGCCCCAATCCGGCGAGTATGTTCAGCTTCTCGCTTTGATCGAGGATCCAGAACAACCACCGCTTATACTCGAAGTCACAGCAGATACATTTGTTGTAGGCGAAATCTTGGTCCGGTTGCAGCCGGATCTTGACGTAACAACGCTTGCGGCCCGCTATCGATTGATCGTTGATAGTACACTACTCGCTTCTGGTCGTATCTATCGACTCGTCTCACCAAATCCGACGGTGAATTATCTCACATATCTCAAGGCACAGTTGCAGAGCGATCCCGGGGTAATTTGGAGTGAAGTCAATTATGTGGATGAACTGCCGATTGAGAGCCATCCACACCGGATATGGGGCTGGGGTGGTCAAGATGATAGCTCCTATATCAACCAAGAGGCGTTTACGCAGATCAAGCTAGGCAATGTTCATGATACCTACCGCGGTGATGGAGAAATTATAGCGGTGTTAGATACAGGTGTAGATCTCGATCATCCTTCGCTACAGCCACAACTGCTGGCAGGCTGGGACATGGTTGACGATGATGCCACACCTGAGGATGAAGGACCCGGGATAGCACAAGGTCATGGCACCCATGTCAGCGGCATTGTTGCACGCGTTGCCCCTGGTAGCCAAATTCTACCGGTTCGCGTGTTGGACGCAAATGGGCGCGGCAACAGCTTTGTCGTTGCTTATGCCATTGAGTGGGCCGTCCAACATGGTGCGGATGTGATTAATTTAAGCGAAGGTACCGCTGAAGATTCGCAGCTTTTGCACGATATCGTGGCATGGGCAGCCGAACAGGGCGTAAGTGTGGTTGCCGCATCGGGTAACAGCAATTCATCGGCGTTGCACTTTCCAGCTGCTTATCCCGATACACTTGCCATTACTGCCGTGGACGAGGCGAAGACAAAGGCGACCTTTGCAAACTTTGGATCGTGGGTTGACTTGGCTGCCCCTGGTGTGGGGATTACGTCGACGATTGTAACGGCACAAGGTAGTGGCTATGCCGTTTGGAGTGGGACTTCCATGGCAACCCCTTTTGTCAGCGGTGCTCTTGCCTTGCTGCGCGAGAAGTTTCCTGAAAAGCCGCTCAAAGAGTTACATCAGCGGCTACAAACACGTAGTGAAGTTATCGATGATCGCAACAGACTCTACACTGGGCTTGTGGGAACGTTTCTGAATATTGAAGCAAGTATGCAAGCGGATCTTGTTGAGCCGCCGCCTTCCATGTTTGCAGTTTATGTGCCTATGGTGATTCTGACAGACCCTGCCACCGACAGGGAAGATCCTCGGTGACGTAGCCACTCATTGTTTATAAGCCCTTGCCGTAAAGGCCGATCACGTTGTGATCGGCCTTTTTTGTATTGTACTTGATTTGGGTTGGGAATCCGCGGTCTTGTTGGGAAAAAACTTTCTCAACCGTATAGAGCCGCGGCGACCGAATCCTACAGTTGCGCGGGCCAGTCGCAAGATTGGTGGCACAATTGTACGGATAATGGTATCGTACTTCCGCAAAAACATATTTCAGTGTCCATCGCTTGTGTTGACATGCAATGTGTAATTATACAAGCTGTCAATCCCAGCGCTGTCTGCACTGAGTCACGAATAGGGAGTAAGGAATGCCAACTGAATCAACGATCCAAACGCTATTGAACCTCGGCGGGAAAGTCGCCATTGTCACTGGTGCCTCGGGTTGGTTAGGCGCGGCCATGAGTCGCGCTCTAGCCGAAGCCGGCGCAACTGTGGTGGTCACCAGCCGCGATGCGGCCAATGCCGAACAATTTGCTGCCTCATTACCCGGCAGCGGCCATGTTGGTTTGGGCTTTGACCAAGGTGATACCGATTCGATTCCAGCCTTTGTGACAACCGTCGTGGAGCGCGTTGGGCAAATCGATGTGCTGGTCAATAATGCCTATGGTGGTACCGCACCCGATATTGCCACCGCCACCGCCGAAGATTTCGACCGTGCCTACCACACCGGTGTAACCGCCTACTTTTTGCTGGCAAGAGCAGTCGCCGACCATCTGCGCAGCCGTGCTGCCCCTGGCTCAATTATCAACATCGCCAGTATGTACGGTGTCGTTGCCAGCTATCCTGATGCTTATGAAGGGTTGTCTGTTAACAGTCCACCCAATTATCATGGGTTGAAAGGGGGGGTTGTCCATCTCACGCGACACCTGGCTGTCTACTGGGCAAAAGATAAGATCCGGGTCAATAGTATTGCGCCAGGCGCTTTTCCAACCGACAAGACACAGACCACACAACCGGAATTTATCAAACGGCTGGAAGCCAAAGTTCCCATGGGCCGGATGGGGCGACCAGAAGAATTAAAAGGGCTCGTGGTGCTGCTGGCGAGTGATGCCAGCACGTATCTGACTGGACAAAATATTCTTGTCGATGGGGGCTGGACTGCCTGGTAGTCTAGCACGCCACGGCACCGATAGCCTCCGCCTCCGCGCTACCTAAGAGCTGTTTTCATTTTTGCAGGGTTGAAACCGGCTGTGAACAATTGACTGGATGGCTTGGATTTAGTGTACAAATTAGTCGATAACAATGCCAATCAGCCACTAGACATCTTCATAAAGCGAAAGTGCAACGTAAATTCTGCTAGTTTAGAATCCCACTCGCGCCCAAGGGCGGTTGCCTTCTAGGCGCGCTCCCCAGGTTGGGAAGAGAACTGTCACGGCGGCAGCGGCGTCAACGGCTCCTCCCCCAATCTGGGGGAGGTTGGGAGGGGGTGAATCTAAACCATCATAATTTAGCTGACACTATGCGAGCAGGCCAGTGAAACCGGAGATGGGACGATAGTACGACAGTGAAGCTACCTGTGTCTTGTTGCTATGTCAAGATAGTGACTGCTATTGTACTTTTTGTGGTATTGTCAACCATATGTTGTAGTGAGATCGGAGTATCTGTTTTGTGGATTTGCCTCCTGCACTTGCTGTAGGCGTTTCAGCCACTTGGCAATAGACAATATAGCATTGAGAGCCACATGAATGTAAAAAAGTTATTTATAAGGCTGTTGGCAGCACCAGCAAACTGGCCGGCGCGTACACGCGCCCTTTGGCATCACGTAGGTCGCTTTGAACTAACGATTATCGTCTTCAGTGTATTGGTCTTTGGAGGGATTTGGCTCTTTGTCGGGGTGGCAGGGGAGGTGATGGAAGGTGATACACAGGCCTTTGACGAATCTATCGTTCTTTCTCTGCGCAATCCAACGGACCTGGCGGACCCTGTTGGCCCCTTGTGGCTAGAAGAGATCGGACGTGACTTAACAGCGTTGGGCGGTGTGGCAATCCTAAGCATTCTGACCGTGGGCGTCGTGATTTTTCTCTTTTTACAGGGGACAACCCGTGCCGCTTATTTCGTGACGATTTCAATTGTTGGTGGCGTGCTATTGGGAACAGTACTCAAAAGTTTCTTTGCACGACCTCGCCCCGAGTTGGTACCCCACCTTTCCTACGTCTACACGGCAAGCTTTCCCAGTGGACACTCACTCAATGCAGCGGTGGTTTATCTAACCCTGGGGGTATTGCTTGCTCGGCTGCAGAAGCGACGGATTTTGAAGATCTACATTATGTGTGTTGCGGCGTTTGTGACAATTGCAGTGGGCATTAGCCGTGTTTACCTAGGTGTACATTGGCCTACGGATGTTCTAGCTGGGTGGACAGCGGGCGCAGTTTGGGCACTTCTCTGTTGGGCGATAATGTGGTGGTTGCAGCGCAGTGGTGAAGTTGAATCCCATGATGAGGCTGCTGCTGAAGATGCAGTTGTCATACGGGAAGAAGTTGTTCGTAGGTAATAGACTAGTACAAGATGGCGTAAATAGACCAATAGTTAAGCGACAAGGGGCTTGCCCTGATAGGTCCACTTAAAAGGCTTGGCCATGGTGTCATTGTAATAATCAATAAAGGCCAAAACCTTGGCCATAAGGTCATCAAG
>DAOUCA010000229.1:0-7029 GCA_034432375.1 Caldilineaceae bacterium
TCGCCAAACCTTGTTTTGGCGGAAATTTCCAGATGTCATTCCTGCGCAGGCAGGAATCTACTCGTGTAACATGAAGATGGATTCCTGCCTGCGCAGGAATGACGGCTCTAATTTCTGAAATTGGCGAAGGTATTGACTCATGCAACAAATGCTAAAATACGCTGCGGCGGCGTATACAATAGAGATCAATACCACTGGCAAAATAGATCGAGCCATCTGGCGCAACCGCAGCCATGTTGACGACCTCAGGTAGATCGATTACTCGATACCATCGCCATCGATGCCCGCGGCTGCCAACCCCACACTACCCACTGCGGCAACCGCGATAAAGGTTGTATTGGGCAACTGCCAACAAGGCACGGGCCGAGCAAATTCGGTTGCCGCAGTATTACAGTCGCGCGACAGACGAATCGATGGTCGCTTGCCAGGCTGCGGTTAAAGCACGCTTGACTTTGGTGGTGGCCAGGGATGGGGCGGCCAATGTCAGGGTCAGGGTATGCCGCCCCGGCGGGATACCAAAGATAACCGTTTTGCCCAGGCGACGCAAGGCATGGGCAGCGCCGTCAACCATCACAGCCGTGGCATCAAGGTGATGAAAGGTAAGGAGCGTGGGTAGAGTCGCCGTAATCGTGCCCCGCCCGCGTGACCAATCAAAGGCAATATCCACCGGGTGCTCTGTGCAGAAGAGCATCTCCTCATCACCCGCACGGTTCTCTTGTTGCTCGCCATCTCTGCTGTTACGACTGTCGGCATAGCCAAAATAGGTAGCCTGCACCAATGAACATTCAGTCGGCGTAACGGTCAGTAGTGCGGCGTCAGTTTGACAAGGTGTTGTCAGCGCATCGGCTGTGCGTACACCTAACCAGGTCAACCCTTCCGGCTCCTGCACAAGCACGCTGCCCGGCCCAATGCGACGGACAGCCAGGGTTGCACATTCCTCTTTGTATGGTTGAAGCATTAGGAAGGAACCTCTTACTTTGAAGACAAGCCGCGGGTCGGTGCCACTTCAATGGTGACCGTAACAGGGCCCTGATCCAGTGGTACGGTGAGCACCGCGGATGCCTCATCCAGTGGACCCGCGCCATCGGCAGCGTAGGGATTGAAAGGCGCAACAGGCCACTGGAGATTGCTACCGGGCGGCATGCGCACACACCAACCTTTGGGGCCGATCCAGCCACCTGCCGCCTCGGAGGTGATCGCCAGCGGCATCCTGTCGGTCGGATAGCTCGCCCCGCTCGCGTCATAGAGCGACGTACCGGGATGGATTTTGAAGGGCAACTGTCCCACGGCATTGCCATCGGCTGGCCCTTCGAAGGTAATATGCAGTCGGCTGTTATTCTCGATCTGGATCTGTACGCGACACATTTTGTCCCCATAGGCCAAGGTGACACTATCACCTGTGGCTTTGCTCGCTAAAGTAGCGGCTGTGGGAATATAAAGAGCCTCTTCCCCCATACAGACGACAAAGGTACTCAGTGCCGGTTGATCCTTGGCATTGCCACCACCAATCAAGAGGCCCACCTTGGCGTGCCAGATACTCAAATAGCTTTGGCGGTCTTGCCCCCAACGACTCTCAACCACCGGGGTGACTACACCACTGAGACAGACGAACCACTGATCGGATCGATGGAGAATGGCGTGCTCCGGGTCGTGAATCTGATAGTGCACCTGGTCTTGAGGAATCGGGGTTTCCGACAGATCCCCAGTGCGCGGGCCAAAGTACTGCAAGAGTGGTGCCAGCCGCGCGCTGAGCCCAAACTCGCCGCCGGCGACCTTTGGCCCTTCGCTCGTCTGGTTATAGGTCAGATGGGGCAATGGGTGACGAGCGCGATTGGCCAACCACTCCTCAAAGAGAAAATAGACATAGCGACGCCCTTGGGGGAAGAGGCTAAAAGCCGACAGGCCATGGACATTGACATGGTCCTGATACTTCACACGACCATCAATCGTCTCGACTAAACGCCCATCGGGATAGGTATAGCGGATGTGAAAATCTGTCGCGCGTTCCAAGCAAGGCAGCACGCTTTCGTCACCGGAAAAATAATAATAGAGACCAATCGCGTGGACATAGACAGTATTATAGGAAGGGGTTGGGCCATGATGTTCCAGCCAGTAGCCGCCGGGCATCTGCTCGGCCACCGCCAGTTTGATCATCCCTTCACCAGCGGCGCGCCAGTCGGCGCGGTCAAACACTTGGCCGGCGCGATAGGCCGCCATGCCATTCCAGGTGGGAATATTGTGGACACGGCCGCTCGCCAATTCAGCGACAATGCCATCATAGGCCAGGGTCAACCCTGCTTGCCAGCGCGCCTTGCACTCGGCCGCTAGGTCATCTTCCAGCAAGGCGTAGGTTTCAAGCCAATGGTACATCGACCAAGGCATGTAGATCGGCCCCCACGTCGAGCCATCGACCTTGATAAATTCGACGGTGCCATCAGGATTCTGAAAGTCATGCCAAGCATCGCCGCCCCGTTGGATAAAATTGAGTAACCGCTTGTTGCGGTAGTAGATATTTTTGGGATGGACCGTCTTGTAGAGCAATGCCAGGGGATAGACAAGATCTTGATTGGTCACGGCCCACCCATCACCGGTGAGAAAACGGCCACTGCTATCCTCAAAACGGGCCAAATTGAGCGGCACATCTTGGACAAATGTACGGAGGAGAGCCGTTTGCAGCTCTGTTGTCATCATCTATGCAACTCCTTGCAACGTTAATTCTTGGGCAAAATGGCAGGCAGCAGCATGGCCAGGAGCACTGTTACCAAGGGAGGACCTTCGACCTGGTAGATATCTAATGATCCGCAGATCGGCTTGGGTCCACGGCGTTTCAGTGGACGAAATCTTGGGGGAGAGTTCATAGAGTGAGCTATCATAACCAAAGGCAGGTAAGGTCGATAGCAACGGTGAATTGAGCATAGTAGATGGTGATTCTTTATGTGTACGATGAATCCTACTCAAATAGAGCAATTCGTTCGGCGAAATCGGGAGGCAAAAGTGGAAGAGGTGCGGGTGCCATCGCTTCGTGAAGCACTAAGCTTGCGGCCCCAATCGAAGGAGCATTCTCTTTGAGTGTCGACGCCACGATCTTGATCTGTGCCAGGTGGGTCGGCAAGGCACGCTGTGTTAGATAGGTACGCAACGGTTCCAGCAACGCTTCGCCGGCCCCCATGATGGGCCCACCAACAATAATCAGATCCAGATTGAGCAGGTTGACCGCCGACGCCAAGGCAATAGCTAACCACTGCGCAATTTCCGTCAATGCCTGGTGGACAATTGGATTGTGATCAGCCAGTGCATGAAAGAGATCATCCATGGTGAGATGTTCGAGACGGTTGTTCAATGCCTGCCAGAGTTGATTTTGGGGGTGTTCGCGCAGCAGATGGCGCACGCGATTAAGTAAACTTTCTGTGGTGGCCACAGTGGCCAGACAACCTCGATTGCCGCAGCGACAGAGTGCCCCATCCGGTTGGACAGTAATGTGCCCCAATTCGCCGGCCCCAAAGCCTTGCCCCAAATAAGGTTGGCCATTGATTACCAGACCGGCGACAATGCCATTCCCGACCCGTACATAGAGCAGATTCTGTACCTCTTGCCCTGCGCCATACCAGCGTTCACCCCAAGTAGCGGCACTACCACGCGAAAAGAGGCCAACTGGAAAGGGAAAACGCTGCTGCAATGCCGCGCCTAGGGCCACATCGCGCCAGGGCAAGATCACGGACAGTAAGACTGTCCCCGATGAGGGGTCAACAACTGCGGGAATCGTTAAACCCATTCCCAAGATCTTGTTCCGCTCTACCCCTTCCAAAATTTCCGCAACGCACTCCTGCAGAAAGCGCAACAACGTACTGACCGTTAGATCGGCACCAAGCAAGGGGCGAACCACAAACTTGAGTGGCACTGCCCGCAAATCCGTTAAAATAACGCGACATTCGTGGTCGGTTAATTCTGCGCCCAATGCCAAACGCGCCTCGGCAATCAGTGAGAGCATGATCCGTGGCCGCCCAATGGTTGGACTCTCGCTCCCCGTCTCTTCAACAAGCCCACATTCCATCAACTCCGCCACCATTGAGGAGACCGCCGCCTTGCTCAGCCCTGTGTTATCGACAATATCGCTGCGCGAGATATAGGTGTAATCACGAATTTGGCTCAAAGTTAGCTTACGGTTAAACTCCTTGGTCCCATCGAGCTTTGCGATCATGAATATGTACGCTGAGGCTATTGATTTTCATAGTGGTAGGCTATCGACACTCTATCCACCATGTCAATGTTACAATGAAAGGGAAAGATAGTTTACCAGCCCTTTGTTCACACAAAAAACTAAGTAAACGATTTCGAAATTCTAGCATAGGATTCTGGTGGCGTCAAGAGCCAATTTTGTGACGGGGGAGTCTCTTACTTATGAGAATTACTTGGGACAAGACGGTAAATTTCAGCCTAAGTTTTCCGCCTAAATGGTTGACAATCGATTTATTTGATGATAGGATTTTGCGCAATTAGTTTTCAATAAAAACTTAAACCCAGCGTTTGAATAAAGCGACTTAGCCATGAACCCATCTATGCCAGCTGTCACCCTACCCACGCCTAGTCTTCCCGATCAGTTGCGTTCCACTGAGCAACTCGAAACGCTCTTATCAGAACCCACCCCACCGGTGCTCGCTGCCCTGCAAACATTAGATAGCGACTTAGTAATTTTGGGCGTCAGCGGCAAGATGGGGCCAACACTGGCGCGCATGGCGCGCCGAGCCATCGACCAATTACAGCTCCCCTACAAGGTCTATGGGGTTGCACGCTTCAGCCAACCAGGGATCCGCGAGGGGATGGCAGCGCACGGGATTGAGACCATTTCCACTGATCTGCTCGATCGAGACGCACTGGCAACTTTGCCTGCCAGCAAAAATGTCATCTTTATGGCGGGGCAAAAGTTTGGCACCACAGGTAACCAACATATAACCTGGGGGATCAACAGCTATTTGCCGGCGCTGGTTTGTGAACGATATCGGGATTCCCGCATTGTGGCTTTCTCGACCGGCAATGTCTACCCGCTAACGCCAATTGCCGAGGGCGGTTCACAAGAAGGGGATGAGGTTGCCCCCATTGGTGAATATGCCGCTTCCTGTCTGGGTCGAGAGCGGATCTTTGAATATTTTTCACGCACCCACGGCCTGCGCTGTGCGATCATGCGCTTGAATTATGCGATCGAAGTGCGCTATGGCGTGTTGGTGGATGTGGCGCGCAAAGTCTTTCAGCGCGAAGCCGTCGATCTGACGATGGGCGCGGCCAACGTGATCTGGCAAGGGGATGCCAATGGGCAGGCCTTAGCCATGTTAGGACTCTGTAGCTCGCCGCCCACAATCCTCAATGTGACGGGCCCAGAGACGGTCTCGATTCGACGCACGGCAGAAAAATTTGGGTTACTTTTTGGGGTGGAGCCACTCTTTGTCGGCAGCGAATCCCCCTCGGCACTCCTCAGCAACGCCGCGCAAAGCCAACGGCACTTTGGCTATCCCACCGTCCCACTGGAACAGCTCATCCACTGGATTGCCGATTGGGTTGCCGCTGGGGGTGAATCGCTCAACAAACCGACACACTTTGAAGCGCGTGATGGTAAATTTTAGCGATCTATTTTACGAGTATGTGGTCCAATGCCTCAGAGAACACAGAGAACACAGAGAACACAGAGAACACAGAGAACACAGAGAACACAGAGATTCGCAGATGAGTCAGAAGATAATTGGGGAGGTTTTTGATGGTAGCTTTGGACCCGGCATTGGGGCAATTCTTGCGCGCCGGCACCGTAATCCCGGCCCACCCATTGGCCCTTACTGCTGCCGGCCAGATCGATGAACGACACCAACGTGCGCTCACCCGCTACTACTGTGCGGCAGGGGTCGGCGGCGTTGCGGTTGGCGTCCACACAACACAGTTTGAGATCCACGAGCCGAGCCGCGGCTTACTGGCACCGGTCCTGACATTAGCGGCGCAAACAGTCGATGCCTATCTGCGGGAACAACCACGGCCTTTTCTAAAGATTGCCGGTCTGGTGGGGCGCACAGAACAAGCGATGCGTGAAGCCGATCTGGCAATGGGGCTGGGCTACCACGCTGGACTGTTGAGCCTTTCCGCTTTTCACAATGCCAGCGACGCCGAGTTGCTGAGCCACTGCCGTCAAGTCGCCGAGCGTATCCCCGTGGTTGGCTTTTATCTCCAACCAGCGGTTGGCGGTCGTCTATTGAGCTATAATTTTTGGCGGCGTTTTGTTGAAATTGAGAATGTGGTGGCCATCAAGGTCGCCCCTTTCAGCCGGTATTTAACGCTTGATGTGGTACGGGCGTTGATCGAGGCCGGTCGCGTTGCCGATGTTGCGCTCTATACCGGTAACGATGACAACATCGTCGCTGATCTGATCACCGATTATAGCTTGGACGGAAGCAGCGTACCAGCACGTTTTGTTGGCGGCCTATTGGGGCAATGGGCAGTGTGGGCCAAACGAGCCGTGGAGATGGTACAGACGATCCAACAGCAGCGTACCAATGATGATCTGGATTATCGCCATTGGCTGATCTATGGCTCACAACTGACCGATGCCAACGCGGCGATCTTTGATGTTGCTCACAATTACCAAGGATGCATCCCTGGCATCCACCGAGTGCTGCAACAACAAGGACTTCTGCAGGGAACATGGACCCTCAATCCAGCGGAACAACTGATGCCGGGACAAGTGGCCGAGATCGAACGCGTCTGTGCGCGCTACCCACAGCTCACGGACGATGAGTTTGTGGCTGCCCACCTGGCAGAGTGGCTTGACTGAAACTTTATTATCTTTTTAAGTTCCAGTAACGGGTTTTGCATATGAGGCAACATGGCTCAGCGGCACCATTAAGGCCATTCCAGGAAAATAAGTATACGCGGAGGCCGCATTCTCTAAGGCTATTCCAAAATTTAAATTATCCACGAAGAAGCACGAAGTTTCACGAAGAATTGCTTTTTCTTCGTGTGTCTTCGTGTGACTTCGTGGATAATTATTTATTT
>DAOUCA010000230.1:0-69624 GCA_034432375.1 Caldilineaceae bacterium
AAACCTTGTTTTGGCGGAAATTTCCAGATGTCATTCCTGCGCAGGCAGGAATCTACTCGTGTAACATGAAGATGGATTCCTGCCTGCGCAGGAATGACGGCTCTAATTTCTGAAATTGGCGAAGGTATTGTTATAGACGAATCATTTAAAAGTCATATAGTTTGTGCTGACTTTTACCCGAGTGAAACTGTATGACTTTTAAGGATTTTATCTATTAGTTAATTGGCAGTTCAGACAGGGTTGGAAGGGCTTGGCCGCGCCAACGTAATAATGCCCAAGCATAGGCTTTTTGGAGCATTAAGCGATCAGCATTTTGGCGAAGCTCGGCTAATTCTGCTGCTTCTGCCGGTGTCAACAGTTCTTGGCTATTTTTTTCTAGCAGTAGGATGTGCCTTTGTTGTTGCTCTGGTCTCACTTGTTGCCCAGCAATCGTGCGTAATAGTTCAATGGGATAGGTTTGCATCTCTACCAGGAAAGGTTGCGCTTCCGGCGGTGCAATTGCCACAGATGGTGGAAGATTTCCTTCAATGCTCTGCTGTACAAGCCGTTCCATGGGCTGGCGAGTTGTCTGGGCAATTGTTTGCAAATGAGTATATGCTTCATCAGAAATATTAACTGTCAATACCTGAGACATAGTTCACTCCATAGTACGGTACACTGAGCCAAATGAAACATATCTATTTTATCATTGTTCTATTCTGTTTCCTAACTGCCTGTGCAAATTCTACCCCCACCCCGCCACCCCCCACGCCTCTCCCCCCCACTGCCATTCCCATCGTCGGCACCATCGTCGCAATGGGTGACAGCTTAACTGAGGGTTTGGGGGTCGATCCGAATGCGAGCTACCCGGCGCAACTCGAACGCAAGCTGCACGAAAACGGCTACAACTACACAGTGATCAACGCCGGCGTGAGCGGCGAGACGAGCAGCGGCGCGTTGGCGCGTGTCGATTGGGTGATCAACTCGTTGCATCCCGATATCGTGATCCTCGCCACCGGTGGCAACGACAGCCTGCGCGCCATCGACCCGGCAGTGACCGAGCAAAATCTGCGCAAGCTAGTCGAAACGTTGCAGGCGGCCGATATCACCGTGATCCTCGCTGGGATGCAGACGGTGCAAAATATGGGGCAGACGTACACCGACGCGTTTCGGGACATCTACCCCACCGTGGCCGCCGACTATGATCTGATCCTGATCCCCTTCCTCCTCGAAGGCGTCGCCGGTGACCCCAAGTTGAACCAAGATGACTTTATCCATCCCACCGCAGAGGGCTATACGATTGTCGTGGAAACCATCTATTCCTATGTCATCCAGGCAATTGAATCAGAATAACGATGAACGGTGAACGGTGAGTAATTCACCGTTACACCATGCACCATTCACCATTCATCTACTGCTTCACCACCACCGGCAGATAGATCCGCTTATCTAAATTCGGATTGCTCCCGCCCCCCAGGTAAAGAGGGACATGCGCGGTGTGCACTGCTTCTATTCCATTCCCCTTATCCACTAATAACTCGGCGAAGAGATCGGCTGTCCCGAGCACTCCTTCCGCCTTGCCAAAAGCCGCGGTGATCTGACCGTTGCTGTCAGTTGTTATCGTCATCACCTCACCGCCATTGATCGTGCCGTAGTGACCATCGCCGCTCAGGCCCAGGCGCACCGTCTGGTTGGCCAGCGGCTCATCCCAGCGGTCATAGACAGTAGCGACCAACGCCGAGGCACTACCACCACCCGAGAGATCGCTTGGCGAGGCGACGAGGGTGATGCGATCGGGCAGTGGGTTGCGTAGATGTAGCACCGTGCTTTCGCTCAGTGCACCGCTGGTCGCCGTGACATTAGCATCGCCCTCTGTGGTGCCGGCTGTGTAGGTGAAATGGGCCAAGCCGCCAATCGTATAGGCGAACGCGGGACTCACTGTGCCCAAGTCAGATTGTAGCTGCACCGGTGTGCCATCGATTACATAGAAGCCCTGCTCGTCAAAGACGCCGACACGCAAGCCGGCCATGTCGCTGCCATTGGGGCGCAGATAGGTGCTCGAGAAGGCGTTATCGATGACCAGCCGCGCCGGCCCCCGTTGGCGCAGGAAGCGCACGGTAACGCTGTCGCTGATCGCTGGGTTATCGACATCGGTAAAGGCGATGGTTACCTCGCCGGTCGAGCCGCTGGCTGCTTCATACCAGGCCGGGTAGACGGTCAGACTCTGCGTGCGGGTTTCGCCGGGCGAGAGACAGTAATCACCCAAATCATCATAGTCCCAGTTGCCGGACCAGGAAGCCCACTGCTCGGGGTAGGTGATATCATAGTCATAGCAGTGGTAGACACTGTCGCTGTTGGTGAACTCGACGGCGACCGGTGTAGGGGTATCATTGTCATTGCTATACTCGGCCTGTGTTGTTGTCATGCGGAACGGCTCGAAGGTCAGCAGTGCCTCGTCGGCCCGTTGAAAGGCGACGCCACCAGCAGTGCCGCGCACCCAAAGATAGCCCGCGCCGGTGCCGGGTAGAAAACCATCCGACCCAAAGTAGCCGTCGCCGGCAAAGAGGTCGTCATGCGCACCATCGTCGTAGAGCGCGAACTCGCTGCCCCAGCGGTCGCCATTTGGCTTTTGCAGCCAGCCCGTGAGTAACCCATCATCGGTGGGGCGGCCAAGGCGCACGGTGACCCGTTGGGCCGCACCGCTAAAGAGCGAACGGTCCGTGATCGTCTCGGCGACGATTGGGCTTTCCGCCGTCGAGATAAAGGAGAAGGTGCCCTGGTTACTCGGTGGTGCGGCATCGACTACGGCGTGCCACTCGCCGACGCGTCCGTTGACATTGACCTGTACGTACTGCACCTTGCCCAGGTTGAGACAGAGCACATTGGCGGTATCGTTGCAATCAACCGGCGTGCCGTCCGGATCGGTAATCGCCATCGGCTCGAAATCGCCACTGTAGCCGGTGAGCAGAAAGCCGACGCCCGTCATCAATTCGTCGACGTTGACGGTAAAAGTCTTGGCCGGTTGGGGCGGTGCCCAGTAGAATTTGTAGCCGGTGCCGGCACGCGCGCCGTTGGTATCCTTGTTGCTGACGAGCAGGCGATGGCTGGTAGCCGGGTCGGTCACGGCAATTTCCGCCGCGCCGCTATCGCTGGGAGCCAGGGCGTTATACTGATAGCGGATTTCCTCAGTCTCGGCGTTGAGCAGTACCTGGTAGGCGCGTGCTGGAGCTCCAGCCGCCGCGTCATTGCCGATAATACTCACGGCGAACCAATCACCTTCCTGTTTGCTATAGAGTTGAATATAGTTGGTAAAACAAGGTACTTCATCTGGGGCCGCGACCGCCGCGGCATTTACCTCATCTTCGGCCGTTACCGTGCCATCGGCTGTGGCGGCGCGTGGTCCACAATCGCGGAAAGCCCACTGTAGGTTGCTGTTGTAGAGGATATCGAGCGTCGGGGCGTCAAGCGTGTTACCCGCGAGGAAGTACCCATCATCATTGGCCCAAACTGAGGTGGTTGTCTTGCCCCAGATTGTAAAGGGCTTAGGCAAGACAACCTGGATTGCGCCCGGTTTAGGTTGACCGTGATAGGTCCCGCCTGCAGTATCCCGTGCATCGATCCAATGATATTCGTTGGGGTCAAGTTTGTCCCAGCGATAGAAGGGGAAGTCGCTGACATAGTCACTCCAGCGGCCGGCACCGGCTGTGTTGGCCAGTTGGGCGCGCAGGATATCGCTCGCCTGCGCCAGTTGGTCCGGCTCAACAAAGAGGAAGCGGCCACCGCTGCGCAGCGCTGTGATCATGTAGGGAGCAATGCCACTTGGCTGTGGCCCGGCTGCGTTGCCAATGTACCCTTCCGTGCCGTTGAGGCGGTTGGGATCGAGTGGCGGCGTGGCACAGCCCCCCATCAGCGCGATCGACCCTTTGACCTGCTGCTTGTTTAATTGTTGCACCACCGTCTCCACCTTGGGAAACTGGGCGTCGCGGCCATCGGTAAAGAGCCAGAGATCGCCGGCCCGTTTATTGACGAGCGCCTGTTTCATTGCGCCCAAGCCGTAGACCACGTTGCCACAGTCGAGATCGAGACTACTGCTGGCGGCGAGGCCGTTGATCGGGCCGGTAATGCGGTCGGCGTAGAATTCATTCTCGAAGATCTTGGTGTTGACGAAATTCTCGTGGTTAAAGGTGTAGAGATTGAAGTCAACCCCTTGCGGGTCATTGTTGAGATCGTTGAGCTGCTCGGTAATCACGGTCTTGGCACCATCGAGCTTGGGGCCGGCCATGCTTGTGCTCGTGTCGACCACCCATGTCAATTGTTTCCACCAGCGGTAGCCGGTTGCCAGGGCCGTGGGCACGACGTTCATGGCATCCACCGCCGCAGCTTGTACCGACTGCCCCGCCGCCACCACGCCGTCAAAGCCGGGGGGGGTGTAGCCAATGTTCTGGCTGACCGCGGCGGCGGTGTCGCGCGTTGCCGGTTTGCCGGTATCGCGCCACGCCTTGAGCCAGACATAGACGTTGCAGGTATCATCGAAGATGTTGCCGTTCGACTCATAGGCGGGGTCGGTAAAGAGATCCTGGTTGGGGCGCACACCATAGCCGATGCGGTCGTTGGCATCGTTGACTGGGTCGGGGCCATCTTGCAGATCCCAGAGCATGCCGGCAATCGCACCTTCGTTAAATACGCTGTTGAGCATGGCGTTGTTGGTGTTAAAGGTTTCCAGATTGACACTGTTGACCGTGCCGGCGGTGGTCACATCAAAATAGGTGTTGGCATTGGGGTCGCCCGCCATCTGGCGCGCCGCACTTTGGTAGTAGTTGGCGTAACCTTCGCTAAAGGCCAATTCAGTGTCGCCGGTATTCTGAAAGAACGAATGGCTACCGCCGGGTGTATCGTCGCAGCCGTAGAGATCGTCGGCAAAGTGGTTCCACTCGTGCATAATCGGGCTGTCATCCCAGCCGTCATTGTCGGTCGGGCCGTCGGCCACCGTGATCTCGTTCCAAAAGGGTTGATAGTATGAACCGTCATCGCCATAGCCTGGCTCGAAGTGCACCTCGGCAGTGTCATCGAAGAAGATGCCGCTGTTGGCGTTCCAGAAAAGCCAGTCGTTGTAGATTGACTCGGCGATATTGAAGACCTGACTTTGAAAGGCGTTCCCCGCGCTATAGTCGTTGGGGTTGTAATTTACATCCATCGCCATATCAAAGCGCAGCGAGCCGCCCTCCGATTCTTGCACAGGCGACGCAAATTCGTGCGTCTCATCGATCCACGAGCTATCTTCGACGTAGACCACCTTGTGTCCTTGGTTATCCCACATCTCCGCCGGCACCACGATATAGAGCTCCAACTCGTCGTCAAAGAAGCCATCATCGTCGCAGAATTCAAAGTGGAAGTTCCCGCCGGCATCGGTGACAAAAGTGCCGTAGTAGTCATCAAAGAGCGTATCCTCTTCCATCATTTCGACCGGCACATGGGGCACCGGCACGCGGCTGTCCACAAAGGGGCCACCACTCGTCACGGCGCGGCGGTCGAGGCGGGTGAGGACGCCATCGATGCGGAAACAGGGATCACCGTCGGCGTTGGCCGCGACCACTTCGTCGCCCACCGTCACCGTTGTCGGGATGATCCGCTGGTTCGCCAGATTGATGCGGGGGTCGGTGTGGTGGACGGCTGGGGTGTCGGCTTGCACGGTGAAGTAGAGCACCGCCGCGCCGTTGACCATCATGCTATTGCCCACGGCATAACCCGCACCGACCGTTACCCCATAAACGCCGGGCGCGGGAAAGCGCAGTTGGCGTTGAAAGGTGACCGGTTCGTTGGCGCGCACGGTGGGCATGGCCACCTGATCGACGCCATTGAGAAACTCGCCACCGTCGGGCAGCCCCCACTGCACGGTCAGCGCTGCCGCGTCGAGGGTGGGCTGCGCTTCAATCGTCAGGTTGACCGTTTCGCCGGGGGCAACCGCGCGGTCAGCGCGCAGGGTGAGGTGGATCAAGCCTTGTTTATCCTGGCCATGGGCGACCAGCGGCGAGGGATCGGCGGGTAGGGGAGCCACGCCGTGGGCAAGGGCTGGGCGGGTGGTCAAGAGAGAGAGGAGGAGGAAGAGTAGAGGGAAGAGGGAACGGATGGCTGTTGCAAAGCCATGCCTTGTCCCTGCAAAGGAGTTACGATCTGATGAACGCATACATTCTCGCTTTCTTTCGACGGAATCAATATCAACAACCACCGGCACTTTGCGCCGATACATTGCTGGTACTCGCAGCTTATGCGATTATGACCATCAAAGAAAGCGTTTTTTTGACAAGAATTTGCCAAGTGGGCAAGGAGGAGGACGAATTCAGTAGATAACGGAATGTGGTTGGAATGCCTCTGGTTTAAATCGACTCATCTGGTTCCTCCAATACTAATGGTTTCTTGATCCATCCTATTCAAGCTTCACTCATACCCACCCGTCGCAAACGCCGCAACCCAATATGCACTCTCCCCTCTGCCCTCTCTTCTACAGAGCGCACGACCGGCGCGGCCGACCGCGCCAACAGTTCAATCATCGCTTGATTCGCCACTTGATGCGCCGCGGCACATTCAGCTAGATACTCCCCTTGCGCCGTCTCGTCGGGCACCTCAGTCACCCAGTCGAGCAGGGTGATCTGTGGGTAGCGCATGGCGAAATTGCGGCGGGCGTTTGGTAGGTGCGACGGTTTGACGCCGCGGTAGAAGAAGAGCATCTCCTCATGCACGCTCAGCGGCGAGACTGCGGGCAGCCAGCCATGGCCAAAGCGTTGATAGCGTTCGAGCCAATATTGGTTGCGGGCATGGAGCCAGGGGGTTGCCGCCACCGCCTGCGCCACCGCCGAGCGTAGCGCCACAGCCGCCTGCGCTAATTGGGGTTGCTCGGGATCCTCGGTAAAGGCGATAATGCCGTAGAGCATCGCCTGCACCACCTGGTAGCAGACCCGAAAGCGTGGTGGGGTGGTGTAGCCGGCAAAGGGTTGACACCACTCATGGGAGGGCACGCCGTGGTTGTCGACAATCGCGTCGGGCAGCCAGCGGCTCCAGACTTCGGGGCGGAAGCGCGACTCGCCAAAAGGGGTGGCGGGGTTAAAGAAATCGCGGCTGAACTCCTGTCCGGCGGCATTGAAACGGGCGGCGTGATGTTTCCACGTCGGATGTTCCGCCATCAGCGCATAGTGGATCGCCGCACCATCCGGGTTTTCCATCGGCAGAAAGACGAGGTTGACCCGTTCGAGCCACTGCCGTTGCGCGGGGTTGGTCACCGCGTCACGCGCCATCTGCAGCGCGGTGGTCGTGCTGGAGACTTCGTTGGCGTGGTGGCGCGCAACAAAGAGGAGCGTCGGTTTCTGCATGGCGAGCTTGCGGCGGGCGCTGTGCGTCTGGTGTGCTTCCAGCGGCAAGGTGACATCGACCACATAGCCGGGCCGGCCCTGATAGGAGCGCCCGACTTGCCAGACGTGGATACCTGATAATTGTGCCAACTCTGTCAGTTCGCTCTGCAACTGCTGCGGGCCAATGATGGCGGATCTGCTCTGTGCCGTCAGCGTCGCCCCCTCTGTTTCATCAGCCGGCTGGGCCGCCAGGAGATCAAGCGTGGCGACCACCTTGTTTTCGGCGCAACAGTTGACGGTTACGGCTACGCCCGGTGGAAAGCCACTCTGCGCGCCGATCAAACTGCGCCAGCGCGCCAAGATACGCGCCGCAAAGTGGGCTTGCTTGGCATCGGCGTAGTGCACAGCCAATGCAACCTGGCACACGGCGCTCCCATCATCGTCAACGGTCAGTGCGGTTGCCTGAATCGCCAGCGGCGTGGGCATATCGCGACGGTCGCCCACGGTCAGCCCTAGGTCGGGCAGATGGGTGGGCACCGCCCAGTCGTAGAGGGTGACGGTGGCGCGTGGGCCGGTGCGGGGCAGCGGTTCGCCATCGGCCCCATAGTAGTCGTGAACCCACGGCACCACCTGGCCGGCTGCTTCAATGGCTGCACCACCAAAGGCTTCACCCAGCGCCGCCAGATAATCGAGCGTGTTGAAATAGAGATCCTCGTGCAGCGCCTCGCCGACGGAAACAAACTCCTCATAAATGCCCAGCGGCTCATCGGGCGCACCCATCGCTACATCCACCACCAACTGTTCAAAATAGGGTTCGCGGTCGGGCGTTGGCCGTCCGCCGCTGCTTGCTAGCACATGTTGGCGCAGCGCCGGCAGTACCCCTTCCTGATAAAAATCCCAGAAGAGATCGCTGTCGGTCGGCGATGGCCAAGAGTGTACGCTGCCGTCAGCGCTGCGCAGGATCACGCCGCCGGTCGAGGGGTGGACGTAGCCAAATTGTGGTAGCCCGCGCATGTACAGGCGCTCGTCCCACAGCAGGTGGAGTTCGTCGCTGTGCAGCAAGGCACCGTCACCGTCGAATGCTTCCAGCCGATAGAGCGGCTGTTGCGTGTTAGTGGCGTCGCAAGGCTCCATACAGAGATCAACCCCGTCCACCGGTAACCCCAACCGCTGCGCCAACAACTCGTCGGCCGGGAAGAGCTCCTGCAGCCAGCGTGTCGGTAGATCAAGCCATTGATCATCGATCGATTCAGGCTGGAATTCCTGGAAATGGAGCTTTACCTGTGCCACTTCTTGCTGTAGCAAAAGTGGCACCTGCGTTTCTAGTAGCCAGGCAAGTCCGGCCTTGTGCACCGGCAGCACCTGAACCATCCACGCTGTGTCGCCAAGCGCCGCGCGACAGGCCGCGGCCAACCGTTCCCGCGCCGGCAGAGGGGCGTTGCAGAAGAGGGTGACCTGTGCCGCTGCGGCGAAGTCCGGGGCTTCTTCCAATTGGGGTAGGACCCTCGCTTGAAACGTATGATAGATTCGTTGTCGCTCATCCAGCCCATCGGGTGGAGTCCACTCTTGGCGAAAAACAACGTGGCGTAAATTGTCGGTAGTGCCCTGATTGGTTGCCGATCCGGCGGCCAAGAGGTGGAGTGATCGACCCGCTTGTACTTCGGCCAATGCAAGCTTTGCCACCGGTGGATGGGCATGTATTACAGAACGCAAGTGGTCAACGATCGCTTTGAGGGTCCGTTGCTCGTCACCCGCTTGTTGGCTGCTGCGATCTAAAAAGGGATAGCTCTCGGCGAGATAGCGAGCGATTGGCACACCCAGGTGATGGACGTGATCATCGGTATCCGTGGCAAAGCACGTCGGTTGATCGTGGGGAAAGCCCAACAAAAGCAGCTGTTCATCCGCTGCCGCCGCGGGCACTGCGGCGCATGCACAGACGAGGGGCAAGGTGATGCCGGTTGTTTCCAATCCCAGGCGCGCGGCAAAATTAACCGCCGCCATCCCGATGGTGGCATCCGTTTCCGGTCCCAAGACAAGGCGTACGCGATCATCGTCCGGGGTAAAGCCATCTTGCGTGGCGCAAAAGAAACTATCGGGTTCACCGCTATAGAGCTTGGCTAGATCGAGATCGGCACTTGGGCTGTGAGAGCCCGCAGCCTTTCGTGCCCCAGGCTCGGGTGCCGCGCCAGCGCGTTGGTTGAGCCAGTCGGCGAGTGCGTCCTGGCTGGTGCCGTGTAGCCACAGCCCCCATTGCTCGTTACGCATCAGCCAGACGGCCCGTACCCCTGCCTGATCGACAACGACCGCCGCGTCGGTTGCTGCGGTCCACTGTGGAGGAAAATTCACTGCGGCGTTGTCCCCAAATGAGATAAAGATTGGACATTGCCAACCCTGAATCTCCGCTGTGGTACAGAGCAACGGCAGGTGGATCGCCGGCGTCTCCAGCCCCAAGCGGGTCGCCAAATTCGCCAGCGCCGCCCACAGTTGTGCCGTACACGCGTTCGGTGTGAGCGGCACAAAGCAGGCCGCCACCCCGTCAACAAAGCCATCCGCATTGCTGTCGAGCAGCAGACGATCAAAGATTGAATCTTCCATAACAGCGCCCATTTCTCTTGCTCTGTGTGGTTGTCTGAGGTATTGGGGGAACGACTGCTGCAGAACGCATTCTGCGGCTAGTATGCAAAACCTGTTAAAACAGGTTTTACGTGGCAGGTTGTGAATGAATTCACAGCTACTATCAAAATTTACTCGACAAGCACGCCGTGGCTCGCGTCGATAAATTGATCTTGCTATATCGTACCCTTACCAGCGAGTCGCGCGCAAGTGGTCATAAGTGAGTGTTTTTGTGCTACTTTTTCGTGCGTTTCGACCAATTGACGCTATATTTGAACTATGCGATACTGGTAACATCAATCAGCCTCATCTGTAGATAAAGTGCGATTTGCAGAATGACAGTGCCCAATCACCTGCTTTATCTGAAAATCCGATAAAAGTCTATTACCGCAAAAATTGCGATACCCCCTATCAACCGATCTGTACCACCTTTGTAAGCCAGGAGGAATTTTATGTCACAGCGTATTGTGCTATCGCGGCGTCGATTTTTGGCAAACAGTGCCCTCATCGGCGCGGGCACCTTATTGGGCGCAACCGTACTGAGTGCCTGCGCCCCTGCCACCACTGCACCAGCGGCCTCAAGCGGGGAGGCTGGTGCAGCGGCGGGGCCAACCGGTACTTTGACATTGGCGCTCGCTCGCGATCTGGAGAGCCTCGACCCGATCAAAACCTACTCACTGAACAACGGGCGCTGGCAAAAGAATGTCTTTGGCTATCTCGTCAAACGTGATGAAGAGATGAAGATGGTAACGGGGGGCGATCTGGCCACGAGTTGGGAAGAAGAAGACGCCATGAACATTGTCTTCCATCTGCGCGAGGGGGTACAATTTCACAACGGGGAACCCTTCAATGCCGACGCCGTCGTCTTTAGCTTTGACCGGCTGCTCGATGAGGAGAATGCTTCGCCACAGCGCTTCAACTACACCTCGATTGATCACTTTGAGAAGATCGACGACTCCACTGTGCGCATGGTGATGGCGACGGTCGACCCGGTGATTATCACCAAATTGGCCGGCTACGGCGCAGCCATTGTCCCGCCCAAGTTTGTTGAGGAAAAGGGCAACGATTATGTATCGGCAACGGAACTCCCCGGCACTGGTCCCTATAAAATTACGGGCTATGAAAAAGATGCCCAAGTGACCTTGGAAGCCTTTGATGGGTATTGGGGGGATGCGCCGAAGATTAAAGAAGTCATCTATCGCATTATCCCCGACGATTCGACGCGGCTGGCCGAATTCCTCAGCGGGGGTGTCGATGTGTTGACTTTGACCCCGGCGCAGACCCAAGCGGTGGAAGGGGCAAGCGATCTACAGGTGATTTCGGTGGGTGTACCGACGGTCTCTGGGTTGCGGCTCGACGCCAGCAAACCACCAACCGATAACCTTGATGTACGCAAGGCGATTGCCTATGCCATCGACACACAAACGATCATCGACACAATCATGAATGGCATTGGCGAAAAGATGGCCGTCTGGCAAAGCCCTTATAGCTTTGGCTACGATCCAGATCTCGACCCGTATGCCTATGACCCGGAGATGGCCAAGAGTCTGCTGGCTGGATCCGGTGTTGCAGATCCCACATTGGTCTACGATGTCATTGGCGATGATACGCAGGCCAAAGAAGTCGCCAACACCGTCCAGGCGATGTTAGAGGCGGTCGGCTTTACCGTGACCATTGCGCAGAAAGAGCGCGCAACCTTCTTTGACGACTACCGCGCCGGTTCACTGGATAATGTGGTGCCCTTTGGTTGGGGCGGTTGGACACTCGATGCCGATAACACCTACTATTCGATGTACTACACCGGCGAATCGTACAACCCCAGCTTCTCCGATCCAGAAATCGACACCCTGCTCGATGAACAACGGGGTACTATCGATCAGGAGAAGCGGAAGACGATCTTCTATCAAGTCAACCAAATGATCTATGATCAGTATGTTGATGTCATGCTCTATCAACAAGAGTATCTGTGGGGCGTCAATACGCGCGTCAAAGATTTACCCTTGCCCGCTGACGAACGTCTCTGGTTGGCACCGGCATCGGTGGGGTAGGTCGATAGTAGACAGGTAGACAGGTAGACGGGGGGACAGGGAAATACGTACTTGTTTCCTTGTTTCCTTGTTTCCTTGTTTCCTTGTTTCCTTGTTTCCCTGTTTCCCTGTTTCCCTGTTTCCCCTAACTCGTGTATGCACATTGAGATCCGAATCCATGTTCCATTATCTTGCGCAGCGGCTGGTCCACGCGATCTTTGTCCTGATCGGCATCAGCCTGATTGTCTTTATTACGATTCGCCTCACCGGCGATCCGGTTATGATGTTACTGCAGGATGGCAATCCCAGCCAGGAAGACATCACCGAGATGCGGCGGCTGTTGGACCTCGACCAGCCGCTGCCGGTCCAATATCTGCGCTTTGTCGCAAAAGCAGTGACCGGTGACTTTGGTCGGAGTTTTCACTACAGCACGCCGGCGCTGGCTCTGGTCCTCGAACGGATGCCGGCCACGTTGACATTGACCTTGGCATCGATGCTGGTGGCCATCCTGGTCGCCTTTCCCATGGGCATCATCAGCGCGGTGGCGCGTGGCCGCGTGCTCGATTTTGGCGTGCGCATCTTTAGCCTGATCGGTATTTCGATGCCCAACTTCTGGCTGGGGATTATCCTGATCATTATCTTTGGTGTGCGGCTGCGTTGGTTGCCTGTCTCCGGCAATCAAAGTTGGCGTCACCTGATCTTGCCCGCGGTCGCCTTGGGGCTGTCGCTCTCCGGTTCACTGACTCGGCTCTTGCGCTCCAGCATGCTCGATGTGTTGTCGGAGGACTATGTGCGCACGGCCCGCGCCAAAGGGTTGAGCCGCCGCACAACGCTGATTGGGCATGCCCTGCGCAACGCGATGATTCCTGTCTTGACCATTCTCGGGCTGCAATTTGGCCTGCTCTTGGGGGGCGCGGTGATCGTGGAGAATGTCTTTTCCTGGCCCGGGGTGGGGCGGCTCGTTGTGAATTCGATCGGTGTGCGTGACTACCCGGTGGTGCAGGCTGCCGTGCTTCTATTGGCCGTGATATTGTTGGTCGCCAACTTTCTGGTAGATCTGCTCTACACCGTAGTTGATCCACGCATTGCGTTAGAATAAGAGATTATGACCCAAACTAAGATCGATGGCCGCGCCACTGTCACCGCTGCACCTGAGGTAGCTAGCCAAGCCGTGCTTCAGAATCACAATCGCCGTCGCCAATGGCAACGTGCCTGGCAGACGTGGCGCAGTGATCCGGCGGCCATCTTTGGTAGCATTGTTCTGGCCATCGTGTTGATTGCAGCCCTGTTTGCCCCCCTGTTGGCACCCCATGCCCCCGATGCGGTTGATCCAGTCAAACGGCTCATCCCACCCTTTTGGGTGCAACCCAAGGGCAGCTTCACCAATATTCTCGGCACCGATGCGGTTGGCCGTGATATCCTCTCGCGCATTATCTTTGGCGCACGCATCTCGCTTTCGGTCAGCCTGATCTCGGTGATCCTGAGCAGCGCAATCGGTGTTACATTGGGATTGTTGGCCGGCTACTATGGTCGCTGGGTCGATGCGGTGATCATGCGCATTGTCGATGTGCAGTTGGCCTACCCACTGATCCTCTTTGCGATCACCGTGGCCGCCGTCTTTGGGGCCAGCCTGCGTAACCTGATCATTGTGTTGGTCGTTGCCAACTGGGTTACCTACACCCGCATTGTGCGCGGCGAAGTGTTGATGCGCAAACAGATGCAATTTGTCGAGGCGGCGCGCGTCAACGGCTGCACCGACCGTCGCATCATTGGTCGCCACATCCTGCCCAATGTCTTCTCGACGATTCTGGTGATCTTCACGCTGCAAGTGGCTTTTGTGCTGATTTTGGAATCGGGGCTGAGCTTTCTGGGGTTGGGGGTCGAGCCGAGCATTCCCACCTGGGGCTCGATGCTCAACGAAGGGCGCACCTACATCCTCACCGCCTGGTGGCTGGAGACCTTCCCCGGCCTGGCGATTATGTTTACTGTTCTGGGGATCAACCTGCTGGGCGATTGGATTCGCGATGTGCTCGATCCGCAGTTGCGGGTCGATTGAGCGGTACCCGAGCTTGTCATTTGTGAATGCATGGAGTGGGAATGGGGCGATGCGGTTATGCTACACTGCAAATTCCACTTTATCAACACGCCCCAGATCGACAGTTTCCCGAATTTGCCATAGATCATAGTTATCTTGCATCGCCAACCAACTTTCCGGTGTACGACCGATTGCTTTGGATAAACGAAGTGCCATTTCAGGACTCAAGCCACTCTGTTTTTTGATAATACGATTTAAGGTTGATGGCGACACCCCGAGTTTTTCAGCCAAAAAGCGACCGCTCAACCCAAATGGCTTGAGATAGATTTCTTCAATAAATTCCCCTGGATGAGGCGGATTGTACATGCTCATTAGTGATAATCCTCGTAATGAATATTGATGCTCACCGGCACCATGCCCACCCCATAACGCAGCAATGCCGTAGCCAGTAGGCCACTGGTGTTTGTGGGGTGGTAAGTGTTTGGTGACACCACCGATTTACCGACCTACTGGTTTACCTAGGCCGTTATCTACTAGCACTCCTATGGATGACTACTGTAGTAGGCTCATGCTGTCATGCCGGCAATTTGATAGATGGCAGGCCGATACTGAGGCAATGGAATTGGTTTCTTGCTCTGCTTGGCTGCTTCTAGCCAAGCAGCCTTCGCACCTTGGACCTCCCGTAATGCTTCTTCCGGCGTTTCACCAAAGGCAGAACAGTAGGCTAAATCAGGGATATCTGCGATATAGCCTTCATCTTCAGTGGAGTAAAAAATACTGATGAAATAATCGTTCATCTCAATCTTCCATTCGCAAATTAAACTTCTCAACAAGCTTCAAGAACTGCCGCACCTGATCCGGTTTTACCTCACCTTTTTGATTTTGTAAATTCAATAGCTCTGGAACATCTGATCGAACAAAAATGTGGTGATTACCACTGACTCTCTGCAGCTCAAAGCTGAATGATTGGACCAAACTAACGAAATCGCTGAAACGTATATTTTTTTGATCCCGCCAGAATCTTTTCCAAAAGTTTTTTATTGTTCATGGGGTCTTGTGTAGCGCTATATCGGTGAGTTGATTAGATTCTATTTTAACCGTTGCAACACAAAAAACAACAAATATCTTACCTTGAATAGATCTTACCCCCGCTGCCGAAATGACCACTGTGTATCCAATGGCGTGATCGCATGAGCGGCTCTTTCGCTTGCAGCCTTGTGGTATAATAAGCTGTAAACACTGTTGCCGAGCAACAGTTGAGAGAAAATGGGGTGCGTCCCATTTTGGGGGATTACACAGAAGGACAAAATTGATCGTCCGGCGTAATCCCCCCAATGTGGTACGCACCCGAGAAAATGATATGAACAGTTGTGATTGGACTAATTGTAACTCATGATCGAAGTACCGCTTCCCACTACCCATGGCCAACCAACCTTCCACCGCGGCTTCCTACCCAATCCCGACCCGCTCCTGCGTCTGCCGGCCGGCTGCGAGGCGTGGGACGCGCTCGGCGCGGAGCTACACAAACTTGTGCTTAGCGACCATCTGCGGCAACGAGTGCAGGCGTTGCCGACCTTTCCGATCAGTCTACTGCAAACCGAAGCGGAGCTCTGGCGCGCCGCTAGCCTCTTTGCCTATATCAGCAGCCTCTATGTGCTTGGCAGCAATGGTCAACTCCTGCCACAAATTCCAGCGGTGGTGGCAGTACCCTTTCACGCGGTGGCGACGCGGCTCGGCATTCCGCCGATTCTCTCTTATGCATTGCAGGCGATGTACAATTGGCGGCGCATCGATCCCGCCGGCCCCATCGCCGCCGGCAACCTGACGCTGCTGCACAACTTTCTCGGCGGCATGGATGAGGAGTGGTTCGTGACGCTGCACATTGAGATCGAGGCCAAGGCCGGACGGGCGCTTTCCGTATTGGCACCGGCGCAAGCTGCCGTGACCGCTGACGATCCGGCCATGCTGATCGACCATCTGCAGACCATTGGCGACACCTTGCAGACGATGCACGACATCCTCGGCCGCATGACCGAGCACTGCGATCCGTACATCTACTATCACCGAGTACGCCCCTTTATGTTTGGCTGGAAAGACAACGCGGCGCTGCCCGATGGCGTGCTCTACGAAGGGGTGGCGGAGTATGGTGGGCGACCGGTGCAGTTGCGTGGCGAAACCGGCGCACAGAGTGGCATCATTCCGGCGATTGACGCCGCGTTGGGGATTCGCCACGAGCGGGATGAGATGCGGATCTATTTGATGGAAATGCGCGACTACATGCCACCGCGTGATCGGGCCTTTGTCGAAGCACTCGAACAGGGGCCATCGATCCGTCAATATATTGCGGCCCGTGCAACGGCGCAACCGGCGTTACGCGATGTGTATAACTATGCTATCGAAAAGCTGACCCAATTCCGCACCCGCCACATTGAGTTTGCCGCGCTCTACATTTTAAAGCCGGCGCAGACCACCGATGCTGTCGGCACGGGGGGCACGCCGTTTACCTTCTATCTGAAAAAGCATAAGAAAGAGACCGCAGCCCACTTGCTGTAGAGCAGAAATACTCGATCCACGAAGAGACACGAAGAGACACGAAGGCACACGAAGTACAGCTTTTCTTCGTGCAACTTCGTGTCTCTTCGTGGATGAGCTTTTCTGAAATGGCCAATCAGGGGACGCATGATCAGCAGATCCGCTGTGCCGGCTGCAAGAGCGTTGCATCCCATGGTGATAACTTCGGCGACGCCCCTTCCCAGTAATATTGGAGATTCTCACTGCTCCAGTCGGCGTAAAGCTCGGCCCAGGTCAGCTTACAGTGGGGCTTGAGCGATTTCTCTTCGACCGGTTCGCTGATCGCCTGGTAGCGGGCATCGATCGAGAGGCGGATCTGATCGGGGTGCAAGCTCGGCAAAGCCATATGCACCATGAAGCAAGGGAAGGTTAACACGTCCCCTGCGGCAAAATTCCCTTCGACCCAGACTTCCTGCCCAGGGCAGAGTTGCACGGCAATGCCGCCGGCGCCAGAGGCCGGCTGGATCGGGATATAGCCTTGGTGGTGTGATTGGCGTAGGACGGTCAGGCCGCCCATCTCGCGCGGACAGTCGCCCAGCGGAAACCAGCAGGTCCACGTGTTGGTACTACCCTGCACAAGCGGGAAATCCTGATGTTGTGGCGTTGGATGCATGGCGCGGTGGCCGGTGATCATGCGCGCGATGTGGCGGGGGTGGACAAAGACTTCGTCGGCAAATAGCCCTTTGTAGAGCGCCAACAAGTTGGGGTGGTGGGGCAAGCGGTGAAAGCTCGCCAGCTTCTGCACATCGTCATAGGCGGCGTGGCTGACGCCGATATCTTTGCGCATCGCTTCATCCGGTACACCGTTGAGCGCGGCTAGATCGAGATGGCCGCCGAGCGCATCCTGCCCCGCTTGACGCCAACCGTAGCGCTCGACAACGGCCAACATATCGGCGCGCACGCGCATGAGCTCATCCACCGGCAAGAGCCCTTTGAAGAAGAGGTAGCCCTCTTCGTTGGCCCGACCGCGCAGCGCGGCAAAGTCGCCGGCGCTGAGTAATGGGCTAGAATCGATAAATTCGGTGCGGATGACCGGTTGTGGTATCATTGGGGTGGAAGCACTCATAATCGGTGCCATTGTCAATGCTCCTCTGGTTGAATCGCATCCTCTTTGATTTTCTCAACTCTGTGTGACTTCTGTGCGACTTTCATAGGACTATAAGCCACAAAAGCGGTTTTGTCCAACAAGGAGAAAAGGTGCCACCATGACACTCAATCAACATCACCTGTCTCTGTTGAAATCCTGGGAAATCGAAGAAGTTGTTGCCTGGGAGCCATTGCAGGAAAATGTCTGGCATATTACGCTCGCCGATGGTCGTGAGTTGGTCTTCAAGGCGATTGGTGCCCATACGGAAACCATTGCCCAGCGGCTGCACTTTGAACATGACGTGTTGTGCCATGTCGTGCAGGTGGGCGTGCCGGCGGCGGTCCCGCTGTTCTCCAACGCCGGCACGCCTTATGTCATCGACGACGGTCAGATCTACCGCCTTTCGGCATGGCTCCCCAACCGTTTTGTCGAGCCCCAAACTAGCGAAGAGCAAACACGGCTTTATCGCAACTATGGGGCAGCCATCGCCCATTTTCACGCGGCATTGGCGAGTTATCACGACGACCAGCTTTTGACACGCACCTGGCAGAGCAATTTGCTGGCGCGCGTTTTTGAGGAAGCGATACCGGTCATTCTGGCCCATTTGACAGGCGAACATTTATCGATGATGCAGACAACGTTGGCGGCATTGGCACCGGCCATGCGCGCGGCCTACGCCGACTTGCCACAGCAACTGGTCATTTGGGATTGTCATCCCGGCAACGTGGCGGTGGATGGTTTTGTCGTCTCCGGCTTTATCGACTGTGATCACCTTGCTGTGGCGCCGCGTGTGCTTGACTTGGCCGACTTTCTCGTGCACCTGATGAAGTGGCATCTCAATGACGAAGCGAAATTGGCCGCTTGGCTAATCCACTTTCCCCAGCTTCTCGCCGCGTACGAAGCGGTGACACCATTAACCGCGCAGGAGCGTCATGCCCTCTTTTACGCCATGCTTGCCGAGCCGTTGATCTTTATGGATTTCTTCTTTCAAGGCGGGCAGCCCGAGCTGACGGCAACCGAATTCGCGCTCTTTCAATGGTTGGCGCGCCACCACGATGAGGTTACAGAACAATGGGGAAATCGCTGATACGCTGTTCTTAAAGAGTCTAAAGTGCCTTATATAAACGGAGATATCCATTGGCAAAAGATCAAAGAAAACAATTCGGCAAGCTATCCCCACAGTACAAGTTCGTCGTGAATCCTTACCCGGACATGCGACTGACCAGTTGCCCGATCTGTGAGGGTAAGACGGGACAACGCAAACGTCCACTGCTCATCCACATCGATCCACAGCAGCTGATTGCGCTGAATTACACCTGCCGCTATTGCAAATCGTGTGACTTGTTGATCGCCCACAAGCATGAGATTGAGCATTTGCTGACCACAATGATGCGGTCACGAGCGCCGGCCCTTATCGGCAATGACTATCTGATCATCGGCACGGTAGAAAAACAAGGATGGGCCGCAGGCATGACGGAACAAAAAACAATCGACGAAATGCTAACCTATGTCCATGACTTTGCTGAAGTCTATGCCGAATTGCGGGTGACAGAGACCGGCTGGTTTGCTCCCGGCCAGAAGCCAGGGATCCGCAAGCCGCCGCCGTCACGGGGGTGGGTGAAAGGCGGCTAAAGAAGTAAATCTGTAACTGTAGGGAATCCCTCAACGTAGGTGTCGGTTTACTGCCAGCGCTGCCGCGTGCCGGCTATCGAGAAAGCGCTGCCAGCGGTTGCCGACCCAACTCAGTAGGAATGTTATGGCCACAAATAGCCCCAGCGCCAGCGCCTGATCACGCAGCCAGGCCAGGGGGTTGCGGATATAATGGTTGCGTGTGTGCGCCGGCAATTGGACGGCCCGTGGGTCGCTCGCCGCATAAGCGATGTCAACTGCTTGATCAACCAGGAGGGGGGCCGTGGTTTCGTCTATATCGACCGCATCCACGCCCAGGATCGGTTCGACATAGCCTTGGGGCGTGTAGCGTACCGTGACAATTGCATAACGTTGGGCCACATCCATCGACGTCTCCCACTCATCGCCATCCGAACTGTCGCCGGGAAATGGGTCAATTGTTGTGACTTCCTCTACTTCCTGAATCATACCGCTGGCGTGGAGCGGCGTGCGGCTTGGATCAGCCGCTGCACGCCACTCATTGTATTTTTGGACAAAGGGAATCGTTCCCAAGAGCAGCAGCATGACCACGACAAGTAGCCAACCGCCGCTTACCTTGAACAAGCGCCAGGCGATGATGCCGGCGATGAGTACCTCCAGCCCAATCTTCAGCCAACGCCATGGGAGCCACGTCCACGTTGACTGATCGGCAAAGCGCACGAGATTGAACCAATGGTTGATGGAGGCCGAACGTACCGAAACTCTGCTGCCTTCCTGCATGCTGTCGAAGATCGGGGCGGTCGTAGAAAAGTGGGCAGACGGTCTGCTGCCATCGGGCAGCGGATAGGTGGCCCACACCTCGTATTGATGGGTCCAGTCGCCCTCTTCGCGATAGTGAATTGTCTCCAGCTTTTTGGTGACGGTTGCTTCGGCCACTTGTCCAGTCATGTCGAGATAGAGTGAAAGGCCCAGCGCCGTGCCGATGCTGACGACGATCACAAAGATCAGCGTGAAGTAATCGGCTTTGATTCGTAAGATTCGCTGGAGCAATCCGCCAATCAGCGCAATTAAGATAATGGCTGCCAGTGCGCCCAGACTAAAGAAGATCTCATATAGCCAAGTGTCGGGTGTCGAACCAAAGGACATCAGTCAACTTCTTTCGTTGAGAGTTCTTGCGCTTCGAGTTCCTGCGCTACGATGAGGGGGAGTGCCGCAGCGGTGGTGGAGACTGTCTGGACACTGCTGCTGACAATCCGGCACACTTCTAGCACTCTGAACCGTTGGCCCGCTGTCGGCGTATTGGCTGCAGCAAGCGGCGCATCAGTTGCTGCGGCTCTTTCGTCCATGGGCAAGGCTGTGGTTGGTGCTTCCGGCCAGAAGAAGCACCAACGTTCCACTATCGTAATTGTAATCGTGCGCTGAATAACCCTGTTCATGGCAAAAGTATCGCGTGGTGGTGAGGTCAATACCAGCGATTTTTTACCAAGAATTTGACACTTTCAGCACGTCGTACTTAGTGTCTATCCAAAAAATTTCTATTCCCGACAGTAAGACGGTAAGACAGCGACCGCCCCACCGTCCCACCGCCCCACCGTCCCACTAAATACTCCGCTCTTGCGTGCTAAATTCCCCATAACAGATAGATGTAAAGGGGTGTCACCACGGCCAACAATAGATTCAGCAGCACTCCTGCGCGGAAGAAGTCCAAAAATTTGTAGCCGCCTGGCCCGTAGATCATGGTGTTGGTCTGGTAGCCAACCGGCGTCATAAAACTGGTAGAGGCGGCGAACATAACCGCCAGGATAAAGGCGCGCGGGTCAAGGCCCAACGTGACGGCGGTGGTGGCCGCCACGGGGATCAAGACAACCACCGTGGCATTGTTCGAGATAAACTCAGTGAGCACCATCGCCGCGGCATAGAAGATGATCAGGACCAGTAGCGGTGGGAAGCCGCCAGCCATGCGTGCAGCAAAATCAGCAACCAGTTGCGCACCGCCGGTTCGTTCCAGGGCCAATCCTAAGGGCAATACCCCGGCTAGCAGAAAGATCACATCCCAACGAATATCTTCGTGTAGTTCGTTGACCCGTAAACAGCCGGTCAACACCATGAGCACGCTGCCAACAACAGAAGTTACCAGGACTGGCACGCCGAGCGCAGCAATCCCCACCACGCCGACAATGATCACCAATGCCAGCGGAATCTTATGGGTGCGAAATGTTTCCAGCGGCACCTGCTCGGTTACGATAAACGCCGGATCGCCTTTGATCTGTTGCAGGGTCAGTGCTGTTCCACTAAGGAGCAGCGCGTCGCCAAAGTCCAGGGTGACCGTGCTGAGCCGTTCGTGGACCAGCCGGCCATGTTTGCGCATGGCTACCACGGAGCAGTTGTAATAGTGGCGAAAGTTGGTGCTGACCAATGTGCCGCCAATCAGCTCTGAACCCGGCGCAATGACCACTTCCAATAGATCTAACTCATCAATGTGCGTCGCCACTTCTTGGCTGCGAAAGCGAGGCTCAATCGACAAGCCGCGAACTTCGCGTAGCCGCAATAGTTGTTGTGGTGTTACCTCTACCAGCAAAATGTCCCCTGCGGCCAGTTGTAGCTCTGCCGAAAGAATGCCCAGATGTTCCTGGTCACGTACAATGTCTACGACCTGGATCTCCAACTGCTTGCGCAGATCGCTCTCCGTCAAGCTTTTACCAACCAAGGGTGAAAGCGGCAGAATACGCACTTCGGCTAGATACTCTTTCAACTCATAGCTGACGGCGGCATCGTTGGCGGTACGTCGTTCCGGCAAGAGGTGGCGACCGATTAGCAGAAAATAGAGCAGACCGGTTAAAAAGATCGGTACCCCAATGCCGGCAAATTCAAACATCGAAAAGCTGCCATAGCCCCGCTCGGCAGCCAGCGAACTAGCCAGCACGTTGGTGGAGGTGCCAATTAAGGTAACGACCCCGCCCAATTGTGCGCCATAGGAGAGCGGAATGAGCATCTTGGATGGGGAGCGACGGTAGCTCCGTGCCATCGTAATTACCATCGGCATTAGGATCGCCACGGTTGCCGTGTTGTTGAGAAAGGCCGAGACGGTGCCAACGACCAACAACATTACCGTCAGTTGGCGTAGCTCATTGCGACCGCCCCATACTGTCAACTGCGCCGCTAACCAATTGATCATCCCCGTTCGTGTGATCGCACCACTCAAAATAAACATGGCCATTACGGTGATCGTGGCTGGGTTGCTAAAGCCGGCCACGATTTCACTCTGCTTGAGCCCAAGCCACGGGCCAAGGACCAACATCACCGCAAGTACACCCAATGCTACAAAGTCGATCGGATAGCGATCCAGCGCGAAAATGAGCAGCGTGATCGCCAGCAAGCCATAGACAACGCCAATTTCAAGCGTCATAGAGATCTCTTTCTTTGCGTAGTGCAAACAAGTGACAACGTCTCACCTCATGGAGTAGGATCCTTAGCTCCACTCTTCATAAGAATGACGCGAATTATAACATTACGGTTGCGTGATCGGGCTTATGTATGTGATCATTACACAATTTCCGCAAAAAGAGTCCGATACTAATGGTGAGGGATCTGTAAGCGAAACGGATCTGTCTGTTAAATAATATAGAGCAGATACCGAGTTGTTGAAAAGGAGTAGTGCTGTGTACGCGGATCGTGTGTTGGCGCTTGACGATGGTGAGCAACGGGCTCGTTATCTGGCGCGCCTTGCAAATTACACCTATCATTTGAATTCTGTTACGGGCGATGTTGATGGCCTGCGTAAACGATTAGCGGAGCAGGGCTTGTCGCTTGATCAGTATGCCTATAATCCTTTTTACGATGTTGCTAGTGGACACCATGGTTACATGGCAACCGCAGCTGGCCACCTGATCATCGCAATTCGTGGTTCGGGAGAAGCAGACGATTGGTGCAATAATTTTCGCTATTGGCAGGAACCCTATTGGCTGGGTGGTCAAATTCATGCTGGTTTTACCGTTGCTGCTCGGGGGATTACCCAGTGGATTCGCGACGAGTTGGCACATGATCCGGCGCGCTATGCCAATCACAAAATCTGGCTAACGGGTCATAGCTCTGGAGGCTCGGTGGGGATTATTGTCGCGCAGGAGCTGGCGATGGCAGAGATCGAAGTCGCTGGCGTTTACACCTATGGCGCGCCAAAAATTGGTGATCGGATCTTTGCGCAAAGTTACCGTCTTCTCGATAAGATTCACGCCTTTGCCACGCTGGGAGATTTTGTGCCAACGCTGCCACCCGCCTGGTTGGCATTGAATGGCTGGCATCTCTGTTTCCAGCGCTATTGCCATGTGATCAAACCGAAGTTGCTGATTGGCAAGTCGATCAGCCTGCGCGCCGCGCTCTATCACCTACGCAATCCACGCGCCAGCTTGATCGAACGATTGGTGGGTGCATTAATCGATTTTAGCCCACACAGTTTAACCGGGGCCTATATTCCCAATCTACTGTCCACCCGCTCGCAAAGTCAACAAGAGGTGAATGGTGATCAGACTGAAGCGGCTTAATGCCGCGGCTCCAAGAGCATCGGCAATCCGTGGCTAGTCGAGAGCATCACCACCGGTTTGGGCTGAACGGGATGATCGGGTTGCAAACGCAATCGGTAACGTTGCGCGATGGTGGCAAGGACGAGTTGTGCCTCCATCATGGCAAAGTTGTTGCCGATACAGAGGCGCGGCCCACCACCAAAGGGCAGATACGCGAATTTGTGGCGAGTGGCGATTTGCTCGGCGGTAAAGCGTTCGGGGTCAAAGCGCTCTGGCTCCGGCCACCAGCGGGGATCGCGGTGAATGACGTAAATCGGCACAATGAGGTTGGCTTGGGCTGGCATTGTGTAGCCGCCGACGGTATCCAACTCAATGCTCTGGCGACCGATGGTCCAAGCGGGTGGGTAGAGACGTAGCGTCTCCTCGATCACCATGCGTGAATAGGGTAGGTTGGGCAGATCGTCAACCGTTGGCGTGCGTCCCTGCAACACGCTCTCCAACTCAGCGTGGAGCTTTGCCTCTTCCGCGGGGTATTGCGAGAGCAGGTAAAAGGTCCACGTCAGCGCATTGGCGGTAGTATCGTGGCCGGCAAAGATCAGCAGCGCGATCTCGTGGCGCAGTTGTTTGTCGCTCATCGTCGCGCCGGTCTCGGCATCACGCGCGGCCATGAGCATGGAGAGCAGATCCGCTGCATCAGTCTGCTGTCGGCGGCGTTCGCGGATCATGGCGTAGATCGTCTGATCGAGCGTCTTGTTTGCTTGATTGAAGCGGCGGTTTTGCCCGGTGGGCAGAAAGCGCGGTGGTAGGAAGGGCGTCTGCATCCGTTTGCTGGTGTAGGCAGTCGTTTCGACAAAGGCATCACCCACTTTCTTGGCATCCCCCAACAGGTCAATACTAAAGAGCGCCTGCCCCGCGATCTGCAAGGTTACCTTCATCATCTCTTCATGAATGGCCAGTGGGGCGTCCGCCGGCTGTTGCGCCCATCCAGCCAACATACGCTCGGTGGCATCCGTCATCAATACCGCCAACCCATGCAGCCGCTGACGATGAAAGGCTGGCTGCATTAGCCGCCGCCGGCTGAGCCAACTCTCGCCGTCGAGCGTAAAGAGCCCCTTGCCCAGGTAACGTTTGATCAGGTCGTTGACAAAGCGGTTGCGTCGATAGTTGCGGTTGTGTTCCTGCAGGATATAGCGCACCGCGTCGGGATGGGTGATGGCATAGGTGTTGATCCAGAGTAAACGCAGACGCACGACATCGCCATAGTCCTGCATTGCGGTCTGATAGAAGCCCAACATATCTTGTTGAAATTCTTTGATCAGACCGAAGATCGGATGGCCGGATGGGCCGGGTGGTAGGTGCTTGCCGGCTGTCATCTGCCCGGCTGGCATGGCAATGTTTGCCATAAGAATCCTTCACACTGCTGTTGGATAGATTGAGGATTTGGTCGTTCTATTGTATACCGTAAGGGGTGAACGTGTGAAACGTAAGGCATCAATTAAGGCTTGGGAGGTAGCGGGGCTGTCAACGGATGTTGGGAACGGATTGAACGGAGCAGGCGACACAATCCGTTCCCAACATCCGTTGACAGACTACTTGACGAAAAAATAGTTGTCATGACCCGGAACAATAATATCGGCCACTTTTGCCAACCCCTCCATTGATGCTGTGGCCGCCGCGAAATCTTCCGAGTTAAAATAGCCTTGACGATCGTTCCAATAGTCGCGAGTAACAGCGGCGTCGGCGGCAATGACCACACTCTCTCCCTGGCAGTCAAAGCGCAGGCTGTAATGATGCAGCGTGTGGCCCGGCGTGTGGAGTATTTCCAATTCACCGAGCAATGGATTGGTCGCCGGTGAAATGGCCTTCGTGTAGTGCCCCGATTGGTTGAGTAACTCGGCGACCGGCGGCGCGGCCAGCCAACGGGCGTGGGGGAAATGTTTCAGCCCATAGTGATGGTCACCGTGCGCGTGGGTCAGGAAGACCGTGTCGACATCGGTGAGTTGCTTGCCGGTGCGCCGAAAGAGTTCGGTCGCCATCGCTTCCTCTTCCTTCAGTGACGGATCGATCAGCAGGCAGAAATCCTCGCCCTGGATCAGCGTACAGGTGCAGATGGCGGGGCGATAGACGGTGTCGTCCCGTTCGCCCCAATAGCGATTGCGTGAAATGTTGCCGATGGTGATGATGTCCCAACGTTGGATCATGGTGGTCTCCTTTGGCTGTGGTGTTCGGGGGAAGAGCAGGCTGAAAACAGAGTAGCGATGTCCATATCCATATAGTGTGATATACTTAAAGAATATTGTAACGATTCTATGGCTGATGGGCAACTTGGTGGATACTGCCGTTGTGACAGTTGTAGGTTGAACAGTTGTCGGTTAAAGATGGGGAGTTTGATATGACGATTGTTGATGCATAACACTCGGCACAATTTGTTGTCAACGACGAGGGCAAGCGTGCCGCGGTGTTGATGCATATTCACGCCTGGGAAAACCTGGTCGATTGACTGAAAACAGTAATTGACACGAAGATTGTGACACAGACACTTGCTGAACTGGAAAGTGCCGGTGGGCGACCACAGCAAGCTGGCTGGTTAGCCTTGGAAGATATTCGCAAGGATTGGAATGGCGTCGAGGAAACATCACTAGAGGGACCACAAAAGTATGAATGAGAAACGCAGGTACGAACTTTCCAGCGCACTAGACAAGATTGCAAAAACACTGATCAAAGAGTACCAACCGGAAAAGATTATCCTGTTCGGTTCAATGGTCGACCAAGATGTAAAGGAGTGGAGTGATCTCGATATTGCAATCATCAAGCAGACTACTAAGCCATTCTACCAGCGCCTGCGCGAAGTTGCATTGCTTTGCCGTCCGACGATCGGGGTTGATTTCTTGGTTTATACGCCGGAAGAATTTCAGCAGTTCCTTGCTGACCAGAATCCATTCATTACCGAAGAGATTGTGAATAAAGGCAAAGTGATCTATGAGCGCCAACTTGCCAAAGCAGTGGCTTGACCGAGCCATTTCGCCCAAACTTCCGCTAGAAAATCAGACAGAAGAAATAGATTCAGAAGAGAGCATAGGCGACGAATGATCCCAAAGATCCGCTTCGGCAAAACCAACCTTACCGTCACCCGCCTCGCCCTCGGCGGCTATCCTTTTGGCGGCGTCAACCAGGCGCGCAATTGGGACCCTTTCTCCCCAGCCGGTCGCCAAACCGCCATCGCCACTGTCCACGCCGCACTCGATGCCGGCATCAACTACATCGACACGGCACCCAGTTATGGCGATGGCAACAGTGAGTCAATCATCGGTGAGGCAACCGAGCAGCGCCGCGACCAATTCACCCTCGCCACCAAAGTCGGCTATCGCAACCTGACTGCTGCCGACGTTACCGCCAGCGTCGAAAATTCGCTGCGCCGCCTGCGCACCGACGTAATCGATGTGATCCAATTCCACGGCGGCATGTACACCGATGCCGAAGTCATCCACATCTTGCATGACGGGCTGCTCGATGCGTTGGTGCAGTTGCGTGACGAGGGCAAAGTACGCTTTCTCGGCTTCACCGTCGAAGAGCCGTGGACCGCGCAGCCTCTCATCGCTTCCGGCGCATTTGATGTGATGCAGGTGCGCTACAACCTGATCTACCAAGCCGCCGCGCTCCATGTGCTCAACCAGGCCAAGGATGCCGACCTCGGCGTCGCCACTATGCGCACGATGACCTCTGGCATGCTGCAACGGATTGCGCAACAACTCGCGCCGGGTTGGCAGGAGGCTAATGATCTCTACACGGTTGCGTTACAATTTGTGCTTTCAGACAGCCGTGTCCACCTGCCAATTGTCGGCATGCGCTGGCCGGAAGAGGTGGCAAGGAATGTCGCGCTGGTGGAGGGGTTTCAGCCGGGGTATGATATGGCGGAGTTGCCGCGGTTGACGGCGGGGATCTATCGGAGTGAGGATGAGGCCGCGGGTTAACTGAGACCGGACGAGATTTGGGTTAGATCCTGCCAAGTCAGCCTATGCAAACCCCGGCATCACCGCCCCCATGCCATAGGTGTTCGCATGTTCCTGAACTTCATCAAGCAACTGACCCCAGCGATCACGCCGCGCGGTCAGCTTGTTTAACTGCGCCTCGTCCAGATCACCCAACGCCACGTGGCGTTCCCACTCGTGGAGCGCATGATAGTAGTAGTGCTGAATCAGAAAAAGATCGACCTCTTCGCTAAAGCCAAAGTGTTGGTGCCACGCACGGCTTGTTTCATTACCAAGCATGTAACGACTTTTCAACGTTGGCTTTTGCAACGCGTGGAGTTCATTGAGGACGGTACCCACTAGCGCCGTAGCGATGCCTTTGCTTTGCCACGCGGGCGCGATAAAGAGTAGATCGAGAAAGGCATCGCCGTTCCCCTTCTCCACTACATTGGCGACCCCGATCGCGGTTGGTTCTGCCGGATCGGGCGCTAGTGCAATCTGCGACACGGCCAGGGGCGCGCCACGCTTGCCGGCAAAATAGCTTTGAAGGTTCTCTGCGGAGGCCTTGGTAATCTGTTCGATGGCATAGTCACAGTAGTCAATCGTATCGGCAAACGCAGCAATGTAGGCTGGTAGAAGAAGGGAGATGTCTTCTACCGTCACCGGGCGCAACAGACAAGGCGGCGTGACCGACCGTGGTGCCACCGCAACCTTGACCGTAGCAATCGCGGTGTGGCTTGGTGAAATGAGCGCGGCGTCGCCCCAATACTCGTGTTTCCAGCCCAGCTTCCACGGCATGGTCTGAAATTCATCGCTACTCATCGGGATTGTCTGGCTTTTCATGCGCTGTGGTCTCCCAGCCTACGTCTGCGCGTTACCTTGAGTCACGCCCCTTCAATGGTATCCTGCAAGGTAACCATCGTATCGTATGTCGGCTTAGGTCACAAAAAAGAGCCGCGGACAGATCATGCACCGCGGCTCTTTTCATTCTGCACCATCAAACCCAACCAATCGCGTTATCGACTCCCCTGCAACGACGGTTGCACCGCGTCCAGCGCACCGACCTTCTCCTGGCCCATTGCCTTCTGCTCACCCGTCAACAGCCGCCACACCACCGGCCATGCAAAAAGCGCGGTCGGCGGCTTGATCATGTTTGCCACATCAAAGAAGGTGCGGCAGACCAGGTGGTCATGCCGGGCCACCTGGTGCACGCGCGCCATATAGCTGTGTAAAAAGGCTGTTCCCGCCGGGCGTTTGCCTGCAATGCTGGGATAGCGGAAATCTTCACCCGTTGCCATTGACCAGGGCACGTCGACAATTTTGGCGGCGCGGGCAAAGAAGCGCCGGTGTAAAGTATCAAGGGTAGAGTTATCGGCTAGCGTTTGCTCCAATGCTTGCGCCTCAAACGCGGCCACGGTCATGCCTTGCCCATAGACGGGATTAAACGCGCACAAGGCATCACCCATCACCACAAAACCGGCCGGAGTGCGCTGCAACTTCTCATACCGGCGGCGCTGATTGGTCGGGATTTTATGCACCACCGCATCGCCAAGCGGCTCAGCATTTTTCACGACGTCATAGATATCGGGCGCCGCCAAGCTGCGTGCAAAGTCGATCCAGCCGGCCAGGTCGCTGGGCGCGTGGTCCCCCAGCCAGCCACCCAGCGAGACAATCCAGCGGTCGCCTTCCATCGCCACGATAAAGCCAACCCGGGTTTCTACCGGCGCGGTGGGGGTGACAAAGGCCGCCAAATTACCGTTGAGATCGGTGGCACGGCGGCGGAAGATGCGCGTGGTGTAGCCCACGTCGATCTTGACCTGCTCTTCCTCCGGTTTGGCATAGCCGAGCGCGGCTAACCAAGCCGGCGCTTTTGAGCCGCGACCGCTGGCGTCGATGACAAGATCGGACGCCAACGCTGTACCCGTCGCCAGGCGCACCCCAGTGATCCGGTTTTGTTCAGCGTTGGTGCACAATTCCTGAACGCCATTTTCGATGACCTCGACATTCGGAATCGCCAAGACCCGCCGCCGGATCACCGACTCGATCAGTGGGCGGCTCATGAGGATACCTTCTAGTCCACTCTGGAATTGCGCTTTGTAGCCGCCCATCTGATACCAGCGCGCATTGGCGATCACATCGCAGGGCATAGCGCCGTTGGCAATGAGTTCCTCACCGAAACCGGGAAAGAGACGTTCCATGATCTGGTAGCCACCCGCCAACAGGCCGTGGCCGTGGCGCGCTTGGGGCGTGCCTTTGCGCGTCTCGGCACCGGTGAGCAACTGGTCGCGCTCGATGATCGTTACTTTGGTAAAGCGTTCACTAAGAACACGGGCGGCGAGTAAACCCGCGATGCTGCCGCCGATGACGATGGCGTGCGTGGTTGTTTGCTGTTGCATGAGTTGCTCCTTTTGGCTAAGTCCGGCTAATCTGCTTGCATACTGACTAGTAAAGCAGAACGCAACCCAACTGTGGAGCAACTAACTATTACAATGAGCACTACCAAGGTGCTACAAAAAGTGTTACAGGTTCAGCGCAAGTTTGGCCGGTGCGGCTGAACGCCATCCTGGCTACCTTGGCAGGAAAACTCAGCTTGAGCCAGCAACTGGGTTTGGATCGAGTTTGGCATCTGTTTCAGACCAAACTTGGCCTGCGTTAGGGCCAAGTTAACAATGAGTTAGGCCGTGGCGGCCATTTTTTTCATAACTGGCTTTGGCCTACGGTCGCCGAGGCATAAAACTGTACAATATCGGTGCCGACACCGGCTTCGTAATTGAAATGGTAATAGCCCTGTTCGTGCAGGATCAGGGGATCACAGGGAAAGTGTTTGCGGCAGAGTTTGTTCAACTCGGAGGTGAGACTGTTGAGCGCTTGCCCGGCCAGCGTGGCGCTTTGGTCAGGCCAAAGCTGGGCCACGAGTTGCTCGCGGGCCACGGCACCCCGTTCGAGCAGGGCCAACCCGATCAACAGACAGTCGGCTTTGCCACGACCGGGCACGGGGATCGTGCGCTGGGTGGCCGTTAGTTTGGTTGGCCCCAAAAGCGAGACCAGCAGCGAGACACTCGGTTGCGATGCAGCGGCGGTGAGGGCATGAGGGTCGTGCATATTGGGCTCCGTTGGATTTTTGAACGTTGGGGGCGTAGGCAAGGGGTGACAAACGGATAGACCAACAAGGGGTAACGGGCACTGAGGGAAGCACCCGCTACCCCTTGCTCTATGCGGACAAGTTACCCTGCTTGCCGGCGGCAAGCAGCAGTGACTGCTCTGCTCCACCCCTACGGCGCCACAGTGGCACAGATGGCATAGGCCGTTAGGCGCCATTCAAAACTATAGAGGGCAGTTTCTCTGCCCTGGGCGAACCAGCCCGCCGGTACGCCAGGCCCTACCTCCGGCTCGCTTGCGTGTAACACCACGGGCGCACTATCGCGATTGGGGTCGGATAGGCTGGGGAAGATATCGGTGCCGCCGCCCAGCGCGACCTTGCCCGCTGGACAAAACGCATGGAGAATTTTTGTCGTGGTGGAGTCAAACGCGCTCTCGGCGCTCACAATCTCGTAGCCACTGAGACCGGGTGCGCCTTGGAGACCTTGCGGCCCTTGCGCTCCTGGTGCGCCCTGTGCGCCAGGCGCCCCTTGTGGTCCCTGGGGACCTGGTGCGCCAGGTGTACCAGCGGGGCCAGGAAAGCCCTGATCACCTTGTGGTCCCTGGGGACCTGGTGCGCCAGGTGTACCAGCGGGGCCAGGAAAGCCCTGATCACCTTGCGGTCCCTGGGGGCCGACGGGGCCGGGTAAGCCCTGAACACCTTGCGGTCCTTGGGCACCGGCGGGGCCGGGTAAGCCTGGGGCACCTTGGTCGCCTTTCGGCCCCGCCGGGCCGACCGCACCAGGCGCGCCCTGCGCACCGGCGGGGCCAGCCTGATTCCAGGTGAGCTGCCGCTCCTTCTTGTCACACTGCTGGTGGGCTCCGACGTCGATCAGCCGGAGTGCCCCATCTTTGGTGGCGTAGCAGCCCGTGATCACGCCCGTGGAGGCCGGAATACTGGCAAGGGCAGCACTGGTTATGACGAGGGGCAACCAAACCGTTGACAACGCCATCAGGCCGGCGTGACGCAGGCGGCGAAAGGAAAAACGCGCTTTCGGGGGCGCCGGCTTCTGCAAGGCGGCAAGCTGGCGCTGCTGTTCCTGCACCAGGCAGGCTAACTCTTGCAAGGTGGGTTGGGCTTCTGTTGGTTGGTTCATACGGTAAGCTCCTTGTTCGGTAAACGCTGGTTGGTTATGCCATAGAAGTTGGCATAGAGAGATTGAGGGCCAGTGGTACTGACGGATTGGTAGGGGACGACTGCGTTGATCAGCGCCCCCTTGTGGTGATCAACCATCGTGCTCATCAGGGCGGCGGGCCTTGCCGACGGGTATGCGAGCCATAAAGACCATGCCGATCAGCAATAGACTGCCGAAGGCCAAGGACGGCAAGCCGAGACCATGGGGTTGCGCGCTGACGGTACGCGGCGGCGGCGGCAGCGCTGGTGTGTTTGTTGGCGCCAGTGTCTTCGTTGGCGTCGGTGCAAGCGTTGCCTCTGGCGTGGATCGGGCTGGTTTTGGTGTTGGTGGGAGTTGGGCATGCGCAATGCTAGCAAAGAGCGCAACGTTGAGCAGCAGTAAGCAGCCGAGGGTCAGCGCGATGAAACTGAGCCGCTGCTGCCAAGCAATGTGGGCGTGCTGCGGCAGTGGCACGGATGGGGACGGATGGCGTAAGCGGGCTTGGTGTTCGGGTTGGTGGTTCATGGGTAAAGCTCCTTGTCGTTGAATAAAGTGTTGTAATTAGGTACCACTCCAATCGCACTGCATTTGTGCAGCACGGGCAGTAATAGCGACGCCCAGCGCAGTGCTGATCGCCGCGATGGGAAAGAGGATAAAGAGACCATAGGTGGTCAGGAAAGGCTCGACCAGCGGCCCCAAGAGGTTGGCGCCCAACAAGGGTAGATAAGCGAAGCTCATCACCCGGCCCCGAAAGGCCGCCGGTGCCGCTGCCGACAGGACGGTGAAGCCCAAGGAAACGAGACCCGCCGTAACGCCATTGAGGACGGCCCACGCGCTGCCAAAGGTCAGCAAGGTGCTCATCAGCGCCGGCACGGGCCAAAAACAGACCAGCGCCACCCCCACGATCAACAGAACGCGCCAATAGCCATAGCGATCACCCAAGGCCCCCAGGCCAGGTCCACAGAGCAGGGTGAGGAAGCCGCCGGCCGCCACCACCAGGCCCGTGACCGTGTGCAGATCCTGGCCCTGGTAATAATAGGCAATCAGGAGGGGAATGTAGTTGATGGTGAGCGACCACCCGGCAAATAAGACAAAGATGGCAAGAAAGATCGTCCGCAAGAGGGGTGTACTACCGATGAGCCGCAAGGAGTCGCCGACCATGCCCAACAGCGGCTGCGCCGGCTGCGGCTGAAAATTGTCGTGATAGCCAACCGTCAGGCCGAGAATACACAAGCAGAAGCCGGCGACATTGATCAACACCAGGATCGGGAAGCCCCAGCCATCGACAACCGGCCCGCCAAGCATGGGGCCGATGATATAGCCAATCGACCCCGCGCCATTCAAGATCGCAAAGGTCACGCCAATGCGCTGGACGGGGGTCTCCTCGGTCAGCGTGGTCATCATCAAGCCGGTGCAGCCGAGCGCAAAGGTCATGACCGCACGACCCAACAGAAAGATCCAGACGTTGGGCGCAAAAAAGATGAGCAGGCTGGCGAGCAGATGGGCGACAAAGGCACGCACAATCAACGGTTTGCGCCCATAGCGGTCCGCCATCGCGCCCCACAACGGGACAAACGGAATGCCGGCAAAGGTGGCCAGCGCGGCAATGCGTCCCGTCCACAGCGGCACCTGGTCGGCGGGAATGTGCAGGGCCGGCAAATAGAGCGGCGTAAAGGCACTCATCTGGCCCCAAAAAATCGCATCCAGCAGATTGACGGCGGCGAACAAAAAGAGTAACCAACGCCAGTCGGTTTTAATGCGTGAGGCCTGTTGGCCTGGCTGCGTCCTGGTCAGCCAGCCTACGGCCCCCAGCGTAGTGCGCAGTTGTTGCTTAAGCTGATAGATCATGTGTGTACTCCTTTACCAAGTAACATAGAAGATCCCTTCACGCTATCAGTTGACACCACTGGTTGCCGCTTTAGGCGCGTTTACCGCGCGTGATTCATGGGCCGATGCCATTGAATCGGCAACACCACTTGTTGCATGAGTTCATCCAGCGCTTGCCCCGCCATCTCAATTGTTTCCCCGGCCACCAGCACTTCCCCCAGCCAATCGGGGACGCCGTCCAGTGGCCCAATCACCCGTTGGCCGGGCTGGACGCTCGTTTTACAGTACAAAACACGCGGATCACGGGCAATCCCGTCCAGAAAATCAGCCCGTAAAAGTGTACCCGAGGCGGGACAAGGTACGTCACACTCGGCGACACAGAGCAGCGGCTGGGCAGCTTTAGCCGGGCGAATGGGCAGCCCTAGACAACTCATCAAGTATTGCTCCACCAGGTCAACCCCCCAGACAAGTTTATGGATCGGGCAATTCTGTCCGCCCCCTAGACGCGCATTGATTTCAATCAAGCGGGGACCGGCGCTGGTATACTTGACTTCGACATGGAAAGCGCCATTCATGAACCCGACCGCGCCGAGACACTGCGCAGCCAGTGCCACGAGTTCCGCTTGTTGCGCTTCAGGAAAAGGTGCCGGCGTTCGTGTTCCCACCTCCATGCAGTAGGTTTGCGGCAGGTTATAGACTACGCCAGCATAGACCAGTTCTCCTTCGGACAGGAGGCAGTCAACATCAAACTCTTCGCCATCGAGATATTCTTCCAATATCATCTCCAGGTTGTTGGCCCAGATCAATTCCTGTATATCATCGCTATGCACGCAAGCTGTCTTTAAGCGTCCCGTGATTTCAGCCATCGTCTGTCGATAGCGTTGGTGGAGCGCCTCTTCATTAGCCACGCGATAGACCGCCGTGGAACTCACCGCCGAAGCTGGTTTCAGCACCGCCGGAAAGCCAACCTGGCCGGCGGCTTGGGCGACATCGGCGCATCTTTTGATCCGGGCAAAGCGCGGCGAAGGAATGCCGGCGGCCAGGCAGCGTTCGCGGGTCTGAATTTTATTCCGTGTGGCTGCCACTGCCACTGGCGGATGGCCAACAACGTTCAGTGCTTGCGCCAAAAAGGCCGTCAGCGGGCCGGCCAGTTCCCAAAAGGTGGCGACGGCGTCAAAGGTCAGCCCGCTGGCTTGTACGGCCTGGAGCGCCCGTTCGGCCAAAGTGCTTTGCGGTAGCAAATCCACCACAATAAAGTGTTCAAACAACCCTTCTTGAACGGCGGCTTGGCTCCAATGACCGGGGCCGTCCAGCACTACCAACTTGAGGCCCAATGCGCGCGCCCGCTCATACATGGGGCGTTTGCCAGGATAGCTACCCATCACCACTAAAATACGGCGCCCACGCAATAGCGCCAGGCGTTGCGCTTCGGCTTCTGGTGTAGATTTGCGTAAGGCTGCCCTCAGTTCGTCGTTGATTGGCAATGCCATCCCTGTTTCAGTCATTGTTTCAGTCATTTTTCTGCTCCTACGTGCCGGCTTCTTCCAATAGAAAGGGATTTGTCGTGAGAAAGCCACCCTGCTCGTCTGCAGGTAGCTCCCCATGGGCGGTCAGGATGCGCACCGCCGCGGCGTGTACAGCCGGCGATGCTTCGCCACCCAGTTGCTGTTGGATGAGCGGCAGCAGCGCCGCCAGCCGCAGCCGTTCGATCCGCTGATAAACATCCAGGCGCACTTCAGGTAGAACATGGGCCAACAATTGGCGTAAACTGTCGGCCACCTGCTCAGGCGCGGCTTCTTCGCATAGATCCAGCAGATCGCTGATCTCACGCGCAGAGGTGGTGAGCGACGCATGGGTAACGTCGGGCAGATTGGCGAGTGGTGCAGGGATGCCGGCGAAGGTGTGGGCGGTGCGCGTCGCCAAGATCTGCCGCACTTTGCGTGGGTAGACGCGCCCCAGCCAGAGGGCGACAAACAACCAGCCAAAGATAATGAGCAGCAAAGCGCCGGCGAGTTGCCCTGTGTTCCACTGCCAACGCTGATTCAAGGCAAAGATCAACAGCCCGGCTAACCCGATGCTGAGGGGGTAGAGAATCCCTGTGACGGTCGTCTGAATGCGGGTGCGCTGCAAGGGGGGCAGGGGTTGATAGAGCAAATTGACCGCTGACCAGGTGATGGCATCGAGCAACGTGCAGACCGAACTCGCCAGCACGGCCAACCAAAAGAGCCAGGGCGTCAACGTTGTCACTGCGCCGAGGAAGACAAAGAGGCCAATGATGACAACCAGAAAGCCCGGCAGGATCAGGAGTAAACGTTGCGCCCCTAAACGCTGGGTCAGCCGACCGGCGATCAAGGATTGCATCAGCAAACTCCCCACCCCCACCACGCCATAGAGCAGGCTGAGAAAGGCCGCCAACTGATCTGCATTGTAGTAGTGCGTTTCCACCTGACCGTAAAAAATGTTATTGACAAAGTAAAGCCCCAAAATGTAGAGGATAAAGACGCCATAGCTCAAAAGCAGGTAGCGATCGCCGGTGCGCAGCGCAACCGGAGCGGTGATGCTGCGCGCTTCCGTGGCCACGCTCTGCCCTTCGGGCGTATTGAACAACCCGTGGTAGGCGACTGTGAGATAGCCGAGCAGCCCCAACGCGCCGGCGGCAATCAACGCCGCTACCAGCAGCAGATTCTCCGCCCCTGTCCAGCCGACGATCAGGGGCGTGAGGAACCCCATGCTGATCGTGGCAATATGTTCACCTGCCGTGAGCAGGCCAAAGAGCCGTTTGCCCTGTTGCAAGCTGAACAGCCGCCCCAGCAGGTTCCAAAAGGCGGTGAGGGTGATCGTATTCACCACGCCATAGTAGATGGGCAGGGTAAAAGTCAACCAAGGATGCTGCCCAAAGCGCACGCCCAGCCAATAACCGAGCAGGGTCAACACCAAGCCGAGCAGGTTGCCCACCAACAACGGCGCCAGCGCAACCCGTTGGTTCAACCGTAAATAGCAAAAGGCCAGCAAAGACGCCACCACACTCACCCCGATATAGACAAAGGGCAACGCTGTGGCCTCATACGTCGCCAGAAAGAGGCTGTAGGCGCTGGTATAGGTCAGCAGATTGGTTGCATAAAGCAAAATGGTATAAAGCAAGACCAGGCTCACCAATCGGCCTTCCGCCGGACGTACATCGAAAAAAGTGAGCAAGCGGGTCTGGTATGTACGCATGGGGTATCCTTTGATTAAAAATAATGGTTCAACAGGAATGGGCGGGATTGACAGCGTAGGTGCGGCTTGCTCGGTTACGTGGCAACCAACAACGTTGCATAGCTGGGTAGCGTATATTCCGGCCGCGCCGCCACCGGGTTCAGCGCCTGCACGAGCAGGTCACGAATGTGTTGGTTGATAAAATAATGCGCCAACCGCTCCACGGCCAGATACTTCGCCCCGGCCACCAGGCTGAGACAATGGCGCGCCCCACATTGGCAGATAAAGGGCCGCGCCATCGCCCATTCGGTGGAAGGATAGAAAAAGGTCAACTCCTCGCCCGCCGCAATCGCCCGCACCGCCGAAATAGTGAACTTAGTCGTATCCACAATGACGTTGGGCTGACAGGAGTGATTGAGGTAGGCAATCACATCCAGTTCTTCGATATGCCGGTCGGCCCCGATTTGAATCGATTGATAGGTAGGCATCTCTGTGAGCCGGTATTGGCGGATTGGTTGAATTAGTTGGCCGGCGGCATAGGCGTTTGTCGTCACGAGCCGTGCGCCATAGCTGGTTTGGTTGGTTTCGATGGTTAACATGGTGGTTACCCTTCTAGTAGTCTGGAGCAGATCGGCTCCAGGTTAATATTTTTGTCGACTTTCCTTGTTGTTACTATTCATCGTGCTCATCGCGGCGGCGCGGATTGGCGACCGGCAGGCGCACAAAAAGCACCATGCTGACCAGCAATAGACTGCCAAAGGCTAATGCTGTCACACCGACACCATGCGGCGGCGCGAAGGCGGAACGAGGCGGCTGCGCAGGCGCTTCGGTGGGTACGGGAGTTTGCCCGGCGGTTGGGTTGGGCACGAATGACGTCGGGGCTGACGTTGGCGTGTCGGGTGGCTCTGGCGTCGCGTACGCGCTGCCGGCAAAAAGCGCGGCGTTGATCAGCAATAAGCAGCCGAGGGTCAGCACGATCAGCCCAAGCCGCCAAGGCCGCGAGAAGGAGAAACGTGGCGGCTGTACGGTATAGGGTGCCTTATGTGTAGTTGGTTGGTAATTTATTGGCTGATTCATGAATGTAAACTCCTTGTCATAGACTTGCTTGAACCATTTGTAACCGTTCGTTAGTTTGATCGTGCTTGCACGCTTCTTTGCTGCACCTAGCGCGTCACCAGCGGCAAGAAGATAGTATGGGGCTGCTCTGCCGGCGCAGCTAGCTACGGTGTGAGTACACAGACAAGCTCCCCGGCTAGATCCTTGCTTTCCTTATAACCAACATCACAAATCACAGTCGTCTTATCATCCGATGCTTTGCCATTCGCTGCCGGTGCCTTGCAGCTATCTTTACCGGTTTTATCTTGATAGGTGCCTTCTTGGCATGGCAGAGGCGCAATGCTGTTTTTGCTGTCAACGTAGTACCCCAGCGGGGCAAGCTTACAACTGCTTTTACTAGTTTCATCCTGATAGGTACCAAGATCGCAAGCTTTTGCCGTCTTTGCACCTGAGCCGTCTATCGATCCTGCGGCAAAGTAGCCGGCACTGGCGGGTATACAACTATTCTGTCCAGCTTGCTCTTGATAGGTACCCGGTGCACAGGGGGACGCCGCTATCGCACCTGCGCCGCCTATCGATCCCGCCGCAAAGGAGCCGGCCGGTGCAACTATGCAACTATTCTGTCCAGCTTGCCCTTGATAGGTACCCGGCGCACAAGGGGATGCCGCTATCGCACCTGCGCCGCCTATCGATCCCGCCGCAAAGGAGCCGGCCGGTGCAGACAGACAGCTACTCTGCCCGGCTTGATCTTGATAGGTGCCGGGCGCACAAGGGGATGCTGCTGTCGCTCCGGTGCCTCTCGCTCCCATGGCAAAAGAGCCGACCGGTGCAAGCAGACAGCTACTTTGTCCCACTTGATCTTGATAGGAGCCGTACGCACAGGGCGTTGCCATCGTAGCGCCAGCCGTCACGACAAAGGATCCCGGTGGCGCTGGCTTACAACTGTTTTGGCCGGCTAGATCCTGATAAGTGCCAACCGGGCAGAGGGTGGCTGATGTGGCTGCCACGCGCAGGGTCGGTACATAAGATCCCGGCGGGGCGGGAATGCAAGTTGTCTCATCCCAGTAGGCGCCGGCCGGGCAAGCCGCAGCATAACTAATCGATGGGTGGGCAAGGGCCGGCCCGGCGATGAACAGGGCCAGGAGCAGGCGGATGAACAGAGGTAATCGTTGCTGGCGGTGTGCTTTGTCCGTGATGGGTAGCATCGTTTCTCCTTATGATCTGATACAGCGTGATAGGCGGTTGTAGCCATGCGGCGATGGGCCAGAACTCCAGTGTGACCCATCGCCCCGTTGCCGGCTAGACCAAAGACGGGCTGACCAACGCGTTATCAGCCATCATGCTCATCGCGGCGGCGCGCTTTGACGGCCGGCGCGCGAACAATAAACACCATGCTAACCAGCAATAGACTGCCGAAGGCTAAGGCTGCCAAGTTACCACCATATGGCCTAGCGAAGGCCAAACCCTGTTGCGGCTGCACTGGTAGCAGCGGCGGTGCTGGTACGTCGGTTGGACTCGGCGTATTCCTTGCTGGCGGCGCGGCGACTGGTGGCAACGACACTGACGTAGGGACTGATGTTGGCGTGTCTGGTGGTTCTGGTGTAGGGGTCGCGTGCGCAATCTGAGCGAAAAACAGGGTATTGATCAGCAACAAGCTGCTCAGGGTCAACACAAGGATGCCGAAGCGCTGCCATTGCGACACGGGCTGGGACAAGTTGCGTAGGGTGGTTTGGTTTTTCATTGGTACAGGCTCCTTTACATTGTTGGTAGTTTGACTGGTTTCGCAAATAACGTCCACCGGAAGACGGGCAACGCCGGTGGACGTTTTACACTCTGTAACTGCCATCTCCACCGGACCAACCGTCGCCCCACTCAGGCCAGGGCTTACGCCAACCGCCGCTGCTCGGCTTCTGCTAGTCGTCGTGTGCGGTGTTCATTGGCCTGGGTGACAAGCTCATCATAATTCAACGTAACGCCTGCTTTTAGGTCATCTTGCGATAACGAAACCAGGCACGGGTTGCTATTTTCACCTGCTGTCGATCAGTGTAGCGGGCGAACGTTAAGCGAACGCCCAGAACTGTGGCAAAGATCGTTCAGAGATCGCCCAGAGATCGCCAAGTAATGGCTAGACGTATTGCGCTGCTGGGAATGACCGGACTTACCAAGCGCTGCGAAAGGCTATATAATGGTAGCTGCTATATGGTTCATGAATCATGCACGCCCCACCGCTGCTGTCCCTTTCCCTCCCCAACCCAGGAGCTTACGATGACACGTTGTTCTTTTCGACCATGGGTGCCCCAACTGGTGATCCGAACGTTTATTCTGCTCTTTTTGACCAGCAGCGCCCTGCTTTATGGCTGGCCGCAACGCGTTGACGCGGCGGAACCGTCGTTTACGCAGCGCATACCTTTCGGCGAAGCGCCGGGCTATATGGAGAGTGTGGGGGTGGGGGATTTGGATGGGGATGGTCGCCTGGACATCGCCGCTGCCATCGCCACTGGGTATGGTATGGTTTATTTACAGGATGACCAGGGCCAATTTACCCGTACCCAACTCTTTGCCTTAGGGGCCGATAACACGGCCGCTGGTCAGCTTACCTTTGTCGCCATCGGGGATATGGATGGTGATGGCAACCTCGACCTTGTCACCAACCAGGGCGTTTATCTGAATGATGGCGCAAGTAACTTTGGCCCGCTCCAGGCCTACGCTGGGATAGCCCCCGGCAGCATGACCAATCTTGTGATCGGCGATCTGAATGGCGATGGCTACCTTGATGTCGCCGCCGGCAGCAGCGAGGGGCAAAGCGCCATTTATCTGAATGATGGCACTGGTAACTTTACGCCCCCGCGCCCCGTTGGCACAGAAAGCGTCGGGGTTAGCCACATCGCGCTTGGCGATATCAATGGTGATGGCTACCTCGACCTGGTCGACGACCACCCGCATGAGCAAGGCACCGTTTATGTCAATGATGGCGCGGGCAACTTCACCCGTACCTACCTCTTTGGGGACCAGTCGGCGGGTGCGGGCCTGCTTGCCGTCGGCGATCTGAATGGCGATGGACGCCTCGATCTGATCGTGGGCCGCCAAGCCGGTCAAGGGATCGTGTATCTGAATGATGGCAGCGGCAATTTCGCCACACTTCCGTTCGGCCCGGCGGTTGATGCGCTGACCAGTCTTGCGCTTGGCGATCTGGATGGCGATACTGATCTTGACCTGCTGGTTAGCCGCCAAGAGGGCAAAAGTGCTGTGTACATGAACGATGGCGCCGGCAACTTGACGGATACCGGCTCTTTTGCCGGCGGGGTCGCTAGTACAAATAGTGTCGCCATCGGCGATATCAATGGCGATGGTCACCTTGATATCATTGCCGGTAGCTATTTAGCGCAAAGCGCCGTGTATCTAAACGATGGATCGGGAGACTATCGACCAACAAGCGCATTCGCCCCCGGGTCGCTTGATATTACCAGCACTGCGGTCGGGGATATGAATGGTGATGGCCACCTCGATCTGGTGCTTGGCCGCAAGATTGGGCAAGGGGTCGTTTACTTGAATGACGGCACCGGCAGCTTTACCACCGCTCACACCTTCAACCTCGAAAATGAAGCCGTGCCGCGTCCCGAGGTTAGTGTTGCGGTGGGGGATCTGAATGGCGATCATCACCTTGATATCGTCATGGTCAATCAAGATGGCCAAGGTGCCGTTTATCGGAATGATGGTGCCGCCAATTTCACCGCAACTACCCCCTTTGGTCCGGCCACTAGGAGCGTTCATCCAGACAATCGCTATGAGACTAGTGTGGTCATTGGCGACCTTAATGGTGATGGGGCGTTGGACTTCGTGGTCGGCTTTTGGGGTGGCGAAAATACCGTTTATCTAAACGACGGTGCCGGTAACTTCGCTCTCGCTCACTCCTTTGGCACCGGGGAACGCAATATCATGGGCCTTGCGCTTGGCGACCTGAATGGCGACGGTGCGCTCGACCTGGCCGTTGCTATTCAATTTGGCCATAGTGTCGTTTACCTGAATGACGGTGCCGGCAATTTTGGTGCACCCCGCCTGTTGGGGCGAGAATCCGCCGGCACCGGTTCCATCGCCGTTGGCGACATGAATGGCGACGGTGCCCTGGATGTTGTTACCGGTTGCGGGGGCAGCGCCAATGTAGTCTATTTCAATGATGGCCTGGGTAACTTCACTACTGTTGGCCTCTTCGGCCCGGATTACGATCTGGCTGACAGTGTTGCCGTTGGTGACCTGACGGGTGACGGTCATCTCGACATTGTTGTGGGCAGCAATAGGCAAAGTGCTGTGTACCGAAACGATGGTGCCGGCAACTTCACCATTGCTCGGCCTTTCGGTGCCGATAATACGCCTGCTTTGGAGACCTATTGGTTGCACCCCTATGTAGCACTAGGCGACATGGATGGTGACGGCAAGCTCGACATCATTGCCCCCCATGATCTGGTCGATCCGGCTGATGTCACTGACAACGCGCCCCTGGCAAATCTCCAAGCACAACAAAAAATCGGTGAAGCGCCACAAAATAATATCTATGTAAATCGCTCTGCCGCCCAGTGGATCACGGTCAACCAGCCAGGCCGCACGCCGGTTGCCAACTTCCAGGCCACTAGCGAGATCTTGTCCGAACGCCTGCTGCCGATCACCTATACCCTCGCTAGTGTCGATAGCGCCCTTATCGGTCGTCTTTCGGTGTTATATTCGCTCGCTGGGGGTGGGGCGTGGCGACCGGCGATTGCCACCGGCAGCACGCGCACGAGCAACCTGGCCACCAGCCCAACCGGTATCACGCAGCGTTTTACCTGGGACACCTATGCCTCTGGCTTTTTCGGTCAATCGGATGCGGTGGTGCTGCGCTTTGTGGCCTATCCGCAGGCGCGTCAACCATCAACAGCCAAGACATTCCGCTATCCCAACGCAGTGGCCGGACCGTATCAGCAGCCGTATATCAGCACCGTCACCTTGCCGTTTCGGATGCATGGGATGGCGATCCGGGCGGGCAATGTGACGGCGTCACCGGTCGCTGAGACAGCGGTCCCCTTGCTGCCTGATCAATTCGCAAGCATCGCACGCAGCGCCGATGAAACCGTTTCCCCTGACAACAGCCAAGCCCAAGGTGCGCGGCAAAGCGGCGATCAACAAGCGGCTGGCGGCGATGAACCATCGTTTGCCCAAGCCGTTCGTTTTGGGAATGTCGCCCATATTAGGAGTGCAGCACTAGGTGACTTCAACGGGGATGGCGCGCTCGATATTGTCGAGGGTAACAGTTACGGGTGGCTTGACCATTCAGCCGGTGACGGCAACAGCAATATCTATCTAAATGATGGGCAAGGTCACTTTCCAGCCTTTGGTATTCCAGTGGCTAACCATGCGGCCGTCCGCACGGTGGCAGTGGGTGACCTCAATGGCGACGGCTGGCTTGACATCATCGTGGGCAATGAGGGAGAGGCCAGTACGATCCATTTCAATGATGGGCAAGGTGGCTTCACTCAATCTAGCGCACTGCCTATCATTGCAACGACGACCAGCCTGACGGTCGGCGATCTCAACGGCGATGGGGCACTCGATATTGTCCAGGGCAACAATGGTCAAGCGAGTTATCTCTATTTGAATGATGGCCAAGGGGACTTCAGCCAAAGCATCCCATTGGGCGATCAGATGAATACTCAGAGCGTAGCCTTAGGCGATCTCAACAGCGATGGCGCGCTCGACATTGTGCAGGGCAACAATGACCAAGCGAGTTATCTCTATCTGAATGATGGCCAAGGGGACTTCACCCAATCACTACCGTTGGGCAACAGTGCAAATACCCAGAGTATAGCGGTAGGTGACTTCAACGGTGATGGCGCGCTCGACATTGTCCAGGGCAATGCGGGAAAGGATGTTGTCGCGGGCGATTCTGGACAGAGTCTTGTCTATCTGAATGACGGGCAGGGCGGCTTTACCCACAACATCCCGCTGGGTGTCATGGCGGCTACGACCAGTGTAGCGGTGGGTGATCTCAACAGCGATGGGCGGCTCGATATTATCCAAGGCAACAATAGTCAGGCGAGTACCATCTATCTGAATGACGGGCAGGGTGGCTTCACCCAAAGTATCCCGCTGCGCAATATTGCGATTACGGGCAGCGTGGCGGTCGGTGATCTCAACGGCGATGGGACGCTCGATGTCGTCCAGGGTAATTTCACTGCCCTGCTTGTGGAGAATGGCCCAAGTTATGTCTATCTGAATGATGGGCAAGGCACCTTTACCCAAAGCACCGCGCTGGGCGACGATGGTACGGATACACGAAGCGTGGCGGTGGGTGATTTTAACCGCGATGGGGCGCTCGACATTGTTCAGAACAACAATAGCCAGGCAAGTTATCTCTATTTGAACGATGGGCAAGGCGCCTTTACTCAACGCATCCGCGTTGGGAATGAAGGTACGGATACGCGCAGCGTGGCGGTGGGGGACTTCAACGGTGATGGCGCGCTCGATATTGTCCAGGGCAACAGTGGGCAGAGTTATCTCTATTTGAATGGTGGGCAGGGTGCCTTTACGCAGATTATCCCGTTGGGGCTGGTGGCCGATACTCTAGGCGTGGTGGTGGGGGATCTCAACGGTGATGGAGCGCTCGATATCATTCAGAACAACAGCGCCCAGAGTTATATTTATCTGAATGATGGACGAGGCGGCTTCACACAACCGATTCCGCTCGGCCCAGTTGAGATTACCTGGAGCACGGCGCTGGCTGACCTCAACGGCGATGGCGCACTCGACATCGTCCAGGCCACCTATATAGGGAAAATTTTTGTCTATCTGAACGATGGGCAGGGCAGCTTTACCCAAAGCAGTTTGCTGGGCAACTATGATGAGCGCACGCAGAGTGTGGCGGTGGGTGATCTCAATGGCGATGGCGCGCCCGACATTGTCCAGGGCAGTAATGGCCTGAGCTACCTCTATCTGAACGATGGGCAGGGGCATTTCCCTACCCCGCGCCTCCCGTTGGGGACCATTGTCAATACGCAGAGCGTGGCGCTGGGTGACCTTAATGGCGATGGCGCGCTCGACATCGTCCAGGGCAACTATCTAGAGCAGAGTTATCTCTATTTGAATGAGGGACAGGGCCGCTTCGCGCAACCGATCCTGTTGGGTAAAGCGGAAACACCGCCCAGCGTGGCGCTGGGCAACCTGAACAGACACGATGAGGCACTTCTGCTCAACCAACCGAAAACGACTACCCGTAGCGTGGCGCTGGGCGACTTCAACAACGATGGTCTCCTCGACATCGTCCAAGGTAACGCTGGACAGAGTTATCTATACCGCAACCGTTTGCGGCAGGCCACCGGCTTGGTTAACCGAGGGCCGCTACTCGCCATCACACGGCCAAGTCCCACTGGCAATGCCAACTTCTTCTCTACGCCTGCATTGCTCAGTAGCCCCACGATTCCGATCACCTACACCCTCTTTGATCAGGAAGGCGAATCCGTGGGGCGTGTGGAAGCGACCTATTCACTGGATGGGGGCGGCAAATGGTTGCCGGCGGTGGCTGCGCCAGGCACGATCACACAAAATCTGCGCACTGGACAGTCGATCTCCCGCTCCCGCACTGTCCCCAGCCCGCTGCCCGCCACGAGCCGCGCCCCGCTCCAGATCCAGTTGACTGTCACCCCAAGCCTGACCTTGGCCGATGTTGCGATCTGGCTGACCATGACGCATGCCGACAATGCCGACCTTGCGATCACCCTCCAATCGCCGCAAGGGACACAAGTGCCCCTGCTGGCAACCGGACAAGCGCAGGGGCAAAACTTTCAGATGACACGTTTCTCCGCATTGGCCACTACGCCTATCCTGTCCGCGACTGCCCCCTATACGGGAACCTACCAGCCGGTTGGCGATTTAGCTGCCTTCAAGGGGGAAGCGAGTAATGGGGTGTGGACGCTGGTTATCACTAACACCGGCACGAGTACGGGTACCCTGTCAGCCTGGGGGCTGCAACTGAAAAGTTCGCCGGCGGCGCATCTCTTCTACTGGGACACCTTTGCCTCGGGTTTCTTTGGCCAATCGGACAATGTTGTCATGCGCTTGGCTGCCTATCATGAGCCGTTGACCACCACCCTGCCCATCACCGGCAGCTATCGCTATACCAATAGTGCGGCCGGCCCCTATCAACAGCCCTATACCAGCGCTACCACCTTTCCCTTCCGCGTGCGGGGAACGCAGGTGCGTGTGCTGGACAGTGACGGTAAACCAACGGCCGGTGCCCTGGTCTATCACTTGGTACCGAGCGTCGCCACCGGCGCCGAACCGTTGCCTAGCGCCACCAGACCCTTGACCACTACCAGCAGCGGCTATCTGCCGGGGCGGGGCGTGCTGGCGGTAGGCGATCAACTAGTCGCGCTGCTGCCCATGACCACCACGCACTTGGTCACCTTTACCAACCAATTCGAGTATTACCTGACCAGCGCCGCACCGATCACCACCGGGCTAGATATGTATCAGATCCGCAGCCCTGGTCTGATCACGCTCACGCTGCCCACGGCGTCGGCCCAAGCCCACCCACTCTTGCTTTTCAACCTGACGGTATCGCTGGAATGGGATGCCAGCGCCGACACCGACTTCCTGACCGCTTTAACGACAGATTTCAAACGGGCGTCCGAACTGCTCTACCACGCCACCGATGGGCAGGTTGCGCTCGGGCGGATTGATCTCTTCCCAGCCAAAATGTTCTGGAATCGGGCCGATATCATCATCTATGCCAGCAACAGCCTGCGCCCTTCGGCCGCGATTGGGGGTATTGTCAACGCACCGGTGGGGGAAAGGGTGCGCCCCGCCTTTGACCAACCGGCCACCAAGGCCGTTCCGGTGGCCTACTTGCCCGGCCAGGTGCGCATGGGGACGATCTGGGATCCCTTTGGTGAGGAAGCCAGTGATCTGAGCGAACAGTGGTGGCGCGCGCTGGCGCACGAACTCGCCCACCATCTCTTTTTCTTGCCCGATGATTATCTGGGCTTCAAACTCAACAACCCAGCCCAGCCCAGCGGCCCACGCAGCTTGGGGCGTGTCGATTGCCAGGGCAGCTTTATGACTTCGACCTTTGACCCTAGCTACAGCAAATTCCTCAACGCTGACCAATGGTTCGGCGATTGCCGCGAGACCTTGGCCGAACAGACCACTGCCCGCACCGACTGGGCCACCATCACCCATTTTTATCCCATGCTCAAGGCGCCCCGTCACCTGCCGCTGGCGGGGCCGGATCTCCTGCCGCTGGCGGTGACCCACCTGGTCATCTGGCCGCCGGCTACACCCCAGCCAACGCTGCTGGCGCGCTACTTTGAACTGCGCGGCGACACCGGTGCCGTCATCCGCCTGCCTACGGCCCACGTCTATCTCTTCCAAACCCAAGGCACCGCCGACCTCACTGACGATGGCCTGGTTGCGCTCGGTTCGCCGACGGGTGGCGGCGACCGCATCAAGGTGCGTGGCGCGCAGCGCGGTGATCGGCTCTGTCTTGTTGATTTTGGGGCCAGCGACGGCAACACCTACACCGGCTGTATTCCGCAATTACTTGCGTCTAGCGGTTCGATTCCAGTCAGCGCGCTCGATCCGGGCCAGAGCGGTGCACGTTGGGCGCCGGCCATTGCGATTCAGGCCATTACCACCCGCACGCTGGCCATCACCGTGACGCAGGCGCTTTCCACCAATACCACGCTAACGCCCCCGGTCAAAGTGCAGGTCTTTCCGGCCCACTACGCTAGCGCGCCGGGGCTGGCACCGGTGGCAACGTTGACCTTGACGCAGGGGGTCTATGTCGGGCAACTGGAGTTACCCTATCCGGCCTCCGATGTCACGGTGCGGGTGTGGGTGGATGATGGCAGCAACCGCGAGGCGATCTCGCAGTTCAACGTGCAGTTGCCCTGGCAGCCAAGGGATCGGGTCGTGGCCGGCCCCAATAGCGCAATGTTGGGTGGGCCGAATAGCGCCATGCTGGGCGGCGGGGACTATCCGGTGATTGGAGGAACACCCCAGTACCTGTTTACGGCGCCCGCGCTCTCCGCCGATGCACAAGTGATCATCTATAACCCGGATGGCATCTTTGAGCCCAATGGCATTGCGAGTCTACAGATCTTGCCTTCCCCGCCGGAACTCAACGATGAACCCTGGGTGGTTCCCGTTGGCCAAGCCTATGCGGTCGAGCCGGACACAACTGTGACGACCGCACGCACGATCGCGGTAACCTACCTTCAGCGCGATGTGCCTGAGGGCTACGAGGAGACCTTGACGCTCTACTATCTGCCCAAAGCGGGCCAACGCTGGCAGCGCCTGCCTACCCACCAGTTTGTGGAAAACATGGTGGCGGCCGCGCTACAACCGGACGCGGGCACCTATGCCGTGATGGCGACGGTGGCGCTGCCTGAGTTCAAACCTGGGCTGAATCTCTTCACCTATCCCCTACTTGATGCGCGCCCCATCACTACCGCGCTCGCCTCGTTACAGGGTCGCTATGCTGACCTTGAGGAAATCGATGCCGCCGGCCACCCGTTGGCCGCGCCAACCATGTTAGTCTTTGCACATATCTACCGGCTCAAGATCACGGGCAATCAACCGGTGACGCTCTATTTGGCCCCACCCCGTCGTTTGCCCGATGGCAGCGTGGCGGGTAGTCAGTAACTGGCGTTGTTTTTCAGTAGCAGCAAAAGGAACATACATGGCCCAAGCGGCATAAGCGTGTAGTGAGCATCCCCAGATGCGACGTGAGCATCTGGGGATGCTCACTACACGCTTTGGATGTGGGTTTTGCCGTCACTGTTGTTTTTTGCTTGCCAGAGGGCGATCAGGTCGCGGTGAAAAGGCAGGTTGTGTAGAAAACTTTCACGCAAGGTTGCATCCTGAATCCGCTGCGCGCGTTCTTGGAGAAAGGTATAACCAGTGGTCAGGGTTTGTATCGCCTGTTGCTGATAGGCAGGTTGCGCGTCTGCCAGGCTATCGAGTACACGGTAACAACTGAGATAGACCTGGCCGGGAAATTCGATGCCGGCAAGGCCGTGGCCGGCGAGCCAATCCAATATCTCGTCCACATAGGGCAAGGCCGCGGTGGCATCTTCGCGTGCGGCCACCACCAATGCATAAGCGGCAAGGGTATCGAGCAGCAAGCCCGCTTCGGCGCGCGCTCGCCGTAGTGCCAGGGCCGTTTCCAGCACAACTGCGGCTTGCGGCCACGCCTGTTGCTCTACCAATAGATAACCGAGATGAGTGAGGACATAGCCTTCGCCACGTTGATCATGGATGGCGCGATGCAGCGTCAGCGCCTGCTGATAGTGAGTTTGCGCCTCCGCCGGTCGACGGCGAAAGGCGAGCAGCAACCCTAGGGTATCCAGGCTTGTTGCCAGCCCTTCCTTGTCATCGATTTCTTGATAGATGGTGAGCGCCTGCGTGTGTCGGTGGTAAGCGTCTGCCAACGCCCCTAAATTTAAGTCATTGTCGCCACTTTGCGCCAGCAGGTGCGCTTCGGCATAGCGCAACCCAATCTGACGACAGAGCTCAAACGCCGCTTCAAATTGGGCCGCGGCCTCAAGATAATTTCCCATCTCGCCGAGGATGACCGCCGACAAACTTAGACAATAGAGCTTGCCTTGTTGGTCATGCAGATTGACAAACAGGTGCGACGCTTGCTGTACATGGTCCAGCGCGCTTGTGAGCGCTTTCTGATAGTAATCAACCATGGCTAGATCATAGAGGCTTTGCGCTTCAAGCTGCTGTGCTTGCTGGGCGCGAGCCAGCGCTAGCGCACTCTCCAGATGGGGACGCGCCGGTTGATACGCGCCCGCCTGCCAAAAAGCGCGTCCCCACCGATGGCGCGCCCGCGCCTCGGCCAAACCATCGCCGGCCTGCACCGCCAAAGCCACTGCCTGTTCCGCATAATCGGCGGCTTCGCGATAACGCCCGGTCGACAGGTGAAACGCAGCTTTCCGCAGCATAACTTCCGAAAATTTAGCATCGTCACCCAGTAGATTCGCCACGGCTTCCAGCTTTGCCAACTCCTCTTCTTGCAGCAAGCGTCGTCCCAGCCAGTTGTGGGCGGCTTCACTCCCTAATAGCAGGGAATAACGCGTGGCTGGCGCGCTGGTGGGCGTGAGTTCCAAACTGCGCCGGAAATAGCGTGCCGCGTCGTCGTTGGCATAGTGCTTGATGGCTTGTTCGCCCGCTTGCGCATACCAACCGGCCGCCACCTCATGCTGTTCTGCTTGATCATAGTGATAGGCCAATTCGCCAACATAGGGCATCAATTCTGCGTGATAAACTTGCTCAATAGCCGCCCCCGCCCGCTGATGCAACAGGCGCACCTGCGCTCGTAGCTGCATGGTGTAGGCTGCCTCGCGCAGCAGGGCATGGCGAAAGAGATAGCGCGCCTGCGTCATCGCCGACCAGATCGCGGCGCGGTCGGCGACGGCCAACTTTGCAGCGAGGGCCCTGTCATCCGCCAACATCTGTGCCAAAACGTGCGTGTCAAACTCGCGCCCCAAGACCGCCGCCGTCTGGACGACCTCCTTGACGGGCTGGGGGAGACGATCTAGTCGAGCAACTAGAAGGGCTTGTGCCCCACGCGGCAGCAAGGGCGCATGCGCTTGGTCGGTGCGGAGTTGCCAACCCGTTGTCCCTACTTCCAGCAAAGTTTGCTCCTGCAGATAGCGCAAAAGCTGTTCGGTAAAAAAAGGATTGCCCTCTGCACGCGCCTGCACAAACGCGACGAGCGCCGGCGCGACGCGACCGGCCAGAATCTCCTCTGCCAACACCATTGTCTCGGTTGGGGTGAGGGTAGTCAAACCAATCGTCGTCTGCGGCCCCTCGACCGCGATGCGTTCGATCTCGCCATCGCCGCCCCCCCCTGTCTCCGCAAATGGGCGCGTAGTCATCACAATGGCAAAGGGATACTCCTCCACATGATGGGTCAGGCGAGTGAGCAAGGTACGCGACGCTTCGTCAAGCCAGTGGGTATCCTCCAGGTGCAAAATGACCGGCCGGCGCAGGCTCTCGGCCAGGATCAACGTTTTGAGCGCGGTTAAGGTGTTTTCAAAGCGTAACTGTGGCTCTAGCTGTGTGTAGAGCGAATCCGGCCAGTGCAGATCGATGAGGGCGCCAAGGAAAGAATACGTTCGATTGAGTTCGGCTGTTAGCCTTTCGATGGTTGATGATTGCTGGTTCACCGGTGGATTCGTCACCCAATGGGTCATCAGCTCACGCAATTTTGCGGTAAAGGCGGCTTTGTTGGTGGTTTCGCCGGCATTGGTCAATTGATTGAAATAGCGCCATAACCAATAGCGGAACGGGTTTAGCGGCTGCCGCAAGATTTCGTCAGTCTGACCGAGAAACCACTGGGGCGCGGTCAGCGGGTGGCGAGGGGCGGATGGTGAGTGAAGTAACTCGTCACCCGCCACCCGCGCCATGTAACTTGCCTGGCGCAACTCATGCACTAGTCGGCTTTTACCAATACCAGCTTCGCCGGTAATGAAGATGACACCCGCAAATTTACCACTGGCAAGTGGGACCAATGCTGCCTGAAGTTGCCCCAGGGCACGTTGACGACCGACCATTTCGCCCTGGTAAAAACTGTCCGTCCGTAGTTCACGCCACCCTAGCAGGCGAAAGACGACGCTTGTCTTGGCAAACCCTTTTAACTGGAAGGCGCCGTGGCGTGCGCATTCAAATTCGCCGCCGGCGCTGCGCGCGGTCTCTTCATCCAGCCAGATCTCACCCCAATCGGCCATCACCATCTGCCGCGCGGCCAGGTTGACATAGGCACCGTAACAAGTGTATTCCTCGCGCCGGGGGGAACCAACAAAGCCGGCGTAGGCAAGCTGTGTGGTGATACCGGCGCGCAGGGGAGAGGCTTCGGCAAGTAGTTGGCCAGACCCACCACCCGTCCCCTCCGTCAGGCCCAGGGGACGGACCGCACGTTGTAAGGCCAATATAAAGTGGAGTGCGCGGGTGACATCCTGCTCGTGGCCGGTGGGCGCACCCCAGAAGAGTAAGAACGTGCCGCCCTGATCGCGGTCGCCAATTTGGCCAATGCGACAGATATATCCCCCATATTGGGCTAACAAACGAAACAGGGTGGCGGCAAAGATCGCTCCTTCCCCCGCACTCGGCAAAGTCTGTAAATTGATAAAGACCGTGACCACTTGGCGAAATTCGCCTTGGGTCTGGCGTTCGAGGAGGGTGGCGGGGAAAAAGCGCGTTGCCAACGCGGCAACGGATGTGTCAACCTGCCTATCTGGACGCACGGGCACTGCCAAAGCAGCGGCCGCAGGCCACCTGCACAAACGGAAATAGCTGCCCACCTGTTCCAGGGTTACGCCCGCCATCAGCAACTGCGCGGCGACTTCCGGCGTCATGACCACCTCGCCGGCCTGCGTAAAGGGATCCGCGGCGAGTGCCGCTTCCAGGGCCGCACCGCCAAAGATTGTCGCCGCCTGCTGCGCCAGCCCACTCTCCACACCTTGCCAGATACGCCATGCAACGCTGCCATCCGCCACCGTGATTTTGACGGCAAAGGGAAAGTCGCCAAAGCGCGTCTGTTGCACCGGTTGCTGGAGCCCAAGTTGGTGCATCTGCCAAGCCGCGGTCAGCGCCCGTTGGTAGCTCGCTTCGGCCATGTCTGGAAAGATTGCCTTAAAGGCGTCACCGGCAAACCCCGCGACAAAGCCGCCATAGTGATAGACAACTTCAACCAACGGCGTAAACAGTCCGGCTACAATCTGGGCAACAATCTCGGCACCCTCGGCGCCATAGCGCATTAACGCGGTCGTCAGTGGCGTAAAACCGGCGGTGTCCACAAAGAGTACGACCGCCTCGAAATGCCCATAATCCTGACCTTGTGCTAAGTTTTCGAGAATAAATTCTGGGGTAAGCGTGCGCATCTTCGATCTTTCAATGATGGATATGGGGCAGCCACGGGCTAGGCAGCAATCGAAATCCCGCGCTGATCGCAAAAATTGGTCTCAGCCACTGAGCATTTGACCGAAATGATGATCATTACCCAACTGTATTTGGATATACATCGCCAAGTTCGACGCACTGGTTGCGTCAGAGCTGCTGCTATCGGCCCCAATGGTAGCCAATCGCTGTGCTGCTTTTTGCTTTTGCGCCTGACTGCTGGCCGAGTGATGATAAACTAATTGGAGTGGCTGTACCGCCTGTTCCGGTAGTCCCGTTGCCATCATCAACGCTGCCAATCCCAATAGAGCAGCTAACATGTCAGGTGTTGATTGCACTGTCCAGGCCAATGTCAGCGCCTCGTCCACTTGCTGTGCCGCCACTGCGTAATCCCCGGCTGCACAAGTTGCCTCACCCAACCGGGAAAGCGTCCGGCTCGCTTCGGCACGGTTGCCAATGTCACGATAGATCTGTAAACTTTCGCGGTAATGGGTTTGGGCTGTACTAATTTGACCGGCAGCATAGGCGGTATCCGCCAGATTTTGCAGGGCAAAGGCCACACCCCGTTGATCACCAATGGCCTGGTAAATCAGCAAACTTTCCTGAAAGAGTTTTTGGGCGGCGGCGTACTCCCCCGTCGCTTGCGCAACGCGGCCTAAATAGGTCAGTGAGTAGGTAAGCCCCCAGCGGTCACCGAGCTGCCGTTTCAGGGCTAGAGCTTGGCGCAAGTGTGCGCGTGCCTCTTCCACCTTTCCTAACAAAGAGGCTACTTGGCCTAAAATATTCAACGCAATGCTGGCGCCCATTGGCTCTTCATGGGCTTGTGCCAGCTGTAGTGCTGCTTGGGCATAGCGCTGTGCGGCCGAAAACTCACCTTGATGACGCAGGATCGCCGCCAAATAGTTAAGATTAAAGATTGCCTCATTGGCCGCCAACAGCTGGAGTTGCTGCAAGCTTTCTTCTAACAGGCTGCGACTTTCCCTTGACTGCCCCAGATGAAAGGCAAACCAGCCGTGCCGGGCCTGTAATTTTGCCCAGATGATCGTGGCGCTAGCGTCTCGGTTGGTTGTCGCCAGATGGTGCGCGACTTGGGCCGCGGTTTGGGCAAAGACCGTGGCACCTTCTTGAAACCAGCTACGCATATCATAATAGTGAAAGAGGGCGTCGAGGCTCTGACCAAGTTGCGCCAAACCACCATCCGACAAATGTGTACCGCTCCACTGCCAGGCTGTGCGGATATTTTCGATATCGCGACCAATCGTGTGTAATCCCTCGGTCTGTCCTCCACCGACAAGCTGCGGGCGTTGGCTGGCGAGCAAGGTGATGTAGTAGTCTGCATGGCGCGCCGCCGTGCGTGCTTTCTCACCGGCCGCGGCCAACTGCTCAGCGGCGAATTGGCGAATGACTTCGGGCAATTCGTACCGTACGTTGCCCGCTGCGTAATTTGCGCCGGTATCATCTGTGCCTATACTGTCGGTGCCCGTATTAATCGTTGGTACCGTACGGCGCACGAAGGATTTATCGACGAAGAGCGCCAACAAAGGGAGCACCGCGCCCGCCACCTTGGCCGCGGCGCCACGTGTGAAGCCGCCGCGGAAAAGTGCCAATTGCCGTAAGCACTGTTGTTCTGGTGTCGATAGCAAGCGCCAAGACGCATGGAAGACGGCGCGCAAGCTGCGCTGTTGGACAGGGGCATCAGCTAGCGTATTCTCCAAAAAATCGAGATTTTGCGCGATTTCAGCCGCGATTTCAGCGCAACTGAGCAGCCGTACCCAAGTGGCGGCCAACTCAATCCCCAACGGTAGCCCTTGCACCAGTTGACAGATCTGTACAATCGCGGTGGCGGTGGCGCGATTCAGCGTAAAATGGGGGGTCACTGTGCGTGCCCGCACCATAAAGAGCTCGGTTGCTGCATAGGCGTTGAGCAGTGCTGCACTTTCTGCCGTAGTCACCGCTAGTTCGGGCCGCAGTAAGGAGGCCGGCGGCACCGCTAGACCATCTAGGCTCACCACTTGCTCGCCACGGAGATTGAGCCGGCTGCGCGCGGTGACAAGTAGCTTGACGTTGTGTGTCCCGTGGAGTAAGGCTGTCAACAGTGGTGTGGCCGCCGGATGGTCAAAATCGTCCAGGATGAGCAATAACGCTTTATCGTACAAAGCCTGGATGAGTTGGGTGGTGGGTGCACCGCCCGTCAGTGGAATTTGCATACTTTCCGCAATGGCCGTGGCGAGGTGATTTTCGATCTGCCCAACCGCTTCTAAGCCTGATAATGGCACAAACCAAATGCCGGCAGGAAAGGCCATTGCGTTGGTGGATGCCACCAACGATTGCGCGGCGGCCAAAGCCAACCGTGTCTTCCCAACGCCGCCAAGACCGGCAATTGTCAATAAGCGACAGGTGGCATCCTGAAGTTGCTGCTGAAGCTGTTGCAACTCTTCTGCGCGGCCCACAAAGGCGCTGAACTCAGCCGGCAGGTTGTGGCGCACCGCTAGCGGTTCCATGGCAGTCCGCATGATGGATAGTGCTGGATTATGCTTGAATTCACCCGCACGAATGCGTTCAAAAAGCTCGATCGTTTCCAACTGTGGTTCACTGCCTAACTCTTGGCGAAGAATTGCTTGACAGCGATGGTATTGCGCGAGTGCTGCGCCTGGTTGTCCATCCAATGCAAATAAGAGCATCAAGCGCCGATGGGTCTCTTCGCGTGTCGGATCCAATGTGAGCAGGCGACTGGCGTAATTGATGCCCGCCAGCAGTTCCCCTTGGTGGGCATGGTGCGCTGTCAGTTCGCTGAGGGTTTGCAGCGCTAAGCGCTGGAAGTGCTCCCGTTCATTGCGCAGCCACTCTTCAAATGCTTCGGCATCGCGAGTATGGAAACCATCCAACAGAGATCCCTGATAAAGCGCCACTGCTTCGGCAAGCAAGGCACCACGCTGTGCCGAATCCAATTCCACTTGTTCGGCTGCTTTTATGTTCGCCATAAACATTGCGCTGTCAATCAGGGCAACGGTCGTCGTGTTCAAACTGACTGTTGTGCGTGTAATCTCCAAAAATGGATTGAGCACAGTGCGTAGATTGGATAACACCGTCCGCAGATTGCGTTTTGCATCCGGTTCAGGTGTGTTTGTCCAGAGCAGGGTAGCTAAGAGATCACGCATTTGTGTATGCTCGGTCGCCGCTAAATAATAAACCAGCGCCGGCGCTTTATTTGAGATAAAGCCGGTCACTGGTTGACCATTCACTCTGAGCGAAGGCGTCCCAAATAACCTGATCTCTATTTCAGGTAGCATGACTGCTTCCTTAATCTATCGGCATAAATAGAATAGGCATCAATTGTGCAAGTAAAAGCTATTGTATCATCTTGTCACTTCAGAACAAATTGTTAAAAGATATCTTCATCGCCAGGTTATACCAACGCTAGCCAAGAAGCAACTCTTTCTAGAGCAGTAATACGTTACTTCATGTGGTTTTACTGGGTGAGCCATGCCTCGACTTACATGTCCTCGCTTGCCCCAAACGCCGCTGAAACGTTCTGCAAACGCCAAGTTTTGTTATACTTATAGATAAAATCCTTAAGAGCCATACAGCTTCTCTCGTGTAAAAGTACCCTTGTTATGTATGGCTTTTAAATAATTAGTCTATTAGCACAACACCGGCTGCTGTGCCGCGTAATCTCAAAAATTTCTTCTTATCGATACTAAATATTATTGGAAAATGCGAGCTTTGGCGCTTGTTGCATTGCGCATGGTTCACCTTTTTCAAGCATAGCACTTTCGCAAGGAGCCCTGATGAACGCTGTGTTTTCATCTCTCTATTTGACAATCGAGTTCCTCTTTTCTCAGGAATTGCGCATTTGGCTGCGCTTTGCGCTAAAACCGCTGGCTGTTCTTGCAACTCTGGCGATCTTGCTCTGGCTAGGCACCTGGTTTGACGCCCAAATCGCGGTGTATATTGCTCACGCCGAAGCGGCGGAAGTCCAAACCCTGGCTTGCCCAACTGGCCTAGAGCAGAATGGAGTCCTCTGCTATCCCAAATGCCAGGAAGGCTTTTATGGCGATGGCCCGATCTGCGTCAAACGTTGCCCCACTGGGTATACCGATGATATTGCCCTCTGTCGCAAAGATGCCCATATCTTCGCGAAGGCGAGCTATGGCCGGGGTGGGGGGACGGGTCTCATTTGCGCCGCAAATCAGGAAGCACAGGGCCGCTTGTGTTATCCTAAATGTATCCCCAGCCATTACGGTGTGGGTCCGGTCTGCTGGCAGCGCTGCCCCGCCGGCTTTGCCGATCATGGGGCGACCTGCTACGCCGGGATCTTTAACTTCTTCTTCAAAAACACCTATGGCCGTGGCGCGGGTGGCGCGGTGAGCGTCTGTCCGGTGGGGCTGGAACGCAATGGCGCGCTCTGTTACCCCCGCTGCGTCGCCGGTTTTGCCGGCAATGGGCCGGTCTGTTTTCAAACCTGCCCTGCCGGTTACAAAGATGATGGCGCGCTCTGTCGCAAGGATGCCATCGTGATCGCCAAAGAGACGTATCCACGCGGGGCCGGCGTGGTGATGAATACCGTGCCAGAAGCGCTCGACGCCACCGCGCGCACGGCCAAGAATACTACGGTGAATATTAGCTTTGAACATGATGACTTCGATGATGATCGTGAATTACCGACGACCATCGTCCAGAACCCAAGTCACGGCGTTTACAACAGTGATTTATATATCCCCAACCAGGATTTTGAGGGTGAGGATCGGCTGCTCTGGAAAACTAACGATGGCAAGAATGACTCTAACGTCGCCGTGCTCACCATTCTGGTCGGCACTGTCGGTGCCAATGTCGCGTCGGTCGCCCTGGATCGCAACATCGCCGTGACGGAGGAGACGCCGATCGCAATTGACGTGACCTGCACCGACGGTGACAACGATACGCTCTTATATCAACTACTGGCCGCGCCGCAGCATGGTGCATACGAATGGGTGCCGCCCAACACGGTAATCTACACGCCCACGGTTGACTTTGTCGGGACCGACACCTTCACCTTCCGCGCGCACGATGGGCAGGACTTTTCCAATGTCTCGACGATTACCCTGACCGTGGCCGCGACCAATGACGCACCAGTTATAGTGACCCAGCCAGTTAGCACCACGCGCAACAGCAGTGTCACTGTAATCCTCGCCGCCGCCGATGTGGAGAGTGACACCATCAGCTATACCCTAGTCAGCAGTCCAACGCATGGGTTGTTGAGCGGTGAAGTGCCAAACCTACTTTACACGCCCGCAATGAACTTTGTGGGTGACGACAGCTTCCAATTCCAGGCCAGTGACAGCCACGGAGCCATTGCGGTCGCTACCGTCGCGATCATCGTGCTGCCCACCAATACGGCCCCGATTGGCGATTCACTCGTGCTCACCGCCACGCAGGAGAGCGCCTTGGCCGTCAACTTGAGTGCCGTTGATGCCGACGGTGACGAGCTGACCTATACCGTCGTGAGCAGCCCTACCCACGGCACACTGATCGGTACTGGGACCGACTGGGTTTACACCTCGGAGCGCAACTTTAGTGGTGTAGACCGCGTAACCTTCACGGCAAACGACGGTCAGGCTGATTCCGCGCTGGCAACGGTCACCCTCAACGTCACCCCCGCACCAGACGAAGCCAGCCTCGTTGGCCTTGTCTTTGCCGATAACAATGGCAACGGCCAACCCGAGGGCGAGGAAAGTGGCGTGGGTGGGTTACAGGTCACACTGACGCCGGCCAACGGTAGAGTGGGCAGCAGCCTGCGCACGGTCACCGAAATCGGCGGTGGCTGGCGCATTGACGGCGTTGGCTTTGGGCAATACACCGTCAACATTGCGTCGAGCAGCACCGTGCAGATCGCCAGCGCCGTTGAAGCCGAGGTCACCGTGACCCAACGGGGCATCCAACCAAGTGCCACTGCCGGGGTCCAAGTGACGGGCCGTGCCCTCTTCCTGCCGCTGGTGCAACGCTAACCATGAACGGCTAAAAACGCCTTGTCGTCGGATCACCCAAGCGCGTGATCCGACGACAAGGCGTTTTTTTATTATCGACAAAACAGAACAGATGCTCTATGCTAATCGATAAACCAACTAGACCTTGCCTATTGCGGAGTGAACATTCTCTATTGCGCATGGCGCAGTGTAAGAGAACGCCGCTTCCACAATAGGCGACTTTTAGATGGTTTGTCTATAAGGAAGTGGCGCGCGCCCTTCCAGTGAGGAGCTACATCCATGTTGCCCACGGAAATTGCCCAGAGATATGAACAGATCGCTGAGCAGTGGCACAGTGACATCTTCCCGTCCACCAACGGCCTTGCGCAACACGCGCGGGCTATCGCTTTTCTAGCACAGAAACGTCACGCCCTTGATATTGGTTGTGGCGCCAGCGGACGGATTATTGACCTGTTGCTGCGCCACGATTTTGCCGCCGAGGGGGTCGATATTTCGGTACGGATGTTGGGACTGGTCCAAGCGCGCCATCAGACCGTGCCCTTCCACCATGCCGATATCTGCCAGTGGACTTTGCCGCGCCAATATGATTTCATTTCTGCGTGGGATAGCATCTGGCACCTGCCGCTGGATGAACAAGCGCCGGTGCTGCGCAAGCTCATGGCGAGCTTAGCGCCTGGCGGGATTTTGATCTATACGACCGCCGGCCTGGATACACCCACCGAAAAGGTTGACGCAGCAATGGGGGTGCCGGTCTACTACGGTGTGCTTGGCATTCCTGCCACCCTCAATCTGATCGATAGCTGTGGTTGCGTTTGTCGCCATTTAGAGTATGATCAATATCCGGAGATGCATCTCTACCTGATCGTACAGAAGCGTTGGAATTTATGGAATGGGATGCGGATTTACGCGGATTTGTTTTATCGGCGTAGCTCCGCGTAAATCCGCGTCCGAAAATTCTATCCCTGAGGCCCAACCCATGCTTGATCGGCCTAACCTCCCTGATGATCACATCCTTGCCGTCTTGCATACCGCTTTTGCACTGCCAGTGAAGGCCCTGCACTTCCTTCCCCTGGGTGCCGACAGCAACACGCCGGTCTACCGCGCCGAGACCGCCGACGGTGTGCCTTACTTCGTCAAGCTGCGCCTTGATGACTTTCACGAAGCATCGCTCACGATTCCGCGCTATTTCTATGCCCAGGGCTTGCACCAGATCATCCCACCGTTGCTGGCGCAGGATGGCCAATTGTGGGCGGCACTTGGCGATCACCACCTGATCCTCTACCCCTTTGTGCGCGGTCGTCCCAGTTATGAACATGGTATGACCCCAGTCCATTGGCGCACCTGGGGTGCGGCCATGCGCCATTTACACGCGCTGGCGCTCCTTGGGGAGCTGACCCGTACTCTGCCGCGCGCCGACTTTATGCCTGAATGGCCGGCGCGGATGCAGCGTTTATTGCACCGGTTGGCGGATACGCCAGGCGACGAACCGCTTATCCAGGCCTTAGCGGCCTTTCTCGGTGAAAAGCACACTGAAGTGACGGCGGTGATTGCGCAAACGCAGCGGCTGGCTACTGCGTTGCAGACAAATCTGCCCCCCTTTGTCCTCTGCCACGGCGATATTGACGGCTGGAATCTCTTGATCGACGAGCATGATCACCTCTTCATCGTCGATGGGGACACCCTAATCCTCGCCCCCAAAGAGCGCGATCTGATGTTTATCGGCGGTGGGCATGGGGACAGCGGTTATGGGGCGGTCCAAGAGGAAGCACTCTTCTACGCCGGCTATGGCCAAACCATCGTCAACGGCACCGCGCTTGCCTACTATCGCTTTGCCCGCGCGCTGGAAGATATCGTCCTCTTCGCCGAGCAGATCCTCACTACGGACGCCAGTGAAGATCGCCAACAAGCGCTGGGTTATCTGCAATCGAATTTCCTGCCGGAGAGTACGCTGGCGCGGGCCTATCACGCGTTAGCGAGTGGACAGTGAGACAGTGAGACAGTGAGACAGGGAGACAGGGAGACGGTGATTACAAAGGAGCTACCGAGATGAAAACTCTCGAAGTACGTCGTCATAGTCTGCGCAAAAATGGCGGTGGTTCGCAGGTGTCCCAAGCGAGGGTACTTCTTCTCTGTTCAGGTTCTTGGTCTTTGGGCGTTGTTGCGCAAGCTCTTCCCCCGCCCACTTTCCAGCTTCTTTTTACACCCATTGCAATTTTTTTGGCAACAAGCGACATCCTTATCTTAGGGTCGAACTTTTCCGTTCCAGGGCATCCACAGGCTTTGCTTCTTGCCAATTTCATGATACCAGGGCTCCCGCTTCGTGTATCTCTCAAGAAACAGCAATATTGCATGGCGAATCACAAAATATTGCCGATGTTTCTTGCCCTTTGACCCAGCGCACTTCAGCTGGTGGAGGTACTACTAAGAAACATGGCGTCCGCTACTGTTTCTTCAGTGTGAAATAGGGCACCGCCCTTTAGCTGCTTCGTGGATTATTTGAATTTTGTTTTGGCCTCAGTAGATCGACCAATCGTCGCCATAATGGACCATGCCCAGCTTGGCCGCCACCCGCTGCGAGGCGAGGTTCTCCAAACTCGTGCTATAGAGGGGCAGCAACCCTCCTTGGCGTACCGTCGCCGCCCACCGCGCCACCGCGGCTCCGGCATAGCCGTGCCCGCGATAGGCAGGCGCCGTCTCAACACCCGCTTCGGTTGCCCGGCCCGGGACACGCACGCAGCAGCAGATCGCAACCGCGTCCCCGTCGACGACGGTGACAGCGGCCGGCCCTAATTCATAATAAGGAGGCGGTTGCAACCAATCAGGAAAGTTGGCGTTCAACAATGCTAGGTTGTCCGGTGTGAGCAGCACAGCATTGGCGGCAGTGGGTGGATCGGTCGCGATCCAATAGGCTGGCCCTTGATATTCACTATGGACTGAGCCCGTGCGTCTTAAGATCGCCCGAATTGCATCGGCTTGGCGCAGCGGCGCGCAGAGATCGTTGACAATCGGCTCGTCTCGGCAGAGTGCGTCCAACTCGCTGACAATGGCCGGTGGCAGATTGGCATGAAAGCGCCACAGGTTCCCTTCCCCTGTGCGCCCGAGAAAGAAGCGCGGGGCAGGCGGGCATTGCTCGTCCGGCCCCGGCTCGTTGACGTAGCGCAGGCGGCCTGCCGCGTCCGTGCGAAAGAGCGTGTTAATCTGGATGGCCAGCAGTTCTAAGTGTGACATAGAGGGTCCCCCCAATTCTACAACTTATCCATTTTGCAAAAGCATGGATAGCTGTAGATATGATACCATAGTAGTCGTCCGTCATCGTACAGCCGGCGACGAAGCGAGACTACCACAATGGATCACCCAACTAAGGAGAATTGTCATGCGGAAAATTATTGTCTACAACGTCGTCTCACTCGATGGCTATCATACCGGTGTGGGGAATGATCCCTCCGTCATGTTCCCCATGATGGGCGACGTCTTCGACTCGTATAATACCGAACTGCTGCGTACCGTTGACGTACAGCTGATGGGCCGGATTTCGTTCGAGCTGTTTCAAAGTTTCTGGCCCAAAGTCGCCGAGGATCCAACTTCGGCTGAGTGGACGGACGCACAACGCGATCTTTCTCAAGCGGGTAAGTCCGTCAAGGGCATTGTCGTCTCTGATACGTTGCAGGGACAGTGGCAGGGTCTGCGCATCATCCGCCGACGCGATGTCTATCAGCAGCTTGCCGAACTCAAACGCCAGACGGGCCAAGATATTTTGATCACCGGCAGCCGAACCCTCTGGAACGATCTGCTAGCGCATGATCTGGTTGATGAGATCCACTTGCTGGTTGGCAACCGCCTTTTAGGCGAAGGCGTTCCTGTTTTCGCGGGCAAAACGTCCGCCGCGCTGCGGCTGATCGACACCCGCCGGTGGGAAGGCTCCGACAATGTCCTCCTGCGCTACGAAGTCCCTCATGAAAGGGCGTAAATTCCTATATCAAGCGGGCTTCTCTTTGTCCTGGATGTAGGCCAGCGAGACGTCGGGATTGTGGTGCAGGTGTTTCGCCTTGTGGGACTCTGGCCACGAGATGCTCCAGCCCGTCGAGCCATCCCAAATCGGGTGCAGCATGCGCGAGCGCGGGCGATTTTGGCGGTCGATGGTGGCCATGTTGCAGTAGAGGGCCTGGCTGACACGCGCCATGAATTCTTGCTCTATTTCTGTAAAGCGCACGACTTCTGTTATCACTAGCTCTCGTGGTTCGCTACCGCACGACAACACCACGCACTGCCCACGCGCGCGCCATCAACACCAGAGAGCCATCCGCACCAATAGGCAGACTGGCGCGAATCTGCTCACGAAGCTGCGCACACGCCGCGGGATCGAGGGTCATGGCATAGGTCGGCGCCGGCCCTTGTCCACCAAGAAAGGGTTGCCAATAGTCATCAAAATTAGCAAAGGAGGTTGCGATATCGATCGCGCCGCAGTCGACCTCGTGTAGGTCCGCTGCCTGGAAAAGCGCGGTAAGTGCTTCGGGCTGGCAGCCGGGAAAGCGTGTAGCTTCATGCAAGAGCGCGGCGGCTGGATCCAATGCGACGGCTGCGTCCCAGAAGTAGCTCATCAGTTCCATCGTGCCGCCATAATCCCAAACGTAGGCCGCAACCGTGCCCCCGGTTGTCGTCACTCGCATCATTTCTGTAAGTGCGGCCTGCTGATCCGGCACAAAATTGAGCATCAAGCCGGAAACGACCACATCGATCGCGGCGTTACTGAGTGGAATCGCCGTGGCGCTGCCTTGATGCAAGGCAACATGATCCGGCAGATGTGCCCGCGCACTGGCTAAAAATCCCGCAGACGGCTCAACGCCGGTGACCGCAGCGGGAGCACATTGTGCTACGATGGCCGCGCAGAGCGCACCCGTGCCACACCCCAGGTCGAGCCACCGTTGGCCGGTCGGCATTGCCAACCACGCCAAAAAGCGCGGCGCAACCTGGCGACTCCAGCGACCGACATATTGTTCATATGGATTGGCATGATCCCAGTTGTCTACGACCACTTGCTGTCCCATAGCGAAGTCCTTCCCCAGCACGGCTCTTCACAATCAGCCCTCAATATCATAGCACGCCTGGAAATTTTAACACAGACCACTTCATACGCTGGTACCTTTGGGAGCGCTTCCTGGGTATTGCTAGTGCAGCGTTACCGAAGTTTTAATGGATTACAGATTGGGAGTGCTGTCACGCTGAAAGCGTCTTCAAGGGTATTTGATTCTTGCAGAATGACATGGCTTGATTCCCGTTTTGCTGGTTTAGGATCGCGCAACGGGGATGGTCAAATCCCCGATTCCTACTAGGGATTTGACCATCCCTGACGCACTCTACTTTCCCCAACGTGGGGTGTCAGCCTTACCGTGTGACCACCGGCAGATAGATCCGGTTATCCCCACCCTGCGCAACCGGCGTCACCGTTGGGACGGGCGTGACATTGGGATCAGGCGTCGGTGTTGGCGTGGAAACGGGCGCGGGTAGGCTGGCAATACGCACGGCCAGCTTGAGATCGCGGCGGGCGTCGGCGAGGGTTGCATTGCGCTCACTGTGCGTAGCCGCGCCGATGGCATCGAGGTAGCCGTTGAGAATCGTGGTAAAGGCATCGAGCCGTTCAACCGTACGATCCTGCGTCAACTGGCGAGCGTTGACGGTAATATCGGTATCGGTGATGCTCTCCGTGGCGCTGATCGCCAGCGTGTTGACGATCTGGTTGTCGTCGACCAACTGCTGGTCGCCATAGAGCAGGGCGTGGAAGAATTCGTCATTTTCCACCGCTTCGGCGAGACCGAGCGTCGTCAGGGTAACCAGCAACTGTTGACTGCCCGTTGTCTCGACGGCGAGCGGCTGCAACGGGCCGGGCGCGACGAGTGCCGTAAGCATGCGCCCGTAGAGTTCCTGCTGATAACCGGCCAGCGTGTTGTGAATCTTAGTCGTAGTCTGCACCAACAGTTCCGTACGCGCCGTCCGTTCGGCGGAAGTAAGGGCGTCGCTGGTAAAGCCTTCTAACTCTGGTTTGTACTCTAACCAGTGGTCGATGACGTGATCTAATGGGTCCGCAAAATCTTTCAGTGTCAGCGTGCCCACGGCCTTCTTGCGGCGTAGCACTGGCAGATCGTCCACCCTGGCTTCAATGGTGATCTGTAATTGGCCGGTAGTAAAGCAGGTACCCAACTTAGGGTTGCAACTTGTCTGCGGATTGAGTAACTCCGCAGAGATACAGACGCCTAGCTGCGCGAGCCCCAACGCCTCGGCCAGATGGTAACGGCTGAGGCCGGGCATCTCTTCCTTGAGCCCGCTCGGGGTGGCGAGCCCACTACCTGTGCAGGTGATCGTGGTCCACTGGGGCGATTCATAGGAGGAGACTTGGTCGACGCCGCCAAAGAGATCAACCAGGGGCGCGTCGCCGAAGCGCTCTTTGATGTAAGCCGCTTCGATTTCGCTGAGCTTACTGTGCAGCGCAGTCACCTTGCCGTTGTAGAAACCGACGACGGTGTCAAAGAGCGGATGGTTGCCCTGCGGACCAGTCGAGCCATCGACGGTGGAAATGTTGCGGATGGCACCCTCCAAATCGGTGCCAACCGCCGTCAATGCCGTCTGGCGCTGCGGATCGATCTGCGCCATCTGCTGCGGCCATTCGACCCCGAGTTGGCCATAGGCGCGGCTGGCAAAGAGCCAATCACGCGGGCTAGCCAGTCGGCTGCTCGAAAGCGCGGGCACGCCGTGCAATTGGAGCCAACTGTTGAGATAATTCAGATTGGCGTCGAGCGGCAACGCGTTGAGTTCGGCCAGCAGCGCGCCGTCACTAAAATCGCGCTGCGAGGGTCCGGTGGCCAGGGCGTCAAAGGCGTGGATCGTGCCCCACGTCTGGAAAAGGTTTTCGTAGTTGACAAAGTCGGGCTGGAATGGCATTGATTGTCCCGTACGTTCTTGATAGTTCAACCCGCCGTTGATCGCTTCGAGCAGTGGGCGGCGGCCCACGGCATCAAGCAACTCAAAGTTATTGCGTTCCATGCGGTTGAGCTTGAGGTCAAGATCGAGCAACGTCCGCTGCACCTCCAGCACATTGGCGTTGATCACGCCGAGTTGCAGGTCAATCTTATCAAAGCGCTCTTGCATTGTTGTGTAAATGATATTGAGCTCCTGGTCGATGCGGTCAAAGCGGGCGTGCATCTCCGTGCGCAACTGGTCAACCTGCTTGCGCAACTTGCCAATCTCTTCCAGGATCATCTGCTCCGGTGTGGGGCCCGAACTGCCAAAGAGGCTGACAATCCCCATCACCGCGCCGAGGATGTTGCCAGTCATCACGACGGTGCTGGCGGAGAAGATTGCATCGAGTGTGTTCTTGCCAGCGACCGCGTCGAGCCAACTGTCGATTGCTTTACCGATCTTGAGCCCCGATTCGCCGAGCGTCTTCAACTGCTTGCCAAAATCGCTATCGATAAAGCCGCCGAGGGTCGAGAAGATCGAGATCGAGGACTCAATCGCCTCCAACTTCAGCTTGTGTTCGGCGGCTTTGGCTGCGGCGAGCGCCTTCTGCTTGGCCTGCTCCTCCTGATTGTGGAGATAGTCGACCAGGTTTGGCTGCTTAGCGTCAATCGCTACGAGGGTCTGCCGCATGTCGGTGATCGACAGATCTAACTTGGTAAACTCACTTAAACTTAAGTCTTTGATCTCATTGAGCGAGATGCTGATTGTGCCATCGGCTTGGATGCTCCCGATCACCTCGGCTGGAATGGCGATATCGGGTATCGCCTGCACGGTCGCCCGTCCATCGAAGTTCTTGATGCTGACGCCGAGCTTGGACTGGTGAAGCTGGTCCGCGCCGGCAGCAATGGCCGGGTTGCTCTGCGCTGCGGCGACCAACTGCGGCACGATGGTCGGGATCAGATCGAGCACACGCTGCGCCACCATGATCTCGCCCGCGCTGCTGCCCAGTTGAGTCGCCTGATCCAGACCGCCCAAGCCAATCGGACCGGCGAATGGCTGCCAAACCGTTCTGATATAGGGCTGCAGGGCGGTGATCGTCAGTGCGATCTCGATCATGCTCTGCGCGGTCTCTTTGGCGGAGGGCAGGTGGTCCGTGGGCGGCGCGGTCGCCTGCGCGGCGTCGACTTTAGCCATGTAGTCGCCGATGGCGGCGGTCAAGTCTCCTGCACTCATGCCACTGTTGCCCGCCTGCAAGACAAACAGGTCATAGATCAGCGCTGCCACGGCGTCGTTCTCTTGGTAGGCGCTGCGCCAAAGGGTCTGATAGACCATGCCATCGACCACCGCTTTGGGAATTGTTACGGCTTCGTCAGCGGCGTTGACAACGTGGGCTGGCAGGAGTAGGGTGAGCAGATAGATGAACACGAGCGCGAGAGTGCTTACCCGCTTCGTAATTTTTCTGTTGAACATCGCTGGTTTGGGGTACATGAATAGCTCCGATTCTGTTTCCGTGGCAAGATGGCAGTGTTTACCGGTTCAACCTGTCGTCTTGTCGTTCACCTGTCGAGTGGGTCGCGACCGAGAAATGCAAGCATTGTTGGATAGTTCTACCCCATAAACGCAACCGTCGGCGAAATTCCCGTATCTGCTACAAAATTAGATGGCTGCACGTAACTACTAACCCCACCCTAGCCCTCCCCAGGTTGGGGAGGGAATTGTCACCGCTCCTCCCCCAACCTGGGGGAGGTTGGGAGGGGGTGGCTTAGTAGTTACGGCTGCACGCCCATCCGATCCGTAGATGCGCATAGCATAACAATATGCTATACTGGCCATGTGTGCCGCTGATGGTCACGGTAGTCCGTCAAACCGCTGCTCAATACCCGATCCACGGCACCCCAACCACACCCATTGCGAAGGAGATCTGATGAGCGAGCAAACACCCAACTTCGACTACGATGTCTTCATTTCCTACAGCTCCCAGAACAAAGATTGGGTGCGCGGCGAACTCTTGCGCCAACTCGACGCCGCCGGCCTCAAGACCTTTATCGATTTCCGCGATTTTGACATCGGCGCACCGAGCATCAACGAAATGGAGCGCGGCGTCCTCACCAGCCGCCGCACGCTGCTTGTGCTCACCCCGGCATACATTAAGAGCGAATGGACCGAGTTCGAGAATCTAATGCTCCAGACCCTCGACCCCGCCAACCGCGCCCGGCGCTTGATCCCGCTGCTTAGAGAGCGCTGTGAATTGCCGTTGCGTATCCGCATGCTCACCTATGTCGATTTCACCGACGGCAGCGACCTCGACCTGGCATGGCAAAAGTTGTTGCGTGGACTGGCCGCACCCGATCCGACGGTGAAGCCGCCCGAAGCGCCCACCACACCGACATCAACGTCCACAACATCGGGATCATCCGCCCCTTCACTGCGTCGCCTACGTACTGTGCTGGCTAACCTCTACCCGGAGCAGCAGAGCGCTCGTCGCGTGGCCGACGATGCGGGCGTCAACAGCGCGTCGGTCAACTGGACCGGTTCTGCCATCGACTATTGGCAAACGCTGCTCCTGGCTGCGAAAAACAATGAGCAGCTCGACGCACTGCTGGCAATTGCGACCGATGACTACCCCGGCAACCGTGAACTAGCTGCCGCGATTGCGGAGGTCCAACGTTGAGCGAAGACTTTGCCTACGATGTCTATCTCTCCTATAGTCAGGCTGACGCCGCGTGGGTGCGTGGGGAGTTGCTGACGCGACTCCAGCAGGCGGGGCTCAACGTCTGCCTTGATGTCAATGACTTTGTCGCCGGGGCACCGAGGGCCGAAGAATTTGAGCGCGCCATCACGACCAGCAAACAGACGCTGCTTGTGCTCACGCCGGCCTATCTCAACGGTGAGTGGAACAGCTTTGGCAACCTGATGGTGCAGACCATTGACCCGGCCAATCAGCAACGGCGGCTGTTGCCCCATCAAAGAACGCTGTGACCTGCCGACGCGCCTGGGCATGCTCACGCCAGTCAACTTTGCCGATCCAGCGTTGGCACCCTATGTCTGGCGGCAATTACTAACCGCACTCGGCGTGCAACTTGAACCGGAAGAGGTCGCCCAACCGACCGCCGCCGACTGGCACCTCGCCCACCCCTACCCAATGCAGCCCAACTTCACCGGGCGCAAGGCGGAACGGGCGACATTGACCACGTGGCTGAATGCCGGCAAAGAGCCGCTGCTCGTGCTGCGTGCGCTCGGCGGCTTTGGCAAGAGCGCGCTGAGCTGGTATTGGCTCACCCATGACATCGACCCATACACCTGGCCGCGTGTCGTCTTTTGGAGCTTTTATGAGGGCGACGCCAGCTTTGATCGCTTTCTGAGCGAGACACTGGCCTATCTCAGCGGTGGCCAAGTCACCAACGCACCCCAAGGACGCCCCGCTGTCGACGCTCTGATCCGCCATCTGCAACAGCCAGGCACGCTGCTGATCCTCGACGGTTTTGAACGGCAGTTGCGCGCGTTCAGCGGGATGAATGCGGCGTATCGGGGGGATGAGACCCCTCCCCAGCCCTCCCCAAACTGGGGCTTACCATTACCCACAAGTCGAAAAAGTGGAGTAAAAGTAAGGCAAGAAAGGCGGAAGGGGGTGAGATTGGTCATGAAAATTGGCCTTAATCGTTGCCCGCTGGGCATTCAATCGCGAAGCACAGGCCTGGTT
>DAOUCA010000231.1:0-18860 GCA_034432375.1 Caldilineaceae bacterium
CGCCAAACCTTGTTTTGGCGGAAATTTCCAGATGTCATTCCTGCGCAGGCAGGAATCTACTCGTGTAACGTGAAGATGGATTCCTGCCTGCGCAGGAATGACGGCTCTAATTTCTGAAATTGGCGAAGGTATTGTTATAGAAACGATGTAGATTTTGTATAGATCATCTCTAGTACTTTTGTGGTAAGCTTATCTGACATTCGTTACCATCATCGCTACGACTACTATACTCAACTACTATACTCAACTACTATACTCAGTAGACCGCAATCGAGAAGCGCGCACGTCTACATGCGAAGAAGATCGGCACGTGGGCGTGCCTACTACACTGCGGTCTACTGATACTAACGTGAAATCATTTTGAGAGCTTGGGTTTTGCCCGAGGTGATAGCGACCTTGTCCCGCAAATTACAGGTTTCGATCTGACTTTCCTTTCAGGTAACGATTCACCCCACCCGCGCCTAGAAGCGGGAGCCCATGGGGTGCGCTCCCCAGCCTCCCCCAGGCTACTTACTTTTACCCATATCTTTGTGGGCCGGTGGTAGGGTCGCGTTCCGGGGACGGCACAGATGCGCTCTGGTAACGCATCAACGCGTGTGCCGTCCCCGGAACGCCACTCTCGCAGCACACTTGTGGGTAATGGTAAGCCCAGGCTAGAGGAGGGAATCGTGATGCCTCTTCCCCTAACCTGGGAGGGGGTGCCTGTATAGTACGACAACGTTAAATTAGCCGGATGTGGTCGAGCGCGTGCGTCGCACTGCCGAGAAATTGGTGGCAGTGACACAATTCTATCCGGCAGTGCGACGCACGTACTGCAGTAATTTAACGTTGTCGTGATAGTTACACTTTGAGAACCGAGAGGATACTATCTAGTGAAGCAGACTTTGGCAATTGTGCTGACTTTTTTGCTATTCAGCCTGCTCTTCGTTTTACTCTATCAACCACATGCCATTTTAACTGGCATGGAACAGAAACCAACTGCAACCCCTGAAAGCGCGTACTTTTTACCGATAGTTTTGCAGCAAAATCTTCTGACTTCGACGCTCAAAACCGATGGCCTCGCCTCGTGGAGTTCACCGATAGCTGTTTCACCTGGGAATCACGCCGTTTGGGTGGTAAACCCTGACTCGGCTAGCATAACGGCCATTGATACTGCGCTAATGACCCGTACAACAGAGATTGTGATGGGCGAAGAGCCGTGGTCTTTGGCGGTTGCGCCGGATGGTGCGCATGTCTATGTCGCGGACCGTGCCACTGGTGAGTTAGTGATCATCGATGCGCTCTCACAAACGGTTGCCATGACGATGGCTGTTGGCTATGAGTTGGGGGGGATTGCGCTAAGCCCAAGTGGCGAATTTGCTTACATTACCTCGATGGCCACGGATGCGGTTGTCGTGGTGAATGTGTCCACACGACAAGTGGTCGAGCAGATTCCCGTTGAATCTATGCCCTACGCCCTGGCTGTTACCGACGATGGCGATGGCGAAGATGCTGATGAACAATTGTACGTAACGCATCTCTTTGCAAGACAGAGAGATGGGGGGACAGAGGCGGCTGATGATGGCCGTGAAGGCGTCATCACAATCATCGATCTCGCAACCGCAGCCATCGTGACAGAGACCATATTGTTACCCGATGAGACTGGCTTTCCCAATCTGCTTGCCTCGGTCACCGTAGCCGGCGATCAGGCATGGATTCCCTACACACGCGCTGCCCCTGCACTGCCCAATGGACTGACGACACGCGTCTTTGCCGCTGTCTCTGTCGTCGATACCAAAACACAACGCGAGGATCTAGCGGCCTATTTACCCTTGAATGATCAAGAGATCTTTGGTTCACCGGTCAACAATCCAGTCGCGGCCATCCCCGCGCCAGATGCCCAACAACTCTATGTGGTGTTGGCAGGGAGTGATCTGATCGAGGTAATTGACATCGGCGCTGCCCAACAGCCGCGCTTAGAAACGTTTATTGCCACGGGCAAAAATCCACGCGGCATGGCTATCGACCCGTCGGGCAAGCGGGGCTATGTCATGAATTATCTGTCGCGTTCTGTCTCTGTTATTGATCTGGAGACCCGCACTGCCATTGCAGAGATCACAACGACGGCAGAAGCGCTCATACCGGATATCCTGCAAGGCAAAATTCTGTTTAACAATGCCGTCAATCCCAAACTCAGCCAAGGCAGTTGGATCTCGTGCGCCAGTTGTCACCCCGATGGTGGCACGGACAATGTCACCTGGATCTTTCCCGATGGGCCACGCCAGACCCCGCCGCTCTGGAATGCTACCGCCACCTTGCCCTGGCACTGGTCGGCGGCGCTTGACGAGCCACAGGATGTTGAAGAGACAATTCACCTCATTCAGCTTGGTTTGGGGTTGGCACCCGGTACCGATCCGGCACAACTTGGAGCCTTGAATGGCAATCGGTCGGCTGATTTAGATGCCCTAGCACTCTTTATGCAACAAGGCATTCGCACCCCACACTTGCCCCAATCCACAACGGTTGACGAGGGACGTCGGCTCTTTGCAACAGCCGGGTGTGCCACTTGCCACGGTGGTCCACACTGGACCATCAGCACGCTTCCTGGTCCACCGGGTATCCTGGATGCCGACGGCAACGGCATGATTGATAGCCTGCTGCGTGATGTTGGTACGCGCAACCCGCAGGATATCCGTGGGGCAACCGGGTTTGACGTGCCCGCCCTGTTGAACGTGCGATTGACAGCACCCTATTTTCATGATGGGTCCGCGGCAACCTTGGCCGCGGTGTTGCAATCCGATCATCCCACCCCTACCAATCCACCCTCCCTCACCGATCGTGAAATTTCGGCCCTTGTTACCTTTCTACAAAGCATCGATCCCACAACAGCGCCGGTTTCAACTACCGCAGCTTCGCCTTAATTCAACAGATAAAGTACACAGATGTAAAGGAGACCAATCGAACGATGAGACGCTTTGTCAAACCTATTACAGTACTGCTGGTGACGATCCTGTTGCTCCAGCCCTTCTGTACCATTCCCATGCTCGATCTGCTCTTTGGCCGCAACACCCACGTGGCCCTGGCGCAGCCACCAGAGGATGATACGGTTTATCTACCGATCATTCGTGGCACGGGGGAACCAACTGAGCAAGCTGGTGATCCACCTGACTTTGTCATCAACAGCCCAATCGCTAGCAGCACCGTGGGCGGCACGACCTTCTTTTCGATCCAGCCGACCAATGGCGAGACGATCAGCAAGGTCACCTTTCGCGCCGGCTCGACCGATTTGGGCAGCGATACCACTGGCGGTGACGGTTTTCGCGTCTTTCTCGATGCGAGTACGCTCACTGCCGGGGCAACGCAGCTAACCGCCACGGCCACCGGCCCCAACGGCGAAACGACGAAGAGCATCAACGTGACACTCGTGCCAAACCCGCCGAGCAGCGCCACCATCGGCCAAGACGGTGCCGTGCTTGCCAGCGAAATTGGCAGCGTGATTTCGATTCTCCCCGGCTCCGCGCCCGCTGGCACGACGGTGACGATTGACGAGTTAACCCAAGCCGAGACGACCGCACGGCACGGTATTGACTGGGAATCGATGGGCGTTACCTTTCTCGGTGCACAGGATGTACAGTCGAGCGTGCCGATCAGCGGCCCCTTTGGCATGGTTTCATCGGCGGGCTTTGGCAATCGCGTGCAGCCGGGGCAGGCCGTGGTCAACTACCGCATCGCGCCCGATGCCGATGGCGATGGTGTGGATGAGATCGTGGTGGTGAACACGGCGAGTGTCGCGCCGAATGGGGATGTGATTGCGGATCCGGTACCAATGGTTATAATTCAAGCTTTTGTGGAACCAGCTATGCAAAGCCACATCCTGGCAAGAACTATTGAAGACGTTCAAGTTACTCCTAGTAAAAAAATAGACGTTTGGATTTCTGGATTAAATCCCATATCTCCTAACGGAAATACGGCAATTTGGCAATCTGAAGTGAACCAACGGAAATGGGAGATGCCAATAGTTCCTAATTTATTCGGAACTGTTTCGCGACCTTCTGACATTGAAGATGATGCAATTTTGTATTCAATGATTGTCCCTCCTCTCTTATCTGGAACAGCATCTGTTTATCTCAAAAACAGTAGCACTAGTTTTACTACGCAAAAAATTTCTGTTCAAGTTGACCAAATACCCAATATAAATACTTCACCAGAACAGGCCATAAGTAAATTTCTTACTGATGCAATTGCCAGTACCAGAGAAGTTTCGTCTACTCTTCAATTTGAAGATTCTGAATATGGAGTATTTATTAAGAAACAACTTGGTACTTCCATCGACAAATTAACAGAACTGCAAATAGCATTTGCAGATACCTTTAAGAAGGTGGAAAACTTACCGTCAGATGAAAAGGATAAGGCATTAGAAGCACTAACCTTTACAGCTCTAATCTTACAAAGTAGTAGACAAAATCTCACTAGTGCCTTTTTACAAGATGAATGTGTTGACGACATATTAAGCGATTTAGCCCTTGCTCTAGGTGTAGCTGGTCTTGTACTGGGAGCTGCTGCAGCAGCTCCCGTTGTTGCGCCTGTCGCACTTGCTCTTGAAGCTGCGGGTTTTTTCTTTGGAGGTATGTCTGTCGGTATTAGTATGGGGTTGAGTAGAAATCAAAATTTGATGTCAGATATTTTGAGTGTGCAGGTTCAACAGTGTGTACCACCACCACCTTTGTGTCCTCCAACACAATCGCCTCCAGGCCCCACTGGCATGGGCGCCGCCCCGCCGCCCGGTGGCCCCGGTTGTGGTGGTTCTGGTGGCAGCGGTGGCAGCAGCCAACTCACCGCTGCCAGCCTTCAACAAACCAGCCCCGTCATGGTCAAGATCTTCTCCAACGGTAGGGCCACCCCCTTCACCGGTATGACCGATCCCGGCGGCTACTTTTTCGTGCCCTTCATTCCCGCCGATGAACCCTTTACCGCATTGGCGATCGACACCGCTACCGGCGCAACCCGTTCCTTCTCCGGCACCGGCCCCAAAACGGGGGAATCGGTCTTTATGTTCTTTGACTTCTTCCACGATGACAACAGCGGAGCAACGCCGATTCAGATCGATGAGGTGATCAACGGTGACATCGGCACGGCCGGCGAACTTGATCTCTACTCCTTTACCGCCACGGCCGGCCAACGCATCTTCTTTGATCTACAAGAGCAGACGAATTTGGCGCAGGTCGGCTGGCAGTTGCTTGCGCCGGATGGCTCTACAGTTTTCAACACTTGTTTTGGCTGTAGTGAACCAGGCGTTCAGAGACTGATCATACCTGGCACCTATATACTCACTGTTGGCGATTCTAGCGCAAACAATATTGGCAGCTATCAGTTTAAACTGTGGAATGTCCCCCCGCCGGATGAATTTACCATCGCGGTTGAAGATGTGGTAGCGGACGGTGTGCCTGGCGCGGGAGCCGGTCGCATTGAAACACCCGGCGCACAAGATCTCTATCGCTTCACGGCCACGGCCGGCCAGCGCGTCTTCTTTGATCTGCAAGACGTCACGGGGGTGAGTGGCATTGGCTGGAAGCTACAGGCACCGAATGGCACCGTCATCTTTGATACTTGCTTAGGCTGTAGTGAGCCAGGCGTACAGACACTTGTGGCAGCAGGTACCTATGTGCTGACTGTTGACGATCCTCGCGATGACAGTACGGGTACCTATCAGTTTAAACTGTGGAATGTGCCCCCGCCGGATGAATTTACGATTGCGATTGAAGATGTAGTAGCGGACGGTGTGCCCGGTGCGGGCGCCGGTCGTATTGAAACACCTGGTGTGCAAGATCTCTATCGCTTCACGGCCACGGCTGGCCAGCGTGTCTTCTTTGATCAACAAGGGGCCACAGGGGTGAGTGGCATTGGCTGGACGCTACAAGCGCCGAATGGTACCGTTCTCTTTAATACTTGTTTGGGATGTAGTGAACCTGGCGTTCAGACACTCGTCGCAGCGGGTACATACGTACTAACGATCGGTGATCTGCGCGACGACAGTATCGGCACCTATCAGTTCAAATTGTGGAATGTCCCCCCACCGGACGAATTTACGATTAGTGTGGGTGATGTAATATCTGATGGTGTTCCCGCCCCTGGCGCGGGCAACATCGAACTACCAGGGGTCCAAGATATTTATCGATTCACGGCCACTGCTGGGCAGCAGCTCTTCGTTGAGCAACAGGGGGTTACGGGAGTGAGTAGCATCGGCTGGAAATTAGAGGCTCCGAATGGTATTGTGCTCTTTGACACCTGTTTGGGTTGTAGCAATCCGCCCGTGCAAACACTTACACAAGCGGGCACCTATGTGCTAACTGTCGGTGATCCTAGAAATGACAGCACCGGCACCTATCGATTCCAACTTGTGGCGCAGTAAAACCAACCGGTGATGCTAGTTTGCAGTAAGTGCCATGCAACCAATTCACGGCTTTAGCTCAATCAGCGCAGATCGCCAACGGTTTTATCCGACTGATTCAAGTCTGCAAACTTGACTCAGTCGGGTTGTTTTCAACCGCATGGACTTATGAAAGTTAAGAAATGAATGAGGTAAACCGGCAGTGGTTTCAACCACTGCCTGCTAAAGCAAGCTGCGCTAAAGCGCACTCCTGTTGTAGCCTGCTAATGGAAGTTAATAAAATAATTCGGCAAAACAGCAGCGGTTGAAACCCGCTGCCTGCTAAAGCAAGCTGCGCTAAAGCGCACTCCTGTTGTAGCCTGCTTCAGCAGGGCTTTCCCTATCAGCCATAGGGCTTCAGCCTGTGGCGTCTATGACTCAGCGTTACATCGCCTCTTCTATCACCTCTCTAATCACCCCACCCCCTAAAAAACGCGCCACCCACCCCTGCGCCCCTTCCAGATCCAACAAATACCCCGCCACCACCTCGCGCGCGACCCAGTCGGGCATGAGCGGCTGAAATTTGCTGAGCCGATAGTTGGGCAGGTCATCCATGACTTCGCGCCAGAGTTCGCGATCTTGCCAGAAGCTCGCGTCACGCAGGGGCGCGAGCGCGGCCCGGAAGCCCGCCGCGCGCAACCCCGCCCCATAGACGCGGACGGCAAAGTTATCGGTGACGATCTTCCAATCCTGGTCAAGGGTTTCCAGGGCGTAGCGCAAGGTGCCGTTGATGCGGCCGCCGGCAAAGGTCCACCAGCGGATCTCGTCTTTGCCCGCGGAAATACCCCCCACGCCGGGGCGCAGGATCGGGCGCAGGCTCGCCCGCTCTTCGGCCAACACGGCCGCGGCGGCGTCATCGAGGTAGCCGTAGGGGGTATCCTCAGTGAGCACTTGCAGGATGCGTTGACAGAGTTCAAAGCCCAGGAATTGGGGCAGAAAGCCGCCCCAGGTTGGCTCGCGGCCGCGCGGCGCGGGGGTGACAATCACGCGGCGGTCATCGTGTTGGACGTGCAGCACGGCCCAAGGCCTTCCCCCCAGCAGAAAGCAGCTGATATCCTCGACAAGGCGGTCGACAAATTCCTGGTTGAGCGAACCGAGGGGCCGGCCATCGATGGTCTGTACGGTGTAGGTCTGGGGGCTGGAAAAGACGGCGTAAAGCTCCATGAAGTTGCGGCGGCCAAAGAGTCGTTCAGCCTTGGCACCAAGGACCAGCCGCCCGGAAGCAACCCGCAGTGCGTGATCCTCGAGCAGCCAGGCGACCAGTTGTTCAAATTCGGCGTGGCTGATGCCCTGAAAGTCCGGCACCTGTGACAGGTGAGCCCACGCAGCGCTAGCAGTAATCCCTTCCGCGGCCAACGCCATGACGAGCAGTTGGTGGATCAGCACCGGCCAACAGCGCTGGTTGACAGTTACGGACTCGACCCAGTGCGCCCGCGCCAACTCGATCAGCGCAATCGCCTGGAGCACGCCATCGGTCGACTCACAAAAAAAAGTGGTGTTGGCGACCTGTTCGGCGCGGCGGCCGGTGCGTCCCATGCGCTGCAGAAAGGAGCTGACCGTGGCGGGCGCTTCGGCCTGCAGGACGCGATCGAGATCGCCAACATCGATGCCCAGTTCGAGCGTCGAGGTGCAGACAATACAGGCGTCACTGCCGTGGTGGAAGCGCTCCTCGGCAAGGGCGCGCTCTTCGCGCGCAACCGCGCTGTGGTGGACAAAGACGGTGGTACCGGCGCGGCGCACATGCTCGGCGATGGCCTCGGTGGTGGCGCGCGATTGACAGAAGAAGAGGCTCTTCTGTCCTTTGGCCATGCGCGCGGCGTCATGCGCCAGGGCCGCCAGGTCGGGGCGGTGGATCACGAGCAGTTGGCGGCGTGCGGGCGGCGCGGGGGGATCGATGATTGCGCTGGCGCGCTGCGAGCTGCCTTGCAACCAGCCGAGGATCGCGGTGGGGTTGCCGACGGTGGCGCTCAACCCAACGCGCTGCACATCGTGCTGGGAGATACGCACCAGCCGTTCGAGGACGCTCATGAGATGCGCGCCGCGATCGCTGCCGGCCAGGGCGTGGACCTCGTCGATGATTACCATGCGTAGGTCGTGAAAGAGGCCATCCGTATCGACGCGCGGCGAGACGAGCATCACCTCCAGCGATTCGGGGGTGGTCATGAGCAGAGCGGTCGGCTCTTTGCGGAATTTGCGCCGTTGGCTGTCGGGAATGTCGCCATGCCAGACAAAGCGATCGAGGCCGACCATTTCGGTGTAGAGCCCCAGCCGTTCGGCCTGGTTGTTGAGCAGCGCTTTGATCGGCGCGATGTAGATCGCACCAACCCCTTGTGGCGCGTCGTCGATCAGTTGCGAGAGCAGCGGGAAGATCGCGGCCTCGGTCTTGCCGCCCGCGGTGGGGGCCAGGATGATGGCATTCTGGCCATCCAGCAGCGCGGCACCGGCTAGTTCCTGCACCGGGCGCAGGCTGGACCAGCCAAGGCGCGCGACAATCGCCTGTTGCAGGCGCGGGGAAAAGCGGGCAAAGAGACTCACCAGACATCCTCCACCGGTGCCAGCTCATCGTCGTCGGGGCTGAACGCAGGCGCACCACGCATCTGGTGCTCCTCCTCTGGGCTGAGCTCTGCGGGGTTGAAGCCATACTCGGTCATTGGGTCGTAGTCGGGGTGCTCGTCGACAAGATCCATCTGGTCGACGAACGCGCGCAAAAATTGACGGGGCACCACACCCACATCGCCGCGAAAGCCAGCCGTCACTTCGGCGATCAGACGCTCAATAAACGCAGTGCTGATCTTGCGTTCGAGTTCGCCACGGTCGCTCGCGGGGTAGAGCTCGCGCAGCCGCAGCGCCACCGCGTGGAGCCGTTCGGCGTCAAAGGGCGTCAGTTCAAGTTGGGCCTGGCGCAGGCTGGCAAAGCGGCCTTGTCTCAGAAAATGGATACGTTCGTGCAGCGGCGCGAGCCCGGCGACGCCGTGGCGACTGTCAAAAAACTCGGGGGTGCCGGTAAAGAGCCAGAGCAGGCCGGGATAGGAACCGGCGGCGTCCGCGATCTGGCGAATGCCGTTGAGTGATTTGTGGCGCGAATCGGCGCGCATGCGCAGGATCGTCTCTGCCTCGTCGATTACAATCAGCAGCCCCTTGTAGCCGGCGGCCTTGACAATTTCGACGATGCCGCGCAGATAGTCGAGCGCGTCGCGGCTACCAATGTCCCCTTTGATCTCGGCGGCCCGTTTGGCGGAAGCGGCCACGTTGCCACTGCCCCCCAGCCACGAGATGAGCGCACCGGCCTCGGCCACCTCCCCCTGCTGTTTCAGATCAAAGATCGCCTGGATCACACGCACAAAGTCCTGCGGTGCCTGCCCGCCAGTGAGCGCAACGAGATCGGCGTCGAGCCGCTGGCGTACCTGGTCGTCAAAGGTGGGATCATCGCCATCGGCCCCGGCGTCGAATAGCCCCGCTTCGATGTGGCCGATCCAGCGGTCGAGGATATCGCCGAGCGCGCCGCGCGGGCAGGCCGCGGTGCCCAACTCAGTCATCACCTTGCGATAGACATCGTCAAAGCGGTGGAAGCGCAGATCATTGTCCGAAACAACGACAAAGCTGGTGGCAAAGCCGCGTGCCTGGGCATCGAGCAGCGCCAGCCGCGCCATAAAGGTCTTGCCACAGCCGTAGCCGCCGCGCAGAAATTTGATCGTCCCTTCGCCCGCGCCGGCCAATTCAAGCTGACGATGCACTTCGCCGCGCTGTTTTTCAATGCCGACCCCAAAGTTGTCGAGGCCCCGTTCGGGCACCAGCCCTTTGCGCAAAGCCTCAAAGATGTGATCCAGATCGCGCTGGGTCAATGTGCTCATCCCACACTTCCTTCCCGTACATAGAAATCATAACGATTCACCCCACCCCCGGCCCCTCCCCGCGCCCAGTGGGCACCCGGGGGAGGGGAGACGGGGAAGCCCTTTGGGCTCCTCCCCTGCTTGTACGCTTAAATAAATAAACGGGCAAACGTAGGCTGAGCTGGTCGAAGCCGGAGCCGCTTCCCCTTCGACAAGCTCAGGGTCCGCTCTTTCACCCGATTAATTTCTTAATCCGCTAAGCGGGGGAGGTTGGGAGGGGGTTGATTTAGACACGTACATACCGTTTAACCCCGGCGACGGTCTCAATGCGCACCCCAAAGGGGGCCTGCCGGGCGTACTCTTCAAAGCGAATCGAAAATTGGCGTACCGCACGGCCACTCCCCAACATCGTTGTGGCCTCTGTTTCGGTCACCGCGCCGTGCGCGACGAGATGGGCAAAGAGTTGGCGGATACCGCCTGCGGGCAACTGTTCGAGCCAACTTTCGTTGCGCACCGGGGCTGTTGTGGCAGCGGCTTCATCGGCTGTCGACACCGCAACACTGCTGCGCGCAGCGGTGACGGCAAAGCGTTCGCTGGTTGTGGCCGCGGTCACGGTCGCCAGCGCGCTGGGGTGGTGCACCTCGACGCGCACGCGGCTCTCCGTGCGCCCACTCAGCCGAAAGAAGATCTCGAACTCTTCGCCAATCGGAGCGAGGATGGCGCCACTGCCCAGGCGGGCGTTGCCGCGGGTCTGGACCAACTCGACCTGGATGGCGCTCTCCTCGGGCACGCGCAACGCCACTTCGAGGGTGCGGGGGCTGCCAAAGTCGAGTGCCTGTTGCGCGGTGAGTTCGACGCGGATCGCCAGAGAGTGCATGTCGGCGACCCCTTCGAGCGCCCGGGCGCTGATCGCATACGCAAGCTGATTGCCGCCGGCCGCGGCACGGTGGACGATGGTGAGCACCGGGATCAGCCGCTCTTGCAGGCTGTTGCCGCCGTGGGCATAGCCGGTACGCTTGCGGCCCGTATTAAAGACCGCGGTGCTCTCGGGAAAGATCAGATAGCGCGCGCCGAACGCGCCCGCGTCCGCCGCCGTTGTTGCCCCATCACCGCTCATCGTATAGCCGAGGTCGCTGAGCGCCACACGCACTTCGCCCGCGCGCTCGGCGGCCACCGGCGCCAACACATGGCGACGCAACGGGTCGATCTTGCGCCCATAGGCTTGGACGGTGGCGCTGCTCTCATTGAGCAAGAGAAAGCCGTGGTCCGCGGTAAAGACAAAGCGACGTACCCCCGCTTCCCGCAGCAGGTGCCACGCCGCGCGCAGCTGCTGCATCACGCTGTTGAAGACGGTCGGGCCAACCTCCTGCTCGCCGGCGTGATCGATCTCCTGGCTGTGGACAATGACCAACCGGGCCTGGGCAATGGTGCGCTTGAGGCTATCACTTTCACGGTTGATCACCGCTTCGAGCGTGAGCAAAGGCGCGGTGGTGCCGCCGACGCGGTCGTGTATGGCCCGTTTGCGGCTATCAGGGTCGTGGACGCGAAATTCGCCGGTGGTGAAACCGTTGATCCTGCTGCCGGTGGCACCCTGTTGCAGCACCGGGGTGAGCCGCCCATTCGTGACCACGGGGGCCAGCACATTCATGCCCACGGCGGTCACGGTGGGCAACTCGGCGAGCCGGGCGTTGAGTTTGACGGTTGAGGCGGCGGTGTCGGCCAGTTGGCGATAGAGTTCTTCGCCCATCTCATAGCGGAAGGCGTCAATCACAAAGTAGGCGGTGGTGCCCGCTTCCTGAGTCAACGGGCGCACGACTTCGTCAAAGAGCAGGCGCTGTTGATAGATGGGGTCGGGCAGAAACCCGTGGGCGCGACAGAGCGTGTTGAAGGCGCGTGCCCAATCGTCGGCCCAACGCTGCCAATGGCCACGCACCCCGTCGAGCGCGGCGCGCACCGTTTCAAAGGCGGGCAGTTGGGGATAGAGCAACTCAACACGGCGCTGTTCGAGGTGACGGTGGGCCTGGTCGACCGCGGTGCCGTAGCGAGCGTAGTGGGCAATGGCCTCGGCGTGGCCGGTGGTGGGCAGCGGTGCGGCCGCGGCCACGAGGGCACGGCCCAACTGTGCCGCGGCGTGGACCAGTTGCCAGACCGCCTGGCGCGCGGGGTCGTTGCGCAGCCAAAAGGAGCCATCGTCGGCATTGGGGTCGACCCGGGGGGTGGCCCAGCCGTGCGCGGCTGCCCAATCCGCGGTTTGCAGCGCGGCGAGCGCGGCGGTGAGCACCTGGGCCTCTTCAAAGCGAAAGGTGTCGATCGCGCCGAGATCGGTGGCCTGCACGATCTCCACCTCATCGCCCAGGAGCACCTCCAGCTCGTCGGCGGTGCGGCGGTAGAAGGCGGCGTGGTGGTTGCGCAGGTGACGGGCCAAGGCGCGACAGTGGTCGATGACGCTCCTAGGCAATTCGCGCGCGGCGACCAGGAGGGGACTCTTGGAGGGGCGCCGCAGATCGTGGAGATATTCGACGGCCTGTGCCCAGCCGGCGATGGCATAGGCAACATCCGCGGGGCGTGGTGACTGGGGCAGTTGGAGTGCCTGGAACCAGGTGACCGGCAGCCCGAGCCACGCGGCCAGCTGTTGGCCGAGCAGCGTTTGGGCCATATGCCCCGTGATGAGTTGTTGGGCCACATAGCCATTGGCGAGCAAGTCATCGACCAACGCGCTGGGGCTGAGCGCTTGCAGTTGGGTGGCCAGCGTGCTGCTCTCGCGGTTGCGCTGCGCGGCGAGCCAGGCATCGGCCGCGGCCAGCGTCAAATCGGGTTGGCCGGTGAAGGCGTCGATCTGGTCAGGGGGGACGTGGCCGGCCGCGGCTTCGGTGATCAGCGTTGGCAGCGCTTTGCGGTAGCGCGCACCGGCCGCGTAGAGGCCATAGAGCGGACTCTGGCGCACCCGCTCTTCGTTGAAGCCGGGCAGGTGGATGATGACCTTGGGTTTCTCGGTCGCGCCCCCCAGCGTCTCGAGTTCGAGGAGCAGCGTCAGATAGCTGCCGCGGAAGGCGTAGACCGCCATATCCGGCAGGCGACCGGCGGCACGTCGCGCAATCAGGCGGTCGACGAACGCGGTGTAGTGGTCGTCGAGGTCGAGCCAGGGCACAATGCCATGCCGCCGCACCCACTCGCGCAGATCGGCCTCGAGCGCGGCAGAGACGGGGCTGCCCAGATCCAGGGGAGTCGTCATGGCGTGGCCTCTTTTGCTGGGAACCCTACCCCGGCCTGTCCTGCCATTAAGCTAAGCGCGAAGGTGTACTCAGCGTCCCCAGACGCTGATCCCACTTGGGCGGGATGCGCATCTGGGGATGCGCAGTACTCATGTGCGGCCCTTAACGCTGATTCCACTTGGGCGGGATGCGCATCTGGGGATGCGCAGTACTCATGTGCGGCCCTTAACTGAATAGCAGTGGCCCCGGCCCTCCCAGACATCGGGGAGGGGGCAGTGCGCGGCGTGCTGGCGGGCAATTCCCGTAGGGGCGCACCCCTGCGGTCGCCCTGGGGGCACCGGCAAGCGGATGCCCCTACGGGGATTGGGGCTGGTTCCCACGCTGGAGCGTGGGAACCCCACGAGGACGCTCCCGCGTCCGGCAAGGCCACTGGACGCTGGAGCGTCCTGGCTTCCATTCCACGCCGGAGCGTGGAACGAGTGTTCAACCCCACCCCGGCCCTCCCCGACATCGGGGAGGGGGCAGTGCGTGGCGTGCTGGCGGGCAATTCCCGTAGGGGCGCACCCTTGCGGTTGCCCTGGGGGCACCGGCAAGCGGATGCCCCTACGGGGATTGGGGCTGGTTCCCACGCTGGAGCGTGGGAACCCCACGAGGACGCTCCCGCGTCCGGCAAGGCCACTAGACTCTGGAGCGTCCTGGCTTCCATTCCACGCCGGAGCGTGGAACGAGTGTTCAACCCCACCCCGGCCCTCCCCGACATCGGGGAGGGGGCAGTGCGCCCCCTGCTGGTTCCCACGCTGGAGCGTGGGAACCCCTGCGGGACGCTCCCGCGTCCAGTGACCGTGCGGGACGCGGGAGCGTCCTGGTCTTCATTCCACGCGGGAGCGTGGAACGAGTCTAGGTTACGCGTCATCGGTCTCATCCTCATCCTCTGCCTCTGCCTCTTCTCTGTATCCTTCATCCTCGTCTTCAGCAGACGTGTCGTCCTCGTCATCAAACAAGCCAACCAACGGCACCAGGCCGGCGAGAAATTCGGCGCGGGCGGTGGCCAACCCCGGCTCCGCGGCGATGAGCGCGGCGCGGGCTGCTGCCTCGTCGGGCGCGAGCAGGCGGAAGTCGCTGCCCTGCTTTTCGGCCAGGCGCAGCTCCAACGCCCAGAGCGCGCGGGGGCGGGCGGACCAGAGGCCGGGTTCCAGGATCGACATCGTGGGCACGGCGGTGCGATCCTTGCCGCGGCCCAAGCGGCGCAGCGCCTCTTTCTCGATGGCCGCAATGGCGTCGTCGGGGTGGGCGCGCAGCCACTCCCTGCGATGGGGGCCATCGCCGCTGTCACCGAGGTCGCGGCCACCCGGACGGTATGGCGCTTCGGTGATGCGAAAATTGGGGCCGATCTCGTCCTGCAGGCGCAGCTCCCAAGCCCAAGCGCGGGCGGGGTGGTAGCGCCAGAAGCAGCCGTGGGCGACGGCCAGCGATGGGTCGGCCTGGCATTTCTGGTCGACGCGGGTGGGCCAGTAGCGCAGGGCGAGGTGCGCCCAGTCGTAATCCTTGCGCCCCTGCGCGGTGGCGAGCTCCTTCCACCACTTCTTGGGCTCTTTCCACTGTGGATCGAGCAGCGGCCAGAGCGCCGCGGCGTTGATCATCACCCCATCGTCAAGATTGGGGGCGTAGCGGGCGGGCTGCTCGCGCGGGGGACACTTGGCGCTTGAAGAATCGGTGGGGGGTGCGCCGCGGTCGTCACATTGCTCGACGAGCGCGATAAAGGCGTTGAGTTCGTCGCGCGCCTTGAGCACGCGGGCATATTGGCGTTCGGCGGCGCGGGCCGCGCCCTTATCCGCGCCATCGCGGGCCGTGCGCAGGTCGGTCAGCGTGCCGTCGAGGCGGTTGGCCGCGGGGTAGAGATGATCGGCGAGCAGGATGCGCAGCGTGCGATCGCTGAAGCGGTGGATGGTGACCCAGGCGACAAAGCTTTTGTTGGCGGAGGTGAGCGGCCAGTGGATCGGCCGATTCTCGTACATGCCCTTGTGGACATCCTTGAAGAAGTCGAGCGCCAGCCACGTGCGCAGATCGCCCCGTTTGCTGCCGAGCGCCGGGCCGTGGGTCGCCCACGCCGTGTGCAACCCCGCCGCCGCGGGGTGACCGAGGCTATCGCGCCGGTCGCTCGCATCGAGTGTGCCATCGAGCAAGAGGATGCCCGCGGGCAGCGCGTCGGTCAGATCATCCGTTGTTGGATCGAGGATGCCCGCACCCTGCGCGCCAAAGCGCCCCAACGCCACCCCCAGCGCAAAGCTCAGATGATCGCTCGGCGGTTCGGGGTCGAGTTCTTCAACGTATGCCGGCAGCGGCGCACCCGCGGGCCGGTCGACCGCGGTCTGCGCCCATGCCTGCGCGTGCCGCCAGGGCGACGGGCCAGGTTGTTTAAACTCGACCGAGGGTTCGCGATGGGATTCGTGGATGGTGAAGGCGTCATCTAGCTTATAAAACAATGTCTCACTTTCGTTGGATGATAACGCAGGTAGACGTGCAACATCCCCTGATGTGAAATGAACAGTAGGATTCAACGACTCAAGAACAAATTTCGCAAAACTAGAGTTAAACAAAACTAAAGCATCAGATTGATGTTGAGGGTATACGGACGAACCCATGTCCATAATTACACTTGGGATACGGTGTGCTCTTCCAGAAAATCCATTACCAATTGTAGTGTATGACACTCCTAGTTTAAAGTAGTATTCCGAATTGCGAATCACTGCTCCGGTGTGAAGTCGAACTGCTAGTCCACTATATTTCCATTCAATTGCATAACGACAAGGTTCAAACCATACTTTGCCTTCCGCCCCTTTAATCAGCGAACACCATTTTATATTTTCTTCCGGTTGGCCAAGTGATAGCTCTTGTACACATGGTTCCCAAGTGGATCGAACAAACCGCGAATTGTCGCCCGTTTGCAAACCAACTTTGGGCGGGCATACTTGCTCAATAGGTGGCGCTGATCTGAACGATAATAGAGTAGGCTCATCCCACCAATAGACCAACGGCCACTCCGGCACCACCTGCAGCGCCGCCGGGTCGAAGGCGTGGCGACCGACGTGGCAGAGGGTGGCGGCGCGCTTGCGGGTTGTTTCACCAACTTGAGTGACCGTTGCATCGTCAAAGGCTTTGATCGCAACTGCGCTCGTACCAGTCTCGATCTTCTGAAAAATACTCGTGACCACGGAAACGACCACCTGTGCCGCCGAAATCTCTTCAAAGGCACCAGATGAAAGGTCATGTAATCCCCGCAAATTGTACTGTTCCAGCAAGTGCTGCCGCAGATCGCTGTACTGTTTGATAAACATCCAGTTGCGCATGGTCAACATGGCGGAGATACCACCGTCGCGCACCAACTCCAGTCCACGCAGCAAAAAGGCCGCATAAAGATCGGCTTTGCCCAACCGATATTGGGTTTCAATGTACTTGGCATCGGCCAAGCTCGATGTCCCCTGATAGGGCGGGTTCGCCACCACCAGATCGTATTGCACCTCGCGCACCAGGCGCACAAAGCGCACGCCGGCGGCGAGTTGTTCGCCGCGCAGACGCAGCCCCAGGTCATCACCGTGGGTCTGGTGCGCGAGAAAGCTTTCAAGGCGGTCGAGCAGCGTCGCCTGCGCGGCGGCGCGGCTCAGGGGTTGGGCCGGGGCCGCGGCCGGTTCCTCGCCAAAGAGCAGGGCCTGCTGCGGTTGGCTTGCGCCGAGCAGCCCCTCGGTCTGGTCGAGCGCTTCCTCGACGGCACGGCTCACCTTGAGCAGGCTGCCCAGATGGTCCGCACCGCGCAGCGCGTTGATCAGCTGATCGGTCAGCCGGCCCGGCATGCCGGTCGTCGCTTCCACGCTCCCGCGCAGCTCGACCAGCGCCGGGTCGTCATCGGCCAACCCGGCCAGGCGCAGGTTGGAGGCCACCAGATTGAGCCGTTCGGGGTGGGCATCCGGCGCGATCTGGCGCGCCTTGAGCCAGAGCGCGGCCGCCGCGATCTGCACCGCGCGTGGGTCGAGGTCAATGCCATGCAGGTTGTAGCCGAGGATGCGCTCGACGATCGCGCGGTCACCCCAGCCGGGCTGCCCCACCAGGCCACGCTGGCGCGCCTCCTCGCGATAGAGCGCCACGAGCAGCGCCAGCGCCACCACCAGAAAGTGCCCCGAGCCGAGCGCGGGGTCGAGGATCTTGAGGTCGCGCACACTGGCCGGCGCTTGCGCCACGGCATCATCCGGCAACGGTTGGGGCAGATAGTAGGCCCAACGCCGCTCCTGGTCGTTGTGCAGCGGCATCAGCTCGGTGAGCGCCACCGTCCCCGCCGCGCGTTGCGCGCGCCACGCCGTCCGCCGCTCCTCCAGCCGCGCCAACGTGCCATCGCTTTCGACCTCGGCCGTCCAGCCATTGCGCGCACAGATCGCCAGCCAGAGTGGCCCCAGGCTATTCTGCAGCAGCCAGTCGACCATGTAGCGCTCGGTAAACATCTGCGTCTTGCTGGCGATCTCGTGGGGCGCGAGCTTGCCGCCGCCGTTGAGCTTGGCATCGAGCGCCTCGCGCGCCGGGTCATTCCAATATTGATAGACCCAGCCGAGGGTCATGTCGTCGGTCCAACAGCTTGCCAACGCCGGTTTGTCCAGCTCTTCAATGATATGGCGCAAGGTCGCCGGTGGGATCGGGATCAGGTCGGCCACGCCCACAGGCCCAAAGAGGCCGGGCAGCTCGCCGGCCAGATCTTCAAAGACGAGCCCCAGCAGAAAGGCATAGCCCTCGGTGGCGTCGCCACGCACGAGCGCCGGGGCCAGTTGGCGAAAGTCGAGATAGGCGCGGCTGCCCCAGCCGCCGCTGACCAGCGCGGGGCTGCGCAACGGTGTGCCCCCCGGTCCCGGCGCTTCGAGCAGACGCAAGATCACCAGCCGGTTGAGCAGCGTGTACGCGGCCATCGCCTCGGCCTCGCGGCGGAAGTCGGCGTCGCGGCGTGCGGTGCCTTTGCCCGCGCCCGCGGCCTGCGCGCGGTGCTGTTCATTGATCCACGTGTCCAGCCGCAGCCGTTTGGCGCGCGCCGCTTCAGGCAACCCGGCCTCCTGCACACGCGTCACCCCCAGGCGATAGGTGCTCTCCGTCGCCGCGTGCAGATCCTCCAGCAGCCGGCCGCGCAGGGCGCGAATGGTGGTGGAAAGGGCGCGTTTGGCTTCGGTGCTCATGGTCGTGGTTGTGGTCGTCGTCATGGGGGGTCCTCGTTTCTATCTATCAGCACGATTGAAATCGGCTGCTATACTGCGTTCAGAATGAGAACCGGAGTTTTGCGGACCAACGGGATCGCGTGCGTCGCACTGACCGCCAACGGCTTCCAGTCCGCTAGATGCTTCCGTCAGTGCGACGCACGCTGGCCGAAACTAGGGGTTTCAT
>DAOUCA010000232.1:0-5915 GCA_034432375.1 Caldilineaceae bacterium
CGCCAAACCTTGTTTTGGCGGAAATTTCCAGATGTCATTCCTGCGCAGGCAGGAATCTACTCGTGTAACATGAAGATGGATTCCTGCCTGCGCAGGAATGACGGCTCTAATTTCTGAAATTGGCGAAGGTATTGTAATAGGTAACAACAATGAAAACAGAAACCAAAGATATCAAACGCTCGGTTCAATCGCAATTTGGGCAAGTGGCAGCGAATTACAGCACGAGTGCAGTCCATGCACGTGGGGCCGATTTGGATGCGATGGTTGTTGCCGCGGCGCTCACCGGCAGCGAACGAGTCTTAGATGCTGGCACGGGAACGGGCCATACGGCGCTAGCCTTTGCACGCCAGGCGGCCAACGTTGTGGCGGTCGACTTTACGGAGAACATGTTGGCACAGGGGCGCAAACTGGCTGAAGCGCAAGGGCTGACCAATGTAGAGTTTCGGCTCGGTGACGCTGAAGCGTTGCCGGCTGGCGACCATGAGTTCGATTTGGTTGTCTCGCGTTACAGCGCGCACCATTGGCCCCACCCACAGCAAGCGCTATGCGAATTTGTGCGCGTGCTCAAGCCCGGTGGCACCTTGATTATGAATGATATCGTCTCTTACGACGACCTGGTCTGTGATACCTATCTGCAGAGCATCGAATTGCTGCGCGATCCGTCACACGTGCGCGATCATACCGTGGCGCAGTGGCTAACAATGATCAGGGATGCCGGCTTTGCCAATGCCGAGGTGGTCTATCAAGGCGATGTCTGGATTGATTTTGAGAGTTGGATTGCGCGCATGGCGACACCAGCAGAAAATGCACAGATGATTCGCACACTCTTTGATGGGGCACCGGCCGAATTTCGCTCCGTCTTAAAAATTGAGGAGAATCACGATTTCTGCTTCAGCGGGGCGGTGATTCGTGCCACCTAGAATCTATCCGTAATTGTAACTCCCAACCCCACCCCGGCCCCGGCCCGAGATCGAAGAGGGGAGCAAGGCTCCTGCCCTCGGGTGCCCCCTGGGCGCGGGGGCGGTTGGGAGGGAGTGGCTTAGTCGTTACCCGTAATTCGGCTATAGCCCAGCGGGAACGGAGAATTTACGGATAGACACTTAACCATACTCATGTTACGCACCGGGAGCGCCGCCATCTCTGGCGGCAGCCGGCAAGGATACCCGCGTTCCCAGAAGAGACTGCGTACCATGAGTTACTATAGACACTTACTACAGTGGAAACTAAATTTTTAAGTGTTTTGTCATTCCTGCATCGGCAGGAATCCATTTTTCACCGCAGTGGTCCCCTACCTATGCAGGGGTGACATTCCCTGAAACTTTATCTAACTGTACTTAACGCAAGCCATCCAATACATCCGGCGTAATAGGATTCTCGCCTTGTTGTAGGGCAACAACCCACCTTTCCACCACAGGTCCGCGATAGCGTTCGTAGAGGGTTGGGTCAACTTTGGATCGTAACCATTCGAGATACAACCCAAACTCAGCCGCGGCATCGGCATACTGCCTCATTTGGGCATAGACGATGCCGCGGCTGTCGCGGCTGGCACCCGTTGGATCAAGCGCCACCGCTTGATCACAAAAGGGAAGGGCCGCCTCTGCATTTTGTGCCAACGCATAGCCCCAACAAAGGCCATTGTAAGCCGGATAGTAGGTTGGCTCTATCGCCAATGTCTTCTCAAAATCGGCGACCCACAGCTCCCCCTGCCCCGCGCGTACAGCGGTTAAAGCGCGATGAAAATAAGCACGACTGTTCTCAGCATCGGCGGCAATCACCCGACTGAAATCATCTAAAGCATCGGCCAGATCCGTCCCTTGGTTGCGCTCATAGCGCGCAACACCGCGGTTCTGATAGGCCAACCAATAGGTCGGGCGGAGAGCGATCACGGTTGAGAGGTTGTCAATGGCGGCGTCAAGATCCGTGCCAATGGCAACATCGTCAGCAGGATATAGATAGGAGCGATTCAAGCGCACGGTGCCGAGGTTGTATTGGGCATCAACGAGACGTAGGTTTTCTGCCAATGCATCATTATAGTAGCGGATCGCGCGGTTTAGATCGCGTAACTGCCCACCACGTTCGGCCAATTTCCCCAGATAAAAATTTAAGAGGGCACGCGTCTTGGCATCGCCAGGACCAATTGCTAAGGCGCGCGCAAAGGCGGTGGTAGCGGCGGTAGCATCGCCTTGGTTACGCAGCAGCCGCCCCAGGGCAATCAGGGCCAACATGCGGATTTCGCGCGGCAGGGTGTTGCTGATCGTTGTGTTTAGTTCGCTTGCAGACGAGAGTGGGAAATCCCGTTTCTGCGCGACATTGCTGATGCCATCTAGATTGACCCGCACACGGCCACTATCATATTCACCCCAAATCACCAACGCAGCAGCAGAAGTGGTAAGCACTTGGCTTAGAGAAGCGCCATCGCGAATCTCGTCCGGCCAGAGTGCAATCGTTACACTAATCGCCCCGGCGTTGGCAATTTCATCGGTTAACGCCTCTTGTAAGCGGCCAGCTACGTTATACTGCTCGTTGACCGTATAGCCATGAAAAGGGGCGATCAGCACCAGTAATTCTCCCGGTTGGGCGGTAGGATGAATGGGGGGGAAGGGCACGCTGGTTGGCAGCGGCGTGCTGTGCGTGCCTTGGACTAAGGCGACGGTGGCGGTGGCTGCGACAGTGGCGGTGGCGGTGGCGGTGGGGAGTACAGTTGGTGTTGACCCAGGTAGAAAACGCCAGAAGAAGAGCGTCAAAAGAGCAAGCAGCGATAGCAATCCCAGTGCCCCATAGCGCATCGTGGTAGGCCGTAATCGCCAATCGACCAGAGGAGCCGACTGCTCACTCTTGGGTCCACCAGCCGGCGACTGCGGATTACTGGTTGTCAACAAGGCTGGCTCTTCCCCTGTATCCTCTTCTGCGTCCGCCCCTGTCTCTTCCGCTGCTTCTTCCGCTGTTTCTTCTAAGCCTGCGGCAGCGGCTGCGCTTGTAGCCTCTAGTGCCGCCGACAGTTCATGATCATTGTATCTCAGATTCTCAGGCTGCACCGTGTCAAGCGAATCGCGCAAGGTATCCACAGAAAGCGTCTCTGGGGCAAAGCCAGCACTGAGCAATAGGCGATCGCGTTCTTCTGTGGTCAAGCGCAATTTGCCGGCACAGCGCAACACATCTTCACGTGCACGCGGTCGCTCGACCAAACCCTCTTTCCAGCGAAAGACCGTTTGGCGCCGAACGCCAATGCTGCGCGCAAGTTCTGAATCACTGATGCCGGCCCGGTTGAGATATTCAGTTAAGAGCAGAGAAAAGGTTGGCACACTCATGATGACACAGTCTCGCGCTGAAGTAGATTAGCAATCCCACCACCCGCCTGAAACAGACCCTGGCTACGGCACAAATTCGACTGCTTCAGTGGATTAATGATATACTATGCGATACTCTGCAATCAGTATGCGACGATTAGCATGTGGGTTTTGGCCATCTGATCCAAGCGAACTGATCCTAACGGGCTAATTCTAATGGGCTAATTCTAATGGATTGATCCTAACGGAAAACGCAGAGAAAGACAAACCTACGGGTTGATTACTTAACATGATTCGAAGCGGCAGGCAGTCGCCTCGTGATTATGATATAGATGAGATGAAGTTGTCTGAAGTTACTGAAATGTATGCAACAATCATGTATGGTGGGCTGAGCAGAGAATGCCCCCACTATATCCAACAGAAGGAGTTATGAAAGATATGAATCAAACTGATAAAAGGAAGCAGGAGTATCGCGAAGATACTCCGCTCTTGCGCGTCATTCCGCTTGGCGGACTTGGATCGATTGGTAAGAACATTCTTGCCCTAGAAGCCGACGGTGATATTGTCGTGATTGATGCCGGCCTCATGTTCCCGACCAGCGAAATGCATGGCATTGATCTAGTCATCCCCGATGCAGAATATCTGCTCGATCGGGCAGAGCAAGTGCGGGGTGTTATTCTGACCCACGGTCATGAAGATCACATTGGCGCGCTAAGCTATCTGATCGAAGAAGGGCTCAAAGCACCAATCTATGGAACGGCCTTGACATTGGGACTCTTGAAGGGCAAGCTCAATGAGCACAAATTGCTGGACAGCACAGAGTTACATACGATCACGGAAAATGATGCGATTGAGTTGGGCACCTTTGACATAAAATTTTTCCATACCTGCCACAGCTTCCCGGACAGTGTCGGTGTCGCCGTCAAAACACCGGCTGGCCTTGTTATTCATACGAGTGACTATCGTTTTGATGCCACTCCAGTTGATGGCCGCCCCACGGAAGAAGATAAGCTCCAACGTTGGGGGGATGAAGGGGTTTTGCTGCTGCTGGCGGATAGCACCAATGCGGAAAAGGAGGGCGCAACTCCTAGTGAAAGCTCACTCGACGAGATGCTGGATCGTGCCTTTGGTAAGGCTAACGGGCGCATTTTGATTACAACCTTTGCCAGCAACTTGGGGCGCGTGCAACAGGTGATCAATGTGGCGCGCCGACATGGCCGTCGTGTGGGGGCCGTGGGTCGATCGATGGTCAACAATGTCAAGATCGCTATGCAACTTGGTTATCTCGACATCAAGCCGGACGAACTCTTGAATACCCAGGATATGGAGAATCTGCCGGCGAAAGAGGTGGTCATCATTGCCACCGGCAGCCAAGGCGAACCGACCAGCGCCATGGTTCGCATGAGCGTAAATGACCATCGGCAGATCACACTACGCCAGGGTGATACGGTCATTCTCAGCGCTACCCCCATCCCCGGCAACGAGGAGCTCTTTAATCGCACGGTGGACAATCTTTTCCGCCAAGGGGTTGATGTGCTCTACTACGAATTGGGGGATGTCCATGTCAGCGGGCATGGTGGGCGCGACGACTACCGCAAGATGTTAAGCCTGGTGCGTCCGAAATATTTCATTCCGGTGCATGGCGAATATCGTCATCTTGTGCTGCATGGCCGGCTAGCCGCGGAAAATGGCGTCGAGAAGAGCAATATCTTTGTCATCGAAGATGGCCAGACGGTCGAATTCAACAAAGCTGCCGATGGTGAAGTCAAGGGGCGGCTTGGTGAGAAGCTGCTCATGGGCAATGTTTTTGTCGATGGGCTCGGCGTTGGGGATGTTGGCAATGTTGTCTTGCGCGACCGCCGCCACCTCAGCCAAGATGGCTTTGTCGTCTGTGTACTCGCTATTGATGAGGTCGATGGCGAAATTATCTATGGTCCAGAGATTATCAGCCGCGGCTTTGTCTACATTCGCGACAACGAAGATCTCATGCGCCGCGCACGCGATGTCGTCGAGAAGTTGGTGAAAAAGAATATGCCAATCCAGGTCCTCGAAAACAAGATTCGCGATGCCCTCAGCACCTTCACCTCGAAAGAGATGGGGCGCCGACCAATGGTCTTGCCATTGGTTATCGAAGTATAGTATACTCAATCCAGAACACTTGTTCTCTTGATTCTAAGATGGCAGATCTGCAGGGTCGCCTAATCGTGTTCTGAATAACAAGTGATGATAGGTGAATCGACCTCTGTGCGAATGTGGTTTCGTCCCGTAGGGACCGGTTGAGTTTAGAGGGAAATTCATGATTTTCACGTTTCTAAATTCAATCTTCCCTATGGGACGGGCTAATCCAGCAGAACTTCGGTTACACTGTACTAGTACAGTGTAACCGAAGTTTTGCTAGGAAAACGGCGAATCAAGCCCTGTCATTCTGCAAGAATCTTCAGGTAAATAATCTTGAAGACGCTTTCAGCGTGACAAAGCCCACAAACCGTAATCTATACTGCGTTCAGAATGAGAACCGGAGTTTTGCGGACCAACGGGATCGCGTGCGTCGCACTGACCGCCAACTGCTTCCAGTCCGCTAGATGCTTCCGTCAGTGCGACGCACGCTGGCCGAAACTAGGGGATTCC
>DAOUCA010000233.1:0-97282 GCA_034432375.1 Caldilineaceae bacterium
GCCCTGATCATCTCGCATGATCGCTGGTTCCTTGACCGCATCGCCACCCATATCCTGGCCTTTGAAGGGGACAGCCAGGTCTATTGGTTCCCCGGCAACTATACTGAATACGAAGAAGATCGGCGTCGCCGCTTAGGTCCAGCCGCCGATCGCCCCCATCGCCTCACTTACCGGCGATTGACGCGCGATTGATTGAGCAGTTTCGGTAACGCGTTAGTTTTTCAAAATCAAGATTTAACAGGGACTCATATGTTTCAGCTGAACCAGATGTCTATAATCCCCAGACGCTGATAAACCGCAACGGTGAATTGTAAATGCAGAATCTTCATGGGTCTAGATAGCTGCCCTTTCACTGTTTACAATTCACCGTTGCGGTTTATCAGCGTAACCGCGGGATTGTAGTTGAGCGTAGTTCTATACAACCGTACGAAACTCTAACACACAACTCCAGGTTTTACCTTGCCATTGCTGGACTACAAAAGGACCACTTTAGCCGCACCGCACCAGATCGTACCTAAACCGACCCCGCCTCACCCACTACAGCGTGCCAAGCTATGTACCACCATTTTACTTCAACTTTGACTGCTGCTTACCTTTACATGAAGGTGCAGTACTTTAGTGCTACTTGACGACTTCGAACGCTTTCAAGACATTGTACACCAATGATTTGGGAATAAATGTAGATATTGTGTAGATCACCTATAGGTCACTTAGTATAGAATGAAGTTACAGCAAATCATACGGGGCAGACTTATATAGATGATCGAGTGTAATTCACTTTACGTCTAACTCTTGCGATTTTCCGCATGACCACAACCCAATAGCAGCACAGATCAAGCCAATTATGCAATAAAGGTGGATAACAGTAAAAATACCGAAAAGTGGCTCTTTGTCACCACGCCAGAATTCAAAGAGGAAGCGCTGGCTACAATACAGAATGACATACATCCAAAAGAGAAAGCCATGAAATGACCACCCTCTTTCTTGGAGCCAACGACGAAATGATATCCGTTCAAACCAGAACAGTAGCGCAGCAATGCATAGATTCATGCCGATACTAATGTATTGGGTTGGGTAGCGCCAGGCATAGGTGCCGTACACATCTGGTAGCCACATCGCTATCCAAGAATCAGTGAGCTTTCCATAAGAGTCGGCATTGATTGCACAACCAATTCGCCAAATGGCTAATGTGATGGCTAGCAGGGGCGCAAATGCATCAAGCACCAACCAGACCGGTAGATTTCGACGACGCAAAAAGAAATAGCCGGCAATTGCAGCCCCGGCAACACCAAGGAGCCAATTGTCTAGACCCGAACGCCACCAATCAGGTGGTAGTACTTCCTCTAAGAAAGTAGCGCGGATCGGAAACCATAAATTGGGAAACCAAGCGACGACAATGCCTATCCAAATCACTGTTATCAACCCGTCAAGGAGTAATGTAATCGTGTAGGCAGGATGCCACTTCAGACGAAAATGTGCGCTAAATGCCAGTGCGAGAATCGCTAGACCATCAATGATGCCATGGATCTGTGGATGCAAAGTCAACCTCCAGCTTTAAGTAGGTTAGCGTAGAAAAGTGTATAGAGGTGGTAATGTCCCCCTGCGTGAGGATCTAATCTCGATGATAATCAAGGATGCGCATTTCCACAACTTTAACTCTAAGTTGTTGCTGCCCGATTACATTGGGGACCACTTTACAGCGCTTACAGTTAAACAATGCCCTCCCAGTAGACTTCCCAAGATCCCCAGTGTGTAATTGGTAAGGAGTGATGCCTAGTGTTCGCGAAACTTTTTCACCACCTCTTATTATTTGCAACGTTGATATCAACAACGTCCATTGCCTTTGTCTTGAGTGACAGTACCATATCACTCAACGCTCAAACGTTAGTACCAAGCTCAGCGACTGCAACATCTTCACCGCTTCCGACACCAACAAATACAGCTACACCGATACCGACACCAGTCCCTGTTGTCGGTACCATTAACCGCAATGCAAATTTACGTGCTGGTCCAGGGGTTGGCTATACAAAGGTTGGTTTAGCACGGATGGGCACAACAGTTACTATCATCGGAACTGATGAGGCAGGGGATTGGTATCGCCTAGCGACTGACGAATGGGTTGCCGCATTCTTGGTGGACAAATCATCCGAGGCCCCTCTTGAAGTTGCTGTGGAAGGGGAAACGCGAACAGCTCGTCCGATCACACCGACGAGTACAATTGTTCAATCGGCAACAGCAACTCCCAACCAGATCACGCGCCTCGATTGCCAGCGTCCTCCCGATGATATGACCCTGGTGGAGGTAAATGGTAAGACGGTGAGTATGCGTACCTACTGGATGCTGCAACGTGCTCAAGAAATTTATGGTGGCCCAGGAAGTGTCTTGCGTGTTGTCCAAGGTAGCTATGAGCCGGGGCTTGCAGAATCATTTGGGACACATGATGCCGGTGGAGCTGTCGATATTTCGATTCGCAACCCAGCCAACCTAGCAGAAATTTTGTGGAACGAAGCAACGAAGATGGTCTCTGCATTGCGGGAAGCTGGGTTCGCGGCATGGTACCGACCAACGGGCATGTTTGGACCTAACTCAGGCGCACATATACATGCCATTGCCATTGGCGATCCGGAGCTTTCACAAGCAGCCCGTGATCAACTCGATGGCCCAGGGGGCTATTTCCGAGGGTTGGATGCTGTGATTTCCAAGTATGGCGGTCCTAACCCAGATCCGCATGGTGGCCCAGTTCTCTGCCAATGGATGCGCGATATGGGCTACGATGATTTACGATAAGGCAGTAATGTGCGTTTCCATAACTCCAAAATGAAGGGAATGAGATAATGCTTCGAATGAAATTAGTGTTCAGTGCGTCATTTTTCTGTATCACGTTATTCCTGTTTCCGTTCCTGTTAGCGTGTGGTGGATCGGCACCGGTTGAATTTGCCATCAAGCATTTGCGCGATGAAGTAGGTGAGAAACTTCCACAAGAGCTCTCCTATCTCAATGAACTTGGCCTGGATAATAGCAGTGGCGATACGCCGCTACAGGTCCAGATTCAATTTGAACGCAACTATCGCTTTCAGATCATTCAACGATTACAGAGCAATGAAATCTCCAGCCAAAGTGTGCAAGATCGGCTGGTTGAGTACTATAAATTGCCACCCAATGATCCAGAAGGGGAGTTACAAACGGCGCTCTGCCCCATTTCGGTCGTCATTCCTGCGGGACAAAGAGCCGCTGTGACGGTTGAATGGACAGAACGGTGGGCTGATGGTGTGATTAACCGTGGGAAAGAAGGGGATGGCGAACGCCTCGGTACCTATCGTGTTTTTCTCGGCTATTCCGAACCTTGTAGTCTGGTGAATCAAATCAATGAATAACTGTAGATCGCTACTGTGTCCGTCGGATCGCCAGATCTGGCGGAGATTATTAAATCCGCTCAGAGCGGCTACTGCGGTCTACTGTAATTGTCAATAGGAACTTTGCTCATGAATGGCTCAGGGCTCGAGATTACAGCCGAAAACGTCAGCGTCTGTCGTAGTGGCAAGCTGATCCTCCAGGATGTCTCCTTTCAAGTCACCCCAGGCACGTTGACCGCCATCATCGGCCCCAATGGAGCGGGAAAGACGACCTTAATGCGCGCCTTATCTGGGCAACGGCCTGATGAGGGCCGGATCCTGCTCAATGGAGAAAATCTATATGCCGATCCAGAATATTGGCTGCAGCGGATTGGCTATGTACCAGTCGATAATGTGCTCCACGATCATCTGACCCTTTCTCAGGCGCTCATTTATATAGGGCAGTTACGTTTGCCCAATCAGCCACTTTCCGAAATTGAAGCGCGCGTGGATCGGTTACTCACAGAGTTTGATTTTTACCACGATGATAAACGTCGCAACAACCTAATCCACGTGCTGAGCAGTGGTGAGCGCAAGCGGGCCAACATTTGTGCTGAGCTGATCACCGATCCTCCCTTGTTGTTGCTTGATGAACCGACGAGTAATCTTGACCCCGATGCAGAACGCGATCTGATGCATCGTTTGGCCGATTATGCCCATGAAAAGGGACAGACGATCCTTGTCATTACCCATACGCTCAACACCATTGACGCCTGTGATGACGTGATCTTCATCGAGAATTCACGGCTGCGTGAATTTGGGCGACGCCAAGAGGTGCTTGCCGCGCTGGAGAAAGACGCGCTGGCGGTGGCACCGGAAGAGACCGTGGCTAGTGCATCAGCTTCGTCGGAATTCTATCGTTGGGCCACGGTGTTCAAAGCCTTCAAAACCAAAAATGAGCACCAAAAGTGTACACAAATGCAGCACGTGCCAATTCGGCCCAGTGAGGCGTCAATGACCCACCCATTGCCGCAAACCCCCTGGTTTCACCAACTGCGCTGCTTAATGCGCCGCTATCTGAGTGTGCGCCGCGGTGATATCTGGAGTCTGTTGGGGACCTTGTTGGCCGGTGCCAGCGGCATTCTCTTCTTCATCTTTCCCGCAGATACCTTTCTCGAACCGGCCGATAAAAGTGAACTTGCCATCGCGCTCACCCAAGCACGCCAGTCGGTTTATGTGATAGCGATTGTCGTAACGCTCATTGGTTTGATCACAAGTTACACCGAAATCTCAAAAGAATTTCGCATCTACAAACATGAACGATTGAAGGGACTATCGCCCTCTGCCTACTTCATGTCGAAATGGATTTGGCTCACCGGCATGGTCGGCATTTTGGCACCGATCTTGCTCATCGGCTTTGTGGTGCTTATCTATCGGCAGCCCTTTCCGGGATTTCCTGAGCCACGATTTGGCGAAGAGGTTGGTTTGTGGGAGCGGATTATCCGCTTTCAAGTGGTTGGTTTGCTCACGGAACGGGTCAGTTGGAGCATTCTCATTACCTTGATCTTGACCTGCATCGCCTCAACCTCGCTAGGCTTAATGATTTCTGCCCTGGCGGGGGACAGTGATAAAGGCTATCTGTACTTAAGTTTTATTGCGGTCTTCATTGTGCTATTTTCCGGCTTGATCCGCAACGAAGCGCTGGAGCAACTGGTTGATACGCTCTCCTTTCTCTCCACTGGCAGATGGGCCTATGAAGGATTTTCCGCAAATATTGAGATCTACTGTTGGATCGATAGCTGGCACTTTGATGAATTCAACAGTACGGGCCATCTGATCTCCGTTTGGCTTTCACTTGGCGTGTATACACTCTTATGTACTTTCTTTGCGGTTCTGCTGTTGCGTGCGCGGGATCCCTGGTATGGCTGGTGGATTACACTGAGCGAAACGGTCAAGCGGGATGGCCTGCGGATGCTCATGGTGTTGGCTGTTGTCGCAGTATTACTCAGCTATGGACTCTTTCTGCGGCAACAGTCGCGCGAATATCATGTTCTTAACTACTTTAATCGCCAGATTTATGGCGGCACGAATTTGTACGAATATGCAAATATCAACAAGGTCGACGACCCCGATCTTCTACAATATTGGAATGGTAAACTGAGCCAATCGTGGTGTGGTGATCGATAACTTATCCACGAATCACCCCACTGGCCCCACTGCCATTAAGTTAAGGGAAAAGGTGTCATTCCTGCGCAGGCAGGAATCCAGGATTCAGGCAGGTGGACCCCTCAGGTACCCTTTGGGTGCGCGGGGGTGACAACCTACACGCTCCTTAAATGAATGGCAGTGACCCCCTGGCCCTTCCCCGAGCTCATGGAAGAGAGCAGTATTCCTTACCTGCTCGCAGGAGGGGTGGCTGAGTAGTAAATTTATAGACGAATCCTTATGTTCATCGAGAGGAACGGACCTATGCAAAGACGAGCTACGCAAGAAGATAATAACGAATTTGATGGAGATTTCTACAACCCAACAACAATCGGGCAAAAAAGGAGACAAAAGACAGTTCAGAAGACAGCCCTTTACGTTTTGGCTCTCTGTGTCTGCTTGTTCATCGCTGCCTGTAATCGCAGTGTCTTACCACAAAATGGCAACGGTGCTGCGGCTGCTACGAGCGTGGAAGCCGCGACTGAATCATCTCCTGCTGAATCAAGTAACAGTGAAGCAGATGGCACAATGACAGAATCCCCTCCTGCCGATACCGCTACGCCGGAATCAGCACCAACAGAACCAGCACCGGCAGAAGCAGCGCCAACAGAAGCAGCACCAACGGAACCGGTGCCGACAGAACCAGCGCCAACGCCGACAGAACCGCCGCCGTCCGCGCTGTTTTACAACATGCCGCCGGCTATATTGACTTCGGCTACAGGCTTATATGCATCGCCCAATCGCGCTGAATTTATCGTTCCCGTGACGATTCCGCAAGGCGAAACGATCTATGTAATGGGACGCAATGCAACCAGTAGTCATCTGCGGACCGTGTGGAACACTGGTGTCGGGTGGGTGCCCGTCTCCTTTACCGACTACAACGGTCAGCGGGAAAAACTCGCTGATTTACCAGTCTTTGAACAGGAGCCGCCAGCCTGTGCCATCCCAGTCACCACACAATTTGGCTTCAGCAGCCAGTGGACCAGTGATCAGCGCCAACGGATTGCCGTGGTTGCGGATCTGTTCCGCTCCAAGTATGGACAGTTCCCTGACTCGTCGCTTTCGCTCACAGTCAATGGTTTCGAAGTGGAGAGCAGCCGCCGCCCAATTGTAGAGAATGGCCAATTCTCCCTAAAAGATGTTGTCTTTTCACCAGGGCAGGATCTACAAGCGGGCGAAACGGTCGGTTATCTACTCAATACGACCAGCGATGAACCACTAACGTTTATGGCGACGATCTTCAGTATCCCGCAAAATTGCCAATGGGAGATTGACTAAGAGCCTATCCTGAAAATCGGTTGTGCGTCTATGGCCTACACCTACACGAGTGAGCGTGACAGAGATTTTCAGGACAGATACTAAGGTGCTGTATCTACAAGAAAGGTAGCAGGATCAACGTGCAAAGAGTCCCGATTGTCATCATCCTATGTCTATTCGTTGTGGCCTCTCTTCCGTGGCTTGTAAGTAGTTGTGCGTCTCAACCGTTGCTGCCGCTCCAGCTTAGTGAGGAACGCGCAAGCTATCAGACACGCGTTGCCGTTGCGCAAGAAGCAACCTTGGCGGCACAGCGTGTTGCCACCAGTTTGCCACCCAAAGTTGTGCCGATTGGTACGCTCAGCCCCGATATGGCGACCGCCATCTTCACACCGACAATCAACATTCTGGCCGCACCATTGACCGCTACGACCGGCATCACAACCGACGGGCAGATCACCGCAACCGATCAAGTGACGTCAATGCTCCCCATCTCACAAGAGATCCTCGGCCTCGCAACGGCTGTCATGCCCACACCGACCGGAGCGAATTCGTCGGCGATGATCCTAAGCCGTGCCACAGTCACACAAACGGGGACGCCGATTGCTGGCGTTGTGGTTGCGCGCGCAACGCCACCTGTTGATACCGCGCAAGCTGCTACGGTTGTGCCCATCGGCACACCAGACACCTCCGTGGCAACGCCACAAGCCACAACCGCGCCGACTGCCTCTGCCAACACCCGGGGCATGACCGCCGTCGAAGATGTTATCACCGAAGAGATGCTGCGTGATCAGGTACAAAAGGGTGATACCGACGGCTCATTCAGCGACATCGTCGTCCGCATTACGCCCGATGGCTTGCATGTGACCGGCAATGCGGTTGTCATGTTGCTGCAACGGCGGTTTACCATGACAGGCACCTTTGTCATTGAGAACGAGAGTTTGATCGTCAACATCGATTCCATCTCGCTCAACGGTATCGATGTGACGTCGCAATATCGCGTACAATTGGAGAGTGAGATTCGCAGTCAGCTATATCAACTGCTTCCGCAGCGCTTTGTCCAGTCGTTTACGCTGGAGGATGGACAGGTCGTTGTGGAGTCGTTCAAACGCTGATGCATCAGTACCTACAGTGCGGTTGCTTTGAAACGGGTAGTTTCTACCCCAACAAAACTACCTGTTTCAAACAGAGCTCACTTTAATTGAATTGTAAATGGTAAATTATGAATGGGGAATGGTAAATTGCCTGTCTTTGATGATAACCCAATGGTCGCAACTTCTGTACCAGAACCCATCGCTATAATCGGCATCGGCTGTGCATTTCCAGGGGCACGTGGCCCGGAAGCTTTTTGGCAACTATTGTGTGAAGGACGCAGCGTGATTCGGGAGATCCCGCCGGAGCGCTTTGGGATCGATCACTATCATGATCCGACGCCAGGAACACCAGGTAAAATCATTACGCGTTGGGGTGGTTTTCTTGAGCAGGTCGATCAGTTCGATCCCGGCTTCTTTGGTATTTCCAATCGTGAAGCAGAGAGCATGGACCCACAACAGCGGCTCTTGTTGGAAGTTGCCTGGGAAGCAATTGAAGACGCGGGATTGACGCGTAGAGAGCTGAGTAACGCTACCACCGGTGTCTTTGTTGGTGTCTCTTCTTCCGACTACAGTGATATGCAACTTCAGCAGCAGGACGCATCTACGCTGGATGTCTACACATTGCCGGGGACGGCGCGCAGCATTGTCGCCGGGCGCCTCTCTCATCTTCTTGATCTAAAAGGGCCCAGTCTGGCCGTTGATACAGCCTGTTCCTCATCGCTGGTCGCCGCACACCTGGCCTGTCAAAGCCTGTGGAACGGCGAATGTAACTTGGCCTTAGTTGGGGGTGTCAATGTAATACTTACGCCAGAAGCCTGGTCTGTGCTCTCGTTAGCACATATCCTTTCGCCGGACGGGTGTGCCAGGGTCTTTGACGCCCGCGCCAATGGCTTTGTCCGGGGGGAAGGGGCAGGGATTGCTCTGCTCAAGCCCCTGACCCAGGCACAGGCGGACGGCGATCCAATTTATGCTGTGATCCGCGGCAGCGCCATTAACAATGATGGTCACAACAGCAGCGTGATGACGCCCAACCAACAGGCCCAGGCGGCAGTCCTGCGTGCCGCGTATCGCCATGCCGGCATTGAGCCGGGGCAGGTGCACTATATCGAAGCGCATGGCACCGGTACCAGCGTCGGCGATCCGATTGAAGCACGCGCATTGGGTACGGTGATGGCAGGAGAACGGAGCCTAGACACGCCCTGTTTGATTGGCTCAGTGAAGACAAATATCGGCCATTTAGAGGCCGGGGCCGGCATCGCGGGTCTTATTAAAACCGCACTTTGCCTAAATCATAGGTCTATTCCACCTAGCCTCAACTTCGCGGTACCCAATCCCGCTGTGCCGTGGGGCGACCTGCCGCTACGGGTCCAACAGGAATATCGTGAGTGGCCAATCGCGGCAGGCACGGCTTGGGCCGGTGTCAGTTCATTTGGTATCTCTGGCACCAACGTCCACATGGTGCTGGCGGATTCACCACCGGAACCAATAGCGAAATGCCAACCGTCTACCGAAGGCACCTATCTGTTGCCGCTATCAGCTCACTCGCCGACAGCCTTGGCGGAAACGGTCATCCGTTTCCGCGATTTTGTGAACGGTGAGCTGCATCGTCATTCCCTGCATGATCTCTGTTACAGTGCCACTCTCCGTCGAACGCACCATGCCCACCGGCTCGCTTTTGTCTGCCATTCGCAACAGGAGCTGACCGAGCAGTTAAACGCCTACTGTCAGCGTACCCCCATCGTTCCGCCTAGGGCTACTGCGCATGAAGGAGTTGGTGGACCGGTCTTTGTTTTTTCTGGACAGGGCGCCGAATTCTGGCCCATTGATTCAGCTTTGTTGACCCGCTTCCCCATCTTTCAGGAAGTGCTTGCATGTTGTGATAATCTACTGCGTGCACAGGGCACCGACTGGTCATTGCTGGAACAATTGACAGCCACCAGCGCTCACTCTCGACTTCACGAAACTGATGTCTGTCAGGCGGCAATTTTTGCCTGTCAAGTTGCTCTGGCTGCGTTGTGGCGATCCTGGGGGATTGTGCCATCTGCTGTCATTGGTCACAGTTTGGGCGAAGTGGCTGCTGCCCATGTGGCAGGCGCACTTTCACTAGAACAGGCCGTCACGATCGTCTTTCAGCGCGGGCGCATCACCAAACAGGCCTCGGGCAAAGGGGCCATGGCTTTGGTCGGCCTATCAATGAGCGCGGCGACAGAAGCCATCCAGGATTATGGATCGGCACTGGCCGTGGCTGTCAGCAATAGTCCAACTACCTCTGTGCTGTCGGGTGATCCGGTTGCATTGGCAACTGTAGTGGCAGCGTTGGAAGAACACAATATCTTTGTGCGTCGCTTACCCGCAATTGACTATGCCGCGCATAGCCCGCAAATGGAACCACTGAAAGATGAACTGGCCGATGTATTGCATGGTCTAACACCGCAGAATACCGCTATTCCCTTCTACTCCACGGTAACGACAACAGCGCTTGCCGGCACTATACTCCACGCGCACTACTGGGCAGACAATCTGCGTGAACCTGTCTGCTTCAGCCAGACCGTACAACACGCATTGTCTGAGGGGCATCGCTGCTTTCTTGAAGTCCATCCAGCCCAGGTTCTTCTGCGCCCAATGCAAGAGGTCATAGAACATGTCGGTGCGGAAGCTGCTGTCTACACGTCGTTGCGTCGCGGTAATGATGGAGCAACTGCTTTATTCCAGACATTGGGCAACCTCTATCGTGACGGCTATGCTGTCCAGTGGGAAGGTCTTTATCCCACCGATGGTCATTATGTTCACCTGCCGATGACAGCGTGGCAAAGACAGCGCTGTTGGTTGCCTGCGCGCGACCGTGTAGCGAATCCTCAACGCGCAAACATGAATAGCGGCACAAGCCAACACCCACTTGTGGGGCGACCGATCCAATCGGCAATGCACCCCGACACCTATCTTGTCCAGGTGGAACTTGGCCCCAACAGCCCCTCTTATTTGGCCGATCATCGGGTCTATCAGGCGACTGTGCTGCCCGCCGCAGCGTATGTGGAAATGGCATTCGCCGTTGCTGCAGCGCTCGGACCAGACGATCAATATACCGTAACCGATCTACAGCTTGAAAAAGCGCTCATTTTTCCAGAGAGAGGCACGCTACCAATTCAGATCGTGGCCACCATCGCCAAGAAGACGCTTGTCCTGGCCTACTACAGTTGCCCAGATGGGAATGATCGTAGCTCTTGGCTGTATCATGCCAAAGCCACTGTTCGATGCAATCATATAGACGATAGCAAAACGGCTGGTTACCTGTCACTCCCGTCTGCATTTCAGCAGGAAGCGGAAACAACGTTTACCGGCCAAGAGCATTATCAGTTAATGGCCGCCCACGGACTAGAATACGGCCCCTGCTTCCAAGGAATTGAGCAGCTTTGGTTGGCTGGAACAGCGGCAATGGCAAAGCTTAGCCTGCCTCAGTCAATCATAGCCGAGATGCCGAAGTATCATCTCCATCCCGTCTTGCTTGATCTTGCCTTTCAAAGCGTGGCCGCGATCATGCAATCCGCCGCAACAACTCGGACAACAGGCCTCTATTTACCGGTGGCGTTAAAGGCGCTCCACATCCACCATTCGCCGCTGCACTCTGTCTATGCGCAGATCATATTGCATCCAGCGCAGAGCGAGGCAGATCAGCATGTAATGGCAGATGTGTATCTGCTCGACAGCGAAGGTCAGATTCTAGTAGAAGCGCAAGGGCTTGTCCTGCACCAAGTCGCAAAGACACAATCGGCTGACGGAAGAGATCTAAATCAGCATCTTTATGAAATGACATGGAAACAAGAACCGCTATCGGTTGTTCCTAAAAGTAGTGCATCGGGGCGGTGGCTTATTGTTGGTAATACGGAAGAATTGGGTCAGGCGCTGGCACAACAATTCCAACTGGATAACCACGAATGCTTGCTGATGCCTTCGTTGAATGGGCAAGAAGCGCAAGCTGATATTGGGAACCAGGACTTTACCTGTCGACTGAGCACCGCCTTGGCACAGACAGATAAACCACTCAGCGGGATCATCTATCTGGCTGCGCCCAACGTGGCAGGGGCTAACGACTCATCTGTTTCTATGGGACAAAGTGCACTTTTCGATTTGTTACGCCTGACTCAGATCCTCGTGAAGGGTAAGGAAAAGCAACACCAAGATGGGCAATATAGTGAAGATGATTTGCCCCGTCTCTGGCTGATAACGCGTGCAGCGCAATCCGTAACAGAAGCTGACTCCATCCTTCTCAACCAGGCGCCACTTTGGGGACTTGTGCGCACAATCAATCTTGAGTTGCCTCGATTGCGCTGTAGTTGTATCGACCTGCAAGCTAATCTGGCGTTTGAAGAATCTACGTTCCTTTACCAGGAAATGCGTGCTGATGGGCCAGAGACGCAAATTGCCTATCGGGGCGGACAGCGGCTGGTGGTCCGACTAGAGCGTTACGTCGAAGATCTCACACACCGGCAGCGTCCCGTCGTTCCTGGGGAAGCCATTCGACTAGAAACCGCCGCACCGGGTATCCTCGATAATCTTCGATTGGCCGCAACTGAAAGAAGAATACCTTCACCCGCTCAGGTTGAGATCCGTGTCCACAGTGCCGGCCTCAACTTTCTGGATGTGCTTTCGGCGCTCGGGCTACGCCCCGATCAGGAGGGGACTGCTCTGACCTTGGGGATGGAGTGCGCGGGAACGGTGACGAAGGTGGGAGAAAGTGTTACGGATCTACAGGTCGGCGACGAAGTGTTGGCGGTGGCCCCCCACAGCATCAGTAATTTCGCCTGCACCTCAGCCAAGTTAGTCAGACGGAAACCAGCGAACCTCAGCTTTCAGGAAGCGGCAACCGTGCCGGTCGCTTACCTCACGGCCTACTATGCACTCCATACACTGGGCCGTTTGCGGTCGGGGGAACGCGTGCTGATTCATGCCGCAGCCGGTGGTGTTGGATTAGCGGCCGTGTACCTAGCTCAATACCTAGGTGCTGAAATCTATGCGACAGCCGGCAGCACTGAAAAACGTGCCTTTTTGCACGAATTAGGCATTCCCTATGTCATGGACTCGCGCTCACTGGCTTTTGCCGACGAAGTGATGGCGTACACGCATGGTGAAGGGGTTGATCTGGTGCTGAACTCGCTTGCTGGTGAGGCAATTCCCAATAGCCTTGCCCTCTTACGTACCAATGGGCGCTTTTTGGAAATCGGCAAACGGGACATCTATGGCCACAGCAGACTGGATATGGGGCTGTTGAAGAAGAATATTGCCTTCTTCGCCATTGACCTGATCCCGCTCACGGCAGAACAGCCCGCGTTCTGTGCTGAACTGTTGGCGGAATTGGTTGCACTGTTGACGTCCGGTGCATTGCCCCCATTACCCTATATTGAGTTCCCACTGGCCGATGCAGAAGAGGCCTTTCGGTATATGGCGCAAGCGAAACAGATTGGCAAAATCGTCATCCGGGCCGATGGCGCAACGGATGCACCTTTGCAGGTTACACCGCCAGCACGCGGGCTGGTTCGACACCACGGTACCTACCTGATTACCGGTGGTCTGGGCGGATTGGGCCTCGCTGTCGCCGGGTGGCTTGTGGAGAAAGGGGCACGCGATTTGGTGCTCTTGAGCCGACGCTGTCCCACACCGGCAGTCGATGAAACAGTGGCCGCCTTGCAGGCACAGGGTGCAAATGTCGTGACCGTGCAGGCGGATGTTGCGGGCGAGGAGCAACTGAAGAGAGTCATCAAACAGATCGAGGTTACTATGCCGCCGCTGCGCGGGATCGTCCATGCCGCGGGCGTCTTGGATGATGGGCTGTTGATGGATCTCAATCCAGAACGATTGGCGCGGGTTATGGCACCGAAAGCCCATGGCGCTTGGCTGCTGCATCAGATGACGGCCCACTTGGAGCTAGATCTCTTTGTCTTGTTTTCCTCGGCCACCGCGATCCTTGGCTCACCCGGTCAAGGTAATTATGTAGCGGCGAATGCGTTCCTCGATGGGCTGGCACACTATCGTCGCCAACAGGGACTACCGGCGCTCAGCATTAACTGGGGCGCATGGGCAGAGGTGGGCATGGCTACGCAAGCGAATCGCGCGGCCAATCTTGCGCAGCAGGGTATCCGTCACTTCACCCCTGAGCAAGGCGTCCAATTGTTGGAGCGTATACTTGCCACATCGGCAGTACAAGTGGCCGCGGTCGATATTGATTGGGAGCGGCTCTCCAACCGCGTTACACTCCCTTTGCTGCAAGATCTGCTTGCGGAAATCAATGCCCCTGGTGGCGTACCTGTTGCGCAAATGGCCGGTGACCTCCGCCGTCGTCTGCAATCCCTGGCACCAGATGAACGCCATACCGCCGTGGCCACATTGGTACAGCAGCAGTTGTCGCAGGTATTGCGAACCCCCGTGCATAGCATCGGCCTGCGACAACCTTTGCGTGAAGTGGGCATCGATTCATTGATGACCGTTGAACTCGTAAATCGCATCGAAGCCGATCTGGCGCTGACTTTGCCGATGGCTATCTTGCTGCAAAATCCCACCGTCATCGACCTCACCGCGCAAATTGTAGCGTTGTTGGAACCATCCACCTCCCCCCATTCAGCGCCACAGGAGCAGCTTGCCGGTGAAGCGGTAGGTGTGGCGGATGAACATTTTGCGCGGTCCGTTACAGAGCTAGCCGATGAAGCACTGCTTGACCCATCCATTCAGGGTGATCCGGCTGTCGTCCCGATAGAGGCTACGCCTCAGCAGATTTTTCTAACCGGTGCCACTGGCTTTGTGGGTTCGTTTTTGCTCCAGGAACTGCTGCAAAAGACGGAATGCGAGATTCATTGTCTGGTACGCGCGGCAGATGCAATCAGTGGTCGTCAACGCATCGCAGAGAGACTCAACGCAATTTGCCCAGACAAGGATCTGGCCTGGGAGCGCATTCACATCATTCCTGGCGATCTTGCGCAGCCGCAACTCGGTCTTGCTGCCGGCGAATTTGACCGCCTGGCCGAGCAGATCGATCTGATCATCCACAGCGGTGCACAGATCGAGTGGCTGGCAGCCTATGCACAGTTGAAGGCAAGCAATGTGTGTGGCACGGAGACGATCCTACGGTTGGCCACCCACTATCGATCAAAGCCCTTGCATTACGTATCGTCGCTGGCGGTTTTCCCGATGATGCAGCTAGGTGTGTCGCCCCTCTTTGCCGAAGATAGCCCGCTGGATCATGGCGGGCTGCTCTTTGGCGGGTATGCACAGAGCAAATGGGTGGCTGAGAAGCTGGTGACAATGGCGCTTGAACGGGGGCTACAGACGCTCGTTTACCGACCGAGCCTTGTGGTCGGCCACAGCCAAACTGGTCTCTGGCAAGGGCACAATATCATCGTCAACATGTTACGCAGTTGGATCGAACTGGGCATGGCACCGGATCTCGATGTTCATCTGGATCTCGTGCCGGTTGATTATGTCAGCCGCTCCATTGTACAACTAGCGCTCGGTCATGGCGATCAGGGGAGCGGTGACAGGGGGAGCGGTGATAGCGCGAAGCGCGTCTATCATCTCAACAATCCCCAAGCCGTTTCGGTGCGTGATCTGATTGAGTGGCTGGTGGCCTCCGGCTATCCCGTGCAGCCTATGCCTTACCCTGCATGGCGCGCCGAAATGTTGAAACGAAGCGATCGACAGCGGCAGACTATTCTCGATGCAGTTGGTCCACTGCTGGCACTCCAAGTTTCAGAGGAGATTGGCTGGTTGGAGCGACTCCCACGCTTTCAAAATCAACGAACCCGGCAGACGCTTACTGGCGTGCCCTGCCCAACGGTAAATCAGAATATGTTTCAGGCCTATATGACCTATTTACAAGAGCGCGGTCTTTTCCCCAACCCGTAAGGAGAAACAATTGCCGATATGGGTGATCATCAACTATTTGAAAAAGCACGTCACTTCCTTGCCAATCACCTGGTGACGATGATCCACGGCATCGGTTTCGATGATTGGCAACAGTTGCGCCGGCAGCCAGGCAATGCAATCGCACCGAGCTATCGAGCGCGGGCGCGCTTTATGACAACCATGAGTCTGTTCAATGCCGGTGCGGCCAAGGTTGAGCGGCGGGTGTATGGTGGGGCGGTGGCCGCCACGCAAATTCATCCCCCAATTTTCATCTTGGGTCATTGGCGTAGCGGGACAACGCTGCTGCACAATCTGTTGGCGTCTGATCCACAATTTGCGGCACCAACCCTGTTGCAGACGCTCTACCCCCATACCTTTTTGACCTTTGAACGCCAACTGCGACTACTTGGTCTCTTTGCACCTCGGACGCGGCTGATCGACAATGTGCGTTTCGGCTTCGATCAGCCGCAGGAGGATGAATTCGCCCTGTGCAATGCAACGTTGCTATCGCCCTATCTGACGTGGCTCTTTCCGCAGAGCCAAGAGAACTTCGACCGTTTCTTAACGTTGCGGGATGTGACACCACAAGAGTACACACGCTGGCGTCGGGCGCTTGTGGAATTCTTGCGCAAGGTCACCTTGCGTACCAATCGTCGTCTTGTGTTGAAATCACCGGCTCATATGGCACGAATTCTGATCCTGTTGGAACTATTTCCGGATGCGCAATTCATTCACATTCATCGCGATCCATATACCGTCTTTCAATCGACCAGCCATCTCTATCAGACGATGTTGCGCACAACTACGCTGCAACCGGTAGGTAATCTTGATTTGGAGGAGCTGATTCTACGACGCTATGAGATTGTCTATGAGCGATTTATTGCAGAACGACCGTTGATCCCGGCCGCGAACTATACAGCACTTAGTTTTGAGGAATTGACCACCAATCCACTCTGCGCGTTGGAAAAGATTTATGACGAACTTGGATTGGCGGGATTTGCGGCGGCGCGGCCCTTTTTTATGGGTCGTTTGGCAGGTATTAAAGGGTATCAAAAAAACCATTTTCAACCGCTTTTACCCCCAGTGCGTGAAAAGATTTATCAACGTTTGCAGGCCAGCTTCGAAGCAAGGGGCTATGAGCGACAGTAAAGGAAAACTTACTATGCTTAAGCAAATACAACAATCGATTATCGCCTTTATCTTGCTCGTCTGTCTCGCCGGTTGCGTCACGACGATCGATGGTTCGCTGCCACGTGACCAGTTGGACACCATCACGCTGGCGACACAGGCCAATCTTGCCGCCTCTTCATCGCATCCAACCAATTTTCTCCCCCTCGATCCGGTGCCGCCCGGTGTGCAAGTACGGTTGCTCGCCGCCGATACCAATTCTGCCTGGTTTCTGGTTGAATATGAGAACAAACTTGGCTGGATACCCTCATTCTTTTCCCAAATGGGGACTGGCAGAGTGGAACCGCCACTGATTATAAAGCCGCTTGATGGGGCTTGTACACAGTATGTCGGTGCAACTTTCGCTCCCGCCGATCCATGGTCCAACAGCACAGCGGGTGCTGTGATCGTTGAGGGAAGCATTCTCCTCGACGCAGCACAAGCCGACTTGGCGACCACAACGTTGCAAGCCGAAGTTACTGGTGAAGGGGAAGTGGTGGCATCTGACTATTTGCATCTGCCGTTGACAACCTCATCGAATCTTGTTCTCTTTGCCTTTGCACTCCAGGATGTTGCTCAGGGCAGTCAGATCTCCTTTACCCTTGATGGATTAACAGATCAACCTGCTGCTTTCCAGGCGATATTCTTTACAGACCAATGTGGCGAAGATCGAGGGAATGCAGACCAAACAGATAAAGGCCTGCTTGCTGTGGGCCAATTGAAAACCACTCTGCCGACCCCATCGCCCACGCCTGGCCCCACAGAGCCGCCCACAGAAACAGCTACCACAGCTGGGACATCGCCGAGGGACGTAACCCCAGATCCACGCACCCCCAGCCCGACACTGCGTGCCGGCTCTACCATTGCACCCACGCCCTTGCCAACGCCGACAGCAACCAAAATTGTTGTCACCAGTGGCCTTTCCCGAACATCGCCGACACAGGAAGAAATTAAAGAGCTTGTTGATCTGTGGGATCAGATCCACCACGAAGTAGATCGGACACTGGATCCCACTGATCTGCCAACGGTGCTGACGGGCGGTGCCTTGCAGCAGCAGGAGAAGACCCTGCGCGATCTGAAACAGTCCCAATGTTACTGGGAATTTACCGATCTCGCACCTTCACAGATCACGGAATGGCGGGAAATTTCCGTCAACGAGGTAATCGTGACCATGCGCAAACATTGGGATGGCCGTGTCTACTGTAAAGGGAAATTGGACCAACGATACTCGTTTGATGAACCATTTTTTGTGCGTTATCAGATTGTACGGACCAATCAGGGCTGGCGTATTGCCGAAAAGGTTCCGCTCGATGCAGCGGTCGAAATTGCGACGCCGCGCGCCCCGGCGCAACTAACCGCGCCTGCGCCGAATAACAGCAACGCAGACGACCAATTGTATAACCATCTGATCACCAAATCGCGCAATTCGCGTGTGACAGTCGATTACACCTATGAAACGGAGTTGTTTGTGCGCACGCTGGCCTATCGCCTGAACGAATTCCAACTGCAGCGCGAAGGCATCACCCAACAGTCGATGACGAACGTGCTCTACCAGGCCGATAGTGGTGATCGGCTAAACGGCTTGATCCAGGAAGTTTGGCGCGATTGGCGAGGGCTCGCGGCCGATCAGAAACTCGACCCATACAGCGCAAATCCGCAAAGTCGCGGGCTATCTGCCTTCCGCGTTCTGGTTGTGCGCATGGTCCAGGGCACGCAAGGGGGCTTTTCGGCGAACGAACAGCGCGCCCTCCATAATTATTTCAGCCGCCACGAGGATCCAGGCGTTTGGCAATCCAATGTCAGGGGTGTCATCGGCGCGATCAATCGAGAAAATTTCTAGGGCCACTTAAAAGAAATAACTATCCACGAAGAGGCACGAAGTTGCACGAAGAAAAAGCAAAACCTTCGTGTGGCTTGGTGGATAATTTAATGTCTAAAATGGCCTAATTGTTATGGGTTATCATGCTATGAATCACTTGTTTCGACCTTGGGTAAAAAACTATCTTTGTTCTCTGTTGCTGCTCATCACGATCTGGGGGGCTGGGCTGTTGCTGCCCCATGTGGCGGATGCGTCACCGGTGTCTTTGCCGATACAGGAAGACGCTGAACCTACACCAACGGTATCAGTAACGGTAGCGGGGACACCCGTCGATTCTGCCATTCTCGCAGATACCCCCTTGCCATTCCTTGTGCATGTTGTGGCCGCCGGTGAGACGCTCTCACGGATTGCCGGCCAATACGGTGTTACCGTCGACCAGATTGTCGCAACCAATCAGTTGCGCAATCCCAACTATTTGTTTATCGGGCAACGGATTCTGATCTATACAGAAAGTGCTAGCGTTGCCGTGACGCCCACCGCTGCTATCGCTCCCCCGAAGCCAGTGAACCCACAGCCACTTCCAGTTGCACTCCTCTGTCCTACCAATACGCGGCGTGTTCCCCTCACGTTGCCGGCAGACCCAATTCACATGAAGTTGGTGGGCGATCAACTGTTTTTGCTTGCCAATGGCGATCTCTATCGATTGGCAGTTGATGATCTGCTCCATGACGCGCTCAATGATGGCATACGCGATGGCGGATTGACCCCAACCAATCTAATGCCACCGGCGCGCAGGATTGGCCAGTATGAAATTCAGGAGTTGGTCTATGTCACGGCCGATGCGCAGACTGGCGACCTTCTGCTACTGGATAAGACCAATGATATTTATCGGTATACGATGGCTGGGCGATGGACAATGGCCGTGCCCGCGACACCGGTCCCAGACCAATTTCCCGATCCCCAATATTTAGCTGTTCAGGCCGATGGGACAGCGATCTATGCGCTGGATTCTGACCTGAGCCGAATTTGGCTGCTCTCTGTTGGTAGCAGCATCCCCCAGGTACAAGTAAGTGCGGCACAGTTGCTGACCGCTGTTGACTTCGTCATGCTAAACGACGTGGGACCCAATCCCAGCTTTGGCGTTCTACTGCGTGACGGCAGCATCCAACAGGTTGGGCAAGGAGAACCGCGCGCGCTAACGGATGCCACTGCAAATGATCAGGGGCGCCCTTGGCCCGCACAGCTTTTGATGGCCGATGAGACCCTATACGCCGTCGATGGCGAAGCCCGCCAGATCATCGGTATCGATCCGCAGCGCCAACAACTTGTTCGCAAGCTAACATTCCGTCTCCCCAATCTGCCGCGCTTGCGGAGTGCTGTTATCCAAGAGGACCGTGTCTATGCGTTGACCGGACGCACGCTCTACATGAGCGATCTCCAAGAACAACAAGAGTGCCCCGCGGTGCGCTACGACAATGGCTATTACTTTGCCGGCAGCAATTTACAGGAGTTGTTAGCGAATTTTCAGTTGCCGTACCCAACTACGATCCTGCCTGACCGTCCCCGCTCCTATCCGGGCGCGCGACGGCTCTATCGCTATGGCGTTCACCAAGGCGTTGATATCTATGGCTTCGATGCCACAGGGTTGCATTTTGGTTCGCCTGTCTTCAGCGTCTTACCAGGAACCGTGATCCGCGCCGACCACGATTATGTGGAACCGTCACCGGCTGCCTATGAGGCAGCCATTGCGCAGTCTGAGTCGGAGCACCGTACCCCGCCCAGCCTGGCGGATCACTTTTTGGGGCGGCAGGTAATTATCGAACACGGGCATGGCGTTGAAAGCCATTACGCTCATTTGCAAACCGTTGTGCAGGGAATTGATGCCGGCCAGCCGATTTCGCAAGGCGTGGCCGTGGGCACTATGGGGGTATCCGGCACCAGCGCCGGTGCCTACGGTACGACCGACGGTGCACATTTGCACTTCGAGATCTGGATCAACGGTCGGTATCTGGGGCAAGGGCTTTCATTGTATGAGACGATGCGGTTGTGGCAGGTGGTATTTGGTGGATCGCAATAGGTTTATGGTTCAACAGGATCTCAGGCGTTTGACAAATAGTCACCAGGGAGCGACGGCTGAGCCTGTCGAAGCCAAAGCGGATCCCCCTGCTGAGTTCCCAAAGAACTGCTCTGATTGACAAGATATCTCCTGCCCACAGCATTATTTTTTGAGGAACGGAATCATGAAAAAGAGACTTCTCATTGTACTCTGTCTTTGGTTAGTCGGCTGTGTGACGACGGTGGATAAATCGCTGCCATATGCCGAACTTCCAGAGATCAAACTGGCAACGGCGGCAACATTGGTGGCTTCTCCCTCCCATCCAGCATCCTATTTATCAACTGAAGAACTGCCGGCGGGCACCACGCTACAAGTGCTTGGTCGCGATGAAAATGCCGCATGGCTGCTTGTCTCCCACGAAAACTCCTTGGGGTGGATTCCCTCCTTTTTCTCCGGCACCAATGTTGGTACGCTGGAGACGGCCATTGTCGTTGAACCACTCTCTGCCCAGTGTACCAAGTACCTTGGCGCAACCGCTACCATCGATGAACCGTGGCAGAGCACGGTCGATGGGGCGGTGATTGTTGTCGGCAGTATTCTGCGTACCGATACGAATACAGACTTTTCCGCTGCCTCGCTCTCGATTGAGATTGATGGACGCGGTACTGCAGTCGATTCAGATTATCTGCACACACCGCTGACCCCGTCGAGCAGCGTTGTCTTTTTTGCCTATTCGATTACCAATCTCCAGGAAGGGGATAGCATCGGTTTCGCGGTCAGCGATGGCGGTGAAGAGGCGGCGGTATTGCAGGCCGCGTTTTTCAGCAATAGTTGTGCACCCGACCATGTCAAGCTGCCGATTGGTACTCTGAAACAAGATGTTGAAAAAGCTTCTGCAGCACAAGTGGCGGAGACATCCCAACTTGCGGTCGTCCAAAAGTCTACGAATGTAATAACGCATGGTACCTACATTTGGTCCGTGCGCGCCAGCAACATTGATGATGCCTCTGCCATTTTTGTTAACGGCGAAATGGTTGCTGGCAGCGTCTACTGGGATAGACGTGGTGATACAGATTGGATAGATATCACGGACTACATTGTTGCTAACCAAGATACGCAGGTTACGTTTGTTAGTCTGAATGGTATCTCATTGGGTGCTTGGGGCTTCTACATTCGTCGTGGAGAGACCATTATTTGGGGCCAAGAGAATGAAGATCCGACGGAACACAACTTACAATTCGTCAAAAGACTCATTATCGATGCTAAGGGTGAAATAAGTGAAGCGGAGACGGGTTTCGAATCGAACTCCTCTCTTTCTGGCACGTGGTTAATGCATGTTCAAGACATTGATGACATTGGCATCGTACTGGTCAATGGACAGCCGGTCGGCGGTGGGTTTCTGTGCCGCAACTGTCCGGCAGATGAACGACAACACGCAGAAGTTATTGACATTACGTCCTGGCTAACCACCAACCAGGAAAACCAAATTGCGGTAGCTGCCTGGAGCATTGACAGCCCCTTTTCCTATCGCTTTGTGCTAGAACATGATGGCATACCTGTCTGGCAGCAGGATAAAAGCGGCGAAGCAAGTGCTGGTCTGGTCTTCTCTGAAATAATTACGATTACAACTGAAGGTGACCTGCAACTAGCCTCATCTCAACGGATGGCCTCTGCTGGTGAGCAGGAAAGTGCAAGCCCAATCGTGGCTGATAACGAGTGCAACGTTATCCCCGCCGAGCGCTGTATTGTGTCTGATGCGTTCGACAGTTGGGCGGTTGGCGAATTGCCGGAGCTAACAGGTAATGACAGTTGGACACAATTCCAAGTGGCAGATCCTACAGTGATTTTCTATGAGGGTAAGTTTCACCTTTGGTTCAATGGCCAGCCGAGTCAAGATGGCGATTGGTCGATAGGCTATGCAAGTTCAGACAATGGAAATGATTGGGATGTGTATTCGACGCCGGTAATGACACCCGATGGTAACGGCACCTGGGAAGGCACGAACATGGGGAGTCCCAGTGTGATTGTCAAGGATGGTCATTTTGAGATGTATTACTTTAGTGGATGGCCAGCCAGTATTGGGCTTGCTACCTCCGAGGATGGTATTCATTGGGAAAAGAGCAGTCGAAATCCTGTGTTGGTTCCCGATCCGAATGTTCCGTGGATGAGTTACAATTTGTATTACCCTTCTGTCATTTATCATGATGGCGCTTACGAAATGTGGTTTGCTGGATCGGGTGGCAAAAGCTGGCAGGATACTTGGCAAATTGGCCACGCAGTCTCTGACGATGGTTATACCTGGCGCGTCTCCTCCAATCAACCAGTAATTGGCTTGGGTTCAAGCTCTTCTTGGAAATCACAGTCAACCGCTGCCCCAGACGTTATCCTAATTGATGGTACTTATCACATGTGGTACTCCGGTCGAGCAAAAACACAACCCGATGATTGGCGAATTGGCCATGCCACCTCACCAGATGGATTAATCTGGACCGATGATCTAAATAATCCCGTATTTGGCCTAGGCGCAGCAGATGGATTTGCCAATGGTAGAGTATCCAATCCAGCTATAGCAGTCAGCACCGAAGGCTTTCATCTCTGGTACTCCGCAGGGCAAACCAACTCTTCATCATCAGAACTCGGCTATGCAACATCGCGAGATGGCGTGCGATGGTTACGATAGCTGCAAGGTCGAAAGGAGTCAGACTGTGATCATAAAAATGTTGGTGTCCTTCGTGGTGTTAGTGGCGCTAGCTGCCTGCATCACTTCGGTGGATGAATCGCTGCCTTATGATGAACTTCCAACAGTCAACGTTGCCACAGAATTCAGACAAGTTGCGTCACCCTCGCATCCAACGAGTTATATCACAGACGAGCCTGTTCCTGCCGGTGCGAAAGTTCAAGTCATTGGCATGGACGAAAATGCAGCCTGGTTGTTGGTGCTGCATGAGAACATCTTGGGGTGGATGCCTACGTTCTATTCTAGAGATAATATCGCTACAATTCAGACTGCAGTTGTGTTTGAGCCGCTCAATGATCGTTGCACTACATACTTGGATTCTCTATTTGATCCCGACAAGTCTTGGTCGAGCAATATCGATGGTGCAGCAACTGTGGTGGGGAGCATTTATCGTCCAAGTGTACAGTCAGCCTTTGAGCCGGCTCAGTTGGTGCTAAAAATAGACGGCAACGGCGCTGTAATCAATTCAGATTACATTCATACCTCTCTTGCGGATGAAAGTGCAATTGTATTCTTTGGATTTTCTGTTGTTGGCCTGGAAAAGAGCAGTAATGTTTATTTTGAATTCGTCAATGAGAGTAAGGAAACGTTATACTTTCAAGCCGCACTTTTTGCCGATAAGTGCCAGACAGAACAAGCCATGTTGCCAATTGGAAAGACAAAGGTGACATGGCGAGAACAAGAGTCAAATACCAATATCGAAACGCCAGCTGTCTCAAACACACCAATACAGACCCGTGGCGTAGATCCTGTTCCGACCGTTGTTATCAATGTAAAACAGGGAATCCAGGAATCATCTATCCTATCTGAAAACATTTACGTCTCTACCGAAGCCACTATTTGCTCTTCAGAAGTCATCTGGCAAATTGGTGTATTTGATTCACCAGATGCATCTGCGAGCGAAGGCTTTGACGAATTCGTATCCAAGCCTGTTTACACTGAAGAATATCGATATAATGTTGATGCCAATCCCGATAACGAAACAACTTCACCAGAGTTTCCGGGCGTACTTTTCGATCAAGCTCAAAACGTCACAATGCTAACTGCAAAAAAGGTAAACGTCGAGTTTGCACTCAACAAAACATATTCTGATACGGTGTTAGCTTATAGTCGGTATGGCTCAGAAATCAATGACATTTACTTGGATGACCAATTGGCGGTTAGCACGCAAGGACCTGGTGAAGGCATCTATGCACTCTATGAAATTCCGTTGGGCGTGCTCACCAAAGGTGAACATGTGATCTCTCTTCAATACTGGGGTGGCGGTGACGATAACGGCAATAATATTGATGCGCTCAGCCTGCGTGGTAGCCTGGCTATTGGTGAGGCTCAATACACAACGCTTCGGCAAATCGGTATTTTTGAAGGAGCTGTTGCACCGGTGCATGGTGCCGATGAATTTATCCAGGATCTAGGGTATGTGTCAAGTTATCGATACAACCTAACTTCAAATCGTGACGGTGAAATTACTGCGCCTGAGATGCCAGGCTTGATGTATACCAAAAATACATTTCAACAACTGACATCAGAGGCAATCGAAATAGCTGTGGATTTTGAGAGAACATATGACAACGTCGTCTTCCGTCTGTCACGCTATGGTTCAGAATTCCACGATATTTATCTTGATGGCACTTTACTTGACACGGCCAAAGGTCCAGGTGAGAACCTACATGGAATCTTTGACACTTCCTTGGGTAAAATTTCGGGTGAGCATACAGTCACGGTCAAATATGCCGGTGGTGGAAACAATTCCGGCAATTTCATTGATGCGATGGGCTTTTGTATCCAAATGTCTAAAAACGATTTTGACTAGATAAGTGTACACCACTGGAGTCGCACGCGTTTCTATGCTAATAAAGCCAGTCGCTATCAACACTGCGACAGCAAACGAAATCGCCACCCTCTATGATGTCAGTACACGGCGTGCTGCGGCCGTTGTTGCCTACCGCCAAACCCACGGACCCTTTCATGGGCCAACTGACTTGGCCAGAGTGATTGACATCTCGGAAAAGCTCGCTTTTTTCCTTGATCCCCACATCGATTGGCGGGTGCCTGCTGAACCTATAGCACCCAAAGTGCGCAGTTGGTTTGATGCATTGATTTGGGGTGTCGTCTTGCTTTGTCTATTGCCAGCCACGTTGCTCTTTGCGATATGGGTGATTTGGGTGCTGTCGCAAGGGATGGAGCTTGAACCCTACCGACTCGTGGCTGCACTCTGTGGGATTGGTGCCTTATTTGGGTTTTCGATGTTTGCCGCCCTGCGAATGGGTGTCGCCGTTACACGCAGCCGTGATCGAGCGCAGTGGTTGGCGAGTGTCGCTTTGGGCACGATGGCGCTTGCCCTTTCTGTCGGGATACCGACTTTGCTGGCGGGCGGAGGGTATTGGTGGTTTGTCAGTGGTAGCGCAGCCAACTTTAGCACCGACCAATTACGCTCGCCTACCGCCGTGGGTCTAGTCGCACTTTGCTTTCTCTATTTGTTGATGGTGCCACAACTCATTGTCTGGTGGCGACCGCAGTTGGCTGACGCACGCTGGCTTGCAGGAATTTTCGATAGCGCATTTCTGCTGGCCGGGCTACTGTTGACTTTGGGGCTGCGTGTACAAATTGGGGGTTGGTCGCCCTGGTTTCTGTTGTTGGCGGCGGTGGCCGGCGTGATGTTGATTACTGTTGCGATTTTCTCGCTGCGGCGTGGTGAATCGTTCTTGGGCGCTACGCTAGATTTTCTGCAACCGCAACGCCTTAAGGAGAGCATGAACGAGTTGGCTGGATGCCAACGTTGGCTCGACCAGCGTTTACTTGGTTCCGCCGAACAGCGGCAGTTACAAACTTTACTTAATACGATCTATCGCCAGCAGACTAATAAAGCACTATTAGGCAGTGGTCTTGGTGGGTGGATAGTCGTGACCGCGGTATCCGCAATCCTACAACTTTACGCCCAGGATTGGTGGCGATTACTGTTGGCTTGGGTTGGCAGTTGACGAGGGAAGATGGCAGGTCAAGCTCTACCAGTTGCCTCTTTTGACTGCTGGTTTTGATGTCAGTTGTCGTTGAAGAATTTTTGGGAAGTAAATTTTGATTACAGTTTCAACTAACTTTCATGGAGGTCTAAAATGCGTACCCGCAATCTTGTTGTTGTATTCCTATTCGGATTGATCTGGTTATATGGCGACGTAGTCACAGTTCACGCACAAGACACAGAGGGAGATAACTCCGCTTGCGCAGCAGCCAGAACATACTCTTCCTGGCTCAATACGCTTGATTCGCTTGCTGGAACGATTCAGGGAAGCATAACCGACAGTGCTAGGGGCCAAACGACTGTTAATGGGAAATTTGCAATGGCTGTCGGTGACGATATTCGGACAACGAATTACTTTTTCCAGATAGAAAATAAGGAACAATCTGAGAATGATCAGTCATATGGGAATTTTACTGCCGGTTTTGTCAACGATAATTTGATAGCAGAACTAAATTCGTATAACACAGAATGGTCTGTGCGAAGAAGGGAAGAATTTTCTGGATCAAGAGATATAGAAGACGCGTTTATGCAAGTAGATAATTTTCTAATGGCAGTCTTTCAACAGCTTCAGTTGGTGAGCTTGTCTGATTGCCAGGAAACTGAAGTCATTGGGGGACGAGATGCAGTCCACTATCACCTCAACATTCCCCCATTTATGGGCAGTATGCTGATATCACAGCTCACTGGTGGACCTGTCGGCGACAATATCACACTGGGAACGATCATGGTCGACTACTGGTTTGATGAGGAAGCAAACTATATCTCCAAAATGGAAATTACGGTTGAAGCAACAGATAATGAGCGAGGCAATACCTTACAGGGACAGGCCGTGCTTGCGCTAACTTCTGTCAACAATATCAGCCTCGTCGTGCCGCAATACATTCGTGTTCTGGCTATGCAGCAAGGAATTATCGAACCAGACTTTGCTCCCGAATTTATTGTCGAAGAGTGATAACGTATCTACTGTAACTGGCGATTCGATAGCGCAGCGCTGCGAAGGACTCACCAACCGTCCTTAGCGCTCATCCATAATTGACTTTCCTGTAGGTTGTACTCCGCTCTGAATCAGAACCAGAATTTCTATCCCCAACGGAAACTCCGGTTCTGATTCAGAGCGGAGTATAGTTGGATGGGTTGCGTCGATAGATAGACCCTGTTGTACCAAGAATGGAAGCTGAACACTCACTGGTGCAAAGTTACCCAATCCGATGGAGAGAGAGCCAAAATGCTTCCTAAACTTACATTCGTACCCTTTGCCTGGTTTATCTGCTTGTGCATTGCCGGCTGCGTCACGGCAATCGATCTATCGCTACCCCACCAAGATTTACCCACCCTCACCGTGGCAACCGATGTCAGGCTCGTTGCGTCCCCCGCGCATCCGACCTCCTATCTCACAGAGTCACCGGCGGCGGCCAACTCGCAGGTAACTCTGTTGGGTGCCACGCGAGATATGTCCTGGCTGCTGGTGTTGCATGAACGCACCATCGGTTGGATGCCCACCTTCTTTGTGCGCGACAACATCAGCACACTGACACCGGCGATCACCTTCACCCCACCTGTAGATCAATGCACCACCTACCTCGACGCCACCTTTGCACTGGATGAACCTTGGATCACCTCTGTCGAAGGTGCCGTGCGCATCGTCGGTGCCATCTACCGCCCAGCTGCGCAACCACAGTTCAACGATAGCACGCTCAATGTTGTCGTTGATGGTGCGGGTCAGGCTGTTGATGCTGACTATGTACACACCGCGCTCACACCGAGTACCTCGCTGATTCTCTTTGCCTACCACCTCACCAGTCTTCAGAAAGGGAGCCAGGTCTCCTTTCAACTGGAGGATGTGGCAAACGAGTCCATTGTTTTTGAGGCCGCGTATTTTGCTGATAGCTGTTCTGAAGCCGAGCAGTTTACTGGGCAGTTGCCTGTCGGTATGCCTAGAGGTATCAGCGTGCAAGCCACCACACCGCCGAGTATGGAGCCAACCGCAACGCCACCTCCGGCGAGTACGGGGATTGTTCATGTATCTGATGCTCGAACACCAACATTAACACCGACACCAACACCCTTGCCGACACTTGATGCTACTATATTTGGCGGCGTTGTACCTGTTGATGATGTCGTAGCCTCATCTTCGTATTATTTGGGGCAAAATTATGTACCCCATGATGTTATTGACGGCAATATTAAATCGTATTGGATATCCAAAATTGGTGATGACATTGGGGCTTGGTTAGAGCTACATCTAACCGAACCTATAGAACTAGCAGGAGTAAGGATTTACGCACCAAGTATTACAACTGGCAGTGGGTTTCCCAAAGAGATTTTGTTAGAATTTTCTGATGGCAATAGCCAAAGCATTATTTTGGGTAGCTCTGCCGATTGGTACTATAAAAGTTTTCCATATATATCGACAAACAGTGTTAAGTTCACAATAAAAAGCCTGCACAATCATAGCATTGTTAACACTGTCAGATTATACGAAATTCAGCTTCTAAGCGCACCTATTCCTCCTGTTGTCCTCAATACTGGCAATGCTGCCGTTTCAATTAAACAGTATACGTATTTTGTTGATACAGATAGAGATTTGATCGGCAATGCAAAATTTAGTTTTCGTGGACAGAATGGAGAACCTATCACTAAGATCAATTTGAGCCTATTTGCTCTAGAGAAAGATATCGCTGGTGAATGGATCCTCATTGAGGATTCCCCCTCAAATCAAGCAATACAGTTGGATGGCACCTATATAGCCGAACTAAAGCCCCAACAGTACCTGTTAACGCTTGACGTTTCAAATATTACGGATGAACCCATTGTCCCCGGCTGGTACAGCGACGACGGCTACGATGATCCCGACAAAGCGCATTACCGCGGCATTATCTTCCCCGTTGAAGCAGGCAAAACCACAGACATCGAAGTGCACTTCAGCCGCTTGGCCGTCGGCGTGCTCGACGAAGCCGGCAAGGCTGTGCGTGGTGACGCTAACCCAGGGTGGACGGTGGCGGTTTGCGCCGATGCACTCCTTGATGTGGCTGAGGAAGCGTTGCGTTGTGCCAAGCAAGCGATTGACCGCCGCGGTGCCGCGGCTTTTCAACTGGCACCGGGGGATTATCACATCCGTGTAACATCGGATGCCGCTTGTTATTGGGAATTCCCGATTGCCGTTGATTTGCACGAAGCTAAAGAGGAGCTTGTCACAATTGACCGTAGCCAACCGGACGGCTGTGGGGATACGGCTAATTGATGCGTAATTCGTAGCGGCACGGCATGCCGTGTCGCTACGAATATGTTTACCAGATTTGATTTTTCGCTCATTTGGGCGATGAACTGAAGTTACCCGTCCGATAGTGACGAGCATTCCATGTAACAAAGGTCTCAACATTGTTGACCCGTTCAATGAGATCGAGGATCAACCCATCCAAATAAGGCATACGTAGCCGGTGCATAGGCCGGAAAGGGCGGTCAATGAATTCGTCTTGAAAAAATGGTTCGGCGGTCAAGTTCGCTGTTGCAGGGTAAACCACTGTTAATCCATAGCGATCTTGCAGCCAGGATGGCCATTGCGCCAAGCTTCAGCAGAAAGATTGAACGAAAGCTGGCCAAGCAATTCCATCACTGAATAGATCGCAACCACAGCGTCTTCTGTTTGGATGGCGGCGAGGAAAGCCGTATTGGCCATTTGGCGCTGATCACGATGAAAGGCAAATGCCAACAATAAGACATCCGTATCTATGGCAACCACGTACGCCCCCGGCGTTCTTGCATGAAGTCATCAAAGGTGACGGTTGCGTCAAGATCAGCCAGTTCGGCACGCACTTGCGCAGCTATACTCAGCTCTGAATGGGAACCGGAGTTTTGCCGGGGCAGAAACTCCGGTTCCCATTTCAACCGCAGTATAATGCCGTTGCTTTCTCGATTGCTGCGATCTCCCGTTGCGGTGATTCTAGACGAACATTTGTCGATGTTGGGATATACATGGCTGTTTGGAGTCGTTGTACTTCGGTCACAGGGACGCGACGGTAACCACTTTGGGGCAACCGTGCCAAATGAATTAAGCCTTTACGCTCCTAGCTACGCAGCGTCTGTTCATGAACACCTAACTGTTTTGCCGCTTGCTTGAGTGTTACGTAGTTAGCAGATTGTTGCATCATTTGCCCCTTCTGCAATAGATCGATCTAATACAGATTTATAGAGCTTTTATCAAGATTTGTCCACATAATTAAACAAATAGAGTTCCTGTTACACCCAAAGTGATGGAGAAAGCCCTATGGTTCACAGACTGACTGTTGTACCGATTCTTTCACTCGTATGCTTACTCTTTGCCGGCTGCGTGACGGCAATTGACCCTTCTCTACCCTACCCCAATTTGCCACAGATTACCGTGGCAACCGAGGTGCGCCTTGTCGCCGACCCGGCGCACCCCATGGCCTATCTGACCGCCAATCCCGTCCCAGCGGGTGCGTCGGTTGAGGTGCTTGGTGCCAATCGAGATGCGGCCTGGCTGTTGGTTCGCTACGAGCAAACATTGGGCTGGATGCCCACGATCTTTTCGCACGACAATGTAGGATCACTCAAGGCTGCGCTTGTCATAAAGCCACTCGATACCCGATGCACAGAATATCGCGGTGATGCAACGGATGCAGAGAAGGTCTGGACCGTTACAGGACCAGGTGCCGCCATTGTCCAGGGTGCCATCTATCGCACCGAGCTGACGGAACAATTTAGTGACGCAATGTTAACCCTCAATGTTGATGGCAACGGTGCTGTGGTTGCCGCTGATTACGTTCACACCCAACTCACCCCAAGCAGTGCAGTGATCCTCTTTACCTTTGCGGTTGAGGAGTTGGCGGCAGAGAGCCGTCTCCATTTTACACTCAGCAACACCAATGAAGAGCGGATCTCCTTTCAAGCCGCGCTTTTCAGCAACAGTTGCCCCGACGCCATCAACACGCAGAGCAGCCCCTTTCTCAATGAACTGCCGATTGGCCAAGCAAAACAACTCGATGAAACCCAAGTGCTGCCAACTGTCCCTGAAAGCGGTGTCCTCGCTACGCCGGAAGCAGCTTCGACGACGTCAGCAGATACGGAAAATGTCACTACCGATGGTACATCCTTCGCAACCACAACTGCCATCGATGTGCAAGGGGAAGTCCTGTTGGCCATTCTCAGCACCCGCACCGGTCCCAGTTTCGATTATCCCGCCAACGGTCGACGGTTGCAGGGAGACGAGTTCCGAATTCTTGCGCGCGTCTGTAGCGAAACCGGTGGGTATGAGTGGTATCTGATCGGCCGTGAGGGTGCGGCAGAGCAGTGGGTGCCTGGTCTGCCGGCCTTTGTCACGGTTGCCAACGTCGATACGCTCATCTGCCTGCCGCCGCCGCCGCCGCCGGCTCCCGAGCCCAATTCGGCGACCATCTCTGTTGCCAATGATGCGCCCGCCAAAATTGTAACCGATAGCACCGCGTTTGCACCCTATTTGGTGGCGATTGGCGATTTCCGATTGGCACAAAAAGTGGCGTTGGCGCTGCCCAATTCGCCGGCGGTGCGCCAACTCCCCGACTACGCCCAAGGCCGCGCCTTAAGTGAAGTGCAGGATGCGATTCGTCGGCTGCGTACCCAACGGGCAACCACGGAGTTGGCAATTAACGAACTTGCCATTCAACTTGTCGTCACCTTCAACGACGGCTCGGCCACTGTCTTGACTCAGGAAAATCAATCGCAGATCCGGCAGCGTGCCGTCGCCGTAGGCAATGAAACAATTGCCGATGAGGCGTATCGCGGCGCCACCCTCTATGCCATCCGTTACCGCAACGGGCGCTGGACTGTACACGATGTTGTGCGTCTGGGTATGAGTGGTGCTGCGGAGATTGTAGAAGAGGCGCTTTTGTCGGAGAGTGCCACGGCGGTTGACGACGCCACACTTGAGCGCATGACTACCTTGTTGGCCACCAAGGATCTACACACCATCGGCAGTGCCCCACCGGCAACTGAAATCGATACTACGGCCTTTGTCCGCCCTGAATCCACCTTAATCGAAGGGCACATTGCCGTCAACACCCGGCTGACCGCAGAAAGCAGTCCCTATCTGATTCAAGGAGAAGTCACGGTTAACAATGGCATTTCGCTGTTGATTGAGCCAGGCACGATTGTGAAATTCAACGATGACAGCTACTTCAATATCGACGGGGCTCTGATTGCTCGTGGTACGCCCGATGAACAGATCATCTTCACCTCCAGCAAAGATGATTTGGCCGGCGGTGATACGAATGGCGACGGTGGCGGCAGCGCACCGGCACCGGGCGACTGGACGATGATCCGCTTTCGCGACACCAGCAACGATGTCAATTCGATTGTGGAATATGCGACCATTCGCTATGCCGGTGAGTATCGGGGCGATGGTTATGGCGCCATTCATTTGGAAGCGGCATCGCCCACGATTGTCAATAATGTGATCGAGGATAATTATAGCTATGCGATCAACTGCGACGTCGTTTCGTTTCCATTGGTGGGTGGCAATCGACTGGCACGCAACGGTGGCAACGGCATCCTGATCCGCGAAGGACAACTGGCTTCCAGTGGCGTCTGGCGCAATGTTGATATCCCCTATGCCATCTTCCGCCCGATTACCGTGCGCGAAGGCGCCACCTTGTCCGTTGATCCCGGTGTCGTAGTCAAATTTGGCGATGATGCCTACATCGATGTCTATGGGGCCTTCAAGGCCGCGGGCACGGTCGATGATCCAGTGATCTTCACCTCGATCAAAGATGATACGCTTCTTGGCGACACCAATGGCGACGAAGCATCAACTAGCCCAGCGCCGGGTGACTGGACGATGATTCGCTTCTATGACGCCAGCAATGACGCCAATTCGCTGATCGACCATGCCATCATTCGCTACGGCGGTCAACATCGCAGCGGCAACTTTGGCGCGATTCACCTGGAGGCCGCGGCGCCAACGATTACCAACAGTACCTTTGAAGAAAATTTTTCCTATGCGATCAGCGGTGATGTCCACTCCTACCCAACCATCAGTGGCAATACCTTGCAGCGCAACGGCGGCAATGGCTACGAAGTGCGCCCTGGGAATATGACAACGGGCGGAATCTGGCGCAATACCGATATCGCGTACACCATTCCCGGCGTTGTCACGATCAACGAAGGAACGACGCTCAATATCGAACCCGGCGTCGTTGTCAAGTTTGCCAAGGACGCCTATTTCGACATCTATGGTGCGTTCCGTGCGTCGGGGACGCCGGAAACCCCGATCACCTTCACCTCGATCCGCGATGACAATTTGCTTGGTGACACAAATGGCGACCAAGGGGCCACAACACCAACTGCCGGGGATTGGACGATGCTGCGCTTCCGCGACAGCAGTAACGATGCCAATTCCACGATCGAACATGCTGTCATTCGCTATGCCGGCCAAAACCGCAACGCCCCGTTCGGCGCGGTTCACCTGGAAGCGGCCTCACCCACCATCAACAACAACAGCTTCAGCGATAATTGGAGCTTTGCGGTGAGTGCGGATGTGAACTCGTACCCGACGGTGAGCGGCAACGAGCTGACGCGTAACGGCGGCAACGGGTTGGAAATTCGCAGTGGCAACCTGGCCGTCAACGGCGTCTGGCGCAATATCGATATTGCGTATGTGCTCCTGGGGGCGGTTACTGTGAATGAGGGTGCCATGTTGACGATCGACCCTGGTGTTGTCGTCAAGCTCAACAAGGATGCCTATTTTGATGTCAACGGCGCGTTCCGTGCTCTGGGTACCGAGGCAGCGCCCATCACCTTCACCTCCTTGCGCGATGACAGCGTCAGCGGCGATACGAATGGTGACCAGAATTCCAGTATTCCAGCGCCCGGTGACTGGACGTACATTGGCTTCAAGGACTCGAGCAACGATACAAATTCTGTTGTCGATCACGCCGTAATCCGTTACGCTGGGCTGTGGCGCAACGATGGTTACGGCGCGATCCATCTGGAAAGTGCCTCGCCCACCTTAACCAACAACACAATCGAGCAGAGCAACTGGTACGCTATCAGCGGCGATGCCAATTCTTTCCCCACAGTGAGCAGCAATCAGCTCACCGACAACGGGGGCAACGGTCTCTTGATCCGGGCCGGCCGCATGAGTGTCGGTGGGACGTGGGCCAACAGCGACATGCCCTATACCGTGTTGGGTGAACTGGCGATCAACGAAGGTGTTCTGCTGACGATTGATCCCGCGGTGACGGTCAAGTTTGGCGATGACGCCTACATCGACATCTTTGGTGCCTTCAAAGCAATTGGCACGGCGGAGGCACCGATCACCTTCACCTCGTTGCGCGATGATAGCGTTGGCGGCGACACCAATGGTGACGGTGCATCGACGGCACCTACACCGGGCGACTGGACCTATATCGGCTTCAAGCCATCAAGCAATGATGTGAATTCGCGTGTTGAATATACGACCATCCGCTACGCCGGCGAGAATCGCAATCGCGCGTATGGTGCGATTCACCTGGAGGGTGCCTCGCCGACACTTGTCAATAACACAATCGAAGATAGTTTCGCCTATGGCATCTGGCATGATGCGAATTCGGAGCCGATATTGGAGAACAATACTTTTGACAATAATCCGGAAGGAGATGTGGTCGCGGCCGAGTAATACGACAACGTTAAATTACATTCCGTAGATAGGATTCACAAGATCTACAAGATTATTGTTCTACTGTGTCAATCCTGTTAATTCTGTTAATCTTGTCTAATTTAACGTTGTCGTAATAGTTACGGTTAAAAGTCACTTTTTGCCTGAAAGCGTGCAAAGGCACCGATTGCCGGCACGAACACCCACAGCAGGAGCGCGACGAGAAAGATCCCAAGCAAGCCATCACCATAGCGTTGCATGGCATAGATCCCGGCCGGCCCCAGAATATCCAACGTCGCCTGGATGGTCAGAATGGCGGCCATCTTAAAGATCTGGAGCGGATTGGTAAGCGATAGCCAAAAGAGATTGTCAATCGGCACCCGCATGGTGATCGCAGCCCCCATCATGCCCAAATCGCCCAGAAAGACGAAGACAAGCCAGAGAAAGAGGCCAATCCCCACGGCAACACCGGCACGATTGGTAAAGGCGGAAATCAGAAAGCCAACGCTCAACATCGTTAGGCTGAGTAGAAAGGCCAACGCCACTAAGATAATGAGCGCCATTGGGTCGGCAGCGCCACTGCCGTTGAGCGCCATCAGCAGACCAGAGATGCCAAAGCCGAGCGCCAGCGACGCAAAAAGGCTCAGCAGCAATCCCAAATATTTGCCGGCAAAGATCTCGGCGCGGCTGATCGGCTGCGCCAGCAGATAGGCCAATGTGGCCCGTTCTTGTTCGCCGGCCAAGCTCTGCGCCCCAATCGTCAGTGCCATCAGCGGCACAATTAAGAGCACCAAATTGATCAAGCTGGCGGCGGTCCGGCCAAAGCCGGCAAAGCCAACCATCCCAGCCCCGGCCAACGCCAGATAGGAGAAGGCCAGCGCCAAGACCGTGAAGGCCAATGTATAGAGCACAAACCAGCGATTTCGCAACGCATCCCGCAACTCTTTTTGGGCCAATACCCAGATAATTGTCCAACGCATAATTGCTCCGTTTTATACTGTGATATTGGAGACATTATCGTCTCCCTGTCTCCCTGTCTCCCTGTCTCCCTGTCTCCCTGTCTCCCTGTCTCCCTGTCTCCCTGTCCCTCAACCCTCACTCCATCTCAAAATCTGTCACGGTGATCTGCGCAGCGTGTAGATCATGGATCGGTTGTGCTTTGGCGCCGGGACGAACATCGACGAGTACGCCGACACCATTGCGCCGCGCCGCATAGCCGGCCTCCTGCAGCACATCCAACGCATTATCCATCAAACCGGGTGGTAGATGGAGCTTGACCGTGGTGCGTAACCCTAATTCTGTTGCCAATTCGGCACCAGGGCAGCTAAGCCGCAGCGCGCCCCGCTCCATCACAATCACCTGATCGGCGATCTGTTCGATCTCCTCCAAACGATGCGAGGTGAAGAGAATGGTCTTGCCCGCAGCTTTGACTTGCGCCAGCAGTTGCAGAAATTGGTTGCGGCCTGCCGGATCAAGATTTGAGGTAGGTTCATCGAGCACCAGCACCGGCGGATCCCCTAAGAGCGCTAGCGCCAAGGCCAACCGTTGCTTCATCCCACCAGAGAGCGCCGCCACCGGTTTGTCAGCATGTTCCGCCAAGCCCACCTGGCTCAGAAGGGTAACCGCTTCGGCAAGCGGGGCTTGCTTGATCTGCGCAAAAAAGCGCGCTGTGTCAAGGGTGCTCATCTCCTCGTAAAAGGCCAGTTCTTGGGGGACATAGCCGACCAGTCGCCGCGCATCCCGCCCTTGGCGATAGGCATCATAGCGGTTGACCTTGATCGCACCCTGATAGCGCAACAAGCCCAACAGGCACTTGATGACTGTCGTCTTGCCCGCCCCATTGGGCCCCCACAACGCGGTGGCCCGTTCAGGTGCCACACCAAAAGAGAGATCATCAACGGCCGTATAGTGGCCAAAGCGTTTGGTCAGATGGGTAAAGGTGATCATGAATGTCTCATTTCATTATTCCGGTTGGGCGGTTGGACGGTCGGGCGGTCGGATGGCCTCACTGTCTTACCGTCCCATTGTCCCTGCCAATAGCGCAAGTCCAGCGCTAACTGTGCCGGCGTCGTTCCCCAGGGCAGTGACATCACCCACTCACCTTGGCGGTTGATCAGGTAGAGGCGGGTTGTGTGCGCCATGCTGTAGCCGCCGCCGACAACGGGACCTTCCTCGCGGTAAAATTTTGCGCCATATTGGTAGGCAAACGCGGCGATCTGTGCCTCATTGCCGCTGAGACCAATAAAGGCTGGTTCGTGAAAATAACCCAAGAATTCAGCCAGCCGGGCCGGAGTGTCGCGCACTGGATCAACGGTGACAAAGAGTACGGCGACCTCATCTGCCTTCACACCGGGTTGCGCCAAGGCTTGTTTGATATCGGCCAGAGTTGTTGGACAGACATCGGGGCAGTAGGTGTAGCCGAAGAAGAGCAACACGACTTTTCCCTGCAACTCACGCAGATCAAGTTCTGCCCCCGTGGTCGCGGGCAGCGCCAGACCAAATGCAGGACGGGGCGGCTCGTAGAGTGTACCCTGTAACATTGACCGCTCGACCGCCGGCAGCGGCGCATCTTGCGTGCCAACGGGTGCCGTGCCGCTGGTACCCAACATAGGGACCAGCGCGACCAGGAGTAAGAGTATCTGTTTCATTTTATGCTCCTTATAGATAAACCCCTTAAAAGTGGCACAATTACTCTCGTGTAAAACCAGTCGCCTGAGTGCCACTTGTAAATGGGTTGTCTATTAGAGCACAACCACGGCGCGGCCGCGCTTGTGCTAAGACCAATAAGGCGAATGCAACCAATAAACCAGCGGCCGCCAAATTTTTACCGTTCGGCGTAGCCGGGATTCCTGGCACAGCAGTCAGCAGCGGGGGCACCATCAACGGATGCTCATCGACGAGCTTCGGTTGGGGCTGAAAGATCGGAAAGGCTTTGGCCGCCATATCGAGCGCCTGAGTTGCTGGGCTGAGTTGAAAGAGACGCAATTCGGGGTAGCTCTGTAACAGATCTTCATAGAGACTTTGCAGCCGATAGGGCAGATCACCCACCCCATCACCATCAAGGTCAAAGCCGGCATAATCGCCCCAGAAGTTGCCCCGTCCTTGTTCGGACCAAGCGTTGTTGACCAATTGGCCACTACCGCTGATTGTGATCTGTTCGTGGTTGTCTTGGAAAACGTTGTTAGTATAGATAGCCCGTTGGACCAGCGGCAGCAACATGATCCCAATTTCGTTGTAGGCCAGGAGATTCTGTTCCAACCGCACCGTGTCACCGCTGCTGCGTGGTGCTATATCGACATACATGCCGACGCGGTTGCTCACCATACGGTTGCCTTCGGCGACGAGATGGTCAATATCTTTGAGCCCAATGCCATAGCCGCTTGGGCCGCGGTTGTCATAGAGCAGATTGTTGCGCAGGACAAAGCCATCACCATACATGATGTAGATGCCGACCGAGTTGCGCCGCAGCACATTGGCCTCAATCAACAGATCATCGTTGGACATAAAGTGCAGTCCATAGCGACTATCTTCGATGAGGTTGTTGCGGATCGTGCTGTGGTTGGCATACCAGATGATCAGGTCACGGCTATTGCGCACCGTGTTGCCCTCGATAAGGCTGCCTTCACAGTACCAGAGCCGAATCCCATCGCCGCGTAGGCCAACATCAAGCGCTTTGGCAAGGACCAAGTTGTCACGCACAATACTACCGGGCGCGTTTTTGAGATAGATACCAAAGAGCACATTTTCCAGCCGATTGTTTTCAATGGTGGCACGGGCAGCAAGGCCAGTGATGCCGGCATTTTCATGATCGAGCGAAGCACCGCTGTTGCGCAACACAAAGCCGCGGATCGTCACGTCGGGGGCATTGATGCGAACGACATCACCTGTGCCGCCGCTATCAATGACCGGCCAGCCATCACCGGTCAGTGTGACTGGTTTGTCGATCTGCAGCGGGCCAGGGTAGATACCCGCCGGTACGGTAATCGTTGTACCCGGTTCCGCCACCGCCAACGCCGCGGCCAGATCAAACGATTGCCCCTGCGCCGCTAGCGGCACCGGCAACGCAATGCAGATCAGTACGAAGCCAATCACCCAGTATCGTGTCATCATTACCCCGTTACCCCATCTATCTCTGCGCATTATCTGTAGGTGACAACCGTTTCCCTCTGCTAGCTCTTGCCTTGATACAGATGCCCAATCTATCCTTGTGCATCAACCAACGGCTTATACGCGCGCCGGTGAAACCAAAGCCCCATCAGAATCAGCACCGAAGCGCCCATCGCCAGCCAAAGTCCCAAGCTCGGCTCGGCCACCGTACGGAATTGGGCAATCTTGCCTTCGCCCAAGACCGGCGGCACAAACGGCTTAATACTGCTCGACAGCGGGGCCGTTGGATCGAGATTCTGTCCAAAGTCAGCCAGCCAGTATTGCAGGTCGAGCAAAAAGATCGCCGGCATCAACACCGCCGGCAGCGAGAGCAACACCGCCCAACGATTGTGGATATAGAGCGCCGCTACAATTAACAGCGCCAACACCACAATGCCATAGATGGAGAGCGTGCGCTCCAAGGCGGCCGCCTCATTGAGCGGGCGCATCCCAATATAGTGGTTAAGACCGTCGATCTCGTGCACATCGCCTTCGAGATGATTCACATAGGCGATCACCTTTAGGCCATTGGGATACTGCGGTGCATGGAGCGTCAATTGCCAATAGGGTTGTAAAATGGAGGCAACCAACAGCACCGCTGCCACTACAAAGAAGAGTGTCGGCAACAGATAGCGCGCCCGGTGGCTGCTAATCTCATCTTTCGGCACCCGTGGACCCATCAATCGTTCTATACCTTCTGCCATCATCGTTATCTCCCTCATAGGTGGACAGTGGGATGGTCGGACGGTCGGACGGTGGGACGGTGGGGCGATCTTATGCCCCTGAGTTTGCCGAGCCACTTACCGGCTTACTGTCTTACTGCCTACTGTTTTACTGTCTTACTGCCTACCGTCCTACCGTCTTACTGTCTTACTGACTTCACGGTTCCACCAGCATATACCCGGCCATCTCCAGATGCAGGGCCGAACAGAATTCGGTGCAGTAGTAGGGATAGGTGCCGGTATCGGTCGCATCGAACTCAAAGGTGGTGCTTTCGCCGGACTCCAAACTCAAGCTTAGGTTGTAGCTCCCCAGTTGAAAGCCGTGGGTGGCATCCTGCGCCGACTCTATATTGGTGATGTGCCAGATCACATGGTCACCCTGCTTAACCGCAACATGTTCCGGGTTGAAGTGTGAGCGGACCGCAGTCATGAAGACTTCCACCGTATTGCCATCGCGCACAACCTTTTCTTCGCCAACCTTGACAGCATCGGGTGAGACCGCTTGGGTTGCGGGATCCCAGCCAACTTCGGGGTACGTATTCCAGGCATGTATCTTGTCAGCCTTAATGGTTTGGGCATAGTGGGGCTCACCGATTCCCATTGGCATGTCGTAGATCACCTGCATCTTGTCGCCGCTGATATCGACGAGTTGCTCATTCTGCGGCAGCAGGGGGCCAACCGGCGTAAAGCGGTCGACTGCCCACTTATTGAGCGCAATCAGATATTTGCCGTCCGGGCTGACAGTATCGCCTTCGGCCATGGTAATGTGGCCGATATTATATTGGACGGCGACCTTGTCGACCACTTGATAGCCAGCGGGATCATCACCGCCCAGTGACCACTTGGCGACCATACTGTCAAGGAAGAGGCTCGTATAGGCAAAGCCTTGTCCATCAAATTGGGTGTGCAACGGTCCCAGCCCCACTTCCAATTGCGCAACCATGATGTTGTCAAAATTGAGCACGGGAATGCCAAACTCATCCGGTTCGGAAGCCTTATCGGCAATTGCCTGTTGCATCTTGGCAAAGCTGTAGATCGTCACATGCGGATCAAGCTTGCCGGCCACCACGATATATTTGCCGTCCGGGGTCACATCATTGCCGTGAGGGCTCTTGGGTTCGGGAGCGAGATAGAGAATGTTTTCGGCAACCGCCGTCGCCATGCGAATCACCGGCATTCCATTGATCTCCTCCGTCTTGCCGGCGCTATAGGTTTCGGCAGCTTTGCGCCAATCAATGATGTGCATGTAATCCATATCGCGCTGACTCACACCAGCCTCAAAGGGTGGTTGCCCCTCTTCAATGCCGCCGGTCGCCATTTCGGTGTTAAACGAGTTGCAGAAGATCCAGCCATCGCTCACCAATTTGCCGGCGTCACAGAGATCTTGCCAATAGGGCGGCAGCTCGATGCTAAAGGATTGGGACGGATCAATACGCCCTGCTTCGCGGTCAAATTTCCAAAGAGTCATGAGACCGCGATACTTCTCTTTGTACTCCGACAGCGGTGCATAGGCCCAGCCAAATGGGGTGGCATATTGACTGCTTTGAATGATATAGTCAGTATTGGGCGTCACGAAGGTCGCGCCGTGATTGCTGATAATATTGGGATCTTTAACGATCTGCTTGGTCTCGAAATCGCGCAGATCGATCACCGCCACACGGGCACTCGATTTGTCATTCAAGAAGATGTATTGGCCATCGTAGTCGCCTGCCGTCTCACTCAGCGCCGGATGATGGGTGTCCCCCATGCGCACCTCCTTGCCATTCACATTACCGCCATCGAGGATCGCCTTGCTTTCATTCGAGCCATAGCCATACCCCTGCCAGGACTCCGGTGTAAAGACAGCGATATTCTTTAGAATGCGCATTGATGGTACGCCGACCACGATCAAGTTGCCGGAGTGGCCACCGGACATGAAGCTCAGATACTCATCCCACTTGCCGCTAGGGGTGTAGGTCATCATGGCGGCGCGGATATCATCGGGGGTCAACCCCCGTTCCTGGGCAATCTGCAGCGCTGCGGCGGGCAGGCCACCCCCATCACCCACCGCAACCGTGCCCCCATCCGCCGAACCCGCGGCCGGCGCGGCAGTCGGTGTTGACTCTTCGTCACCCCCACAGGCAGCAACAATTGCCGCCAACAGAATCACAATCATCGTTATATAAGTAATTCGTCTCATAGCTTATTTTCCTTCTTTTTGGCTGGCTACTACGATTAAAAAGGGCAGTGCAATGGCATTTTCAGGGCAGACCTCCTCACAACTCGTACAGTAGGTACAGGCATCGGGAAAAGAGAGATGCGCTTTCCCATCGACCTCTGTCAAGGCCTGGGTTGGACAAATAGCGATACAGCGCCGACAGCCGGTACAACGTCGCAGGTCGATGCAAGGCAACGGGATATTCGCCATGATCTACCTTCCTCCCTCCGCCGCAGAGCAGTGGACTAATCAACATTTCGTCACACATAGCCTGTAGTATGCCAGCGATGCAGCAGGCGCGCTGCGACAAAAGTCACATCGCTGGGAAGAGGCGAAAACACGCGGAAACAAGTTACTGGTACTTGTGTGGGGAAACGTTGGCGTATTGGGCAATAGAAAAGCCGGATTGGGTGGACCAATCCGGCTTATGTACCTATTTAAATTGGGTAAGAATCGGTTAAGTAAAGTGCAAGAAATGTTTGCGAATAAATGTATGGTAGCGGAGGCTGAGCTTGTCGAAGCCAAAGCGGCTCCGGCTTCTAATTACTTCTTGAACTTTACTTAGAGTTCGGCTTCCTCGACCAAACGTTCGACATCAAGGAGCACAATCTGATGACGGTCGAAATCAATGATCCCGGCGGCGGCCAGTGAACGGAGCGCCCGCCCCACCACTTCACGCACTGTACCGAGCCGGCTGGCCATCTCTTCTTGCGTGAGCATGCGCGGCACAACCTCATCGTCACCAGCGTTGGCCTGATCGAGGAGCAGCTTGGCCAGACGGCTCTTTACACTGCGCAGCGACAGATCCTGCACCAACCCGACGAGATAGCGCGTGCGGCGAGCAATGCTTTCAATGAGCGCCCAGGCCAACGCCGGGTGACGGGTGGCAAGCTGCTGCAAATCCGTGCGGGCGACGCGCCAGAGGGTGGCATCGGTAAAGGCAATCGCGGTAGCCGGGCTGGGGCCGCCATCGAGGACGGCCACATCGTTAAAGGTGTCACCACTGGCAAAGGTATTCAAGGTCTGTTCGCGCCCTTCTTTGGAGTAGCGGCAGATCTTAATCGTGCCCTCTTCCACCATGTAAAGTCCATTATCCGGATCGCCTTCGGTAAAGAGTACCGTGCCGGCCGCATAGTGGCGCGGGACCGCAACATTGGCCAACGCGGCAATCGTTTCTGGGGCCAATCCCTTTAAATAGGGTACTCTTTGCCACAATTCCAGCGGCTTCTTCTCAACAGACACAGTGGATTCCTTCTTCTTCCCAATTTTCGTGAATCACTATTATAACACAGACCGCGCAGGCGATGGTAGTTGTCTGCGCACTCAGGGTGCATCCTATTTTGGGAGATTACACGGAAGGACCGATTTGACCGCCCGGTGTAATCTTCCCAATGTGGTACGCAACCCTCGCCCCCAGGGTGTGGTTCTGTTTAGGGAAGAATCGCAATGGTTGAAACCACGACCAATCCAAACGGAATCTGCCGATGCAGACTGTGTTGCCGCCAACGGCGGTCAGCTTTGGTCCGGTTGCTGCAAATCTATTCATTACTTCCTGTGTTATGGGAATATGCCACAACGCTTGCGTACTCTAATATTCGCTTTAATTTCCTTTTACCTCAACTTCATCTTTACTTAACCTGGTGCGCATACGGTGGGTTGATATGTTACCCTATTTACTGCCGTGGTATTTACGCCAGATTGTACTAAATCTAGAGACAGCAATATGAAATAGAACAATTGATTCGGTAGATACAAAAGTAGTACGACAACGTTAAATTAGAGAGATACTATCGAGAGCGTGCGTCGCACTGCCGGGAGACTGGTCGCATCCACGCAATTCCCCTCGGCAGTGCGACGCACGCTCTGCACCAATCTAACGTTGTCGTAGTAGATACAAAAGTAGATACAAAAGAGGTACAACATGATCCACCTAAAAATTCGCGCCATAGTCTTGCCTCTACTTATCTTGTTTGGATCTCTAGCTGTAGGTTGGCGACTGTCACATGCGGCCGCAACAGACACGACCGTGGGCGACGGCACGCCGACCAGCTGCACCAGTGCTGCCTTGACCACAGCCATAACCGCCGGGGGAACCGTGACCTTCAACTGCGGCAGCACACCCTTTACCTTGGTCGGTGGGCCTTATGTGATCGGCAACACCATCACCCTGGATGGCGGCGGTACAGTTAACCAGGGTGGGCTGATCACGATCAGCGGCGGCCATATTATTTTCCCCTTTGTTGTCAACCCAGGGGCCAATCTGACCCTCAACAACATCACAGTGACCGATGGCGCGCATTTAGGTGACGGCGGTGCGATCATCAATTATGGCACCCTGGCACTCTTCAACAGTACGATACGCGACAGCTACGCATCGGGCAACGGCGGCGGTATCTATAACATCGGCGGCACGGTTCACATTTTGAGCGCCACAATCCAAAACAACCACGCCAGCAACCATGGCGGCGGTATCTACAATGCGGATTACACACCGAACGAGCGGGCGGGTGTACTCGATTTTTTGGGTGCCACAATCAAGGGCAACCAGGCCGATCACGACGGTGGCGGCGTCTACAGTGCAGGTGCAGCGACGTTGAACGATTCACCTACCCAGGAAAACAGCGCGGGCGGTTATGGTGGCGGCATTGCTGTGGGAGGCGGAACCTTTACGCTGCGCGGGTCGGCAGTCATGAATAATACAGCCGATCAGAGCTATGGCGGCGGCGTGGCGGTAATCGGTGGTCAAGCGAACGTTGCCCACATGAACATCTGGCTGAATCGCGCACTCTTGGGCGGCGGGGGTCTTTACATCAACCGCAACGATGGCAGCGACACCGAGGTGACAGACAGCGACTTTTACAGCAACACGACCACCGCCCAAGAGCCGCCCGCCAACAATAGCAATGCCGCCGGCGGTGCGATCTTTAATGGTGGCCACCTAACCATGTTACGAGTGGCGCTACGCGCCAACACGGCAGGCCGCGGAGGTGGACTCTTTAACGACTCGGCAGCCAGCGGGCTAGAGCTTGAGGAGGCTACCCTCAGCGGCAACTCAGCCGACGACGGCGGCGGACTCTGGGTGGCTGGACCCACAGAAGGACAGGCGCAGTCGTTGACCAATGTTACCATTAGTGGCAACAGCGGAGTCAATTCCGGCGGCGGGCTAGAGAGCGTCGGTACGCTGTTGCTGCAAAACGTGACCCTTTACGCCAATGCCGCGCCCGATGGAGCAAATTTCTATCAAGCGGGTGTAACGACCCTACGCAACACCATCTTGGCCGCGCCGGCGGGCGGGAGCAACTGTGGTTTTCAAGGCAACCCACAGCCGCTACTCTCCGGCGGCCACAATCTGGTCAGCGATAGTAGTTGCAACCTCAGTGCAACCGGCGATCTACAGAATCAAGATCCACTGCTCGGCCCTTTGGCGTTCAATGGTTCGGCGGATGGCGGTCTCACCTATACCCATTTGCCACAAAACGGCAGCCCGGCAATCGACGCCGGCGATAACAGTAGTTGCCCAGCCACAGACCAGCGCTTCTACGTTCGGCCGGTCGGCGCGGCTTGTGACATCGGTGCTGTAGAAGCCGGGGCACAACCGGCCAACATACCCACCCTCACGCCAACCCCCAGCCCGACAGCAACACCGACTACAACACCGACGCCTAGACCCACAGCGTCGCCAGTTGTACCGCCCACGGATGCACCCACACCCGTGCTGCTCCATTCTATTGTGCCGAATGGCGTAACTTCGTCGATCCAATTGGACCAGCAGCAGGGGAGAGCTGGGCAGACACTTATCATTTCCGGACAGGCACCAACTGACTACCATCAAGTCCGGTTGGTGGCTGTGGTAGATGGTCAAACGCTTGGGGGTGAGATCGTCAATACCGACGCCAGCGGCAATTTCAAAGCCAGCGAGATAATTCCGTCCCAATTCCAACCGGGTCAAGTGCAATATTGCGCCGTGCCGGTGGGGGCGACCAACGGCCAATTCTCCTGCGCCAAGTTACAGGTGGCTGCGCCGTTGGGCCTACAGGTAACCGGCACGTTGCCTCTAGAGTCGGGTGATACGCTAAACGCCCAAATCCAACTGATGGATGCGGCCGGCTCGCCGCTCTTCAGTACAGCTATCCAGCCCAATGGGACTTTCGCACTGGCGAATGTGCCGCCGGGCGTCTACACATATGCTGTGATCGGCGACACCTCTCGCCATGTGGCGAGCGGAATTGCTGTCCTGCCCTATAACGACACAAGCGCCAACTTGAATCTGAGCTTTCAACCCGCCTGCCTTGCCAATGGCAACAGTTCTACTGCGGTGCAGGCATCGCCATCGCGACCTGCTTTTCAGTTGGGCCAGATCGGCTCTGGTGGCGGTGGGCGCTTAGGGTTGATTGGAGCAGTGCCACAAAATCAGCCCTTTGGTCTCTACGTCAGTGGGGTGCAGAATATCGTCACCTTTACGGCCAAGCCCCAAGCCGGTGGCCCTGTCCAGAAGGTGATCTTTGGTTTCTACAATCCGGGTGGTGCGCTGGTCCAACAATTGGAAGGCAGCGGACCGATGTACCAGGTCAGTTTCGACGTGGGTCGTCTCGCCCCCAGCCAGGGCACCCATCACCCGTTTGTCAAAGCAGTGCCGGTCGTCAATGGCAAGGAAGATTGTCCTTCTTGGTATGACATTGAAGTGATGGCCAATCCGATGGCATCACCCTACCTCCAGCCCGCGCCACACAGTTCACTGCAATGGGATAGGGGTGCCCAGGTCTACCGCTTTGTAGGGGTGATTCCCTATATTCCCAATGTGCTGCCCTTTGATTATGACGCGCCACCCACGAATCTGCCGCCGCTGCCTTACTTGGGCCGGCTGAGCAACCATCTCGACACCGGTGTGCAGGTAGATGGATTCTTTGATCTCAATGGTAAGGCGAAAATCCACGCGGTGGGGGTGATCGCCTATGCCACTGTACTCAACAAGGTGTTGCTGCCGCAGGGTACAGGCGTAACGCTGTTGAAACCTAATGCCAACTTCTACGTCTATGATCTCACCTCGATCGGCTTTCCGATAGGTCCATACCCCCTGGTTCCCTATGTATGGGTGCCGACGCCCTTTGTGTCAGTACCGGTGATCAGCTTTTTCGGCGTCGTCAACGTGACCGTCAACGGCAGCGCTGGCGCCGGGATGGGAGTGACTATTGAAGGAACGATCCAGCCCTTGCGTCCGGCGGTATCAGCTACCCTCACGGCGCGCGGTGATGCCAAGGCGGAATTGGGCGTGGGACTGGATCTCTTGGGAGGCGTGGCGGATGTCGGTGCCAGCACCGAAGCTTACACCCGGCTCGATCTGCCTTTAACCGTTATGTTGAGCAGCAAGCCCAGCATTGCCGTCAATGCCTGCGCCCAGTTAAGTTTTAGCGTGCGTGCTTGGGCTTCTTTTGCCTGGGGATTGGCCAGCAAGTCGGACACCAAGCAGATCTATGATTGGCAGGATTGTGCGGCGGATGTAACAGCCTCCGCCGTGGTGACGCCGAACCTTACCACCCCAGATTTGATCGCGGCACCGGCGGTGGCCTCGGCACCAGATGGGCGTATCCTTTCAGCCTATGTAGAGAACAGCGCAGGCGCAGGCACAACGCCGCAGGTGCAGGTCTTCGCCCGCTTTCAGAACACCGATGGGACAAGTTGGGCGACGCCGACGGCACTCAGCGACCCCAGCCACAGCGCGGCCGATCCGGCGGTGGCCTTTGTTGGCCCCAACGCCTTGCCCATCGTAGTCTGGACAGAGAATGTACTAACCGCATCCCAAGCCGCCGCACTGGGCACTGACTACAGTGCCATCGTCAGCCATCAGGAGATCTTCTACAGCATCTACTTGCTGAATGTGTGGAGTCCACCCCAACGTTTGACCACCGATCAGGTAGCAGATGGCATGGCGGTGTTGGCGGGCAGCAACACTTCGGTGGTGCTGGCTTGGGTCAAGGATACAGACGGCAACCTGGCTACCCGCAGCGATCAACGGATTGCGGTTATGATCTTCAACGCTATAACCAACAGCTTTGGCCCCATCGCACTGCTGACCGCGGGATCAGGGGGACTTAACGCCCAAGTGAGCGCAGCCTATGATAGTCGAACCGGCACGCCCGTCCCTTATCTGGCCTGGATCCACGACAGTGATGGGGACCTGACTACCGCCAATGATCGAACCGTTGCCGTGGCGCGTTGGGATGGCAGTGCATGGGCGTTGATCGATACACAAAGCCTACCGGCCAAAGCTGACTCGCCGACGATTAGCGTAAACGACGCCGGCGTGAGCGTGGCTTTTTTAGTGCGCGATGCGGCAGAAGATGGTTCGGTAGGGTTGCTGGGGGCCAACGGCGCACTGTGGATAGCCAGTTTGAGTGGTACATCGTGGAGCGCGGCACCCCTCCACGATGCGAGCCAAGCAGTAATTTATGCCGAACAACCGGTGTTGAGCTCGCACCAGAATGAATCATTGCTGCTCTTTCGTCGCTTTGACGACAATCGCAGCAATGCCACATTGGGCCAGATAAGCCTGAGCCGCATGGTAGGCAACGCAACGCTCTCGGCACCACTCTATTTGACCGACGAGTCGCGCCAGAACTGGCAACCAGCGCTGGCCATCAATCCACTCACCGGTCAGGCGATCATTCTTAAGGTAGCGCGGAGTGGGACGAGTGATACCGCCTCGGCAGTATCACTCCACGCAATTGCCGCGACTCAGGCGCTGATGGCAACGGACGCAACCATCCTCAACGATGCCGCTGACCCAGTAACTGCCTTGATCGTCGCTGAGGGCGCGGATCCGGCCCTAGACCCACTGCACCTCTCCATACGCGCGCCCGCACCCAACACAGCGGTGATTGTCAGCACAGTGGTGCGCAATGTGGGGCGCGGTATAGCCCAGAATTTGACTGTGCATCTCTACCAAGGCACATCTTCGAGTGGAACAGCGTTAGGTGCCATTGCGGTTCCCGGAACGCTGGAATTCAACCAAAGTGCCATGATCACCTTTACGGTAGCGCTACCCGCTGGTGAGCAGCCCTTATATGCACAGGTCACGACCACGGGCCAGGATTTAACGCCAAGCAACGATGCAGCAAGCACGCTGCTGGGCACGCTCGCCGCACCGCTCTCTGGCGTCGTTACAGCAAATCGACTCTATGACCCGGCGCTGAGTGTAACGTGGCAGCGGGCACCGGACGACTATGTCTCCGGCTATCGCATTCTACGTGCGACTAGCAACGCCGGAGCCTTTATGCTGGTCGGCGAGTCGACGCTCGATCTTTTCACCGATACTCTGGTCGAACGTGGGCAATCCTACTGTTACACTATCCAAGCCTACAACGACGGTGGCGCGTTTTCGCCGCTCAGCCCACCGGTTTGCGATCAAGTGGCGCTACGCAACATCTATCTGCCAACAGTCATGCGATAGTTAGAGTTCACGATGGTGTGGAGAGAACTGGACCGACAAAGTATCGGTAATAGACACTATACTGCGGTTGAAATGGGAACCGGAGTTTCTACCCCAGCAAAACTCCGGTTCCCATTCAGAGCTGAGTATAGCAATGACCTTACTCTTTTGGGGCCGGCTCCCCCAGCGTCAACATCAATCGATTGGCCCAGGCAAAGACAGCCACCGCATTCGTCAAATCGAGGATCTCGCCATCATCCAAGCCCAGTTGACGCAACGGGACGAGGTCGAGCGTCGTCATCTGTGCTGGGTGGCGCGTCAATTTGGTGGCGTAGTCAACGACGACACGCTCGCGTTCCGCCAGGTCGGCGTCAACACCATCGGCAAAGATGCGTTCGACCACCTCCGGTTGGCGCGCTAGTTGGGTGTAGCGCTGCGCATGGACGGAGGCACAGTAGACGCAGCCATTGACGCGCGAGGTCGCCAGCGCACCCAGTTCGCGGTCGGCGCGGCGCAGACCGCGCGGGCCATACATAATCGCGTTGTAGAGCTTAGAGCGTTCGCGCAAAATCTCCACCTCTTGCACCAGCAGCAGATAATAGGGGGAGGTTTTTGCCGTCGGTGTGCTCTCTTCAAGGACGGCAATCTGGGCGTCGGTGGCCTCCTCTAGATTGAGCGTACGCAGCCAGGCCTGCCAGTCGAGCGAATCGGCGGTCCAACCGGTGACGCCCTTGCCATCGGCGATGGGGGCGCGCGGTTGCGTGGCGGCTTCGGGTTCGTTGCCGTCGAGCAGTTGCAACGCGACCAGCACGCGCGCCTGGTAGCTCGTAAAGGCGATCAATTGAGATAAGGCCACAATCGCGCGCACACTCAGGCCGACCGCTTCCAGTGCTGCCACGTGCTCGGGGGTAGCGGTAACCGGCTCCAATGTTAGACGATCCACATGGGCCAGCATGGCTTGTGTCCGGGCATCAAGTTCAGCGCCGACAGGCACTGTTTCTACGGCGGTTATGGTAGCTGCGGGCACCCCTTGCGCGGCCAATTGCTGTCGATGATGGGCGATCAAGAGCGGGCTTGGCGTCAGCACGGCAACGCGCAAACCGGCCAAATGGCGATCCGCCAGGGATAAATCCACGGGATCCGCCGGTTGAAAGATTGCTTCATAACTACCCTGACTATGCGCAACAACCTCTGGCCGCTGATTGCGTACGTCGGCCAACGGACTCGCCGGCCCAATGCCCACGAGTTGATTCATTAGATCTCCAGCACCATTTTGCGTAGATGACATTATATGGTTCCCTCCCTTTGCTGTTGGTGGCGATTCTGTCTCGTGATGACAAATCGTCCCGTCGGGACGCTTGAATTTAGAGAGCGGAGGGAATAAACCTTCTCTCCTCTAAATACAAAGTTCCCCGCGGGACGACCGATTTCCCTATTTACTTGTTTACCTATCTACTTGGCTACCGCGTTCTTCTCCTACGCCATGCGCTCACGCACCGCCGCGATCACCTTCTCGTTCTCCGGGAAGCCGCCATCGCGATACATCGAGTGAACAAGATCGCCGTTGACCGTGACATCAAAGGCACCATCTTGCCAGGGGATCAGTTCGATAGCAGCAAGGTCATGAATAAAGGTCTTCATGAGCGCCTCGGTGAGGCCGAGGGTTTGCGGTTCATAGCCACAGTCGGCACAGTAGGTGATGGCAACTTTGACGCGGCCATTACTCTTGGCGGTTGCGCCGTTGGTGCCATTGGTATTGGCCGTCGCAGTCGCGGTAGGCTTCTTAGCATGGGCCTGAATCTCGCCATGTTCCACCACCGCCCGCAACTCACGGACGACTTCGCTATCGGAAAAAGCGCGCTGCTCTTGGCGGAATTGGCCAAAGGCCTCCATCAGGCGGGCACGCGCCTCTTCCGGCAATTCGCCAATTGCGGTTGCCGGATCGATCTGCGAGAGAATCGGATCGGTGGCATAGAGTTGCTTGCGCATCTCCCCTTGCAATTCAGTCATCTTGACCGGGCGCTCGATCCAATGGCCGAGTTCGTTGAAATCCTGATCAAAAAAGACAAAGACGGGAATCGAGCGGAATTGCCCTTCCTTCAAATACTGATCCATGATATCAAGATTTTGGTCGCGCAGAAAGACGCGCAAGTTAATCTTGCCGCTCTGCTCGGCCAGCTTGCCGACCACGGGCAGATTGGCGATCACATCGCCACACCAATCCTCGGCAATTGCCAGCAGATTGACTGGCTCCGCTAGATTGGCAAAATAGGCCAAATCCTCGTCTTTAAAGGTTACGCTCTCTTCAACGGCAATAAAGCGCTCCTGGTTGCGTGTCATCTGGCCGCGGTATTCCTCATAGGTGAGGCCCGTGTTAAAGCGCTCTGCATTCACAGACATGATGGTTCCTTTCAACGCTACTCTCTCAGTTTGTCACGATACTTTGTGGTTCAGTTGGACAGTAAGACAGTAAGACAGTCTCACTGTTCACTGTCTCACTCTCTTACGCGGAAAGTGGTTGCCAACCAAGCGCCGGCGCGACTTGGGTTGCGACCGCTTCCAGCATGGCGATTGCTTGATCAAGGGGGGGAAAACAGGGGCTAAATTGCACGATCAGATCGGTGGTGTGGGGCAGCACTTTGTCGTGGCTCAGCATTTCGGCGACCTGTTCGGGAGCACCATAGGCGAGATGCATCACGCGGCAGTACTCCTCCAATGGCAAGCCGGCAGGCAGCGAGCCGCTGCGGATGCGCCCGCCGACATCGCGCATCATGGCATCGCCGATCTCTTTGAGCACACTGGGCTGATCCTTGCCCAGATAGATACTGCGTGAGAGACCAAGACGGGGCGGGGCTTCTTCGTGCCAGGTGGCGAGATAGCGCTGCGCAACCTGCAATTGCAAAACGTCGGTCTCATCCTCGACACCACCGGCGGCGCGCGGCAGCAACATGCCGGCCCCATTATTGGCCACAAACTCCGCGCCCCGTTCGCTGCCGGCGCTCTGCCAGAGGCGATCAACGAGGGTGGGCACTGGTGGAAAGAGGGTTTGCCCACTCTCGCCCAACGGTTCGCCGCGCAAGGCGCGCTTCAACAGTTGAAAGCCTTCGGTCGTTTTTTCAAAGCGACTCGCCGGATCGATATCAAAGGCGGCAAACTCCCGGTAATCACTGCCACTGCCCACGCCAAGCTCCAGCCGTCCCCCGCTCAACGTATCGACAACGGCCGCGTCCTCGGCAACGCGCAGCGGCGTCTCCAGCGGCAGAATGATAATCGACGTGCCTAAGCGCAGCCGTTTGGTCCGCTCTGCGGCGGCGGCAAGAAAGGGGAAAGGGGCCGGCATCCGCCCCACATGGCCGGTGAAATGATGCTGGGCGATCCAGTAGGCATCAAAGCCCAATGCATCGGCAGCCGTGATAATTTCAAGGGCATTCTGATAGATCTCGCAGGGGGGACCGCTTCCCTCAAGATGGGTGAGGAAGCCAAGCCGAAAGGGTCTGGTCATGGGTCACTCTCGTTGTAGATTTTATGAAAAAAACAGCCGACACCAAGGAGAGCCCAATGCTCCGCAAAAGAGCAGTGGCGTCTTCATTGGCGCCGGCAATCGATTGTTATGATAGCCGCTGAACAAATTGAGCGGCTGACAAGCAAAAACGTGTTTAAAGACGTTGCGCATCTCAGGTGCTGCGTTTATTCAGCACAAACCTAACGCTGTCGTCACGATTCTCTTTTTATAGCACTACAAGAAGTATAGCGCAAGTCGACACATAATCTGTAACATGCGCACCCTTTGTAGAAATCCTCACGATCAGTAGACCGCCACGTCCGGCGGCTGAGCTTGTCGAAGCCAGAGAATGTGGCGGTCTACTGACTATCTGCTTTTAACCACAAACGCTTTGACAGCAGCCGCCAAAGTTGGTATGCTACGTCCGTTGTAATAACCCCGCTGGTTGACTCTCTCGTAAACCGCGCAGCCGAGTTGCCCAACTTGCACCACAATCAGCCACAACGTGTGTAGCAAAGTGTAGCTTTTCAACGCAAGACGCTTGCAGTATGATCTAATCGATTATCATCCAAACCCCTCAACCATCCTACATGAAGGAGAGCATATGAGACGAAAGCACTTATCCTGGCGCAACCTTCCTTGGTACGCCAAAGGACTGACTTGCCTGTGGCTCATGCTGCTGTTGGCGGCCTGTGCCGCGCCGGCGGCCACAGAGACAAGCACTGGCGAAAGTGCCACCGCCGAAGAAACGGCCGGTGCGCGCATTCTGCTCTATGGCGGCAACCAGGATATTGACAACATCGACCCGGCGACCGGCGAAAATTATTCGATCAACGCCGCGCTGCTCAGCCTCTACGATGCGCTCTTTATCATGCGCGGGGCGGAGACTGTGCCGAACCTGGTCGACAGCTACGAAATTAGTGACGACGCCAAAGTCTTCACCTTTAAACTCAAAGAAAACGCCACCTTTCACGACGGCAGCCCCGTCAATGCCGAGGCCGTGGTCTATAGTTTCAATCGTCTGCTTGAAATTCAAGGGCCACCGACCTACCGCTGGGCCGGCATCGCCGATGAAAATAGCGCCAAAGCCGTTGATGACTCTACCGTCGAGTTCACACTCACGCAGCCCTTTGCCCCCTTCCTCGGCACGCTGACCCAACTGTACGTCGTCAACCCAGCAATTGTCGAAGCCAACCGTGGTGACGATTTTGGGCAAACCTATCTCAAGGAGCACGAAGCCGGCTCCGGTCCTTTCACCCAAGGACGCTGGGAGATCGGCAACCTCTATGAATTTCAGGCCGTTCCCGACTATTGGGGTGGCTGGAAGAGCGAAAATCACCTCGATGGCTTTATCTGGATCATCCAGCGTGACAGCGCCACTCAGGTCAATTCATTGCTGGCGGGCGAGACGCATATCGCCGACACAATCGACGGCAAAGATGCCGAGAAGATTGCCGGCACCGAGGGCTATGTCACCCACAACAACAGTGGTTTTTTCATCAATACGTTGAAGATGAATAACCAAGGCGAGTATACAAGTGATATCAACGTGCGCAAAGCGATCGCCTACGCAATGGACTATGCGCAATTGCCCGTGATTGAGGATATTCCCGTTCAGGTGATGCAGGGGCCAACTCCACTCAATTTCCCCGGTGCGGTGGCCGATTTGGACGTACCGACTTATGATATTGCCAAGGCCAAAGAGTATCTCGCCCAATCACCCTGGCCCGATGGCGGCTTTAGCCTCGACTACGTCTATGTCACCGATTTGACCCGCGAAGAGGTAACCGGTCTTTTGTTGCTTGAAGGGCTCAAAGAGCTCAACATCACCCTCAACATGACGCCGATGCTCTGGCCCGATATGGTCGCCAGTTGCGCTTCGCCGGAGACCGGCCCCGACTTGATCAACATCTACACCGGCCCCGCCTATCTCGACCCCGACGCCCATCTCTACAACCAATATCACTCGGGCCAATGGGGCAGCTTTAACTCGTGTAGCTTCTATAAAAACGCAGAAGTCGACACGCTGCTCGATGATGCGCGCGTCCTCGGTGACGAAGCCGCCCGCCTGGAGAAGTACGCCGAAGCGCAGCGTCTGATCGCAGCCGACCAACCGTCCGTCTGGACCTACACCGAAAACACGCTCATCGGCATGCACTCATGCATCACCGGCTATGAATATCGCCCCCTCGAAAGTCTCTCGGTCCTCTTCCAGGATCTGGGGATGGAGGCGTGTCCGTATTAAGGGTGAGGGAGACAGGTAGATAGGGAAACAGGTAGAGTGCGTTCCGTCTGGGCATTACCCTAGTACATCCCGGCGTAAATAAGCCTAGAGTACTGTCATTCTGAAGGGCGGCTTTTTGCCCTGAAGAATCTCCAAGTTAACTATTAGTCTATTTAGGCCGTCGTGTACTAGTAAATTCTCTACGTCTCTTGTCTACCCATCTACCTACCTATCTACCTATCTACCTATCTACCTATCTACCTATCTACCTATCTACCTATCTACCTATCTACCTACCTATCTACCTGTTTCCCATCCCATGACCCTACTCGCCTACACCCTGCGCCGATTGATGCAACTGATTCCCCTCTTGATCGGGTTGAGCTTGCTCACCTTTACGATCTCGCGCGTGCTGCCGGGGGATCCGGTCGGTTTGGCCGCTGGGCCGCAAGCGACCGCGCAGATCAAGGAAGCGCTGCGCCAGGAATTCGGGCTGGATCAGCCGCTGCCGGTGCAATATCTGACCTATATGCGCAATCTCTTTCAGGGCAACTGGGGGCAGTCACTCTACTCACGGCGCGCCGTTTTGGCCGATTTAAAGCTCTTTTTCCCGGCGACGCTAGAACTGACCCTCGTGGCGGTGATCTTAGGGACCGTTCTTGGCGTGCCGGCCGGTGTCACCTCGGCCTACTTTCAGAACCGGCTGCCCGATCACCTCACCCGCGTCGTCGCGCTCTTCTTTGTCAGCTTTCCCGCCTTTTGGCTGGCGATGATCTTTCAGATGGCGCTCGGCCGAGAACTGGGCTGGTTTCCGATTGGCAAGCGCTTTGACGTGCGCGTCGCTGCGCCACATGGCCTGACCGGTCTTTACCTCTTCGACAGTCTGCTGCAACTCGATTTTAATTCCTTTCGCATGGCGTTGCGCCACATTACCATGCCAGCGCTGGTCCTCTCCTTTGGCTCGCTGGCGAGCATCACGCGGATTACCCGTGCCAGCGTGCTCGATGTGCTGGGCAAGGATTATGTGCGCACGGCACGTTCCAAGGGGCTCGGGCGTACCACTGTGCTGGCACGCCATGTTCTACGCAACGCCGCCAATGGCATCATCACGATGGTCGCACTCGAGTTTGGCTGGTTGATGGCCGGCGCGGTGCTCGTTGAGACGATCTTTGATTGGCCAGGGTTGGGGCTTTATGTCGTCGAGTCTTCGCTGCGGCTGGACTTCGAGCCGATCATGGGGATCACGATCCTCTACGGCATCGTCTTTAGCCTGGTCAACATTGCCACCGACCTGCTCTATGGCATCATCGATCCGAGGATCCGCTATGGCTGAGGCAACCCCGCTGCTGTCTCCGACTGCGTCCGCGCCCACGCCGGGGCGGGCACAACGCAACAACGAAAACTTGCAGCGCAGCATCCGCCGCTTCCGCCGCAACCCGCTCTCGATGATTGGGCTAACGATCCTGCTCTTTCTGATTGCGGTTGCCCTCCTGGCACCGCAGATCGTGCCCTATCCCGAAGATGCCACCGGTAACATGCGCGCCGCGGCGCGCCTGGAACCACCGGGGAGCGAGTTCTATTTTGGCACAGATAATGTGGGGCGCGACATCTTTAGCCGCGTGCTCATGGGCACCGGGCTGGCACTGCGCATCGGCATTGTGATCATCGTCTTGGCCAGTGTGATTGGCGTTACGGTCGGTGCGTTGGCCGGCTACTTTGGCGGCTGGGTTGATGATCTGCTCATGCGCCTCACCGACATCTTTCTCACCGTGCCGGCGCTCGTGCTGGCGATTGCCGTCACCGCTGCACTGGGCAAGGGCATCTTCAACGTGATGATCGGGATTGCCCTCGTCTGGTGGCCCGGCTTTGCGCGGCTGACACGCAGCCTCGTGCTTTCGTTGCGCGAAGAGGTCTACGTCGAGGCGGCGCGCAGCACCGGAGTCCGTGAATCGAATATTCTTGTACGCCACATCCTGCCCAACATCCTCTCGCCGATCATCGTCAAGATGAGCACCGACTTTGGCTTTGCCGTGCTCACCGCGGCCGCGCTCGGCTTTATCGGCCTCGGTGCCCAACCGCCGACCCCCGAGTGGGGTGCCATGATCAACGACGGCCGCGACTATTTCCCTGACGACTGGTGGGTCTCCACCTTTCCGGGCATGGCAATCTTTTTGATGGTCTTTAGCTGGAATCTGTTGGGGGATGGGATAAGGGATCTGTTGGATCCCAGAGGAAATTAATTTATGCTAAAAAACGTCACCCTCAATGACATCGAACCGATCGCCATTGGTGCGGGCATTCTCGGCACCGGCGGCGGCGGCGATCCCTATCTTGACAGCCTCCACTTGCGCCAGGCGATCCATGAATTTGGCCCACAGACCATCCTCGCACCCACCGAGTTGCCCGACGACGCCACCGTGGTCATCGTCGGCTATATGGGCGCGCCGACCGCCGGGATCGAGAAGTTGCCGGAAGGAACGGAATTGGTACAAGCGGTGCGGTTGTTGGCGCAACACGCGAACCGCCGCATCGATGCCATCGGCATTGCCGAGATCGGCGGCGGCAATTCGCTGGGGCCGATCATCACCGGCCTCCAAGCCGGCATCCCCACCCTTGACGCCGACGGTATGGGGCGCGCCTTTCCCGAGTTGCCGATGTCCACCTATCTTTTTAACGATGAACTCAAGCCCGAACCGCTGGCGATGGTCGATGCGGGGGGCAATCAGGTGGTGTTGCCACAGACGGCGAGCCCACAGTGGGGTGAGCGGATTGCACGGACGTTGACCGTCTGCATGGGCGCGACCGCAGGGGTCGCCTGTATGCCGATGACGGGCGCACAGTTCAAACGCTATTGTGTTCCCCACACGTTGACGCTGGCATGGCAATTGGGCAAGCGGGTGCAGGCGGCGCGCAGAGCAGGGGAAGATGTGCCCCAAGTAATCGCCGACACGTTGCAGGGGCGCGTTCTGCTGCGCGGCAAGATCAGCGATGTCAACCGCCGCACGACGAAAGGCTTCGCCCGCGGCACGGTGACGATCCAGGGCTTTGGCACTGATCAGGATGAACTACACATTGAATTTCAGAACGAGTTTCTGATTGCGTACCACAGCAACAATCTAGAAAGGGGCAAGGTGGTAGCCACCGTGCCCGACCTGATCTGCATTGTCACCGAGGATGAGGGGCAGTCGGTGGCGACTGAGTTGCTGCGCTATGGGACGCGGGTGGCGGTGTTGGGTGTGCCGGCTGCGCCACAGTTGAAGACGGAACGGGCATTGGAGGTAGTAGGGCCACGTGGATTTGGGTATGATGTCGAATTTGCGCCGTTGGCCGGTGGGGTGATTGGGCTTTAAAGATCAGAGAAACTTGCGATTATGGTATAATAACGTTATAGGATATACAGCACGATCCAGTTGACTCTGAGAAGGATAGCGTATGCAAATGGCCCAAAATTTGCCGATCGGCATCCAGACGTTTGACAAAATTCGCGAAGAAGATTTTCTATATGTGGATAAGACGGAACAGATTCACCGATTGCTCACATCTAGTGGCTACTTCTTTCTCTCGCGCCCACGCCGCTTTGGCAAGTCACTCACGCTTTCCACCATCAAGGCAATTTACACCGGCCAACGGGATCTCTTTCAGGGGCTGTGGATTGAGGATCAGTGGGATTGGGAGAAGGTTCATCCAGTCATTCATTTATCCTTTAGTAGGGCGGACTATCAAGGGAGTGGCCTCAATGAGGCGATCAAGCAGATGTTGGCGGCTCAGGCAATTGATCATGAGATCCAGCTTGAAAGTAGCACAATCAAAAACCAATTTGGTGAGCTATTGGAAAAACTGGCGCGACGCAGCGGCAAAGTGGTAATTCTGATTGATGAATATGACAAACCGCTTATTGACTATCTGGACAATATTGAGCAGGCACGTGCCCATCAGAAAACTTTAAAGATCTTCTATTCTGTCATCAAGGATAGCGATCCCTATATTGAGTTTCTGTTGATTACCGGCGTGTCCAAGTTTAGCAAAGTCTCGCTCTTTTCCGATTTGAACAATCTCACCGATGTTACCCTCCATCAGCATTATGCAACCTTGACGGGCTATACCCAAAACGAGGTGGAACATTATTTCGGCGATGCCATTGCCACGTTGGCCGAACAGAATGGCGAAACTAGAGAAGAACTGCTCGCCAAGATCCGTACCTGGTATAATGGCTACAGTTGGGATGCGAGGACGCGCCTCTATAACCCCTTCTCTTTTATGTCCTACATTGACAGCGGCGAGTTCCGTAACTTCTGGTTTGAAACCGGCACACCAACCTTCCTTATCCATCTAATGAAAGAGAACCATCTCTACGAAATTGATGATCTAGAGGTCAACGAGCTCGCCTTCTCTTCCTATGACATCGTGAAACTCCAGGTATTGCCGATCCTTTTCCAAACTGGCTACCTGACCATCAAGAGCAAAGAGGAGTTCGGCCTCTATCGTCTTGGTTATCCTAATCAAGAGGTACAATCTTCCATGCTCATGTATCTAATCGGCGAGTTGGCCCACGAAGAACCGGCACTGACCACACCCACTGTGATCTACCTCTACCGCGCCTTCATCGCCAATGACCTGGAGCGGGTAATTCAATTAATCAAGAGCATCTTCAAGAATATTCCGTCGCAAATCTTCATTCGTGAAGCCGAAGCGTACTACCACAGTTTGATCTACCTCGTCTTCTTTTATCTGGGCCAGTATACGCAGAGTGAAGTCAACACCAACAATGGTCGCTTGGATTGTGTGGTCGAAAGCCCGTCCCATATTTACATTTTAGAATTTAAACTGAACGAAAGCGCCGCCACAGCTCTCCAACAGATAAAGGCTCGCGGTTATCACGAAAAATATGCCGCCGACCCCCGTCCCAAAGTGCTCATCGGCATCAATTTTAGCAGCCAACAAAAGACCATCGACGATTGGACCACCGAGACCGTCCAATCCTAAACAGGCTTATGGCTTAACCATATTCCCCCGCAGCATCACCAACGCAAATAACAGTTCACGCAACACGCAACACGCAACACGCAACACGTAAAAGAGCAGGAGTTTCTATGCGAATTGGCATTGACGTGGGCGGGACCAATACCGATGCCGTGCTGATGAATGGCACGACGGTGTTGGCCTCGACCAAGACACCGACGACCCCCAATGTGAGCGATGGCATCACCACGGCGCTGCGCACGCTGGTTAACGATGCGACGCTCGATGTGCGCAAGCTCGATGCCGTCATGATCGGCACGACCCACTTTACCAACGCCGTGGTCGAACGGCGGCGGCTGCAACCGACGGCCTGTATTCGCCTCGGTCTGCCGGCGACCGTCTGCCTGCCGCCGATGGTCGATTGGCCGGATGATCTGCGCGAAGTGGTCGGCAACCACTGGTATCTCGCCCACGGTGGCCACGAATTTGATGGCCGCGAGATCTCTCCCTTTGATCCCGATGAGATCCGCCAACATGCTAAGGCGATTGCGGAAAAAGGCATTACCGCGATTGCCATTTCCTCAGTCTTCTCGCCGGTCAACGCGACCTTTGAAGAGCAAGCCGCGGTGATTGTCAAAGAGGTGATCCCAGATGCCCATGTCACCCTCTCCAGCACGATTGGCCGCATTGGGCTGTTAGAGCGCGAGAATGCCGCGATCATGAATGCCTGTCTACGCGAACTGGCCGAACGCACGGTGAACGGCTTCAAGAAGGCGCTGACCGATATGGCGATCAGTGCGCCCTTCTACATTAGCCAAAACGACGGCACGCTGATGAACGCCGACTTTGCCGCCGCCTATCCCGTGTTGACCTTTGCTTCGGGGCCGACCAACAGCATGCGCGGTGCGGCTTTCCTTAGCGGCTTGCAGGATGCAATTGTGATCGATGTTGGCGGCACGACGACCGATGTGGGCGTGTTGCAAAAAGGCTTTCCGCGCGTGGCGGGGCTGGCGGTCGACATTGGGGGCGTACGCACCAACTTCCGTATGCCCGATACGCTCTCGATTGGGTTGGGGGGTGGTTCGCTGGTGAAGCATGATCCGGTAACCGTTGGGCCGCAGAGCGTGGGCTACGAATTAATTACCAAGGGGCTAGTCTTTGGCGGCGATACGTTAACGACAACCGATATTTGTGTGGCCGGTGGCCACGTCGACATTGGGAACAGTGGCCGCGTGGCCGATCTCGATCCGGCGTTTGTAGCCGCGGTCGAAGAGAAAATCGCGGAAATGGTCAACATTGCCGTCGACCGCATGAAGACGAGCGCCACCGCGGTGCCGGTGATCGTGGTTGGTGGCGGTAGCATTTTGATTCAGCGGCCGGTGACGGGGGCATCCGAAGTCGTCAAGCCCCAACACTTTGCGGTGGCCAACGCGATTGGCGCGCCAATCGCGCAAATTGGCGGTGAGACGGACCGCATCTTCTCGCTGGCTGAGATGAGCCGCGACGAGGCGTTGGTACAGGCCAAGCAGGAGGCGATCGACAAAGCGGTGGCGGCTGGGGCTGTGCCGGCGAGCGTCGAAATTGTCGAAGTTGAAGAAGTGCCGCTGGCCTACTTGCCCGGCAACGCCACCCGGATCGCCGTCAAAGCGGTCGGCAATCTGATGGAGGAATGAGATGCGACTACTGACCGAACAGAACATTGAAGATATTGCGTTGGGGGCCGCGGTCCTCGGCACCGGCGGCGGGGGCGATCCGTACATCGGCATGTTGATGGCCCGCCAGGCGATCCGCGAGTATGGGCCGGTCGAGCTTTATTCGCTGGACGAGCTGAACGACGATGATCTCATTGTGCCGACGGCAATGATGGGTGCGCCGACGGTAATGATCGAGAAGATGCCCAATGGCAACGACATTGTCAACGCCTTTCAATCCGTGGGCAAATATATCGGTAAGCCGATCCGCGCCACCATGAGCATTGAAGCGGGCGGCATGAATTCGGTCGTGCCGATTTACTTGGCGGCGCGGCTGCGTATTCCCATGGTCGATTGTGACGGCATGGGGCGCGCCTTCCCCGAACTCCAGATGGTCACCCACACAATCCACGGCATCGACGCCACACCAATGGCCATGTCTGACGAGCGGGGCAACACCGTCTTGATGGAGACAATCAACAACCGCTGGACCGAGCGCTTTGCGCGCAGTGTCACGGTCGACATGGGTGCAATGGCGATGGTGGCGCTCTACGCGGCTACCGTCAAGCAGCTCAAGGAATGTGCTGTGGTTGGCACGATGAGCAAGGCCGAAGAGATCGGTAAGACAATCCGTGCGGCCCGCGTCAATGAAGCCGATCCGGTCACCACCGTGCGCGAGCATGTCGGCGGCTTTCTTGTCTTCAAGGGCAAAATCGGTGATGTGCAGCGGCGTACCGAGGCCGGCTTTGCCAAGGGCGACGCCTTTTTGGAGGGTATTGATGAGTACGCCGGGCAGCAGCTCCAGATCAGCTTCCAAAACGAGCACCTGGTCGCCAAAGTCGATGGCGAGATCAAGGTCAGCGTGCCCGATCTGATCACCGTGCTCGACATTGACACTGGCGAGCCGATCACAACCGAAGCAATGCGCTACGGCTATCGCGTGGCAGTGATTGGGATCCCCTGTGCACTCCAGTGGCGCACCGAAGCGGGGCTGGCGCTAGCAGGGCCCAAGTATTTTGGGTATAATGTGACGTATGTACCGGTGGAACAACGGTATCGGTAAAGTAGGCAGTGATATGTGAGGCTGTGGCACAGGGGCGATGCCTACTTGAATGATAGGAACAAGTCAAGATGACTTTACAAGAATTACTAAGTGATATTCATGGGTTGGATGAGCGTCTACGTGAGTTGGAACAGAAATATGGCATGCTCACCGATGACATGTACATGTTATACCGTTTGGGAGAGTTAGAACAGAGCAAAGATCTAATTCGCTGGGTTGGTTATTCTGAGCTGCGGCAAGAGCGACAAAGAGCCTATAATAATGCTTTGCGCGAACGCTGGGTTCAATTGCGCCAATCGCAGTCAGGCATGCCGATTTCATTGCAACAAGTCGCAGCGTAAAGGAACAATGGCATTGTGTTACCCGAATTTGCAGACTACGTTACATTCGTAGCTGAGCTACTAACGCGATATCCAACTATCCACTTGTCAACGCTTCGCGTCTTTACTATTGGGCCAGCAGCGGCAGAAGTCGAAGGACAAGTAACTTTTCATGGTGCTATGTTCTAGATGTCTGGGAATTACTCGATCTCGACAAACGCACGATTCGATACTATAGCTATGAACTAGAGCACAACAGCGAACGCATTTGGTGGTATGATCCACAGGAGCATCCCAACGATCCAACACTAGCGTCTACCCATCCACACCACAAACACGTTCATCCAGATATAAAACATAACCGAATTCCGGCACCCGGTATTTCCTTTACCTCACCGAATCTGCCATTTTTGATCGAAGAGATTGGGCAGCTCATACAAGAAAATCTTGGATAATGGAACGACGAATCAGTTTGTCAGATATTCCTGCCCTCGCCATCGGTGCCGGCGTTCTTGGTACCGGTGGCGGTGGCAATACCTATCTGGGCAGCCTCTGGCTACGTAAAGAACTGACGGAACGGCAGACAGCCTGTCGCCTCATCACCGTCGATGAAGTGCCGGACGACGCCTATGTCTGTGCGATTGGCGGCATGGGCGCGCCGACGGTCGGCATCGAGAAGCTGCCGGCAGGCAATGAGTTTGCGTTGGCCGTACAGAGCCTGGAGCAGCACATGGGCATCCGTTTTCACGCGCTGCTCTGTGGCGAGATCGGCGGTTCAAATGCGCTGCGCCCATTGGTTACTGCGCTTCAACTCGATCTACCAGTAGTTGACGGCGATGGCATGGGGCGCGCCTTTCCCGAATTGCAGATGGATACCTTTGCGATAGGTGGCCTCTCACTTAGCCCAATGGCGCTCGCCGATGAACACAACAACGTGGCGATCTTCCACCATGTTGATTCCCCCAAGCGGGCCGAGCAATATGGCCGCGCCGTGACGATTGAGATGGGCGGTCGCGCTGCGCTGGCGATGCCGCTGATGACAGGCACGGAGATGCGGCGTACGCTTATTGCAGGCACCTACACGTTGGCGCAGAAAATTGGGGATACAGTCCTCGCCGCCCGCGCCCACAATGCAGAACCGGCCACTGCCGTTGCCGACCTGTGCCAGGGCCGCGTACTCTTCCGCGGCAAAATCACCGATGTCGAACGCAAGACGGTACAGGGCTTTGCGCGCGGGCGGATTGAGTTAGTGGGGTTTGGTGAGACCGTCGGCGCGCCAGAGACCTTTGAAGTTGTCTTCCAAAATGAGAATTTGATCGCCTGGCACAACGGCGAAGTTGTCTGCACAGTGCCCGATCTGATCTGTGTGCTCAACTTGGAAGATGGCGAACCGATTGGCACGGAGATGTTGCGCTATGGGCTGCGGGTGGCGATCTTGGGGTTACCCGCGCCCAAGGAATTGAAAACCGCGGCAGCATTGGCAGTCGTCGGTCCGGCGGCCTTTGGCTACCCAGAGGTCCCCTTTCAACCACTGCCGGGACTGTTACTCTAATTGTCAACAAGGAGCAGTTGTGACAATGATTCGCCAACTCCAGCCCGGTGACGAAGTCGCACTCGAACGCTTCCTCCTCACTCATCTCGATAGCTCCATGTTTCTACTCAGCAACCTGCGCAAGGCGGGGCTGCTTGATACCCATGAGCGCTACAGTGGCACCTATAGCGCCGCGCTTGCGGATGAACAGATCGTCGGCGTGGTTGCCCATTATTGGAACGACAATCTACTCTGTCAGGCACCGATGCACTTGGACGCGCTCTGCCGACAAGCACTCGCCAACTCGCGAAGGCCACTCGCCGGCATCGTTGGTCCAGGCGAGCAGGTCAATCTTATCTGCCAAAGCTTTGCCCTGACCCAACAACAGTTTAAACTAGCTGGCACAGAGGGGCTCTTTGCCTTATCCTTGGCCAACTTGCTCCTTCCCGCAGCATTGCAAAATGGCACCGTTGTCGGCCGCCCCATGAGAGCCAGCGATCTCGATCAACTCTCTTGCTGGCGTGCGGCCTATAATCACGAAGCGCTTGGCGATCCCGATACGCCAGAAAGCCTTGTAGACGCGCAGAATGAAATGACACGTACGTTGCAGGAGGGGGTCGGTTGGGTGCTCGAAGCGGCGGGGCAATTGGTAGCGATGAGCGCTTTCAACGCGACGATAGCGGAAGCGGTCCAAGTGGGTGGGGTCTATACACCACCGGCGTTGCGCGGGCGCGGCTATGGCCGAGCCGTCGTGGCAGCTTCGCTACGTGACGCCCATGCCAAGGGGGCACAGCGCGCGATTCTTTTCACAGATGACGACAATTTCGCCGCGCAAACAGCCTATCGATCATTGGGGTTTCAGCGGGTTGGGGATTGGGGATTGGTGCTCTTGAAGGAAGCGGTGACACTTTGACCGCGTCAAACAATTGATTAGCAGTTCACTCCGAGCCGCAGCGATCTATAAAATCTGCTAATGACAGAATATTTATCTGCCTGAATGGGTGCAACACCAACAGATCTTTATCGCCAGTAACGATACATTCGGCATTACCACTAACAGCCAGTTCAAGAAATTTATTATCCTTTGGATCTCGGCAAACATTGGGTTGCACTGTGATTTCTGTGGATATGGCGACACTCAAGTAGTTTGCAAGAAAGCGTAGACGTTTTTCTTCAGCGATATAACGGTCGAATTTTGGCCGCATCATCACTTCTGTTAATTCGTCTTGCGTTTCATCAGAGACCAGGAGTTACCTATGCAAAAGAGCTGTCGCAAATACCTTGCGCGCAAATGAACGTTCCAATAAAGCTGCGCTGACAATAAGATTTGTATCAAGAATAAAGCGCGGCTTACTCATCATTATCTAAAATAGATTCTAGAATTTCTGGCGTTAAACCCTTGGCGGCTGCTTCTTGGCTCATTTCGCCCATTAGCGTTAAGAGGGATTGCGGCGTGCTCTCCATAAATTCCTGTACCATAAAACCGATCAATTGTCGCAACCGGCGACGCTTTGCTTCAGGAACAACCTCATAGAGTTTTGCTGCCCGATCATCAAGCTGAATTTGAATCGTTGCAACAGTCATCGTTTTTCCTCCCTGTAGAAGTAAAAACCTATCATCATAGCTCTTTTAACAGAACACCATTAGAGTCCATTGCGACGCAAAAGGCCTATTAGCCAGTAGAATTTCAACGAGTTGCTGATTGAAGATTGTCTTGCGGAAGAAGCACTTCTTCTCTACCCCTCCTCTACCCCTCCTCCCCTCCTCGCGCGCCATCGTCCACCAGCACAATCGTGATTTCGCCAAAGGTATCCTCTTGCTCAAAAATGACTTCGCGCTGTTTGATCAATTCGAGCACGGCGAGAAAAGTCACAACGACTTCGACGCGGCTCGTCTCGCGGCTGAGTAGTGCTGTAAAGGTGACGGGGGCAACGGGTGTGCCGTTGGTCATGCGCTGCTGTTGATGAGCTTGGCTGAGATACGCCCGCACATTGTCGATCTGCTCGGCCACGGTGATCGGATAAGTCTTGACGCGCGGCAGCGGCGGATCGTTGGGGATGCGGTTAAGCACACGACGCAGCGCCCGATGCAATTTATTTAGATCAACATTGCTCATATCCAGGCGACGCTCTAGATCGGGCTTGGGTGCCGTGCGCACGTAGACACGTAACCCCTGCTCTTCACGTTCGTGGAGTAATTGTGCGGCCTGTTTAAAGCGTCGATATTCGAGCAGTTGCCGGATCAGGGCGTCGCCAACATCTTCCTCATCTTCTGCCAACGGTGGGTGTGGTTTGGGTAAGAGGCTCACCGACTTAAGATAGAGCAGCTTGGAGGCAATCACGAGAAAATCAGCCAGTGCGCCCGGTTCGATCTCCTCTAGGCGATCAATGGTGCGCAAATATTGGTCCGTCACCGCAACGAGGCTAATCGCGTTGATGTCGAGCTCTTCTTTTTCGATCAATTGCAGCAAAAGGTCAAGCGGCCCTTCATAGGCCGGCTGCATTACGGGGTAAGCCGCACCGACGGTACGGTCGTGGGTGACGATTGGAGATTGGGTCATTTAAAAATCCACATCAAAATTTTGGAAGCGTCTTTCCAACCGGACCAATTCGGTGAGAACACGCAAGGTCTCTTCGGGATCACGGCCGGCGACCCGGTCGATGTGGCAGCCGTGGTTACGCAAGGTATTCTCAGCCGCTGCGCTGACCGCCGCCTCACCACCGATGATGGTGACATATTCGGCGTACTTGGCATCCTCTAGACTAAAGCCAACCGTCGGTTGGAAGCGTTCGATGTAGGGTAGGATGTCGCCAATGCTGTAGAGACCACCTTGCGTCAGGCTCTTCGCACCGAGCAGCAGATAGTGGCGGATATTCTTGACGCCAATCCCTTCCTGTACCTGTTCGATGCGCTCAAAGAGCAGATCGCGCCAGCGGTTGCCGCCAGTCCATTCGCTACCGGGACAGATGGTGCTATTCTCGGGGAATTCCCGGTGGCCCCAGATGCGCGCCAATGGGACGTGTAACTCCTGCATTAGCCAGCCAATTAGGTGGGCACCGGTGCGCAGTTGGGCCGATGTGGGGATGCGTCCGTTCATAAAGCTGCCAGCAAAGACGACGCCCACCGTGTAATGGTTGTGGCGATAGACGTGATAACTGGCCGTCTCCAGGTGATTGGTCTGCTCAATCGTACCGTCGGCATGGACGAAGTAGTGATAGCCAATGCCGGGCCACGCTTCCTTGCCACGCGCCGGATCTTCGTTGACATGCAATTCGGCAATGCGCAACGGCCCCAAGCCAACCGGCGCGGCCGTGTGGTGGACAGCAATATGGGTAATCTGACTCAATGAGCGCTTCTCGTAGTGCAAAACCGGATGGCGCGGCAATTGGTTGACAACCAGACGTAACGATGGTTGCGGCACCACATAGTTGCGCGTTGCCTGCAATTTCTCCTGCAATTCCCCCTGTAGCCGGTGGTTTTCGGTCTCCAATCGCGATTTCTGCCGCTCGATCAGCGAATGGCGCTGTTGCAGCGCTTCAAACTCGGCCTGAATTTCGCCAATGCGCCCGCGCAAGCGCTGCTCTAGTACGCCGGGATCCATCTCACCAGTCGCGCGGCGAACCGCAGCCACGAGACGCTCTTTCCACTGCGCGCCTTGCAGCCACTGTTCGCCCGGCGAGGAGTGCTCTGGAATAAACTCGCGCAGACCTTGAATCTTCTCGGCGGTGAGTTGCGGAAAGCGCTCAATCAGCCAGCTCACTAACTTTGCACCCGCCTGAATCTGCTCTTTGGTCGGCACCTGATTATTGAACTCGCCCGCAAACGCGATGTTGATAGCATTGACGAGATAGGGTTGCTCGCTTTCGGCCACCTCATCCAAGGGCTGAAATTGATGAACGGTGCCATCTTCGTCAATGCCAAAATCATAGACAATTCCTGGCCAATCGGCGCGATGGGCTTCGGCAATCTGCCGCCAAGTGACGGTATCATCGACGCCCGTGTGGTTGATAACAAGATGTTGGAGAGCTTCGGGCGGACGCCGTTGGTAGCGGTGCGCATCACGCGGTAGTTCATCGATCATGGAATGGATGTGAAACTGCCCTTCGTTGCGTGCCTGGGCAGCCTCAAGTTCACGCGCTAGTCGCCCTATTTCTTCCTGAAGCTGCGCATTTGTTGCCTGCAGCACCGCTTGTTCAGACGCTGCGCGTTGGAGTGCAACATGCAGATCGCTACTCTCTTTGCCGAGCGCAACGGCCTTCTCTTCCAGCGCCTGCCATTCCACGGGATCAATGCCAGTGACGACAACAGGGGCCTCTGCCCCGGCAACCCCATCACCATTGGCAACCGCACGACTCACCGGAAGAACAGTATGCGAAGCGGTCAGCGCGGCAACATGCAATTGAACCTGGCGCACGATCACATCGCGCCATTTGGGGCCGGCATAGAAGGTATCGCCGGGACTGTCGGTCGGGATCAGATCACCCAGGCCAACAATGCTTTCGGGACGCAAGCCTAGATTGTGTGCCAACCAGGCACAGAGGCGACCGGTCGCATCAAGTTGCGGCAGCGGTGGTGGCTCACTGCTGAAGTTCCCCAACAAGCCAATGTTGACCCCCTGCTCAGACCAAACCTGATTGGGCTGTGCTACCTCTTCGAGTTGGCTGGTCCGGAAGACCTGTCCATCGCGTGCCACCACAAAGTTATAGGCGATGCCGGGATAGCCGTGGCGGCTGTGGGCTTGGGCAATGCGCTCCAGGCTCGTATTGGGGTTGGCAGCGGTGTGGCTGATCACAATATGCTGGAGTTGGCTCATGCTACGGCGCGCATAGATGGCTTTACGCGGCAGTTGAGCACTAATATCGTGAAAGAGCGGCACGGGCAACAGGGCTGCGTTGATCTCTTCGCCCTCGCCCACCGCCTCGCCACGTGGGGGCATCTCAATCGTCAGCCAGCGGGTGAGCACGGTTGACTGCTGTTGCTTGAACCAGGTAACTCCTTCTTGCACCAGGTCCAATTCAAGGGTGTAATTGCCTGGTTCAACCGGCAGTGCAATCCGCGCATGGAGTGTGACCGTGGCATCCGGTGCCACATCTTGGGGGATGTCGGTGCGCAGATTGCGTTCGTCGGGAATGGTCAGTTGGCGACGGTTGCGATAGAGATGGTACCCCAACCGAAACGGGTTGCCACCGCCCCAGCGCCAGGTCAGACTACCCGCATTGCGCAAGGTGATCGGCACCGTGATTGTTGTACCAGCAATTAACGATTCAGGGAACTGATCGTCGATCCATTCGATCGCATAGGAGGGCGCGTCGGGCAGTTCATCCTGACGGCGCGCCACAGCTACAGTCGGTGTGCTGCCTTGGTTGCGTTCGGCAATGCCTTCGCTCCCTTTCCACTGATACCCTTCCTGGACTGCCGCTTCAAAATCGGCAATCAGGCCAAATTTACCATCGATATACCACTTATCGATCCGCGGCCATCGATAGAGGATCAGGGCGCGGATCTGTTGACGTGTGCTCTGGCGTTGCGTCTCGGGCAACCCATCGAGACGGGCGGCTTGATTCCAACGATTGATCTCGGCATAGGCTTCCTGGACCCAACCACGGTTGTCATCAAGCCAGGGAGTCGTCTGGTCGGTTTCGGTGATGAACGCGGCCAGGTGGCGCATCTCCGGCGGCACGACGGCCATGAAATCGCGATAGACCCGAAAGTCGCGATGGTATTGCTGAAAGGGGGGCGGCAACAGACTCTCTTCGGTGATCTGTGCCGGATCGGGGCCGTGGGTATAGGCGTGCAGCGTGAACCCGTCACATTGGCGCGGACCGAGCTCTTTGAGAATATCGGCAAAGTATTGGACCCAATCGCCATTGGCGTTGCCTGGATAGATCGTCTGTGTGTTCCAGGGGGCCGGTGCACCAACCAGCACAAGATCATCCTCGTGGCCGGGGATACGGTGGATGGCGTCGCGGCAGAGGCGATAGCAGCGGGCGAAACGTTCGGGCGTAATCAATTCGCCCTGTTCGACAATGGCAGCCCGTGTTGTACGGATCTCGGCGGAGTGGTCGGGCAGCACATTGAAGCGCACCGGCAGGCCACGGCGCATGGGGTCGGCCCCTTCGGCAGGCCCATCGCGCCGGCTGCCAGCATGGCGCGCCCAATCGATGACAATGCCAGGTCGCTCGACAGCGTAGTTCATTTCATTGCCGATGATCCAGCTTTTGCAGCCGCGGCTAATCGAGACAAAGTTCGCAACGCGGCGCGCAAAGGCTTCGTAGCGGCTGCTATGGGGAATGGTGCCTTCGGGCTCATAGCCATTGCTCAGGCGACAGATGACTCCATAGCCTTGTTCGCTAAAGGTAGAAAAGTCGATACTGGTGCGGTCGTCGGGGTTGTGGCCAATTGCCTCGGCAAAGAGAATCCAGCCTCTGGCCGTTGTCCCATCGGGCGAGCGCATAAATTGTTCGCCGCCCGGTTCATGGATACCATAAATATACGAAGAGTCAATTAACGATCGCGGCATGAATTGGTGTATCTGCTCATCTAGGACATTGCGGCCTAAGGGCCAGTAAGTCAGTAGGACGGTAAATCAGTAGGACGGGGATGTCATCAATCACGCACACTCCTGCTGGAAATCATGGATGTATTGTAGTGATTCACCCCACCCCCGACCCCTCCTCGAAATCAAGGAGGGGAGATCATGCTCCGCGCTTGCTTGCGGAGGGGGTGAGGATAGAATGAACCATTACGGTCGGTCAACACCAGGTTGATCCGGCGCATAGCCGGGGGCCTGGGCGATGTCTGCTGTCGTGGGCAGCGCCACCGCCTGTGAGACGTTGCGTGTACCACCGCTGACCCGCACATAGGTGGGCAGCGCAATCGTTGCCGGATCCATATAGGGTAAAGGGTCACGAAAGCCACCCCAGCCATCGGTGCGGCTGTAGGGATTGATCCGGATTGCGAAATGCAAATGGGGACCAAAGACAAAGCCGGTATTGCCAGTCGCGCCCAGCACATTTCCACGCGCAATTTGCTGCCCCACTTGCACGTCGATGCGGCTGAGATGGGCATAGAGCGCCTCGCCCCAGCCATGACGCACCTTGACAAAGTGACCAAAGCCGGTGGGGTCATTATACACAACCTGATCAATAACACCATTATCAACGGCGATGATTGGGGTGCCCGTTGGCGTAAGAAAATCGATCCCATTGTGACCGATGAGCGGGACACCATCATAGGTGATCGTCGAATAGATCTGCGGATTTTCCCCCCAGAGTTGGGCAATCCCGAAGTTGCCTTGATAGGGCTGCCCCAGATAACTTTTAGTCGCTCTGTTCGGGATTGCGGTTCCCGGTAGCACGGGTGGTGGTGCAATCAGCGTCGCCCCATCGACGCCCTTTTGCGCCGACCAGCCAGTCGCCTCCTGCCCATTGGACAAAATCCCGCCGACCTGCCACCAGGGAAGGCCATCTGCCGTGCGCGGGCCATCGATCAGGTTGACGGTTGCCTTGGCCAGAAAATCGCCTAGCACATCGGTAGCCGCTTTATTGAGATAGCCCGGCGAGTTGCGCAGACGCAAACCAGTTGTGGCGCTGACAATGTCACCGACGGCGATACCGGTCGTGACCGGTGGTGGGGTTGTCCCAGTCAATTTTGTGATTAAAGTTGCCCCATTCGGTGCAGTTTCCGCCATCCATCCGGTGACGCGTGCCCCATTGGGTGCCGTCGTTGCTACCTGCCACCAGGTCAAACCATCCGCGCTGCGTGGTCCCGCTTGCACGGTGCCCTCGACCCCTTGCGCAATATCCGCAACGACATCGTTGGCTGCCTTACCATTGTAGCCGGGTGTTTGACGCATCCGGACAACTGCACTGGTCACTACCTTGTCCCCGACTGCAAAGGTACCAGTGGGCGGATTCACGGGATCGGAGCCACTGACTTTGGTCAGCAGGGCATCGCCATTTTCGCGACTTTGTGCCATCCAGCCTTCTTGGCTGGCGACGGTAACGGAACGTAACTTCCACCAGGTCAAGCCGTCGGCATTCTGTGGACCGCTTAACACGGTCAATCGGCTGCCCATGGCAATATCGGCCACAACATCAGTTGCTGGTTTGTTCAGATAGCCAGAGGTGCGACGCATCCGCACGACCGTGGTGGTCTGGAGTGTATCCCCTGTCTTAAAATCGCCGCTACCGGTCCCCCCACCGCCTGTACCGCCACCAGTATCTCCACCGCCCTCTTGGATCACGGCCAAGAGGGATTGGCCGACACCGGTTGCGGCTGCGGTCCAGCCGGTCACGCCAGCCTGGCTACCGCTATTTACCTTTACCTGCCACCAGACCAACCCATCCTGATTTTGCGGGCCGCTGAGCACCGTCAACTGTGTCCCATTGGGCATCTGCCAGAGCACATCACTGCTCGATTGATTGACATAGCCAGGGGTTCGGCGTAGATTGACGAGATCGGTCGTCGCGACAATTGCCCCTGCGGCAATGGTTGCGGGTACACTGCTGCGCCAGCGGTAATTATTTTGCATGGCCATTCTAAAATCCTCCAATACGCCCCCCTTGCCCTGGATCACCCAGCGATCGATTGGGGGGTACCGATAGAGAACGAGTGCACGAATTTTTTGGTTCCCTGCCTGCTGATTCCACCAGTTGATTTCGCCGTAGGCACGCTGTACCCAAGCGATATTTTGATCGAGCCAGACCACATCCTGATTGGTTTCGGTGATATAGACGGGCAAGGTGCGCATTGGTACCGGAATTGCCGCCATAAAATCCTGATAGGCGCGAAATTCAAAATGGCGATTGGCAAAGGGCGGATTCATACGCGCTTCGTTGGGTATCAGATTGGGATCAGCCCCGTGGGTATAGGTGTGTAGCGTGATGCCATCACAGCCGTCCACGCCAAGCAACCCAAGCAGATCAGCAAAATATTGAACCCAGTCGCCAGTTGGGTTGCCCGCGTAGACCGTCTGGTTATTCCACGGTGCCAGGGCACCAATCAACACCTGATCATCTTCATGGCCAGCCACGCTGTGGATCGCCGTGCGACAGAGCCGATAACATTGCGCATAAAGTGCTGGCGTGATCACCTCTTGCCCATTGACAACCGCGGCTTGGGGAACGCTCCCTGCCGTGGACTCAGTAGTCGCCGACTTGTGGATTGCGTTGAAACGCTCTGGCAGACCACGAAAATAGGGATCATCAGGCGGTGACTGCCGCAACGGGGGTGCAATTTCCGATGCTGCGGATTGCGCTGGGGCGGATTGCACTGCAGTTTCTGTCGGCGGTGGAGCAGCAACGCCTAGAAGTGTACGGACAGTCTGAACAATGCGCGACCAGAGATCATCGGCGTTGGCAGCCGTTTGCGCGGTGGGTGAGGCTGCTGCCACGGCAGGTTCGGCCGCCGAGCGGGGCGCAATTGCGCCGGTCGCGGCTTGCGGGCGCTCAATCGCATAATTCATCTCATTGCCAATGATCCAGATCTTGCAACCAGGACTGTTGGCCACAAAATTCGCACAGCGCTGGGCAAACGCGGCATAGTCGCGACTATTTGGCAGCGAACCTTCGGGGTAGTAGCCATTGTTCAGACGGACAATCACCCCCAAGCCCCGATTACTATAGGCGCGATAGTCAGCACCACTCCGATTGTTGGAATCGTGTCCAATCCCTTCGGTAAAGACGATCCAGCCCGGTGTGCCGGCATCTAGCATGGTTTGCTCCCCACCGGGATCGTGGAGGCCATAGAGATAATCAGATTCAAAGAGGCGAGACATGGGCAGGGTTCCTTTGGGAATAGCTAGACAGCGGGTAACTGAGTCGCGAACGGCGGTTGAGTGCGAAGCGTATCGAAACCAGCGTGAGCGGGTTGTCCCGTTTGGTTTCGATACGTCCACAAACTGCCGTGGACTACTCAACCAGCACTAGCTTGAATAGACAGGCTGCATTTACCAGAAGCCGTCATCCTGATTGTAGCCAAACTCTTCACAGATCGAGGAGACAGTATCGACAATGCTATCATGGACCTGGCTGTTGGAGGCCATTAAGCCATTATGTGCCCGGACATCGCGCTTATTAAAGAGGATCGGCTCGCCCCAACAGTCAGTGATTGTGCCCCCAGCCGCTTCCAATAGCGCGGCGGGCGCGCAGATATCCCACTCTTTGCAGCCAGGGCTAGGGTGGATGTAGAGATCGGCCAATTGGCGAGAGATGAGGCCTACCTTCAGCCCAACGCTCCCGCTGACCCGTTCGCTAGTAATATGAAGATCTTTGCGCACCTTGTCGACAATTTGCTGACGATGGCTGCGGCTGCTCACCATGATCATGCGGTTGACCTCTTGCTTGTCACTGACGGCCAACGGAATTGTCTCGCCCTCTTCATACAGAAACGCGCCATGGTTGACCGCCCCCACATAGAGCAGCCCAGGATCTGGCTGCATAACAATCCCCATTACCGCTTTCCCCCGCACCGCAAGGCCAATCATGATCGAGAATTCGCCATTGCGCGCGATAAACTCTTTGGTACCATCAAGCGGATCGATGATCCAAACCCGTTCGCGTTCCAAGCGAATCAAGTTATCTTTCGATTCTTCAGAGAGCACGCCATCATCGGGATAGGTGGCCAGGATCTGGGTAACGATATGCTGATTGGCCGAGCGGTCAGCTTCGGTAACTGGCTCATTTTCCGATTTGTAACGCACTTCGGAAGATCCGACATAGAATGTATTGACGATCGTCGCCGCTTCACGGGCAAGTTTGCTCGCAAATTCAATCTCTTCGGTTAAATCTAGCTTCTCTAGAAAAGTCTGACTCATAATAATTGATTGCCCTATTTCTATTTGTAATACAAAGATACGAGTTACGTCATCACTATTTTATTCATCGACCGCACAGCGGAAGCCCAACCAAGGTGTGCTGGTATCCCGTGGCAACTCAATCAACGCGTCGTTGCGCAGTTGTTCCGGCGCATCGCGATAGGATCCCCCCTTGATGACCCCACCATCGATCATAGAAGCAGCCGGCATCGAGGTCCACTCGGCAACATTGCCGGCGAGATCCATAATTCCCGATGGTGTACTACCAGCGGGGTGATAGCTCCCTACGGCTTGTGTATCATTCAGATCGCTAAGCACGCTATTGACGATCCGCGCTTCAAAGCGATCGCCCCACGGGTACCGATAGCGCAGTCCCGTTGCTGGTGCCAGGCTAGCGGCAACTTCCCACTCCTCCAAGGTCGGTAGCCGTTTACCGACCCAGCGACAATATTGATTTGCAGCATTCCAGTCCACATTCACCACGGGGAAATTGTCGTACGAGCGATTGGCAAAATAGCCGGGACGCAGCCCGCTATCAAAGCTGCTGGGAATGGGACAAATATTCTGTTCCCAGCAGCGCCGGTAGGCAACATTGGTTACCTCATGGCGGTCAATCGCGTACGCAGCCAGGCTCACACTCCGAAAACGGCCGGAAGTGATCGGATCGCTACTAGCCGGGTCACTTACAACATAAGTGCCTTCCGGGATCATGACCATCGGGTCAGCATTGCCCAGGCGTGGTTGCCCATAGACAAGAAGCAAATAGAGCATTAAGGCAGCCCAAGCCAGCCAGCGTAACGACCAGCGATGAGATAAGGGACGCAGCAGATCTGGTGCTTTGGTGGTATGGCGCATCTTGTTCAAAGGCCGGGGCACGAGCGTCCGAGACATGAGAGTCTGGGGCATGGCAGCAAACAATGCGGAACGGTGAGGACGCAAGGGCATCAATGGAACGCCAGCCACGCTATCAACAGCAGAGGCGGCAGGCGGCGCTGCTGTTGATAGCGTGGCTGGCATTCGGATCGGCGCTGTTGGTGATGGATGCAAAATGGCTTGCAATGCAGCTGCTGCCAGCGTGCTGCGCTTGCCGCTGGCAACTGTCGCCTCATAGGCCAGATCATGCTCCAGATAATCGAGCCATTCAGCGCTCTGCTCATCCTCTTGACGGAGCCGGTTGATGAGCGTCGGGTCAAAGGGTCTTTTGGTATCGAGCAGCGCGTCCTTTAGCAAAAACGCGGTACGATCGGCGTCAATCTGATAGCGCAGCGCTGTCACCATCCCCCGATTCGTGCGTAATGCGGTACGCAAAAGAAAGGAACGTTGCGTCTCATCGAGATCGTGGCCCGCTTCGAGCAGCAGAAGCCCATCGCGCAGCAGCGAAAGAGGCGCGTGTTCGCTGCTGGTCCACCAGCGATCGAGCGCTTCATCAAGTGCCAAACGGGTTGCCAACACGCGGCGTGTCCCCTCTTCGCCAGCAAAGAGGTCGAGCAACGGGCTGCGAGTCGCCCCGGCACGGCCATTGCGATAGCTGTTCGTGCCCGCAGCGGACGCAGCCAGCCGTCCCACCGCGGGTTGCATGGCAGCTTCAACGATTTCCCCTTCGAGGGCTTTGGGTAAGAAAGAGGATGCCGACTGCTCTTCAGTGGGGGGTGATGGTCGTCGCCACTGTTCCAACGCTGGGCGCTGATTCGCCGGCGCTTGTTTTGGCACACGCCCTTGTTTTTGCACGCCGGTGGGTTGATCGAGGATCAAGCCCGCAGTCGGCCCATTGGCCGTGGAGCGCAATTGAAAACGTGCACCATCTTCCTGGCCAAATTGCCATTCCAATGACGATTTTTGCCCAGCCGTTCGACGCAATTGAAAATAGCCCGCGGTCCGGCTACCGCCCGCATTTGATGCAGTGGAAGGGGATTGCTCGGGCTGTGGCGACGAGCGCCTTTGAAATAGCGTAATCCTCGGCCTTGACATAGCCCCATTGTACTTACAGGGTTTTGGCAAGGCAAAAACTAGTGCACCTCAATTACCATTGTAAGCGCAATTAACCGTCGCATCATGAAAAAATTGACCCCATCAGAACCATTGTGTATGATAGAACTATGAAGAAAAGTCAGCCTGTAACAGCCAATTCGGTTGGGCAACCTTTGATCGACCGGCAGCGCTCCTATTATTATGTCATCGATTACGTCATCGATTACGTCACCGATTTCTCGGGGTATAGCTATTACCCCGAGAAATTCATGCGCGCGCTGCCATAACTCGTTCGATTTCCCTCACTATCAGACGCGTGGCGCAGATGCCCACGCGTTTTTTTATTAAAAAAGATCCAAGCAAGTCGCGAGTTGAGTAAATAGTAATTTAGCTGTATCGAAACCAAAACTTGCTTGGATCTTAAAAGCAACTACTAATTGTCTTAATCAAAGGATGGAGTGGATCATGGCAACGTTTCCTGTCGTCGATGAGCAGATGAGTATCCTTATGCGAGGTGTTGACTTTGGGGATGAGCTGACCTACAAGAATATGGAGCGCGAATTGCGGGAGCGGGTAGAAGCAAGCTACAAGAGTGGCAAGCCCCTCAAGGTCTACTGCGGCTTTGATCCCTCCTCCCCCGACCTGCACTTGGGCCACACGATCCCCATCCGCAAGCTGCGCCAATTTCAGGAATTGGGCCACGAGGTCACCTTCCTGATTGGCACCTTTACCGGCCTTATCGGCGATCCCAGTGACAAAGAGAGTGTACGCAAGCAACAGACGTTGGATGAAGCGTTGGCAAAAGCAGGAAGCTATGCCGAACAGGTCTACCGTATTCTCGATCGCGACAAGACGCTTGTCCGCTACAACCACGCTTGGCTAGGCGAACTCAACTTTAGCGATGTGATCCGGCTGGCCGGTAACTTTACGGTGCAACAGTTCTTGACGCGCGACAACTTTAGCAAGCGCTTTGCCAACAACGATGCGATCTGGCTGCATGAGTTCTTCTACGCGCTGATGCAGGGCTATGATGCGGTGGCGCTCGAAACTGACGTGCAGATTGGCGGCACCGATCAGCTCTTCAACCTGATGGCCGGGCGCAAGTTGATGGATGCCCACAACATGGCACCGCAGATCATCCTCACCTTTCCAATTTTGGTGGGAACCGATGGCGTGCAGCGCATGAGCAAGTCCACCGGCAACTATATTGGGATCGATGAATCACCGGGGGTGATCTTTACCAAGGTGCTCAATGTACCAGACAGCGCCATGCGTAACTATGCCGAATTGGTGACACGCTGGCCCCAAACCAAAATCGACGAACTGTTAGGCCAAGTGGAAAGTGGCAACATTGAGATGCGTGACTTTAAGCAGCAGTTGGCCCATGAAATTGTGAGCATCTTTCATGGTGAGGCCGCGGCCGAACAAGCGGCCGCCGATGCCCAGCGCATGCATGAAGGGGAAGCCCCCAGCGACACGCCAACCTTCACCCTCAGCGCGCCGATGAGTATCATTGATATTCTCAACGAGGCCGGCCTAGTTAAAAGCAAAGGGGAAGCGCGCCGCTTGATCCAGCAGAATGGTGTGCGCGTGAATGGCGAGACGGTCGGCACAGTGGATGAAGTCCTCTCACTGGTCGACGCGGCCGGGGCCGTAATCCAAGCGGGCAAACGGAAATTTTTGCGTATTACGGTTGAATAATATTCCACAAAAAACGGGGGTGGCTATGCATAGCCACCCCCGTTTTTTGCGGAAATAAAAAAGATTGATTGTTATTGCGTTTCCCCCGATAGCGGCAAAGCCGCAACGCAATAACAATCAATCTATGCAGTAAAGTATATCACATTTTTCTTGCGGTGTAAATCCCCAAATTTCGCAAAATTTGGCAGAATCCCTCAATTCCCACCTCTTCAGATTAATTTTCCGTAAGTCTTTTTCATTAGAGCCAATAATTCAAATGACGCAAAAGGTTAGCGGCATCCTAGCGGCATCCACTCGTCATCCGTTTCCTATTGTCATTCCTGTGCAGGCAGGAATCCATGATGTCGACCTGTGGCCTCCGGCCTGCGCAGGGGTGACAACCCACACAATTCCCTTAACTTAATGACAGTGTCCCTAGCCCTCTCCAAGCTGGGGGGCTGGGAGGGGGTGGCTTAGTAGTTACGAAATATGATCGTAAAACGGACGTTATGCCATCCACGAAGTTACACGAAGACACACGAAGAGCCTGCTTTTTCTTCGTGAAACTTCATGCCCCTTCGTGGATCAGTTGAGTTTTGATTACCCTCAGAAAAAAGGCGTTAACCATGCCTCATCGATCTCCAGCCCAAAGCCGGGTGCGTCGCTGGGCACCAACCAGCCATCTTGTGGGATCGCTTCGCCAGGCACGCGGTGTGCTTCGCGCAGCGGCACCCCAGGTGCCGAACCGATAAAGCATTCCAACCAGGGCACTGCAGGCAAAGCATAGCTAAAGTGTTGACCAAAGGCGTTGCGACCTCCGCCATGCAACATGACACTCAAGCTGGCCGCGTCAGCAGCCCCCGCCACTTTGAGGCAGCTGCTCGCCCCACCACACCAGTTGATATCGGGTTGCAAGACATCGGCCACCTTGTGGTGCGCTGCCCATTGGAAGGGCACGTGGGTGTACCAATGTTCACCGGTGGTAAGCGTCTGCCAAGGTAGCCGTTGACGCAACGCAAGGTGCGCGTCAAAATCCTCGGGGATCAGACACTCTTCCATCCACTTGAGACGGTAGGGGCGCAGCGTCTCGGCCAATCGCACGGTGTATTCAACGTCAAAGGCCATCCAGCAGTCGAGCATCAGCTCCGCATCATCGCCGATCTGCGCCCGCGCCGCGGCGACAAATTCCTCATTCTTTTTGATCCCGTCGAGCCCATCCGCTGGGCCATAGGGGCAGGCGAGTTTGAAGGCTTTGAAGCCCAACTCCTGATACCAATCGACATCGTTACCGGTGGCATAGCAGAAGAGCTTCTCCTTGTGCGGCCCACCGAGCAGACTGTAGACCGGCTGCCCGAGCGCCTTACCCTTGGCATCCCAGAGCGCCAGATCGATCGCGCTGACCGCATAGGAAGCAAGGCCGGTTGAGCCATAGGGTTTGGTCATGCGGAAGAGCATATCGGCGATCTTTTCAATGGCAAAGCCATCTTCGCCGATGAGATTGGGCGCCAGGTGGTCGTCGATCACCGCGGCGACGGGGCGGCCATGGCTCGTGCTGCCCACGCCCCACGTGCCATCTTCGAGCGTCACCTTGCACCAGACCTCCTCCCACCCGTTGGGGGTCCAGAGGCTGCGATGGCGTTTGACTTTGGGAAAGCGCGACATTGGGTTGGCGACTTCGGCCTGGGTCCCCCACGAGTCACGACGGGGGGTGGTTGTTTTGGTTGGCTGTGGCGGCAAGGTTAGGCGCATGGCGCGGATCTCAGTGATCTTCATCGGTTCTCCTTTGGCTTGCGGGGAATGGATACAAATACTGGGAAGTAGTATACCCACTTGTGGAGATTGGGGAAAAGGAGAAATTTTCGCTAACCGCTGACGGTTACGCCGGGATGGCTATCCATGAGAGGATCAGCTATACTGAGGATTACAATGGCTTGTTGCGTTTTGCGTATACTGTAACCGAACCTTTACGCTCGATTGATGATTATTTTTGTACTGTCCAACCCTAGAAATGACAAACCCGCCTTGCAGATCCAACCCATCCAAACCCACAAAATCACGACAGCCGATGAATCGCTAACCGCCCTGCTCGACCAATATCTCCATGACTTTGCCGCCGGCTCGATCTTGGTGATCACCTCGAAGATCGTCTCGATTCTCCAAAAACGCGTCGTGGCAGCAGCCCATGCCAACCGCCAACAGCTGATCGAAGCCGAAGCCGAGCACTATCTGCCGCCGCGCTACAGCCGTTACCAGGTCACCTTAACGATCAAAGCGGGCCTGCTGATCCCCAATAGCGGCGTCGACGAATCAAACGCTGGGGAGAATTTCGTGCTCTGGCCGGCTGATCCGCAAGCGGTGGCCAACGAGATTCGCGCCTATCTCTGTGCTCGCTTTGGGATTACCGAGGCCGGCGTCTTGATCACCGACAGCCGCCCGCTGCCCTTGCGCTGGGGTGTCACCGGCGTGGGCATGGCGCACAGCGGCTTCCGCGCGATCAACGACCTGATCGGCCAGCCAGACATCTTTGGCCGCCCGCTGATGATGACCATGGTCAATGTGATGGATGGGCTAGCCGCGGCCGCGGTGTTGGTGATGGGTGAAGGCGCGGAACAGACGCCGCTGGCGGTTATCCGTGCGGCACCTTTTGTGCATTTTCAGCCGCGCGACCCGACGGCCGCAGAGCTAGCGGCGTTACAGATCGCGCCGGAGGATGATCTCTACGCGCCGCTATTGACAGCGGTGCCGTGGGTGGCGGGGGGGTAGACGCAGCGCTCATAAATCTCTTCAAGCCCATCTTCTTCATCGAGCTGCGACCCGATCTTGACAAAGTCAAAGTGGGCGGCGTTGCGTAGCGAAGGTTGGTTTTCTGGGCTGATCGTCAGAATAAAGCGCTTGACCCCCTGTTGCTCTGCCCAATCCACCAGCCCCTGGCACGCTTCCGTGGCATAACCTTGTCGGCGATAGGGAGCAAAAATAGTATAGCCAAACTCGACGCCCCCCGGCCCCAACGGGCGCACCGGGTCGGGAGGGGCGGCCATGTGAAAGGCGATGGAGCCGATCATCGTTTGGGTGGCGCGGAGCACAATTGCCCGCTCCATCCAGGGTTCTAGCGCGGGGTTGGCGTGGGCTTGCGCCAGCCGCTCGCGTTTGTGATGGGAGACCGGCCACCATTCGGCGGGGATGGGCAGGCCCAGCAATTGCGCGGCTTGGACTTGGTCATCGCGCAGCGTCGCTTCAAAGAAGGTGGGTGTCATCAGGCGCAGTTCTAGCCGTTCGGTGTAGATGGTTATGTTATGGTCTGACATCGTTTAAATTCCTTCGGGCTGCACAATCTGTAACCGCCAACGGGATAGATTGTTAATTTTATCATTACCGTAGAGGTATATCCATTAGTGTACTGCTTGTAATAAACACTCGCTACTCGCACTTCTCTGGCGCATGAAGGTCGAAGAATTGACGCCGGCTCAGTCAATAGCTGAGCCGACATCAAAGTGATTCCTACTTTAACAGACAATGCGCAATCTTACCGGCTGATCAAAGGCAGGAAGACATCGTTATTCCCCTGACCAGTCACCACCGTAATTGTGTGGCTGCGCGTTAGGGTATCCGCGTTGTAGCCGTTGACGGTGAAGGTGTAGGAGCCTTCCGGGACGGTGGCGGCCACGTCGATGATCAGGTTGCGGCTCGGCTGCGCCGGATTCAGCGTCGGCGGCCCCTCGGGTGCATCCTCGAAGGTCACCAGGATACCCGCCGGTAGGTCACTGCTATCGAGCCCCAAGGCCACATTCTCGAAGAAGAGGGGTGCGACCACTTGGAGGGATAGCGGGACAGATTGGGTGCTGCCGGGTGAGATCTGATAGCGCTGCTGCGGCGTGGTGAGTTGGTAGTCGCCGGCGCTAAAGGCGACCGTGACCTCCTGCGACCGCACCGTGCGCCCGCTCTCTTCATCCACCGCTTCGATGATCAAGAAGTAACTCTGGTTGGGCTGCATCGCGCTAAAGCTGGTTCGGCCAAACGCTTGCCCCACCGGGTTGAAATCTTCATCACGCGGCACCGACACCACCACCGCAGGGGAGACTTCGCGGTACTCTTGCGATTTAACCCCAAGATAGGCGTGGTAGTAATCGATGTCGGGGTGCGTCAGTGGCTGCCAGCTGAGTTCCAGCCCATTGGTATTCACATTGAGCGTGGGCGTGATGACCGCATTCCAACCCGTGGGGAAGGTGGTGCTCTGATCGATCTTGATCACTGCAACCTGCCCAGTGCCGACTGCATTGGCAAAGGCCGAGGCCGGTGGCAATTCGTCATTATCCGCGCGCAGCCACAGGTGGTATTCCCCGCTGGGCACCATTGAGAGGTCGAGGGTGCGGATCGTTGCGGCGCTGCGGACCTCGGCGGCGCTGCTGAGGGTAAATTCGCCGACGGCAAAGCCGGTGTAATTCGGCTCCACCTGGTTCACCGGCTGGCCAGTGAGTTCATCGGTGTAGGTCAGCGTGAGGTTGATCGGCTCGGGGCTCAGATAGGCGGTGACCTTGACCGGCATGTAGTCGGAGGTGAGGGTCCAATTCAGCTGCGTCTGTTGGAGGTTGGCGGCGTTGACGGTGACATCGGTGAGCGCGGTCGGTTTGGCCAGGCCGTTGACCGCCAGCAGGTAGCGATTGCTCTCCAAATTGCCGTTGAGCTTGACGCGCCACGCGCCCGGATTGGCATTATCGACACTAAACTGGGTGAAGATCCGTTCCTGGGGCACCCCTTCGACCACCTGGCTACCATAGTGAACGGTGTACGCCGCCGCCGCTGGTTGCTGATTGTAGTTATCCGGCGTAATCTCCAGGCCATTGGGGGCCAACAAGCTCATGCTCAGCCCCGGTTCGGCAGAGAGGTTGAAGAGCAGATCGGTGGTCTCGGCGACGTTGACGACGGAGATACCCGTGCTGGCTGCGATGGCGACGGCGCGATCCGGCACCTGGATGATCACTTCGCGCTCCGAAAGGAAGGTGTAATGGTTGTCCGCGTGCGTGGAATCAACCATCAGCAGCCCCTCGACTTGGGCCGCCTGCACCGCCATTGCCAGCAGCGCGGGCGGGGTGGCCAGCATGTACTCGCTAACCCCACCAAAGGCCAGTTTGCCTTTGTGGTCGACATAAAAGCCATACTCTTTACTCAGTACGCTCACATAGCCCTTAAAGCCATATTTGCCATTCGTGAACTCGCCAAAGTCGGCGCCAATCCCGCCGACGCGGATGTCAGTAGGCGGCAGCGAAAGACAGGCACGCCCAATGAAATAGCTGACACATTTCTCATAGATGCTGCCTTTGGCCGCCTTGACGCCCACATTGCCGCGCCCGGTAAAGTGTAGGTGCGTATCGGCCGTCCAGATGTCAACCCCGGCCTCGCCGCCAATCACGAGCGCCTGGAAGCTAAAGCGGGCGCTAAAGCGATCTTTGCGGATCGAGGCATCCGCCTTGGCCACTTCGATCGCCGAGAGCAGCTCAAGCTGGACGCCCAAGTCCAGTCCCCATTCCGGCGCGATCAGCACTTTGGCCGAGCCTTCGGCTTGGGCCAGGGCAATGTCATCGATCTTTTTCAACGTGACCACAGTCAAGCTGAGCTGCACAAAGGTATCATCGGGGCGGAGTGATACGGTGCCGGCGACTTCGGTGAGGTAGAGGCCCGATTGGGCGATGGGAATGCCGGGGTCGCACGATAAGCCCAGGGATAGCTCACTCAGGCGGACGCCCTCTGCTGCCGTGGGTGAATTGGGCGCGGCCGCAATGGGCTGGATCTGAATGGTGAGCAGACCGGTGCTATCTTTACCAATCGTCAGCGCGACCGCGATGCCACAGCCGGCCTTGCCGGAAGAGAGCCGGGGAATGGAGAAGGTGCCCGCGGCGCTAATCTCGTAGCCATTGGCCACGCGCTGATATTTGCCGGAGATATCGGCGATGCCAAAGCCCTTCTTGGAGAAGCTGAGGCCGGCCAGCAGATTCTGTACGGCTTCGTCGCCCTCGTCGGAGGTGCCGCCAAAGTTTAATCCGCTGCTGTCGATCAACAAGGTGAAGCCGGATAAACCAGAACAGAGGCCGCCCAGCGCTTCGGGCAGACAGATCGAGGGGGAAGGGATGCGCAGGCTGGGGCGACCGGCATAATATTCGATGATAACATCGCTGAGTTTCAGCGTCGGTCCAGCCGGATCGAGCGTAAAGTCGTCAATTGCGTCGCCGACCAACTCATCGTTGCTCTGCAGATCGTTTTCTTTGTCCACACGACCTTGGAAGTCGATCTCGCTGGCGGTCGAATTGCCGGGGATGCGCACAAACATTTTGCCGTTGATCACACAGCCTTGATCGGTGCGCTGCGAGACCTGCACATTGCGAATGGTCACTTCGGTCTGACCATCGTTGGATTGGATGAAGCTGATATCCCCGCCGGTGCAGTTGGAGAGCGCAGGCGGCGGATCGGTGGGATCATCGAGCAGTTGGATGAACATGGCTTGCTGCAAGGGTGCATCCCCGCCATTGCTGACCTGCACGCGAATGGAGGCGACCTGTAATGTCTCAAAATCGAGGGCGGCTTTCGTCTGCAACTGGTTGCCGACAATTTGGAAGAGGCCGTTGTTGCTGTCGCCGGGGCCATTGACCAGGCTAAAGCTCAGCGGCTGGTTCTCTTCATCCGTTGCGCTGAGGGTGCCAACGAGCGTATTGGCCGGCAGATTTTCGCGCACACTCTTGTTGCTCAGGCGCAGATCGCTCAGCCCCCCTGGCGATTCCGCAACGACAATCAGGGCAAAGTCCCCTTCGTCCTGCGCGCCGGCACGGTCCGTGCTGGTCACGTGAATCAGGTAGCGCTCGCGCTTGGCCGGATCATAAAACGCCGCGCGCCGGAGCACGTTGCCGGCCACGGCAAAGTAGGCGGCGTCCGACCCACTTAAGCGATAGGTGTGTGTATCACCCACATCAACATCCTGGGTCGAGAAGGTGCCAATGGGCGTCTCCAACCCCAGCCGCGCATCGATAAAGATGTTGCTCAAGCCCGTACTGCTCGGCGGGTCGTTGACCGCGGCGACGCTCACCTGGACGGTGGCGGTGCTTTGCTGATTTTGCGCATTGCGCACCACATAGTCGAAGCGATCCACGCCGTTCCAGTTGGCGTTGGGCACATAGCGGATGGTAGTGCCTTCAAGCGTGGCGCTGCCATGAATCGGGCCATTGACAATCTTGTCCAGCGTCAATGGTCCACTGCCACTGTCGTTGTCCAGCACCCGCACGAGGGCCGCCTGATCCTCGTCGGTTTCGGTGTAGTCATTGCGCGCCGTGGGTGAGCCGTCACTTTTGTTGGCCGGCGCACGCAGCGCACGGACACGGCTGTTGCCAGAATCAGCGATGAAAAGGCTACCCGCCCCATCCACGGCCACGCCACTGGGGTCGCTGAGGGCGGCGAGGATAGCAGGCCCGCCATCGCCGCTGAACCCATCGGTGCCGTTGCCCGCGACCGTGGAGATGATCCCATTGATGCTCACTTTGCGGACGCGGTTATGGTCTCTACTGGCAATGTAGAGATTGCCCGCCCCATCCACCGCCACGCCGCTGGGAAAGCTTAAGCCGGCGCTGGTGGCAGCGCCGCCATCCCCGTTAAACGTTTGCGTGCCATTGCCGGCCACGGTGCTGATGACGCCGTCGCTGTCCACCTTGCGGATGCGATGGTTGTTCTGATCGGCAATGTAGAGCGTCCCTTCCGCATCTACAGCTACGTCTCTGGGATAATTTAAGCCGGCGCTGGTCGCTGCCCCGCCGTCACCGCTAAAAGCGGCCGTCCCGTTACCGGCCACGGTGCTGATGGTGCCATTCACAGCCACCTTGCGGATACGGTTGTTGCTCCGTTCGGCAAAGTAGAGATTGCCGTCGCCATCGACCGCCATGCCGCTGGGATAGTACAAACTCGCATTGGTAGCTGGCCCACCATCGCCGCTGAAACCGTATATACCATTGCCCGCCACAGTTGAGATGATCCCATTCGTGGTAACCTTGCGGACACGGTGGTTGTCGGTATCGCCAATGTAAAGATTGCCAGTGCCATCGACTGCCATGCCGCTGGGATAGGCTAAGCTAGCGCTCGTGGCTGGCCCGCCATCGCCGCTGAAGCCGCGCGACCCGTTGCCGGCGACGGTGGTAATGGTGCCATCAACGGTTATCTTGCGGATGCGATGGTTGGAGGTATCGACAATGTAGAGATTGCCGACTTCATCCACTGCCATGCCATTCGGATAGGCTAAGCTGGCGCTGGTGGCCGGCCCCCCATCACCGCTAAAGCCGCGCGTGCCGTTGCCTGCTACAGTGGTGATGATCTCTTGCGCGGCATAAATCCACAGGGTCCGCGTCGTGTAGGTTGCTGCGTTGTGGGCGAAGGTCCAATCTGGGTGGGGCCCGGTGCTGTTGCCAATGCCGATGTCATTGTTGCCAGCATCAGTCTCATCCCAGGCATTGAAGGCCCACACCGTCTGCTTTGCGCCGTAATTGTGGACTTGCATCGAGCCATAGCCGTCACAGCTACCGGTTGTTAGTTTGGTGTCGTCAAAGTCAAAGAGGGTGTTGGAGCCGGCAATGCCCTGTTGCGCGGGCGGATCGTAGCAGTTATACCAGAACTCAATGTTGCCGGTTTCGATGCCGTCGCCGGTCACCACCCCCGACACGTTGCTGTGCACATTCAGATTACTGACGAATTGTTGGAAGCCTTTGGGGTTGGCACTTTTCACCGGGACACCGGCATGGGCAATGACGCCCTCGGTGAAGTCATCCATCGAAACCCAGACCCACTGCCCATCTACTTCCAGACAATACGCCACGCGGCTGTAGCTCCCAATGCCGGCTGCGTTATCAACTGTATAGGAAACTAGACTGTTGTTGTAGTTGCTATCGACCGGGATTGCCAACTGGTAAACCAGTTTATAGCCGGCAGCTTCCGGGACGTTGGTGGTACAGGCGTTGGTGGTCGCCTGTTGTGTACTGCTGCTCGTCACCGCTGTCTGCGTCATCATGACTGGTGCCGCAATGGCTAGCTGGACCACCCCCAACAGCAGCGCCAATGCCAGCAGGAACGGCAACAAGCGGCGCTTCTTGCACGCGCTGGCTATCAATGGGGTAAACTCTTGTAACTTAATTTGCACAATCGATTCCTTATTCCCTATCAAGTTAGACGTTAACAAGTTGATGAGACGGACGTAACAGGCGGCGGTGGCGGATTGCGCGGGTGGGTTTAGGTTGCGTCACCTCAGGTACTACACGCACTACGGCACTACAAACAAATTCACATTTTTTAGACAGGAGGAGCATTATACAGTATAGGGAAAATGCATCCAAACCGCGTCCAAATCGCAGCAGAAAAGCGAGAATCGGCCTTATGAGAACTAGGAGGCAAACAAAAAGGGGGCTCCCGATAAACAGAAGACCCCTTTTATCCAATATTCAACTGTACTCAGTAGAGAGCACAACGCCCTCTGGCTTCGACAGGCTCAGCCGCCGACCGTTGCGCTCTACTAATTATAGGTCTGCGAAAGCGATGGGGACTGTATACGCGCGTGTACCTGTTAGTATTTCTATGAAACAGATATATAGAACTTACCCATTCCCCGGTTGCGAATGGCAAAAAACCGCCTACTCAACCAGCAAACTGCACAACCCCTGTTGTAATTAACTTGTTGGTTTGCGCCCCCAAGCCTGCACATGCAAGGGGCTAATCACAAACGTCTCTGGATCATGAAGATGATGCTGGATCTCCTGCAGTAGTGCTTCCAGCTCCGCCTCTGGCAGCAGCTTCTGTGATAAAATCGGCGCGCGCAGCGGCCCCGCGATAAAATCCGGCAAGATTGTCCTGACGAGTTGAGGACCGCAGTGTACTTTGCAGGCGACGGCATCCAATCCTTGTGCACGTAGCAGACGCGGCAAACGGCGTCCTAGCCCAGTGTCACCGTTCCACACTTGGCAAAAGAGCGTGCGTAAGCGCTCCCATGCGGGGTGGGGCGGCTCACAGAGCCACGAAACAAAATCTACCTCATGGACCGCAACAATGCCACCAGGGCGAACCAAGCGCGTCAGTTCCGCCAGCATCTGTGTCGGTTCTGGTGTCGTGTCCAATAACAGACGGGCGTGGACAATGTCGAAGGCCGCCGCGGGCAAGCCCGTCGCCTGCGCCGCGGCCTGTACGAATTGGACATTGGCAAAGCCCAGCGCCGTGAGCGACTGTTGCGCCAAGTCGAGCATGAGCTGACTACAATCGATCCCCACTACCTTGCCTTCCGCTCCAACCCGTTCCGCCAGCAAATTAAGAATGCCAATGGGGCCACAGCCGAGATCAACCGCGCTCATCCCTGGCTGTAGATCCAGCTGATCGAGCAACCAACAGGAGTATTCTTCCAGCCGTTTCGCCTGACTGCGCAGGCGCTCTCCTTCGCTGAGCGTGGAGCCGAACAGATAGTCATTGGCCTGGTGCATAAGTATTCCCTCTTGTAAGATCATTTCGTGGCCAGATCAGTCTGCCAACCAGCCTCGAAGTCGGTCGCTGACAGACCAAAGACTGTTGGGACTAACTTTTCCCATGTTGTGGGCTTATCTAAACTCGCCAGGAGGATAGGCAATCGCGCTTGGCCATAGGTGCGTACGGCAAAGTCAATGAGCGTTGCCAGCGCAATCGTTTGGCCGATATAGGTGTGATACTCGGTATAGGGCGATAAACCAGACGAATAAATGGTGGGTGCTGGCACGGCAAGCTGCGTCAGTCGTTTTGGGGGATAGCGCACAAAGAAGCTGAGGTGAAAGCGTTTTCGGTCCAACGCGCCATCGCATGTGAGCGGGATCTGAATCTGCCCTGGATTCTGCAACCATAATTGATGTGCCGCGCAGAGGGCATCGTAACGCGCCGGCAACATCTCTGCCCCTTCAGCAGTCGTCGTCGGTAAGTCTACGTAGAGCCACTTCACCAAATCGACACGCCATTCGGCCAGGGGCAGATCAAGATTCCACAACTGCCACAACTGCAGTGCATTCAACAACGGTACCCAGCTCGCGTCGATCGTATAAACCGTAGACATCTCTGTGGTTAGCTCTGCAGATAGTGCCAGTACAATGGCTTGGACCAATAAATCGGCATCGGTCAGCACAACTGGCGCACGGTAGCGCGCAGGCGAAGCCACGACCACTGCGCCATGCGCCCCCTCATTGTAGAGTACATCGCCTGACGGCCGCGCCATGCTCACTTCGATCACACGTTTGTCGCGATTCGGTAGCAGTGGTAGCCCCACGGTACGCCGCATGGTCGCGTACAAGATGTCAAGCCGGGCCGCGGCCGTATGAACAGCCTGGGCATCATGTCCGCGAAAGACAAACCGGAAGTAGGTGCTCTCCAGATGCTGCTCCGGTCCCCAATGTGCGGCATCGATGGCACTCTGTTGCCAACTGCCGCTCATCAACCGGTAGATCTGTGTCTGTCGGTAGGTGGGTGCGCCTTCTTTGTCAAGTATCACAACCTCTGCCACGACTTGATCCGCTTGTACATCGACCAACGCAATTTTTGGTTGCGCAAGTGGCGCGGCCCCTTGATTTGCAGTGGATACTACGGCTACTATCTGGCGCTGTTGTTGCCGTGCGTTAACCCAATGTATAGCTGCGCTAGTCAGTAATAGAGACAAAATACTCAGTACACTCAGGTAACTTTGCCAACAACGCTGTTGCTGAACCCCTGACGCCATACCTGGGAGTGGCCGTGAGCACAAACTCTCCCACTCGGCATCACGCTCGACCACCTGCCATTCGAAAACTGGGAATTGCTTTTTCATCGGGATTACCCTCGCAGAAGTCGAACGCGCGTGCATGCTGAATTGCCTAACCGCCAAAAACCGCGAACTGCATCATCGCTACCGGCACAAATGGAACCGTCTTCTATCTGCCCGGCGGTTGCACCCGCATCATGACCTTCTCGGCAACCGCGCGCCCCAACGTGAGCCCGGAGTCAATATCACTACGGAAGTGAATGCCTGCCCACAGGCGTGATAGCGCGGCTTCGTTGGCACGGGCACGAAGGTAGTCAGCCGCTGTTGGGAAGAGCACCTCCATTGCTCCGGCAATCGCGCTCGAATCACAGGCGTGGGAGGAAGGGTAACTCGGGTGTCTGGGTGTTGGGAAGAGGGTCGCGACACGCTCATCCAACTGATTGGGGCGAATGGACCAGTAGGTATACTTAGCATCCCAGCAGGCGAGGATCGCATCGTATTGCGCAATGCTCATCGCCGCATAGATGCGCGCAACTTCCGGCGGATTGGTATCCAAATGCTCTTCAAAGATGTATTGGTTGGCATCCACATACCAGTCGGTGAAGATCCCGTCAAAGGTCTGCCAGTAGAGCGCCTTCTCCGTTGACTGCCAGGTATTCGTCATCGCCTTGATCTCTTGTAATTCGGTTGTTAGCTGGGGCGAGTCGATGGCCGGCGGCGCTGGCGGACGAAACTCATCGGTTGATGTCAGCACCCAGGGTTGCCAGGTGCCGGCCAGCGGTTCAATCGGCTTCTCGCCGACCCAATGGCCGGGTCCGTTGGGGATGACGCCATCCCACTGGGCATCAGAGCCATCGGCCTTGGCGCGTTCGAGCACCTGCTCCGCCACGGCGCGCCCCAGTTCAAAGCCAGCCTGGATATCACTGGAGTATTGCACCCCGGCGATCACCCGGGACTGGCCGGCTTCTTCGGCTTTAGCCTGAAAGGTTGCGGCGTCGTCGGGATAGAGATAGCTGAGGATAGCCGCCGCGGCACCGGCAACGACCGCGTGTTCGGCTGGATAACTTGGACTATCTGGGGTTGTCACCAGCGTGGCCAACGTTGGATCGAGCTGGCCAGGGCGCGGGCGATTATAGCTGTACTTGGCATTCCACGTTGCCACCAAGCCATCGTACATCGCGACATTTAAGAGTGCCAGGCCACGGGCAACGCGTGGGTTGGAGAGCGGCTTGCTCTTGATCTGCGCCAGGGCAATCTGTAGCCAGCGATACGAAGGGGCACCAGCATCCCAATAGGCGACCTGAGCCATCGTGTTGGCATCCGCTCCGGCCACCATTGCTTTGAGCGCTTGCAATTCCTGCCGTGTCGCCGCCTCATCCGGCGGAGCCGCTGGGCGCACGGTGGTGACATCCGTTACAACCCAAGTCTGCCATCGGCCGGCCTCTGGCGCGACAAGCGTGTTTGTTCTCATCGGTGGCATCACACAGCCTGCGAGCAAGGTTACCACCAGCAACCATGTTAACCATCTAATTACGTTCTGCATATGGTTCCTTTCCCCAATGGGTTGAAGATGAAAAGGGTAGATCAACATGCCATAGCTACTCAGGTCACCAACTACGGGGGAACAGTTGGCGACGTTAGCAGAAAGGGTCTACGGCCTAGCTTAGCGACTGTACGCCAAATCTGCGCCAAAAGAACAGATGAAAATCGTTAAATGATCGCCAAAAAGAAAACCGGCCGTCGTTTCTGGGAACGACGGCCGGTTTGGGGAGGAGAGTATTGTATTAGGGGCGTGGTCACTCTTCGGCCATTATCTCCTCGAATACCTGTTCAGGGGTCAGGACCGCACCGATAGCCCAAACCGCTCCAAACGCTTCTGTACCCAATTGAGCTTGTAGTGACGTTAACAGCCCTTCGATGACCTTATTAGTTTCCAAAGATAAATCGTTACTGGCAATACTTATCAAAACATGGCGAGCGGCGAGTAACTTCACAGCGCGTTCGTGCTGCCTATCCAGCATACATGCGCGGGCAGCAATGACCAATTTGTCGTGATTAAGTAAGTTGGAGCTAATATCAAACCCCAGCTTACGCTGAACAGTGATTGCCTCGCGGACTAATACCATTCCTTGGCGTAGATTGCCTTGTTTATAAGCAATTACCGCCAAAAAACCGAGCGAGGTATAGATGTGATGTTTCAAGCCAAATTCGCGGCCGAGTTGGAGGCGCTGTTCAATCAATGGCCGCGCTCGCTCATAGTCCAATTGTTCCAACGCAATCATCCCTTGATGGCTCACGGCCAAACTCAGCAACCACTGATCACCCACAGGCCGAATCAAAGCAAGACAAGCTTCATAGTAAGAAGTAGCGGTGCCAAAGTTACCGGAGCGCCGCTCCCCATAGCCTAGGTAGAAATTCGCCTCTGCCATACCCCAAGCATCTTGCACCTCACTGAAATAAGCAAGACATTCCCGCCAAAGAACGAACTCCTCCGTCTGGTTATGCTTATCAAAGCATAAATCAGCCTGAAATATTTGCGCTCGATAGAAACCAGTGCGATCACCGACGATACGCCAAAGTTCAGCACTCTCATCAAAGATCCGCTGCGCTTCATCCAATTTTTGTTGGTGCCAGGCAGCAATGCCTTTCCCATAGAGAGCGTTTGTGCGCAAACAGGTAAGTTGTTGGTACTGCTCAGGCTCTATTCCTACTGAACCAAGCGCAAGCCTTTGTGCAGCCAGATCCAGCCAATAGTATTCTTCGCCCCATTCGCCCCGCAACTTCCAGTAAAAAATTAATGCTGTTGCCAAGGTTGCCCCTGAGCAAAAACGCGTGATCGAATGCGTCTCATGCTGTAAGCCCCACGTCAGTGCCGCACGGAGATTTTCGTAGTCTGCGTCCAAACGGCGCAACCAGAACATTTGACCAGCCCCGCGGAACTCGGGTTCGGCCACTTCAGCCAGACGACAAAAATAAGCCAGGTGCCGGTCGCGCACGGCAGATACTTCGCCACTCTTTTCCAACTGCTCATAGGCATACTGGCGGACAGTCTCTAGCATCCGGTATCGAATGAGTTGCCCCTGTGGCTCAGCCAGTACCAGTGACTTGTCGACCAAGCGCGCCAACAACTCAACCACGGAATGGGGAGTACAATCCGCGCCGACAGCTTCAGCCGCCTCCAGCGACCAACCACCGGTAAAGAGCGCCAATCGTTGGAGCAGCCGTTGCTCGACCTCATTGAGCAGCGCATAGCTCCAATCGATCGTGGCGCGCAAGGTTTGCTGACGGGGTAGAACCGTACGCCCGCCCGTTGTGAGCAACGCAAAGCTGGCACCCATCAAGCCCGTCAGGCGCGCCGCAATCTGCTCGACGGTCATCAGTTTGACGCGCGCCGCAGCCAACTCAATCGCCAGTGGGATGCCGTCGAGTTGGCGACAGATTTGGAGGATAGCGGAAGCATTGACCGCAGTGAGCGCAAAGTCACGCTGCACCGCGCTGGCCCGCTCGATAAAAAGCTGGATCGCTTCAAAGGCAAGGTACTCTGCCGGGGCAGTTGGCTGCGTGGTGGGCAGGGTCAGCGAAGGGACAAGCCAACTTGTTTCACCCCCAACCCCCAAGGCTTCGCGGCTGGTGGCGAGGATCTGTACCTCGGGACAATGGCTCAATAACCGCTCGGCCAGTTCGGCGCAGGCGGCGATTAGATGTTCACAATTATCAAGCACCAGCAACAGGTGCTTCGTGCGCAGATTGTTGATGATCACGTCGGTCAACGAAGGTTGCACCCCCTGTTGCACATCCAGCACCTTGGCGACCGCCTGGGCCACCTGGGTCTCTTCGGTCAAGGCGGCCAATTCCACCCACCAGATGCCGTCGGCGTAATAATCACTCAGTTCCCGCGCCACCTCGATCGCCAGCCGTGTCTTGCCACAGCCGCCTGGCCCTGTCACCGTGACTAGGCGCGCCGGGAGGTGCTTTGCGTTCGAGCGATCAGGGCGGAGCAACGTTTTCACTTTGGCAATTTCGTGACCACGGCCGATAAAACTAGCCAGAGGCAGCGGCAGATTGCTATGCGATGCCGCTGCTGCTTGTATGCGCGCCTGTTGACTGCGCCGGTAAAGCGCTACTGTTTCCGCTGTAGGTTCGAGCGCTAATTCTTCACGCAAGGCATGGACACAGTCTTCATATTGCTGGCGTGCGGTCTGCCGGTCGCCAGTTGCGGTGTAACAGAAGAGCAAGTGCTGGTGAGCGGTTTCTTCGGCGGGATCCAACTGTAAAATGCGTTGCGCTATTTCAATCGTCCGCACATAGTCGCCTTGCGTACGCCAGTGCTGCGCCAGCCGCCCAAGGACACGCAGAAAACAGAGCCGCACTTCCTCGCGTTTGCGCAAAATCCACTCGTCATAAAAGCCAGCTAGCATATCACCCTGGTAAAGAGCAAGATCCACCAACGTTGGATCAATCAGCGACTGGTCGAGGAAACGCTGACACTGGTTGCCCAAGGTAATGGCATCAACCCAGATGGGAAAATCAGGATTGAACTGCACCTTCGTACGATCGGCCAACAGCGCACTTTCGCCCAACGCCTTGCGCAATGTGCTCAACGCGGTGCGTAAGGAGCGGCGCGCTTGCTCTTCCCCGAAATCGCCCCAAAACCGTGTAACCAATTGCTCACGCTCATGCGCCTCTGGATGCAAGAGAAGGTACACAAGCAATGAGGCGGTTTTGCGCGTCGGCAGAACGCACGGCCGCGCATTCGCTTCTAATCGAAACTGCCCAAGACAACGTACCAAAAGCAAGGTACACCCCCTAGCGTGGCAGACGGTCGAAACCCAAAGGTGATTCAGATGCAAATCGGTGTCAATGTTCGTGCAAGCAGCAGATTCCTTGTTCAGACAAGAAGTAGCCAAGGTGAAGGAACTTCCGCAGGAATTATACTGCATTTATGGGTAAAACGCGCAAACTCTTTTAACGAACTTTTGGCGCGCTGTGTAAGCCCTATCGTTGTTAAGCCGTTAAGCCCAGAGCGTTGGACAAAGCCAGGTAGCGGTGGTACGATGAGAACAGGTCTACCAGTAGCCTAGGAATCGCTCATCACGCCCTCTCGAAAGGCGTAATACCAGAAATCCCAGTAAACGCCTCACCCGTTTGTGGTAATATACGGTCCAAGTGGATTAAGATACGTATCAGATATGACCAGCGCCCAAATGCCAAACCAGGCCAAGCATATTCCCCCCAAGCATATTCCCCCCAAGCATATTCTCGTTATCGAAGATGATCCGGCTGTCGCGCGTAGTCTGCAGGACGGTTTGACGCGCGAAGGATATACCGTCACCTGGGCGAATAAGGGGCGTGATGGGGTAAACAGCGCGCGCGACGCACACCTGATTATTCTCGACGTGCGCCTACCCGATGGATCGGGCTTTGATGTTTGTCGCCAGATGCGGCAAGTAGGTGTCCACCAACCGATTCTGTTTCTCACCGTGCAGAATGAGGAGATCGATAAGGTCCTGGGGCTGGAAATGGGTGCCGATGACTATTTGACCAAGCCTTACAGCCTGCGTGAGTTGCTCGCGCGGGTCCGCGCCTTGCTGCGGCGTGCATACGGCGAGTTATCCAGCGAAACTACGCTCCTGTACGCCGGAGACCTCACGATTGATTTGGCGCGCGGCCAGGTGTTGCGCGGCAGCGAGTTCCTCTCCCTGACCCCCACCGAGTTTCGCCTGCTGGTCTATTTGGTACAAAATGCACGGCAAGCATTGAGCCGTCCGCAAATTCTCGCCGCCGTCTGGGGCTATGATACTGACGTTGAGGACGAGAAAACGGTAAATGTCCAAATTCGCCGTCTGCGCGAAAAAGTTGAACTAGATCCCAGCCACCCGACGTTGATCCTCACGGTGCCCGGCATTGGCTATCGCTTCACCGATTAATTCCTCGCCCTTCATCCAATACCTTCGCCAATTTCAGAAATTAGAGCCGTCATTCCTGCGCAGGCAGGAATCCATCTTCATGTTACACGAGTAGATTCCTGCCTGCGCAGGAATGACATCTGGAAATTTCCGCCAAAACAAGGTTTGGCG
>DAOUCA010000234.1:0-13437 GCA_034432375.1 Caldilineaceae bacterium
GACGCCTTCGCTCTAATCCGCGCATCGTCAAACGCAAAATGTCCAAGTTTCTTCGCAAGAGACCCGAACAACACTTTTCTTATTCGACCAACATCCCTTTTCGTCAGGCCATTCTCCTTATTTGAATGGTCTTGGGCTTAAAATTATTCTTAATTTCTCCATACCAAGTATCATATTGGAAGAAAATGATTGACATCATGTACAATAAACACTATGAACCTAGATCACATTCGTAATATTTCAATTATCGCTCATATCGATCACGGCAAAAGTACACTTGCTGACCGTCTAATGCAGATGACGGGTACGGTAACCCAACGCGAGATGAAAGAGCAATTGCTCGACTCTATGGATTTGGAACGCGAAAAAGGGGTTACCATCAAGGCAAGCGCGGTACGCATGATTTATAAACAAAATGGTCAAGAGTATGAAATCAATTTGATCGATACACCTGGCCATGTTGATTTTAGCTATGAAGTCAGCAGAGCATTGCAAGCTTGTGAAGGGGCTGTCCTTGTCGTTGATGCCTCCCAAGGCATTCAAGCGCAGACTATGGCACATCTTTTCACAGCTTTGGAACAAGAGCTGACTATTCTTCCGGTCATTAACAAAATCGATTTACCTGGTGCCATGCCTGACGAAGTATCGCAAGAGGTGGAAAATCTCCTCGCTTATCCCGCCGAAGATATGCCGCGAATCAGCGCCAAAGCGGGTATTAACGTCGAGCAGGTACTGGAACGAATTGTTGCCGAGATTCCCTCACCAACCGGCGACATCGACGCCCCCTTGCGTGCGTTGGTCTTTGATTGTCAATATGACGCTTACAAAGGAGTCATTGCCTATATTCGCGTCGTCCATGGCCGCCTAAAAAGTGATGACACGCTCTTTGCAATGATGGCAGAGAAGAGTATGGAACCGATTGAGATCGGGGTACTAACACCGGCGATGTTGCCAGTAGCCCAACTTCATGCCGGCCAGGTAGGTTATGTTGCAACTGGGTTAAAGAGTGTACAAGATTTGGATGTTGGCGATACACTTACCGTATCAAATAACCGAGCAACTGACCGCCTGCCAGGCTATGTACCCATGAAGCCCATGGTTTTTGCCGGTCTCTATCCATCCAATCCCGATGATTACGTTGACCTACGGGATGCGCTAGAAAAGCTTCAACTCAACGATGCCGCCCTGACCTATGAACCTGAAACCAGTCAGGCGTTAGGATTTGGGTTTCGCCTCGGCTTTCTCGGTCTCTTTCATATGGAAATTGTCCAGGAACGACTTGAGCGCGAGTATGATATGGACATCATCTTTACAGCGCCTTCGGTTGCCTATCGCGTCACAAAGACCGATGGAACGCTACTCATCATTGACAGTCCAGCAGATCTACCAGACCCAACACAAATCGATAAGATTGAAGAGCCTTGGTGCGACCTCCGGCTCTTTACACCCGCGGAGTACATTGGTGCTGTCTTGGATCTAGTCACAAAGCGTCGCGGTCAGTTGCGTAACCAAAATTGGCTTGATGCCAAACGGGTTGAAATTTCGTGCATGATCCCGCTTTCAGAGATCATCGTCGACTTCTATAATGACCTAAAAGCACGCACACGTGGTTATGCCAGTATGGATTACACCATCGACGATTATATTGAATCCGATATGGTAAAGCTCGATATTCTGGTTAACCAGATGCCGGTTGATGCGCTTAGTGTAATTGTGCATCGGGATCAATCATTTCCCAAGGGACAGCGATTAGTGAGCAAGATGAAAGAGATAATTCCACGGCAAATGTTCGCAGTACCAATTCAAGCCGCGGTCGGGAATAAAATCATTAGCCGTGCCAATGTGCAGGCCATGCGTAAAGATGTATTGGCAAAATGTTACGGCGGTGATATTAGCCGTAAACGCAAGCTTTTAGAAAAACAGAAGGCTGGCAAAAAACGGATGAAAATGGTCGGACAGGTGGAAATTCCTCAGGAAGCATTTATGTCTGTGCTGAGATTGGATGACGAGTAAAAAAGAAGAGATCAAAAAAGCTTCGTTCTTGTTGGGAACGAAGCTTTTTTGATCTCTTCCTAGACAAATAGGATCACTGACTTAAATAAGCGTCAATGGCCTCTTTGCTGATGCGATATTGGCTGCCGATCTTCTTAGCCTTTAGATCTCCACTGTCGATAATTGCCTGAATATCAGCCGCCGAAACTCGTAGATAGCCAGCAGCTTCCTCAAGCGTCATAATCGCAGGATCGCTGGCAGCAGCCGTAGATACACCAGTAGCTGCACTAGAAGAGTTCGCAGTAGCCATCGTGTTAGCAATCATCCCTGCCATACCAGCGCCCATGCCAATGCCTGCTCCCAAGCCTAACCCTTCTCCTGTACCACCGCCTGGTTGTTGTGCTGCATCGCCGATGGCACGGGCAGTCTTAAATTTCATATAGGCATCCATGTTGCCAATCGCACCCATGCTTGCCCGCTCATCGATTGCTTTTGCCGTCTCTTCTGTCGGTGTAATCGAAACGATCATAAACTGCTTGAGCATAATGCCCATAGCGGTAAAATCGCCCTGTACTTTGGCACGCACAGCAGCCGCAATTTCATCAAAAAGGCGCGGAAGATCGAGAATGCTGGTCATATTCTCGGCAATTACATCGGTAATCCGGCTAATCACTGCATTCCGTAGATACTCTTCAATCTGGCTGGTTCTATAGACCCCTTGGACACCAACGATCTGATCGACAAACCGTTTTGGTTCGGCAATCTGAATCGTGTATTGGCCAAAAGCCCGAAGACGAACCAAGCCTAAATCGCTATCTCGCAGACTAATCGGCTGTGGTGTTCCCCACTTTAGATCCGTAATCTCCCGCATGTTGACAAAGTATACCTCTGCGGTAAAAATATCTTTACCACTGGTAGCCAAGCGCAACAGACTAGACAAAATGGGTAAATTCATGGTCGTGATGGTATGACGCCCAGGGTCAAAAGTATCTAAGGATTTGCCATCACGATAGAAGACAGCACGCTGACTTTCGCGAACAATCACCTGACTACCCAATCGAAAATCGCCAGCTTCGTTTTCCGGTACACGCACAACTAATTCGTCACCGCGCTGGGTTGGCGCTTCGATAACATCAATAATTCGAGCCATATGCTCTTCTCCTTCTCTGTAGAATCGATAATCTTGTCAACCAACAATTACTGTCCGACAGTACTGTTCAAATCCTCACTAGGTGTTGTGGGTAATTGCCCATTTTCAGACAAAAGCAATTCCGGTGCTTCAATGGCATGCTTGCGTTCAGCGAAACGTTTATCAACAGCGCCAATCACAGTAGCAAGTTGATCGAATGCCGCGGTGAGGGCACTATCCTCTGTTGCCGTGGCGAGTTGTTCAACGGCCGGGCCAATTGCAGTCACCTCTTGCGCCAGCGACTGATCAAATCGATATAAGGCGTCTAATTCCTCTTCGCCAATGCGTATATCACTAAAAAAGCCGGTATAGCCATAACTGGCATTTTTTATGCGATCAATCGTTGTTTGAAGGCGCTGAACATTGGTATCGACCTTGGCCACCCATTTTAGGCCATAACGGTCGAGTAGCTGCCGTTGAATCTGCAGCAATTCAGTTTTTTCTGTCTGCAAATAGTCGGCAATTTGCTCACGTAAACGCTTGTCAGTCGCACGACGTAATTCTTTATCCACATAGCCACGGATGCCTGGTAAGCCTTTTACCAGTGCTTCCAATGCACCCATCTTAGCTTTTGATGATTCAACCATTTGGTCGAGCATGACATTATTCCTTTCAAAATACCAATATAAAACATCTTAACTTGCTATTTTGGCAGCCGCACGTTCGGTTAAAAAGACTTCACTACCACAATAAGGGCAAACGATCAAGCCTTTACCCGCAAAGGTAAGTTCGCCGCCACAATTTGGGCATTTTCGGTCCTCGGTCAGCGCTTGACTTTCTACACTATACAAGATTCCCTTATCCCAATTGATAGCACCGCTGAATAGCTGTTTGCCCACCAGATCACGGATCATCTCCTCAACAGTATCACGCGGCACCTCAAGTTCTGCCACAACTTCAGCGATCGTCACTTTTCCTTGCGTCAAGACCATATTAAGAAGCTTTTTCTGCTGCTGGACATGCGCAAATTCACCTTTTTCAACTGTTCCACGGCGAAAAAGATAAACACCAATGCTAAAAATGGGTGACAAAATTGCCAGGGCCAGCACAATTCCAATTGCCATCCCTGCGCTAGATGTTTCACTAGTGCCAAACGCAGTCAGTAGCCAGCCTAAAAATGCTAGCAACAGCACACCACTTCCCAGCATAAGGCTTAATCCCACCGTACGTCCACCACCGATCATGCAATACTCCTTCATTTATTGGTTTGGATCTATAACTTCGGCTCTTCTATTGAGAATCTAGGAACAAAACCTAGTTTCTTAGGCCATAGCCGACTTGACGGCTAGCAGATCGCCGCATAGACTAAATTATTCTTAACCGAACCCACCACCACCACCGCCGCCACCACCACCACCGCCACCGCCACCAGAGAAGCCACCTCCACCACCACTCCAACCGCCGCTGGAAGAGGAACTCGATGGACGGCTTGTCATTGTGCTACCAGCACTGCTGAGTAATGCACCTAATCCGGCACTCATACTCGCAAGATTACTGCCTATCCCGCGACTTACATCACTGAGCCCCCCGCCAAGCCCTCCTCCTTCGCCACTACTTGGGCGGCCACTTGATGAACCATTTCCACTATTGGGAACACCACCCCAAGGCTGTCCATAATAGCGTTGCCGATAAGGGCCATAGAGGGTAGGATTCGGAATATACCATCCAGGAGCAGGTGCTTGTACAGCTTCAAATTTGCGGATGTACTCTTTGTCAATGCCAAAAGCAATCGCATATGGCAACCAACGATCCCAAATCACCTTTTGTTCTTCCATATCCGCATACTTGTCGATATTTAACAAATACCGCTTAAACGCTTGCCAGTGGGCGGCCGATATGGCACCTTTCTCAGTTTTTCGTGGCATACTTTGTGATAAGATCAATAAACCCAAAGCAGTTACACCAATTCCAATTCCAGGTAACAGAGCTGCATTCGTTAGATCGCCCCATAGAGCAAGCAATACAGCACCTACAACAAAGGCAATGAAAAGGCCAACAACCCCAAGTACAGCGTAAAGCCGGCGAACTGCATTGGGATTACGGGGAAAAAGACCATCTTTTGTCACAGCATCATACAAAGCACTCGTAATCTCAGGGAGGTTAGTGTAAAACTTGTTCTTCAACTCAGAGAGACGAACCTCATCGCCCTTACCAAAAAGTGCCTCCACTAGCTGTTGCTCATAGGGTAAAAGTGTGGCAGAAGCATCTTCATACCGATAAATAAAGTCGGTGCTCATTCGGAAGAAGCCCTCTTCCCGATCTTCGGTGATACTGAGCACTTTGCGTTGAGCAAGATCAATCAATGTTGCAATAACATCCTGCATATCAACGGTTTCGTCTAGCAGTGTCCCAGCCATACCAGGGGTAAGTTTATCTGGTGGTTCCGGAAGATAGTCCGCAATCATTCCCACTGGTTTGTCACGACCTTTGCGATCCCATAACAAATAGAGTCCAACTGGTCCGCCCAACAGAAGCAATAAGCCTAGTCCTCCCAAAGCAAGCGTTGCCCACGGTCTCCACTTTTCCCGATACGCGGCTTCGGCTTCTTGCTGGGCCGTTAGCGCATCAGCACTACTCTGCCAAGATGCAGCGGTCCCTGCAACTATGTTAGGCGTAAATTGAACACGTACCTCGAATTCTTCGCCAGCGGCAAGCCGACGTCCCAAATCAAATTGAACAGAGTGCTGATCTGCACCAACCACCGCGGTTGCGCGATCGTGTGCATCAGTCCCATTGACATAGGCGGCCCATTCCATTACTTCCGCTTGTTGCGGCAATGTAACGGTTACAGTACCAGCCAACACAGGAAATGTGCGATCACCATAGATTGCCTTCCACCAAAGCTGATCACCTCCATCATAATAGCGCAACCCTTCGTGAACGGTATACTGCAAGAGATATGTTTGTTTGGTATTTGAGAGAGAAGGGAAATACCAGTTAATTAGATAATGAGAACCATTATCTTCAACCGTAAATGTATAAGGATTATTCTTGCTGTTCGTCAGCGCATACTGATTGCCATCAGCATCTGACAATTGCCAGCCATCAATATAACCAAAGTTTTGAATGGGAATATCACGATACCCAAACGTAAATGAACCACTTGTGAAGTTAATCGTTTGTGATTCGCTCACAACAAATGTTCCATCTTGGTGAACATCGATAGTAACATCGAAATGATCCCAAACCAGAGATTTGTCTTGTGCGTGGAGTGATGTTGGAGCAATGTAGGAAGAGAGATATAGCAGACTAGCTAACAAAATCAGATAAATAGCATATTGCTTAGTACGCATTTGACCTCCAGAGTACGTCAAATATCGGCGTCAATCTAATAAACGACACCTAGTACACTCTACTTTAGAATGTAGAATGATATCTAGTGCATTCAATCCAATGTAGGCTTATTATACACTCTTATACGTATATTGACCTGACATGTTGCAAGGCAATATCTGACAAGTAGTAGACAATTGGTGAAATGAAGCGAGGTGAAATGAAGCGAGGTGAAATGAAGCAAGGTGAAATGAGCTTTAAGGCAAATCAGTTAGTACTACACAGTGACACGTCGAAGAAACTATTATTGAGCATCAATTTCTATATTTTCGAGTTCAGCAAGCTTTGTTGCTGCCCAAAGTGTATCAGCATCGGTTGTCTCTAATTGAGGCAACTCATCCAATCCCGTTAATCCAAAGTGATGCATAAACTCTTCTGTCACCTGATATAAAATGGGCCGCCCTACGACATCTAGCCTTCCAGCCTCTTCCACCAATTCGCGCTGCAGTAATGAACGTAATATACCGGAGCTATCAATGCCGCGAACAGCCTCAATCTGTGCACGGGTAATAGGTTGACGGTAAGCAATAATGGCCAATGTTTCTAGCGCCGAAGCGCTTAGTTTTGTCATCAAATCTAGACTCAAATAACTCTCAATGAGAGTCGCAAGCTGAGGATGGGTGACAAGTTGGAATCGCCCATTGTGCTCTTGAATCCGCAGGCCAGCGTTCTGTCGACAGTACCGCTCGTTAAGCATTTGAATTGCCTTATAAATCGTTTCGCTATTCAGTTCTAGTGCCTTGGCTAGAGACGAAATTTCAACTGAGCTGTCTGAAACAAAAAGTAGGGCTTCCAATGCTGATTCTAAGGGAAGGGAATGACTATTTATTTCAACTTTATTCATATGACTCTAACTATTGATAATTTACCCAAATAAGTAACTCATGTTACACATCTTCCCATAAAGGCACCACGCTACTCGAGTACGCCGCATCCCCAGATGTGGATTGACCCGCATCTGGGGATGCGGCGTACTCGAGATCGCCATGTTTACTGCGTAACATGAGTCAGTAAAAGCATTTTCTTTTCTACAGGGTTAAATTGGTCTTATTTACCACCGTGATTTACTGCCATTGAATTTACGCTACAATGTATTAGACAAAACAATCATACAACTACTGTTTCAATTGGTGCACAGCGTAAATGGACATCCAACTTACCTAATTTTAGCCCAATAATCTCTTCGATTACATCTCGCGTTAAAATTAGTACTTCATCTGTTTTCATAGGAATATCGACTTCTGGAGCGACTTCCACTTCCAAGCGAATTTCTACTGCACCACCACGTGCTTTCACGATCGGCACAACATTGCTAATCTCAGCGACCTGCTCTAGATGCCACTCAAGTCGGCGGCTGATACTATGAACGTCTAGCTCAGCTGAAATGCCATCGGTTGTACGAATTCTGACGCCTCGGCTTTGCCCCCATATCGCTGTCAACCAAAATAGAAGTCCGAATACCAATAGCGCAGCAACTCCCATTGTCGCCTGACCAATGATAAAATTTGTTGGATTGGTCGCATACCATTGCGCCACAGCAGATTGAAATGAGTCCAAAATATGCTGAAGTTGAGTAAAGACCCAAAAAGGTGCAACAGCAACTATTGTAAAAGCGATAAGCAATAGAAGCCAAAACAATGCAGCAACAATCCGATTAAGAATTGACATGTAGGTGTCCTAAATTATTTCGTCAATCAGCACTTTGCATTATACATAACAGCAAGCTATTAACGAAAGTTGGAAGCGGACATACTTGCTTGTTAAAACAGAGAAAATAAAAACGAAAATAAAAACACCGACGCTTGCATTCGAGCGTCGGTGTTTCACGTGAAACATCTAGAAATTTTTACAGATAATCACGCAATTTACGACTTCGGCTAGGGTGTCGAAGTCGACTCAAGGCCTGTGCTTCGATTTGGCGAATACGTTCTCTTGTTACACCAAATTTTTTGCCAACCTCTTCCAGCGTATAACAGTACCCATCTACCAAACCAAATCGTAGCTGCAATATACGAACTTCACGGGGAGTCAAGCTCTGAAAAATTTCATCTATTACTTCACGCAAAATCTGCTGACCGGCAGCTTCACTTGGCGCGTCAGCATCTTCATCCTCGATAAAGTCGCCGAGATAGCTATCCTCTTCCTCACCGACTGGCATTTCTAAACTCAACGGACGCTGGCTAACCCGCATAATGTGTTCCACTTTGCGAGCAGATACACCTAATTCTTCAGCAATCTCTTCTGTCGTCGGATCACGCCCAAGCTCTTGAACAAGTTGGCGACTGGTGCGCGTTAATCGGTTGATCTGCTCATACATATGAACTGGTACACGGATCGTTCTACCCTGATCAGCGATAGCCCGTGTCACAGCTTGGCGAATCCACCATGTTGCATAGGTGCTGAATTTAAATCCACGGCGAAAATCAAATTTCTTCACCGCGCGGATCAGACCGATATTTCCTTCTTGAATTAGATCAAGAAATGGTACACCACGTCCAACATATTTTTTTGCAACACTTACAACCAAACGACTATTTGCTTTGATTAAGTGCTCCTGCGCCGCTTGACCATCTCGAACCAACCAGAGTAATCGTTCGCGCTCTTCCCAGTCTTCAACACCCTGCGCTAACTTGCGACGCGAATCGCGACCTTTTTCCATTCGCTTAGCAAGTGAGACCTCTTCTTCTGCGGTCAGCAACGGAACACGACCGATTTCTTTTAAATAGAGGCTAATTGAATCATCAATTTCGATCTGACTTAGATCAAAAGTCTCTTCTTCAATAGCCTCAGCATCCATCTCGGTCATGTCATCAGCTTCTTCTTCTCGAACCTGACCGACTTCGATACCTTGCTCAAAGAGTGCAGCAAAAATATCTTCAACCTGTTCCATGTTGCTTTCTGCTTCAGGCATTAGACGTAACACATCATCATATGTTACATGCCCTTGTGTTCGCCCCAATGTAAGGAGGCGATTTAAAATCTCCTCAGGACTCAAAACGACGCGCTCGACCTCTGCATCTTCTTCACTATGCATTGGATCAACCTGCTCACTCTTATCGGTGATGTCAGCGTCGAAATCGTTATCAAAATCATTAGAAAAGCTACTTTCGTAGTCTGATTCAAAGTCAGAATCTACAGAAAAATCTAGTACTCGTTGCTTCGCCATATGCAAATCTTCTCTCCTTATGCACGGTAAGCCACTGGATGTTTGCCCGTAAGAGCAATTCAAGTTATGCCAAGAACAGCATTTGCACCAACCATATATATAGCCGGTACGATATTTTCTGATACAGCCAACAGTAAATCACATTTGAAAACAAATATCAGTTAGAGTGCTTCTATTCAGAAGCCGCTATAGTGAACGATCACCTATTGGCAAAGGGGTTCTTTAAAATCCCAAATCCCATCCTTTTTACCAAATCGTGTCTGGCAGTTATTGCATAAAATTTCAGTAGATGTCACTAAATCAAAATTTCCTGAGGTGCATTGCGGACATTGAAATAGCGCTGCAATTGCAGCAGCATTACACGCAACAGTAGACCGAGTCCGACCTTCTTGTAATTCAGCTTTCAAAAAGACACTAGGTGCAATTGGGAAATTTCCGCCGAGTCGGAAGAGCGCTTGATCCCATTGGGCAAGACGATGGAAAGAAATAGTTTTTTTTAAAGCGGGCAATCGAAAATGGGAGACAGCAAACTGTTCTGTAATTTTAAGCGATTTCGCTTGAATCTGTTTCTCCATCCATTGTGGATGGAAATCAAAATTCAGTGCGACAAATTCAACTGGCTCCTGAGCAAATGGGGACCATTTTTGTTTACCTGTCAACCAACGCAGCAACGCTTTCATGTTGCGTTTATTGGCATACTCGAGGACCGCAACACTGTGATGATGTAGCACGCGCGCTAACTGCCCTAAAGCAGTTGGGACATCGGCCAAGTGATGCATTACACGAACCATCACTAACGAATCTAATAGACCGGTGGCAAGTGGCAATTGGTAAATATTTCCTGCAACAAAGACAAAACGGGGATCATGCCCCCAAGTGGCTACAGCATCAGCAAGTAATGTTCGGCTATAGTCAAACAAAATAACTTGCTCATACCCGACATATAAATCAGCCAAGCGTCCAAACCCTGCACCGATTTCAGCAATACGACCACCATTCGCTGGTAGCAATTGCCTTAATGCCAACCGTTCGGCCGCATCTTCATAATCGCGACCTTGCCCTAGCCAAAAATCTGATCTATAATGACTACCTTCGTAGTCAATCACAGGAATTCCTGCTGTAACTAACCCTGAGCTACTGCTACCGGTTGTCATCTGTACACCTAATATAAAGATTTTACAAAAACCATAAAACCTTAGCGAAAATTTCACAGATCAAAAATTTGCCACCCAAAAAGAGCGAAAAAAAAGAGCGGGATTACTCCCACTATTAATCTTAGTTAAGCAAATTTATATAATCGTTAGACAAATTCTACTCCAACAGTACACAGTCATTGTGCCAATGATGCTACTTGGTTAAGTATAACAGGCTTAGTAAACGATTTCAACCCCCAATTTAATACATTTATGCAAATTTTATTGTAAAAGCTTACAATTTCCGCGCTAATCACTAAAATCGTCCCTAACAGACAGTGTAGATTCTTGATGATAACAGAGCCGAAGATCCTAGTGTCATGTCGCACACCCCCAATTAATCTATGAGATTGATGAATAGGACTTGCGCAGTTCTTGACTTCGCGCCCCAAGGGCCCCCGGTCAAAAGCCACTTACTCAGTCAGCGAACTGCGTAAGTCTATAAAAATTGACCGGGTATTTGCAAGAGTTCGATGGTGCAGTACCTTTTCAAGTTATACAGTTAACCGATTAAGTCGAATTAGTCCCAAATAGCTACACGGTTAGCAACTTTATCCTGACAACCCATGAAGGTGAAAACAATCATATACGTACATGGCAGGTTGACACTGCTCTTACACCATGCTACACTAAGCCACTATGATAAGATCGGTTCTCTTTTCGCTTACAATCTTCTCTAGCTTTAGGCCAGGTCGTATTCCAATTAGGTAATCGGTCTGGAATTTGCGCGCGCATGCTCTTATGTATTTGCAAAGCTCTCCAGATGGAGAGCTTTTTTATTTGTACAGTCAGCGACAGTGAAGGTAAACTTTCAGCTTTCACCTAAATCAGATAGGACTTACGCACTTTACTGGTTTCAATGGACAAAATAGAACGTACTCAACCGGTGGCCTGCATAACTCCATATAGATGATCAGTCAAAAGCAATCTAAACCGTTGATTGCCCCAAATGATTGCCCCCAATGGAGAGTGTAGGCAAAGTGTTGCAGCCTACTGAGTATAGAACCATAGTAGAGATCACATGGAAACTACGGACATCACTCAACGAAATACAGAGTTCCCTAAAGACCAACAAGATCCGCCCTATTCAATTGTCTTAAAAGTTGGAGGCAACGAATTAGATGATGAAAGCTTTCTCTATGGGCTGGCCCAGTCTGTTCGCAAGCTCATTGACGATGGATATATGCCAGTCATTGTTCATGGAGGGGGCAAGGCAATTGCAGATTACCAACATCGCCTGGGTCTGTCACCTCACTTCATTGAAGGCTTGCGCGTCACGGATGAAGCTAGTTTAGACATTGCAGAGATGGTTTTAAGTGGATTGATGAATAAGCGTATTGTGCGCACATTGCTACAGGCCGACATCCTAGCAACAGGTATCAGTGGTGTTGATGGCGGTACCATCTATGTGGAAAAAATGTGGCATCCATTGGGGGACTTAGGGCGCGTTGGTGAAATTCAGGATGTTGATGATACGGTTTTGCGCATTTTACTCACAGCAAATATCGTCCCAGTCATTAGTCCCATCAGTCTGGGGGCTCACGATAGCCTTAGTTACAATGTCAACGCTGACCATGCAGCAACAGCGATTGCCGCCAAACTGGGTGCGCTTAAGTTGATCTTTATCAGCAATGTGCCAGGCGTACTTGTTGCTGGACGCTTGGCACGTGCTGTTACAGCCAGCCAGGCAGAAGCGTGGATCGAGGAGGGGATCATCACTGGAGGTATGATTCCCAAAGTGCGTAGTGCCGTGCATGCTGTACGCAATGGCGTTGCACAAGCGGTTATCACCAATTTGGCTGGCGTACAGGGAAACGAAGGTACGGGTATTATTGGGGCAAGTTAATTATCCATACAAGTAAGTAAGTAAGTAAGTAAGTAAGTAAGCATCTATGATCATTCGGGCGATGACATTGCAAGATCACAGCCGACTTATTCAGCTCTTGCAAGAGACCCCAGGTGTAGCTGTGCGCGAAGCTGATTCCGTGGAAGCCTTTTCCCGCTATTTGCATCGGAATCCGGAACTTTCGTTTGTAGTTGAGGATGAAACGCAGCAGATCGTCGGCTGTGTTATGTGTGGACACGATGGCCGACGCGGATATCTACAACATTTAGTTGTGCGCCCAGAGCACCGGGGTAAGGGACTCGGCACAAAACTCTATCAACGCTGTATTGATAGCCTGTCAGCCATCGGTATAGAGAAGACCCACATATTTGTCTTCCGGAATAACGATACCGCCAATCTGTTTTGGTCGGCTAAAGGGTGGCAACGACGCGATGATGTATATGTATATTCACTAAATATATCCGACAACCCTAATGCATAGACTAAAAGTCTATTCCAAAATTTCTGTTCTCGCTAGGCTACAACCGAATTTTGGAATAGGTTATAAGCAGGCACTTACAGATAAAAAATGCCGCATTTATATCCAATACCTTCGCCAATTTCAGAAATTAGAGCCGTCATTCCTGCGCAGGCAGGAATCCATCTTCATGTTACACGAGTAGATTCCTGCCTGCGCAGGAATGACATCTGGAAATTTCCGCCAAAACAAGGTTTGGCG
>DAOUCA010000235.1:0-2302 GCA_034432375.1 Caldilineaceae bacterium
CCACAGTGCAATCGGCCTTTGACAGTGCGGTGGCGGCAATAAAGATAGAACAAGGAGAGGAGCCCGCCCAACTCTATCGCAATTTTCACTTGGCGAATGCAGACGCAACGGCGCTCATTGCGGATCGCTGGCCGTGGGCGCTCTATGTGCGCGATGGGGCTGATATCGCCAAAAAGTGGAATTTGCCCGATGCTGCCAAGGATCCGCTTTTTGGCTTGCCGTCGTTACCGCCATCAAGTTATGCCAATCTACCCGAAAGCCCTTTTCTGCCGCTGCAATCTTTTCAGGCCGAGGATGCCGCCCTCTTCTTTGGCCGCGGCGCGGAGATCCGCGATCTCTATGAACGCGTAACGACACCAACCGGTGAGCCAATCATTCTGTTCTATGGACAGGCTGGGGTCGGTAAATCTTCGCTCTTGACGGCAGGATTGTTGCCACGACTTCAGAGTAGACACACGGTACGTTATACACGCCGCGACCAAACACTGGGTTTGCTGGGTACACTAAAGCTATTGATCGAGCGTGAGCTACCCGCTCTCAACGATCTGACTACGGCATGGCTCGACATTGAAACGCGCACTGGGCAGCCATTGACCCTGATTCTTGATCAGGTCGAAGAGGTTGAAACGTATCCCAAAGGAGCGAACAATACGGAAAGCCGATATGCTGCGCACGACCAAATAGAGATGGTGAATTTTCTCATTGCTTTGCATCAAATCTTTGTCGATGGTCGCTCCAAGCCGCAGGGCAAGCTGATTCTTGGCTTTCGGAAGGAGTGGCTGGCCGATATTCGGGCGGCATTGCATGCTCAAAGTTTAAGCTATGTCGAGCTCTACTTGGATCGATTGGATCGCAATGGCATTGTGGAGGCGGTGCGGGGCGTAACCACCGTGGATGCGTTACGCGACAAGTACAATGTAACGATCGAAGAGCATCTGCCGGTGGTCATTGCCGATGATCTGTTAGCCGACCCAGGTTCGGCAGTGGCACCGACCTTGCAATTTCTGCTCGCACGGCTGTGGGAGGGGGCCAAAGCGAACACTTATGGGGCGCCTGTCTTTGATCAAGCACTCTATGCTGCACTACGCGGCAAGAGCTTGAATGATTTTCTGGGTGACCAACTGGCGTTACTGGCTACCGACTTTCCGGCGGCGGCTGCGTCCGGTTTGATCCTTGATCTACTCTATGTTCATGTGACGCCGGAGGTAACTGCCGGCCAACATACCCATGAGGAACTTTGCCAGCTCTATCGTCACCAACAGGGAATCATCCTGACCCTGGTCCAGCGCTGCCAGGATCTCTACCTGCTGACCGATCCTGCTTCCAACCAACCCACCGCCCCGCGCTCGAGTCGGCTGGCCCACGATACGCTGGCTCCGCTGATCCGCAAACGTTTTGACGACTCCGATGCGCCCGGCCAACGGGCGCGCCGCACACTGGCCAATCGTGTGTTGGATTGGCAAGGGGGGAAGAGCGGCGCACCGTTGGATGACTATGATCTCGAACTCATTGAGTGTGGCGAAATTGGGATGCGCGCTTGGACAGCCGATGAGAAGCACTTAATTGACGAAAGTCAGCAAGCACGCCAGGAGCGGCTCAAAGCTGCCGCAGAGGCGGTACAACGCGAGCAAGAGGCGGCGGCCGAGATTGCCCGCCAAAAAGCGCGTACTCGACAACGGGTGCGCGCTGCCGTGTTGATTGGCGCGCTGCTGGTGCTGTTGACCTCGATTGGCTTTAGTATCCGCGTTTTGTTTGAACAGAGCAACACGTTTGCCGTGATACAAGCAAGTCAGCGTAATGAGTCGCGGCTGCTGGCGGCGCGAGCATTGGAACAGGTCAATATCGATCCAGTGGCGGCCTTGCAGTTGAGTCTGATAGCGTTGCCTTCCGCCACCCATCCGCGACCCTACGTGCCGGCTGCCGAGTTTGCGCTCATCCGTGCCCTGCAGACCAGCATGGAACGGGGCTATTACGCTTTTGGCACGACGCCATTGACGGCCGACCGTGTGGCCTTTGCGCCTGACCGATCAACTCTGCTCGTTGCCGCCGATGATGCGTTGTGGCAATTGGTCGCAGATCTGAATGCGCCTCCCAGCCTGCGCACTCCCGCTCCGATCTTGGGGTTGCGTCAGCGGGAAGATGGGCTGTTGCTCGGTTACGAAAATCAGATCGCACATGTCTGGCTCGATGAGACCACCGTTGCCAACAGTCCCACCCTGGAGCCGTCGATCACCTGTGCTCAATGGCGTCCCCAACATGAGCAGGTCGCGCTTTGTGCCGGTGATCGACTTCTGCTTTGGTC
>DAOUCA010000236.1:0-2353 GCA_034432375.1 Caldilineaceae bacterium
CCACAGTGCAATCGGCCTTTGACAGTGCGGTGGCGGCAATAAAGATAGAACAAGGAGAGGAGCCCGCCCAACTCTATCGCAATTTTCACTTGGCGAATGCAGACGCAACGGCGCTCATTGCGGATCGCTGGCCGTGGACGCTCTATGTCCGAGACGGGGCGGAAATCGCCAAAAAGTGGAATTTGCCCGATGCTGCTAAGGATCCACTCTTTGGCTTGCCGTTGTTACCGCCATCAAGGTACAGCAATCTACCCGATTGCCCTTTCCTTCCACTAAAGTCCTTTGCAGAAGAGGATGCGGCGCTCTTCTTTGGCCGCGGCACCGAGATCCGCGATCTCTATACTCGTGTGACGACGCCAACCGGTGAACCGATCATTTTGCTCTATGGGCAATCAGGTGTCGGTAAATCCTCACTCTTGGCGGCGGGACTGTTGCCGCGGCTGCAGAGCAAGCACACAGTCGATTATGCGCGGCGTGACCAAGCGCTGGGTTTGGGGGGGACGCTACAGGCAATGTTGCAGCGCAACGCACCCGACTGTGCTGACATGGCCGCGACTTGGCGTGATGTGGAGAAGCGTACTGGGCAGCCGTTGACCCTGATTCTTGATCAGATCGAAGAATATGAGACCCGTCCCCAAGAGCGCCCCTCTAAAGCAGAAGTGCTTGAAGTGGCACCAGCAGATCAGCCGACTGACGAGGAGCCTGCTCCGGAAGCGGCCATACCTACAGCGCCCGAAATCACGGACTTTCTCAATGCGCTGGAATTGATTTTCACCAAGTGCCGCACCAAGCCGCAGGGCAAGCTGATTCTCAGCTTTCGGAAGGAATGGCTGGCTGATATTCGGGCGGCATTGCACGCTCACAGATTACCTTTTGTCGAGGTCTATCTCGATCGACTGAATCGCAATGGCATCATGGAGGCGGTGCAGGGCATAACCACCGTTGATGCACTACGAGACAAGTACAATGTAACGATCGAAGCGCATCTGCCGGTGGTCATTGCCGATGATCTGTTGGCCGACCCAGGTTCGGCAGTGGCCCCGACCTTGCAATTTCTGCTCGCACGGCTGTGGGAGGGGGCCAAAGCGATCGCTTATGGGGCGCCTGTCTTTGATCAAACACTCTATGCTGCACTACGCGGCAAAAGCTTGGATGATTTTCTGGGCGACCAACTGGCGCGACTGGCCGCCGACTTTCCGGCTGCATCTGCGTCTGGCTTGCTCCTTGATCTACTCTATGCCCATGTGACGCCGGAGGTGACTGCCGGCCAACATACCCATGAGAAACTTTGCCAGCTCTATCGCGACCAGCAGCCGAGTATCCTGACCCTGGTTCAGCGCTGTCAGGATCTCTACCTGCTGACTGATCCTGCTTCCAACCAACCAACCGCGCCGCGGTCGAGTCGGCTGGCGCATGATACGCTGGCACCCTTGATCCGCAAACGTTTTGACGAGTCTGATGCGCCTGGTCAACGGGCGCGCCGTACACTAGAAAATCGTGCGTCGGATTGGCAAGGAGGGAAGAGCGGCGCGCCGTTAGACGACTATGATCTCGAACTCATTGAGCGTGGTGAAACCGGGATGCGCACCTGGACATCCGATGAGCAGCGCTTGATTGACGAAAGCCGGCAGGCACGCCAGGAACGGATCAAAGCTGCTGCAGAGGCGGTACAACGCGAGCAAGAGGCAGCGGCCGAGATTGCGCGCCAGAAAGCGCACACCCGACAACGTGTACGCGCCACTGTTTTGATTGGCGCGTTGGTGGTGTTGTTGACATCGATTGGCTTTAGTATCCGCGTTTTGTTTGAACAGAGCAGTACGCTGGCCGCAAAACAAGAGGTCCAACAAAATGAATCGCAGCTGCTGGCAGCAAGGGCACTAGAACAGGTTAATGTCGATCCGGTGGCCGCGTTGCAGCTGAGTCTGGCAGCGTTGCCCTCAGCGGACCACCCCCGGCCCTATGTACCAGCCGTCGGGTTTGCCCTCATCCGTGCCCTGCAAACCAGCATGGAACGGGGCTACCACGTCTTCGGTCCAACGCCGTTGACGGCCAACCGTGTGGCCTTTGTGCCGGACCGCTCCGCCTTAAACGTCGCCGCCGGTGATGGGTTGTGGCAGCTGTCTACGGATCTGACAGAACCACCCAGTTTACGCACTCCCGATGCGCTCTTGGGGTTGCGCCAGCGGGAGGATGGGCTGCTGTTCGGATACGAAAAGCAGATCGCACATGTCTGGCTCGATGAGACCACCGTTGCCAACAGTCCCACCCTGGAGCCGTCGATCACCTGTGCTCAATGGCGTCCCCAACATGAGCAGGTCGCGCTTTGTGCCGGTGATCGACTTCTGCTTTGGTC
>DAOUCA010000237.1:0-36746 GCA_034432375.1 Caldilineaceae bacterium
AGAACCGGAGTTTTGCGGACCAACGGGATCGCGTGCGTCGCACTGACCGCCAACTGCTTCCAGTCCGCTAGATGCTTCCGTCAGTGCGACGCACGCTGGCCGAAACTAGGGCTTTCATTCTGATTTGAGTATAACAACGAGAAGCACCCGCAGGTGCTAAGAAAATTCTCTCAGCCGCTGAGGCGGCTTCTCGTTGTTAGAGCAGGGTTTTAACCCTGTTGTAAGGTAAGCCAACGGTATCATCCTGTCATCCTGTCCGGCGACAAAACGAAATCGTAATAAACATGATTGATCAATTGCGCTAGCTGTAAACATGATCACTGACCGTTACTGCTTCGGGCCAGGGGCTCTTTTCGGCAAATTGGGCGGCGTCGGCGATCAGCGACTGCATGTCGGCTTCGATCTCATCAAAGTCTTCCTGCGGGGCAAGCCCTTCCGCCAGAAGCCGTGCTTTATAGGTCTTCAACGGGTCGCGGGCCTTCCAGGAGTCGACCTCTTCTTGGCTACGGTAGCCGGCGTCACGCATCCCTTCGGCGTGGGCGCGGGTGCGGTAGGTTTTAGCTTCAATCAGTGTGGGACCGCCACCGCTGCGGGCACGCGCCACGGCTTCACCAGCCGCCGCATAGACGGCCAACACATCGTTGCCGTCGACAATTACACTGGGCAATCCATAGGCTGGGCCGCGGTCACCCACATTCGGGTTGCCAGCAACCGTCGTAAAGGGCACTTCGGTGGCGTAGAGGTTGTTTTCGCAGACAAAGATCACCGGCAGTTGCCAGATCGTCGCCATGTTGATGCCCTCGTGGAACGCGCCGTTGTTCGATGCGCCGTCACCAAAGAAGGCCACACCGACATTGTCTGTCTTGCGCAATTTAAAGGAATAACCGGCTCCGGTCGCCTGCAAAATACAGGGGCCAACGATGCCGCTGGTGCCCATCATTCCCACTTCGGGTGAGAAGAGATGCATACTGCCCCCCCGCCCCTGCGAACAGCCAGTGACACGGCCAAAGAGTTCAGCCATCACCTGTTGGGGCGGCACCCCTTTGGCCAGCGCGTGGCCGTGGCCGCGGTGCGTGCTAAAGACGGCATCTTCCGGACGTAAGTGGGCACAGACCCCCACCGCCACCGCTTCTTCGCCCACATAGGTGTGGCAGGCACCGTGAACCAGGCTATTGGCATATGAGCGCGCCAGTTGCTCTTCAGTGCTGCGGATGAGCAGCAGCGTGCGGTAGAGTTCAAGCAACTGATTCTTGCCCAGGTCAGTTGTTAACTGTTCGGTCATACCATTCTCCGTTCTTATATTTCGTTAATGGGAAATGATTCAGCCATGCGTAGTAGCCTTGAACTAAAGTTCAGGCTAACCACCAAAGTCGGCTTTAGCCGACTACACTATTGACATCAGTCAGCTTTAGCTGACTTGCGCTATCAGCCTGAACTTTAGTTCAAGGCTGCAAATTACAGGATAATCGATTACAGCTGATTCGCCGGTGCCCGCGGTGGTTGCCCTTGCAAGACACGGACAACCTCTTCGGCGGCACGCGTGCGCATCTCAATCTTGGCCTCTTCCGAGTACCACGCGCTATGTGGGGTAATCAGAATCCGTTCTTCCTGCAACAATCCACTCGTGGGATCGAGCGGTTCCGTTTCCACCACATCGAGCGCGGCACCGGCGATCTGCCCACGTTGCACGGCGGTCAGCAGCGCTGCCTCATCGACCAATGGCCCACGTGCAGCATTGATCAGGTAAGCGGTCGGCTTCATCAGCGACAGGAAGTGCGCATTAACCAGATGGCGCGTGCTCTCGATCAGCGGGGTGTGCAGCGAAATGTAATCTGCTTCACGCGCCAGTGACTCTAAGTCGACAGCTGTGACACCAACCCGTTGCACCGCTTCGCCATTGATCAGCGGATCATAGACGAGGACGCGCAAGCCCAAGCCACGCCCCTTAGCAGCGGTTGCCTGCCCAATCCGCCCAAAGCCGACAACGCCCAACGTCTGTTCGGATAAGCGGTGCACCGGCCCTGAGCGCATGGGATCCCACTGCCCTTGGCGGGTCGAAGCGACCAGGGGCACAATCCCGCGCGCCTGTGCCAGCAGGAGGGCGATGGCATGGGTCGAGACCTCATCAATCGAATAGTCGGGCACATAGGCGACCCAGATGCCGCGCGCGGTGGCTGCGGCGAGATCGATTGTATCAATCCCAGTACCGGCGCGGCTGATGACGCGGCAGCGGGTCATGCTGTTGATGATCGGGGCGGTTACCCGCTCCAACGTTACCAGCAGCGCATCGGCATTGGCGGCAGCAGCCAATGCATCTGGTTCGGTCAGGTTGCCAGTATGGATAATTTCGACGTCAATCTGACACAAGATCGCACGTTCCACGGCAAGATCGTCCCCAAAGTCAGTATGGGCGATCACAACAGTTTGCTTCATAGATGACGCCTCCTCATAATTCCTTATAAATTCTCGTAGATCGTGCTAAATAATTCGTGTAAGCACAGAGTACACCGTATTCAAAGTTTTGATAGATACGATTTGTGGGCTCTGTCACGCTGAAAGCGTCTTCAAAGCTATTTACCTGAAGATTCTTGCAGACTTGTCCTCGTAAGGAATGACAGGGAGTAAGGAATGACAGGGATTGATTCACAGTTCTTCTGGGAAACTTCAAACACAGTATAAGAGTGCAGTGTGCGCGAAATTTTGCGAAGAAAACGTAGGTCACGCTTGCAGCGTGACAGGACAATCGCCTGCAGAGATTGCCAGGGAAGAACAAAATCAGTCCCATCCTTCGAGATCCGCGGCCGTGGTCACCCGCACCCGCGCATCGGGACGTTGCACCAATTCGGGGCGCAACGCCACGCCGAGGCCGGGGCTGCTATCCAAGGTAAGATGGCCATCGACAATATCCAGCGGACGGGTCACCACATCGTTGTACCAACCACCGTCGGCCCAGTAGCCGCGCACCCCTTCCATAATTTTGGCGTTGGACAGATGCAACATGAGATGGGCCGACGCCCAAAGCATCACCGGTCCCACGGTGTCATGCAGCGTAACCGGCAGGTAATAGGTGTCAGCGTGGTTGCAGATCTTACGGATTTCGGTGATGCCGCCGCCCCACGCGACATCGGGCATAATGATATCGGCGGCCGGTCGCTCGATGATCTGGCGAAAGCCAAAGCGGGTGAAGATCCGTTCGCTCTGGCAGATCGGCACAGTGGTAGCTGCCTTCAGACGGACAAAGGCATCTGGGTTGTCGGGCGGCATGATCTCCTCAAGCCAGAGGATGTCGTATGGTTCCAGCGCACGAGCAATGCGGATGGCAGTGGGCAAATCCCAGCGGGCGTGCCCTTCAATCGCAATCGCCATCTGGTCACCAACCGCGGCGCGAATATCAGCGACGACTTGCAAACCGCGTTTTAGCTCTTCATTCTCTAGGGTATGGGAAAGGGGACCGGCAGCCGATTCACCGCCCCAAATCCGTACTTTTTCGCGCGGCCTAGTTGGCCCGGCCAGGGTCGCGCCAAATTGATCAAAGGGCCAGATCTTCATCGCTTTGATGCCCTGGCGTAGCAAACTTTCGGCCAACTCACCCGCGTGACCATCGAGCCAGCCCCAATCGCTAGCATAGTTGCCATAGCCGACACAGGTGTTGTAAATCGGAATGCGGTCGCGGCTGCGTCCACCGAGCAGATTATAGATCGGTTCGCCAACGTGTTGGCCGACCAGATCCCAAAGCGCAATATCAATCGCCGAGAGGGCGCGCATTTCGGCACCGGCAAAGCCACAAAAGTTAACCAGCGCAAAGAGATTGGCCCAATGGTTTTCAATGTCGCGTGGATCGCGTCCGATCAGGAGCGGTGCATAGACATCGTGAATAATCGCGCTCGTGGCCGAAGGGATGTAGTAGGTCTCCCCCAGCCCTACCAGCCCATTGTCCGTATAAATCCGCACCCATAGATTATTGGGCAGGGCCTGGCGCGAGTGACCCTTCTGTTGCTGCCACGCCCCTTTGGGCATGGCCGCGAACCAAATCGTTTCCAGCTTGGTGATTTGCATGAGTTGTCTCGATCTTGGGTTGTTTGGGTAGATTTCGTATATTGTATACCAAGATTTGACAACCTGTCAATGCGCTATTAAAATGATGGCGCTTCCCTTTTCCAAGAGTCACCAATCGCAAACAATTTACAGGAATAGGCTACCGCTAGGGTCGACAGCAGAGAATTCGATGTCGGTTGGCTTCACTTTATCACTTGTGATACGTTGGCCTACCTTACTACCTTACTTAGAGCAGGGTTAAAACCCCGCTCTAACAGCGAGAAGTCGCCGCAGCGACTGAAATTTTTTTTAGCGCCTGCGGGCGCTTCTCGCTGTTATACTCCAGTCAAGTTGAGAACCGTAGTTTTACGGTAGGGGTTGCGGGTACCCACTGCGGGCAGGCGCAAGGCACGGTCCCTACAAGATCAAAACTACGGTTTTCATTCTGAACTCAGTATAACAAGGGATTCGGGAACCCTCTCTGGGTGCCCATTGCTATGCCACGACGCGATCGCTATGCGATCGATTTCAACCATTTGAATCATTGCAACGCAAGTCCAACGCTCATCTGTGAAAAGTCCAAAGGAGAGAATGGCTATGATGAATGAACAATCGCGCCGGCTTAGTCGGCGTCAGTTCCTCAAGACAGCAGCTGTTGTCAGCACGGGCACTGTTCTGGCCGCCTGTGTGGCGCCGAGCGCCGCGCCGGCTGGTGAAGCAGCGGCACCAGCCGTTAATACAGGTGCCAAGCAGACGGTGCGCTATCTGTCTTGGTGGTTCGAGGAAGGCAAACGGGGTGAAACCTGGTTGGCTTTTGTCAAGGAATTCAACGAATCGCAGAGCGAGATTGAGGTTGTAACGGAAAATATTCCCTTTGATGCCTACACAACGAAGACGATTGTTGGCGCACAATCTGGGGAGTTGGATGGCGATATCATCATGGCCACCCCGGAACTGGCCCCCCGCCTGATTCGCTCCGATCTGCTGGCACCGTTGGACGATGTGCTGACCACCAACAACATTACCGATCTGAGTTCTGCGCATGATGCTCTGCGCAAAGATGGTCATCTCTATGGTCTTGATATGGTGACCGTGGCCTTTGGCTTGCTCTACAACTCGCAACGGTACGCCGACGCGAACATCACCCCGGCAACCTCACCGGAAGAGTGGATCGAGATTAGCAAGGCGTTGACGAACCGCGATGAGCAGAAGTATGGCTTCTTTACCAATCACTTGGTCAGCGAAGCCGCCGATTTTTGGTTCCAGCTTGAGGTCTGGTGTATGCCGTATGAAGGGGTATGGGCAGAAGGTAAAACCCCGAAGTTGACCTCTGAGCCGATCCTTAAGGGGCTGTCCCTCTTTAAAGAGATGTATGATGGCGCGATGCCGCAGGGCACGGATGGGCCCACTGGACAGCGGCTTTTCGGCACCGGCGATGTTGCCCAGGAATTCATCGTCTCCGCTGCGGTCGGTAGTTTGAAACCAGATTTCCCGGATCTCTATCCACAACTGGCCAGTGCGCCAATTCCGTGGGCGAGCAACAAATCGATCGCACGCATTCATCCGATGATGGTCAATGCCAGCTCCGATGTCAAGGAAGCGGCGCTTGAATTTGTGACCTACATGTACAAACCAGACAACTACCGCCGCATGGTGGAGGGTTGTGAGGATGTAATCTTCGCCCAGCCATCGGCAGCAAATCAGGAATATCTGGACAATCTACACTGGCTGAAGCCGGGCTTTGATGGCGTCGACTATCTGACACCCTTCGATGTAGTGGGAGACTTCGTCTACAACTTCAATGAATTTGGGCAGATCGTGATCACCAACTTTGCCGATGTGCTCAATGGCAGCAAATCAGTCGAGGAGGCCATGGCGACCGCGCAAACGCAGGCCGAAGATCTGGCGACGCGCATATCGTAAGAAATAAGAAGCCGATAACACCAGACCATTGGGCATGGGCCCCAATAGTGAGAAATCGCTGCGACGATTTGGGTTCAGCCGCCGCAGCGGCTTCTCGTTGTTTTACTCGGCTCTGATTAAAAACCGAAGGTTGGCTGGGGTAGTAACTCCGGGTCTCAATCATCCGCAGTATAGCAGCCGATTGGTGAAGTTAAGCAAGTAATTCGAGAACCGAGCGTAGGCTGAGCTTGTCGAAGCCGTAGCGGCTTCGACAAGCTCAGCCTACGGTTACTGCAACTAATTTCAGCTTTCAGCAATCGGTTTTATAGGAGATAGCGTGGATCGATGGATCAGCATGTAACAGAACCCGTCCAGCGCACCGGCTGGATTCGCCGCCGGCGCAATCTGCTGCCCTTGGCGCTGGTGCTGCCGATTGTGCTCTATGAAGGCGTCCTCCTGGTCTATCCCATTGCTCAGGGCATCCTCGGCAGCTTCCAACGCATTGAATTGGCCTCCAATACCGTGCCGGAATGGGTGGGTTGGGACAACTACCGGCGCATGTTCAACGATCCAGGCTTTTGGGATGTACTGCGGGTCACACTGCTCTTCACTGGCTTGGTGATTGTTGTTGCGATTGGCGCAGGGCTCTTTACGGCGCTGCTCTTCAATCGTCCCTTTCGCTTTCGACCGGCGGCGCGCGGCATGATGATGATGCCGTGGGCTATGCCCGAGGTGCCGGTGGTCATGATCTTTATCTGGATCCTCAATCCGCAATTTGGGGTGATCAACATTTTTGCCCGTTGGATCCCCGGTATCACCACTAACCCGCAATGGCTGCAGGAGCCGACGCTGGCAATGGGCTGGATGGTTTTGATTGCGGCGTGGAAGGCGTTTCCCTTTTACAGCCTGGTGATCCTGGCGGCGTTGCAGTCGGTCCCGGTCGAGCTCTATGAGGCGGCCAAGGTCGATGGGGCCACCGCGTGGCAACTCTTTCGCCACATTACCCTACCCAGCATCGGCACAACGCTAGAGTTACTGGTCGTTTTGGCCTGTATCTTTTCCTTTAAACAGTTTACCATCATCTACCTGATGACCGGCGGTGGTCCATCCGGCGCAACCGAGACGATTGTGATTCGCATCTACAACACCGCCTTCCGTTTTTATGATTACTCCTACGCCACAGCACTCGGCGTGGCGGGGTTCGTCGTATCGCTGGTCATTGCGCTCTTCTTCATCCTGTTGCAGGTGCGCCGAACCCAAGAGGAGAGCTGAGATGACGACGACCAATCAACCCGATGATAAAAGAGTACGCGGGATCAACAAGGCAACGATGCATCCACAACAAAAGCTAGGCCGTACCGTGACCAGAATTGTGCTCAACGGTCTAGTTATTGCTGTTGCCGTCGTGACCTTCTTTCCAATCTATTGGATGCTGGTCAGCACCTTTCAACCCAACGAGTACACGTTGCACTTCCCGCCCCCGCTCTTTCCCCAAGCGATCACCGTTCGTCAGTTTGCCGATCTCTTTGCCAATCATCCGCTGGCGCTTTGGCTGCGGAACTCGTTTATTATTGCCCTGCTTACGATGTTGGTCTGCATGATCCTGTCAATTATGGGTGCCTATGCGCTCTCCAACTTGCGCTGGAAGGGGCGCAATCTCTTCGGGCTCTTTTTACTGGTCACACAGATGCTGCCCGAGATCCTGGTATTGATCCCCATCTATGGCATCTACCGCCGACTCGATCTGCTCAACAGTTTGACTAGCCTCTCGGTGATCGATGCCGCCTTTATTCTACCGATCTGTATCTGGATCTTAAAGGGCGTCTTTGACACGGTGCCGCCAGAGGTGCTTGATGCGGCGGTGGTCGATGGCTGCACCCAATTGAGTGTGATCTGGCGCATTGTGCTGCCGCTCACGGTGCCAGGGTTGGTGGCGGTGGCGGTGGTCGCGTTCTTTTTTGCCTGGAATGAATATCTCTATGCCAGCATTCTGCTGGGCAAAGCACAGTTGATGCCCGCCTCGGTCGGTCTTTCGACCCTCAAGGCGATTGGGCGTACGCCAGTCGAGCAGTACATGGCGGCCGGGTTGACCTTCGCGATTTTGCCGGTAGCCTTTTATCTGTTGATGCAACGCTACATTGTTTCGGGTTTAACGGCCGGCGCGGTCAAAGGGTAAGGACGCAGGCAGATGGCTGATCATGTGCAGAAACCTACTGTAGTGTCAGGAAAGTGTTTGGGATTTGAAAGCTGTTTATATCCCATAGGGACAGTTGAGTTTAGAAATAAGAAGGCCACCAAATTTCTCCCTAAATTCATGCGTCCCTATGGGACGAGCTAACTGGATAAAAATTTCCTGATGTTGCACCAGCAGTATCAACCAGCAGTTCCACACCAGCAGTATCAATCAAAGGAGAAGAGTCATGGTATTTTCAAATTCACGCTTCATCTCGCGCCGAACTTTCCTGAAAAGCACGGGGATGATGGCCGTTGGTGCAGTGACCTTGGCGGCCTGTGTTCCGGCGACGGCACCAACCGATGCACCGGCCGCCGATGCACCCGCAGGACCCGTTAGCATTGAAGGGGCAACGGTGAGTTTTCTCGGCGGTCCCTGGTCCTTTCTACCCGAGTTGGATGTGGTAATCGAGAATTTTGCGAACCAATGGGCGGCAGAGAACAATGCCACGGTGACCTTTGAGCGCGATGCCCAGGTATTGCCGAAGATTCAGACGGCAATTGAGACTGGCGGTGGAGCAAACATTATTCAGTACAGCTCACCACCCCAGATTTTTGCCAATGCGCTGGTCGATGTCTCTGATCTGACAGCCGAAATTGGCGAAGAAGGGGGCGGCTATTTGCCCAACGCGCCCTATCAGATGGGCAGCGAAGATGGCAAATGGCTCGGTGTGCCGCTCGGGCAGCACAACTGGTTCATCAACTATCGCCAGGATTGGCTGCAAGAAGAAGGGTACGACACCTTCCCCGATACCTGGGAAGAAGCATTGGTCGCGGGGACCAAGCTTAAAGCAAAAGGGCGTCCCTTTGGCATGACCCTCTCGGACCAGGCCAGTGGCGACGGCAATGGGGTACCGCGTTTGGTGCTCTGGGCCTTTGGCGGCAAGGAGTTCAACGAAGATGGCTCCTTGGCGCTCGACAGCGAGGAGACCTTGGCCGCGCTCGACTTTGCGATTCAACTGCACAACGACGCCGGCGACCCCGGCGAAGTCGGCTATGATGATGGGGCCAATAATGCCGCTTTCTTGGCCGGCAAAATCTCGATGACCGCCAATGTCAACACGATCTATCTACCGGCGATCAAAAACGCGCCCGATATTGCCGAGGGGATGAACCACGCGCTGCCCCCCAAAGGGCCCGGCGGACGCTTTGGCTATGGGCAGTTGCCCTGGTGGGGGATCCTAAACCACACCGAAGGGGCCGATCTACAAGCAGCCAGCGATCTGATCCGTGAATTCTTTAAGATGGAAAACTTTGGAGCCTTCTACAAAGCGGGCCAAGGCTACATTCTGCCGTTGCTACCCGGCTATGAGAACGAACCGATCTGGCCGGAAGACCCCAAGCTGGCGATTGCCAAGGATATGTTCAAGTTGGCCTTGCCAGCTGGCTATGCGCTGCCACAGCAGACCAAGCTTGCAGCATTAATGCAGGACAAAATCCTCATCGGCAAATTGTTCTCGCAGGCTTGTTCGACTGGCGAAGCACGGGGCGCGCTCGATGGTGTCATGAAGGATATCGCCGACCTTGAGTTGCTCCTCTAATGGGTTAGGACTTACGCAGTTCGCCGGTTTCGATACGCAAAAAGCCTGCTACTCAACCGGCGAACTGCGTGAGTCCTATGGGTTTCTAAGGGGAACGGCATAGCAAATCAAGAAATGAAGCAGGTACAAAAGCGAGGCTGAGCGGGTGCCCGCTGGGCACGAAGCCGTAGCGGCTCCGGCCTCGACAAGCTCAGCCTCCGCTTACCCGATTTATTCTCGAAATCCATGTGCAACCACACAGAGGAAATCCATGGCTTCGACCAAACACTCGCAGGCAACGACATTCAGCGCCTATATCGACCGCCTGCTCCACAAGGATAGCTCGTTAGGCTATGTTTTGTTGGGGCCGGGATTGCTCTTTCTGGCGGTGATGATGGGCTACCCATTTCTCTATGCTGTCTTTCTCAGTTTCACGGACAAGCAGATTGGCGGGGTTGCGCATTTTACTGGGCTAGAAAACTACGCGAAGCTCCTACACACCAGCCTCTTTGCCAGCACGGTGATCAATTCACTCGTTTACACCGCCTTTGCGCTTGTCTTCAAGTTCATTGGCGGACTAGGGCTGGCGGTGCTGCTCAATCGTCAATTTGTGGGACAACGGGTGGTCAAGGCGCTGTTGCTACTGCCGTGGATCATGCCGACCGTCTTTAGCACGATGATCTGGTCGTGGATCTTTCATCCCAGCTTTAGCATTATCAATGAGATCCTTGTCAACAAATTGGCGCTGATACGTGAGCCCATCCCCTTTTTGCGTGACGAGACGTGGGCAATGGCGTCGTTGATCTTTGTCAATGTCTGGCGCGGCGTACCCTTTTTTGGGATCACCTTTCTGGCGGCGATTCAGTCTGTCTCGACAGAGATCATTGAGGCAAGCAAGATCGACGGTGCGTCGCGGTGGACCTCCTTCTGGCGGATCTCTTTTCCCTTGATTCTGCCGGTTGTCACCGTGGTCGTCTTGATCTCCACGATTGGCACGCTGGGAGACTTTGATTTGCCTTTCTTGCTCACCCACGGCGGGCCGAATGATGCCACGACACTCTTCGCACTCACGGCCTACACGTTGTCGCTCTCTTCCGGCATGATCGGGCTGGGCGCAGCGGTTACGATGACGATGTTCCCCTTCCTGGTGGTGCTCGTGATCGCATCGCTAATCAGTGTGCGCCGCCGGCAGTTGGGGTAGGGAAATGGAAAACGCTCCAGCGATTCGTCGCCTTGAACTAAAGTTCAGGCTAAAAACCCAAGTCAGCTAAAGCCGACTGGCAGCCGTTACGCTAGTCAGCTTCAGCTGACTTTAGCTGTCAGCCTGAACTTTAGTTCAAGGCGGCATAAGTACGATGCGAAAACAGGGATCGAGGAAACTGCAATGAAAATTGCTCATTTTAGCCGAAAGGCGCGGGGGACACTTCTCTTTTACCTGCTGTTGGGTACGGTAACGGTTCTGTTGCTCTTTCCCTTTTACTGGGGCTTTATTACCTCGCTCAAATATGAAGTGGAGATTTATGATTTTAGTGGCAATTTTCTGATCCCGAAACATCCAAGCTTAGATAATTACGTCACGCTATTCACGACCTCCGGTTACTTTCTCTGGTTCTGGAACACGCTGTTGGTCTCGACCGTCACCACCGCAATCTCGGTGGTGATTTCGGTGATGGCTGGCTTTGCGATTGCGCGGCTGCACTTTCGCGGCGCGGCGCTTGCCGGTACTCTGGTCTTTATCACCTATCTTGCGCCCAAGGGCTTTCTCTTTGTGCCCCTGGCGCAGATCCTCAAGAATTGGGGTCTGTTGGGCGGGCTACCCGCGCTGATGCTCACCTACCCAACCAATCTGATCCCCTTTTGCGCCTGGCTGTTGAGTGGCTATTTTGCCAGTGTGCCTCACGAACCAGAAGAGTGCGCCATGGTCGATGGGGCCAGCCGGCTGGGTGCGATTACCCGGATCACCCTACCAATGGCGATGCCGGGGATCATTACCGCCGCGATCTTCTCCTTTACCGCTTCGTGGAATGAGCTGCTCTACTCGATTGTCTTTGTGAGTGGTGAACAGAATAAGATGTTAACCAATGGTGTGATCGGGGCCTTTACCGGTGGTGACTGGTTCGCCTGGGGGCCACTGATGGCCGCGGCGACCGTCTCGTCGCTGCCCATTGCCCTGCTCTATCTACTCTTTACCGATCGCTTTGTCAGCGGCATCACGGCTGGATCGACGAAGGGCTGAGTGAAGGACAAGACGACAAAACGACAGTATCACAAGATGACTGGATGACAAGAGATTGTCGAGGAAATGTTATATGTTCTCACAGTATAAGATTGTGCGCTTGACAGCTCCCATCTTCGGTCCACATGAAGGCGAATTGGCCGCGTTTGCCGCGGCGGGGTTGCCGGTGACGGTGGTAGATGCCGAGGAGCCGGCGGCGATGATTCCACTCGTGCATGATGCCGATGTGGTCACGTTGATTGGCACGGTGCTGCCCGCCTCGGTCATCGAAGTGATGCCCCGTTGCCGCCTGATCGCGCGCATGGGCACCGGGACGGACAAAATCGCGGTCGTCCGCGCCACCGAGTTGGGCATTGTCGTCGCCAATACTCCCTATTTTTGTGTCGAGGAGCAGGCCGACCATGCGATGGCGCTGCTCCTCAGCCTGGCGCGCAAACTGACCGTGGCGCAAAATGCCATGGCCGCCGGCGATGTCATGCGCGCCCGCCGAGCAGTCGGCAGCAATCAACGGCTCAGCCAGACGACGTTAGGCTTGGTTGGCTTTGGGCGCAGTGCAGTACATACCGCGCGACGGGCCCGCGGCTTTGGGATGCGTGTGCTGGCTACGCGCAATAACAAGCATGCGCCGACAACCGAAGCGGATGCCCTCGGCGTCACCATGACCGACCTGGAGACGGTGCTGCGCGACTCCGACTTTGTTTCACTACATCTGCCACTGAATGCCGCGACCTATCACCTGATCGATGATGCTGCGCTATGCAAGATGAAGCCGACGGCCTATCTGATTAACACTTCGCGCGGTGCGTTGGTCGACGAACCGGCGCTCTATGCGGCGGTCCAAGAGGGGCGGCTGGCCGGCGCAGGGATTGACACCTATGAACAGATCGATATCTTTGCCGAGCAGTTACCCCCGCGCCTGCACCCACTCACCGGTCTGGAAAATGTAATTTTGACGCCTCATGTGGCGGCCGGTTCAGTGCAGGCGAGTGCCGAGATCTACACCACAGCGATTGACAATATTGTGGATGTTTTGCAGGGACGCTGGCCGCTGGCAGAGAATATCGTCAATCCTGGCGTCGTGCCACGCTTTGCGTTGGCAGAGCGTACGCCTAGGTGACAGTCACTGTCCGCCACCTAGGTTGTCATGCATTGTTGTTGTGGACAGTGGCTGTCACCTTCACTCATCAAGAAAAGAGTACTTTTATGAAAATGTTTGATTTAAGCGATCGTGTGGCCCTCGTCTCTGGGACAGCCAGTGGTATGGGGCAGGCGATGGCGACCGTCTTTGCCGAGGCAGGTGCGCATCTAGTGTTGCTGGACCTCAACACTGCCGGCAACGAAGAGACGGCGCACACCCTTGCGCAGTTGGGCCACCGCGCCATCCCGCTCACCTGTGACGTGTCAAGTTATGAACAGATCGACCGGGTCTATGAGGTGATCGACAAGGAGTTTGGGCGGATTGATATTTTGGGCAATGTCGCCGGCAATGGTGCACAGAAAGCAGCAGAAGAGATCTCGATGACCGAGTTTGTCGGCGTCTTCCAGAACCTGGTCTTTGGCCGCTACTACTCGACCCAGCAAGCCGGGCGACGCATGTTGCGCCAGGGCAAAGGGAGCATCATGAGCATTGGCTCGATCGCCGGCGTCACGTCGCTGGCTCGGCAACAGTCGGCCTATGGCATGGCAATGGCTGCCGTCATCCACATGACGAAGGAGCTGAGCACGGAATGGAGTGGACGCGGTGTGCGCGTTAATGCGATTCTGCCGGCGCAGGTGGTTAATCCCAACAATGGGCTCGAAGCACGCATGGAGCGGGAACCGGTGCTGCGCGACACCTTTTTGCACGGTATTCCGCGCGGGCGTTTTGGCCGCTCAGAAGATATCAAGGGGTTGGCGCTATGGCTGGCCTCCGACGCGGCATCGTGGATCACCGGCGCGATTATTCCGATGGATGGGGGCAATCTGGCTATGAATGGCGGCGGTGGCTTTATCGACCGGCCAACGGAGCACAATCTAGCGGTGTAACGGACAACTCATTTAAAAGTCGCACGAATACGAGGTGATCTTACACGAGAGTGACTGTGCGACTTTTAAGGGGTTTATCGGTTAGACGCGTGGCGTGGTTGTCGTTGGTTTTGTCCCGGAGGGATGGCTGAATTTAGGAGAGATCGCAGTGGACCAAGATGCGATCTCTCGCACTCAGCACATGCTCAGTAAAGGCTGCTTTAGCCCTGGCGACTTCTCCACTGCGGAGCGCGTCAATTAGATGGTCATGGCCGTTAATATGCATGTCCAATTCGGCGGTTGTCAAGGCACCGTTGGCATCATGGAGAAAGCGACTGATGCGCGATCGCAGGGTTGAGAGTACTTCAAGCATCATGCCATGGTTGGCGATCTGCCAGAGCGTCAGATGGAATTGATAATCTTGAGCGTAAACATCTTGCAGATCGTGGCGGCTGGCCGCTTGACGCATGGCGCCAACAATCTGACGCAATGTGGTCTCATAGGTGGGTTGCCAACGCTCAATTACCCGCTCTGCTACAAATTGTTCCAGCAATACGCGCAACGAGGAGATCTCTTCAATTTCATTGCGGGTGGGGCTATAGACAATCGCCCCCCGGTGTGGTGATTTTTGGGCCAACCCCTCTTCGACTAGGCTCTGGATCGCCTCGCGAACCGGCATCCGACTCATGCCCAAACGCTCGGCCAACTCACGTTCGATTAAGCGCATCCCTGGCTTGAGTGTGCCATTGCGGATTGCCGAACGGATGCGGTCGGCCGCTTCATCACTTAGCGTACGTTGCTCAACGGGTGCAAGATCAAGAGTAGTCATAGGGATTCTTTGAATGAAATTTAGAGCGAAATTTGGTATATGGTATACAATTTTAAGCATTGTGTCAAACAGAAGAGCATCCTAAAGTAGGCTCTTTGAAAACCTGTTGGGTTCCGCACTACCCCTTGATCGCAGAGCAGAACAAAGGAGATCGGTTGTGAAGAATGAAGAGTTAGCGCGGGCATGCGCCGAAGCGCATAAAATTGGTGCAGATTGGCTGCTCCTAAGCGCGCCCGAGACGGTAACCTACGTCAGCCACTATGAGGTGCCCATTGAGTTTGGGCCGTTGGCGCATTTGAACTATGGTCCGGTCATTGCATTGATCGGGGTCCAGGAGCCAACAACTTTGCTGTTGGCCAATCGCCATTACGCCGCGGCGGCGCGGCAACAGAGCAGCTTTGACGAAGTGATCGAGTTTGGCGTCCTGGAAGTCTTTGCGCCTTTTCAAAAACAGGTGCGTCGGGACAATTTTGTTGCGGCGCTCCACCAGCTTTTCCAACGCGCCGGCTTGGCAAATTCGGCGCAGAAGATTCACCTGGCGGTTGAAGAACGCACATTACCGCTGGTCGTTTTACAGACGCTTCAAGCGTTGGGGGCTGATGTACATCTGATCGAAGCGGAAGCAGCGCTGGCACGAGCACGGCTGATCAAAACGGCGCGCGAGATTCGCTTGCTCAAAGCAGCGGCCGAGGTCGTCAATATCGCGCACAAGGAGCTAATACGACTGACACGTCAGGCGGGACTCTCCGAATTTGCGCTTTGGTCCGGCATTACCCAAGCGATGCATGAGGTGGTAGGGAACAAATTTCACATCGCCGGGGAAGTGGTCTGTGGGCTGCGCAATCAGAGTGTGTCCCCCGGTGGCCCAGTTGCCTATGTAACGCAGCCTGGTGATATTGCCGAACTAGACATCAGCCCGCGCCTCAATGGCTATTGGGCCGATATGGCCAACACAATGGTGATCGGCGCAGAAGCAACGCCTGTTCAGAAGAAATATGCACGCGCCGCCCGCGAATCGTTCTATGCGGGGGTCAGTAAGGCTCGACCCGGAAACAAAGCGTGTGATATCTTTGCCGCGGCCAGCGCGGCCTATGAGCCCTATGGTCTAACCCTTGGCCATTATGCCGGCCACGGTATTGGCACTACCGTCAACGAAGCGCCCTGGTTTGTGCCATCCGATGAAACTGTGTTGGCTGCGGGTATGGTCATCTGTATTGAGACCGGTTGCTACAGCACGGAAGCAACTGGCAAATGTGAAAAGATGATGGTGATCCAACCAAGCGGTGACCCCGATATTTTCCCCGATTTCCCCTGGGGTGTAACGCTGGAGTGAAATAGGGGTACGCGTCCGTAGGGCCACGGTATACCGTGGCCCTACGGATGGTATTTACCCGCGCGAGGGCTCGGGCATCGTCGCGCGCGCCTTGCGCGATAACTCGGCCAGGTGGCCATCATTGGCCATTACCTGCTCCAGATGACGCTGGCGTTGCGGTGTGGCTGTCTTGACCATTCTTTCGCCATAGGCGCGGTCGATCCAAAAGCGGGCCGCGCCGCTGATATAGTCACGCAGATCTTGAATACGTTCTTCGGGGTAGCGCTGACAGAGATTGATCGTAAACATGCGGCGATGTTGATTGCCACCAAAAGCGGCGTGTTTGGTATTGTGGTTGAAGCAGAGCAGATCGCCGGGCTGGGTTTCCAGCGCAATCGCAGGCACCTGTGGCCCATCCACGCCCCAACGCTCCGGGCTTTGGCGGATCTGCTCTTGCAATTGATCGGCATAGGGTTCACCTGTACGGTGGCTGCCAGGGATCACCCGCAGTGCACCAGTTTGCGCCGTCAGCGGGTCGAGATAAAAGGCGATCTTCAGGTGGCGGATCTGCTTGTGCCAGCCATCCGAATGCCAGCGAGTGTCACCGACATAGTAGTTGCCGTCGCTGCCCATGTAGTTGAAGTCCTCGCCAAGCAGAGCGGTGGCGATCCCATGAATGCGCGGATCGTCGAGCAGGGACGAGAGCACCACACTTTGGTCGATAAAGGGGACGATACACGAACGAGCTTTGCCGTCATGGGCTTGGCCATTGTGACCACCGCCACGCTCCGTCCAAACGCCTTCAAAGGCCGCGTCAATCTCGGCCGCCCGATCGGCCATCAGCCCCGGAAAGCCCAGATAACCAAAGGTGTTAAAAAAGTCGATCTGCTGTTCGGTCAGTTGGAATTGTGTGTTATTCATTGCGGTTAGACTCATTTCTCTAGCAATACTCATGAAAGGGATAGAACCGAATTTGATTGTACCTTTACCGTCGTCGAGCAAATTGCGGAAAAAGCTCGTCGTGGATGGTGATTGGTTGTTCCAGGTGGACCATCCGCTTTTCATCAGCTGTGTCGATCATCGTCGAGAAGAACATGCCGGCCCCCGTGTCAAAATTGCTGCCGCCGGCTGAATGAATGCTCAAATACTGATGGGCGGTTGCCAGATCGTCGGGCGTTTTGGCGCGGCGAATGCAGTTCATCGTGAACATACGTCGCCGTTCGTGGCCGCCATAGGCAGCGTGGTAGAGATCATGATTAAAGATGACAATATCGCCCGGCTGCGTTTCCAAAGCCACATTGCCGGGAAATTCGCTCGATGGCACCCCAAAAAGTTCCTCTGATTGGTTAACATTGATCTTCTCCCGCCGGATAAAATGCTGCGGGTCTTGGCTACCGGGAATCACGCGCAAACAGCCGGTATCACGCGTCAACGGGTCAAGATAAAAAGCCACCTTGACGGCAAAGAGTTGCCCCCAGTTGCCATCCGGATGCCAGCGCGTGTTGCCGGTGTAATAGTTGCCATCGCCGCTGCAATAGTTAAAATCGTCACCGATCAGGCCACCGATCAAGCCCAAAATGTCTGGGTGATCAAGAATCGCGCACATCGCCGGCGTATGTTCAATTGGGCCACCAAACATGGTGCGCTTTGAGCCATCATGGTTCAGCCCGCCACCGCGGTTTTGGATCGACCACTCAAAGCCCGCGGTAATCCGCGCAATTTCCGCGGCGGAGAAGAGTTGGGGAATGGCCAGATAGCCAAAGGTCTGAAAAAAGTTGATTTGCGCTTGTGTGAGTTGCATAGGTATTTACTCGATGTTGGAATAGGTGCAAACAGGAAATACGGCTACTTAGGCGGCAAAGGGGAAGGTGCCGCGATAGCCCAATGTCTCCAGCGTAAATTGGGGATCGCTGACAAATTTGATGCCGGGGAACATTGGATTCTGCTGGTAATGCAGCACAATGTTAGCGCGCATCTGCCCTTCCGGATCGATGCCAAACTTGGCCCCTTGGTGGGGAATGTGGCTAAAGAAGATCACCGCATCGCCGGCCATGGGATGCAGATCCACGCGCGCCTGCTCCTCACACCAACGCTGGAAGGGATCATTGCGATCTTCGGTGTAGCGCAGATTCGGTCGCAACTCATCGGGCACGGGTTGATCCATATAGCCTTTGACAAAGGTCAGCCGGCCATGATCCGGTGTGTTATCGGTGAGATAGAAGGTAGCATTCATACAGAAGCCGATCAGTGGCTGGGCCGCCGCGGCCTTCTCATGCTGATAATAGTAATCATAAAAATCCATGTGCCATTCCTGCGTATAGGCTCCTGGATTGACATGGGCGCGCAGACTGCGCAACTGGCACTGTTGCCCCATGATCGCCTGTAGATAGGGCGCAGTGCTGGGGTGGGCCATCAGCCCTTTGGCTAGCTCGGGCTGGAGCAGCAGCAACTTCTCAAAGGCAACATTGCCCACGCCGTTGCTGATCTCATATTGTTTCCGTGCATAGAGGTCGTAGAGCACCTCTTTCCACTGCGCCACTGTGGCTGGATCGAGCGCCTGGGGGATCAGCAGAAAACCATCCTGTTGCAACTGTGCTAGGGATTGTTCGATAGTTTGGTCACTCATTGGTGCTCCTTTGGATATTGATTGGTAATGATTAACCCCACCCCCGGCCCCTCCCCGACATCAGGGAGGGGAGCAGTGCTCCTCCCTTGCTCGCGGAGAGGATGGGAGGGGATAGGGTAGTAGTTACATTGATTGTTTGGCCATGAAAATTACTTTAGCGACTTCAGTTAGTGGCGGGTGGCACAGCGACCCGCTCGCCCTGTTCAAACGACGCGATAGCCGCATGGGCCAGCGCCAAAGCACGCCGCCCCGCCGTGGCGTGGACCGGCGGTGGATCACCCTGCTTGAAGGCGGTCAGCAGCGCATCAAAGTGGCGATCAAAGGTGCGGTGAAATTCGCGGTCGCGATCGTTGAAGTAGCCGGCCTGCCAGACTTCAGCACTCTCGCTGGCCGCAGCTTGAAAGCTATATTGGCGGACCGTGTCATGGATCAGGATACGCCCGGCGGTGCCGTTGATCTCAACATGATGGGTGTCCGCATATACGTAAGAGGAATCATACGAGCCGACAAGGCTACCGACCGCACCGTTAGCAAAGTGCAGCGCCAACGCCAGCGTGCTATAGCCCTTGCCAGTACGGTCGGTCATCTGCGCCATGACCGAATCGATTGGGCCGCAGAGATGGTCTAACATGTCAAAGCCGTGGCACTGTGTCTCGATCAGATTGTTATGATCATGGCAATCGCCGCCGCTGCCGCCAAAACGCCAAGTGGCAAAGGTCAGATCACCGAGGCGTCCGGCCTGGATCGCAGCATGGGCCATCTCAACTGGGCGCGCATAGCGGTGGTTAAAGTTGATCGCAAAGAAGAGATTACGCTTGGCCGCGCCTTCCAATAGCTGATCCGCCTCGGCCAGATCAAAGACCAGTGGCTTCTCGACCAGCAGCGGATAACCCGCCTCGATCACCCTCATCGTCGCGTCGAAGTGCCCCTGATTGGGCAGTGAAAGGGTGACGAGATCCGGTTTTTCTTGCGCCAACATCTCATTGATGTCGAGATAGAACCCCACGTCATATTCGGCGGCGCGGGCGCGGGTCTTCTCCAGCGTGCGCCCGACAATCGCGCAGAAATCAACCTCGGGGTGCGCCGCCAGAACGCGCGCATGTTGCCGCCCCCAACCCCCCGCGCCGACGAGGGCTATTTTTATTTTGTTGCTCATGCATTTCCTCGATGGTAAAATCATTCATTTTGTGGATACGGATTGTTGGAAACACGGATATCTAGTGGAATCAATCCGTGTTTCCAACAATCCGTATCCACAATACAGGCTCAGGTTAGTGGCTTTTGTGTTTTGTGGGAATGAATCGTTACGCCGTAGCGTCACTGCACCGCGATGACTTTACCGGTTTCGCCGGCGATGAACTTAGCGAAGGCCGTGTCCAGCTCAGCAATCGGATAGCGGTGGGTGATGATCTGGCCGAGATAGCCGCGCTGTTGGCGGAGCAAATCCAAATTAGCGGCCAGTTCGTTGTAACAGAAGTATTCGCTGCCCAGGATCGCACGTTCCGTCGCGATCAGATCGGGCGAAACCGTGAGATCCAACCATTCACCGTGACCGACACAGACAAGGACCCCCCGTTTGGCCAGCGCGTCCAGCGCGGCGCGACGCGCAATAGTTTTCCCCGTAGCGTCGACGGCCAGATCAATTGTTTCTACGCCGTAGTGAGTCAACCCATCGGCCAGGCTACTGGTTGCCACATTGATGGGTCGCCCACCCAATTCTTCCGCCAGATCGAGACGATAGGGCACGAGGTCGGTGATAAAGACCGGGAAATCCGGCCCAAAGCGCAGCTTGGCCATCGCCAAAATCCCCAGCCCAATTGGCCCCGCACCGTTGACCAGCATTGAGGTGACATCAGGGTGGACGAGTTGACCGCGGCTGAGCGCGTGGCCGCCGGTGCCCATGATGTCGAGCAACATCGTGGCCTCGTCAAAGGGCAAGTCGGCATCAATCGGGAAGAAGACATTTTCGTTGATCAGCGTGTAGGGACCATAGCCGCCGTCCCGATTAAAGCCATAGTCGGCCCGCTTTTGCAGACATTGGTTGGTCAAGCCCAAGCGACAACTGCGGCACTCACCACAGAAATCCATGAGGAAGACGACACCGGGTGTGCCAACCGCGGTCTTTGTTTCTGTTCCCGCTTGGACGACAATACCTGCGATTTCGTGGCCCATCGTGACGGCGCTGCCGCGGCGGAACCCGCCGAGGTCGGAGGCGCAAAGGGCGTTTGCTTTGCACTGGACGAGCAGTTGGCCGGGAGCGGGGGTAGGTACCGATTTTTCGATAAAGTCGATCTGGCCGTCACCAATAAAGTGGGGCACGCGCATGGTGGTGGGGACGGGCAGTAATGGCATAGGGAGCTTCCTTTGGTTAATCAGCTAATCAATTGACGCGGTCGTTACAAACGATAAAACGCAATGGCATTGTCATGGAACAACTGCCGACGCTCTGCCGGCGATGCATCCCTTACCGCCCAATCCAAAGTCTCTACCCAGCGCGGATAGGTGGTGGCTTGGGTCGCAACTGGCCAATCGCCACCGAAGAGTACACGGCCAAAGCCAAAACAGGCGATCACATGGTCGATATAGGGCTTGAGATCGGCGGGGGTCCAGTTGACGTGGTCAGCCTCGGTGGCCAGCCCGGAGATCTTGCAATGGACATTCGGGAAGTCAGCGAGAGTTTTGATCTCCTGCCGCCAGGGATCAAACAAATGCGCCTTAATATCCGGCTTAGCAATATGGTCGAGGATAAAGGAAACCTTGGGGCACTGCGCAACCATCTGGATCGTATTTGCCAATTGCAAGTGGTTGATACAGATATCAAAGCTCAGACCATAGTCGGCCAACGCTTGTACGCCGGTCACAAAGTCGGGCCGCAGGCAAAAGGCGAGATCCTCCTCAAATTGAATAATCCGCCGAATCCCCTTAACAAGCGGATTGGCGGCAAGTTCTTCCAAGGCGGCGCGAGCAGCATCTCCCGTTTCCAGCGGTGCCCACGGCACCATGCCAGCAATGCGCGGGTCAACCTGAGCCAGATTACTGACCCAGTTCGCTTCGTCCATAAACTGGGCAAAGTCGACTTCACACTGCAGAAAGACCATCTTCTCCACGGTGATATCGCCGGTTGCTCGGTTGTAATGATCAAGTAGATGGGGCCGGTTCAGCAGAGGGATCTCATCCAGCCAGGGATAGCGCAGATAGCTTGGATCCCACAGATGAAGGTGGGTGTCGATGATGGGAAAGTCAATCATTTGGTTCTCTCCTTAAATGCGGTGGGACGGTCGGACGGTCGGACAGGAGCTTCTTGCCCTACTGAATTACCGATTTACCGATTTACTGTCCTAGTGATTTACTGCCCTACTGTCCAACCGTCCTCCCGTCAAGCGCCTTACTCGCGTAACGGGCCTGGTTGATCAACTGAACTGTCATGCCGCCGTCGGTCATGATATTGGCACCGGTGATGTAGCTCGCTTCCTCAGAGGCGAGGAAGAGCACGACATTGGCGACCTCGCGCGGGCTTTGCACGCGGCCCATGGGGATGTTGTCAAACCAATGTTGGCGGGCGGCTTCGGGATCGGCGGCGGCATCTTGCAGATCTTGCCAGATCTGGGTGTCGGTCAGGCCGGGGCTGACGGCGTTAACGCGGATGCCGTGGGGCGCAAATTCAATGGCGAGCGCTTTGGTCAACAGATCAACACCCCCTTTCGCCGCGGCGTAGGGTGCGGCTTGGGGGAGCGTGGCCACGGTGTGGACGCTGGCAATGTTGACGATGGTGCCCTGCTTGCGCGTGACCATCTCGGCCAAGGCGTAGCGGCTACAGAGAAAGGCCCCTTTGAGGTCAACATCGATTACCCGATCCCAGTCCGCTTCGTCCATTTCCAAGGTGGGTTTGACAAAGTTCACGCCGGCGTTGTTAACAAGAGTGTCGATCTGGCCATAGGTCGCCACGGTGCGCTCGATCAATGCCTGACAAGCGGCCGCGCTGGCCACATTAGTCTGGACGAAAAGCCCTTTGCCATAGCGTTCCTGAAGGTCGCGGACGACCCCTTCTCCCTGTGCTTGATTGATCTCGGCGATGACCACCTCTGCGCCGACCTCGGCAAAGCGTTGCGCAATACCTTTGCCGATACCGCTTCCCGCGCCGGTAACAACGGCAACGTGATTGCTCCAATTCATGTTCTCTTCCTTTATTGACTGTCTGGCAAGTGGATTGGGGTGAACGAACACGTAGCGTAGTATGCACCGAACCGCCAATCTGTGGCAAGTCCGAAAATTCTGGCTTGGGCTGGTTCAAAAATTAATAATCCACGAAGAGACACGAAGTTTCACGAAGAAAAGCTGTAACGAGCAAACGAAACGATGCCTCATTTGCAAAGGGTTTTCGTTACCGAATAATTCAGCGGAGCTACGCCTCATCCTTCTACAAGCTCAGGAACCGACAAGAGAGTTTATCTGTGTTTAGCCATTTCACCTTTGCTAAACACGGATAACAGAGAATGCGGATTGTATCGAGTTGAAAACTTGCGCTGGCTTTTCAAATTTTCGGTGTAACAACCAAGCCCCCCATCCTAACCTCCCCCTACCAAGGGGAGGAACGGTCTAGACGTCAACGGTTCCCTCCCTTATCAGGGGAGGGTTAGGGTGGGGTTAGTAGTTACTTTTCGGTTGCCCGATAATTCAGTCTATTGGTAGGTGTCAGCACAACTGGTGCGCTGGACGTGACGCGAGCGCGGCCGCTTGGATCTGGAGCGCGACCCGTGCACTGGCGATTACGGCGGTCGTGTCCAATACATCTTTGCTGCCGCCACTTCCCTTTGAAGTGCTGGCAATTTCGTCGAGAAAGGCTTGGAGGTAACCACCCGGGTTGCCCGGTGGCAATGGCTCTTGGCGCGGCTCAGCTTCACCATCGAGCGCGACCATGATATGGTCCAGATTCATCGAAGTTTCCACCACCCCTTTACGTCCCCAAAAGGTCATGCGCCAGTAGAGTGGCAACGTGTAGCCCATGCTATCCGGCATAAAGTAGGAGAGATCCCCCAGCACACCACAGCCATTCTCCAGGCTGACCATCAGTTGGGCGGCGTCGTGAAAATGGGGGTACTCTGGCGCAAAGGCATTCCAGGTGCGGGCGGCATGAATTTCAGCAAAAGCCAGCCCAGTGATCCAGGGCAGCGCATCGACGGCATGAATACCTATATCGTTGATGGTGCCGCCATGCTGCCCCGGCTCAAAGTACCACGAAGCACGCTTGCCCAGCAGCAGCGGGTGTTGCCCACCAAAGGTGATCGCGTGGACCTCGCCAATTACCCCACTGCGGATCAGCGTGCGCAGCCCAATTGCCTGGGGCGAATCACGCATGTCGAGCATACAGCCCAGCTTTAGGTTGCGCGCAGCCAGCGCGGCTTCGATCGCGTCCAATTCATTCAAACTCGTGCAGACCGGTTTATCGACAATTACATGTTTGTCGGCGGCGAGCAGTTGCAGGATCACCGCACCCCGCTTGCCATAGTACTCACCAACGGCCACCGCGTCACAATCGACGGTCGCCAGCATGGCGTCGAGGCTGCTATGGGTCAACTGGATCGTCGGGTATGCGGCAAGTGCGTCGCGTGTAACAGCGTCTTCTTCACAGGCGGCCACAATGTCAACCGCGGGGTGTGCCAGCGCATCTTGATAAAGTGTATAGATGTGAGGGTGGCGAAAGCCACAAAAGGCTAATTTCATCTTATTCCTCTCTGATTCGGCGGATAAATCCGCCGGCTAACAGCGACAAGCGCCCGCAGGCGCTCCAAAATCCGCCAGCGCCACACCAATCCCTGCATAGGCGGATAGCCCTAAGGGAGAATAACCCAACGTGCGCGCCGCTTCATCGCCAAAGATCGCCGCCATGCAGGTGGGATAGTGATCGGAATCGAGATAGGGTTGCAGAACGGCGCGGCTATAAGTCAGGTCGTCGGTATCCAGCGGCGAGGGCATGCCGGCAAAGGCGGCGGTTTCTCCCTCCTGGGTCAACATTTGGCGCAAGGTTTGCGGCGGGCCGTGCTGATCAAGATAGAGCGTCCGGTAGATACTGCTCAACACGGCTTGGCGCACCGCCGCCGCCGATGGGTGTTCGCTGACGAAGAAGCCTGTCGTGAACCAGCGGTATTTGTTGAGATCGACTGCAGCAAACCGTTTGACCTCCACGGCAAAGCGATTCGACCAGGCACCGCCCAGGTCATCGATAATGACCAGACCGTGTTTGTAATTACCAGCATAGCGGGGCAACGTGCCGACCGGCGCGGCAAGACGCGCTTGCGCTTCGGCAACGGCGCTCGCAGCAAGGGCTTCGGCATCAAGGACCAGCAGTTGATCGAGCCGCTCGGCCACATGGGCGCGCCCCATCGGATTCATCGCGATCAACGGCACCAGTTGGGGGAGATCATTTTCCCCGCTGACCTCACCGCCAAAGATGGTGCACAGGTAGTTATGAAAGCGCGCCATATCGCGCGGCTGATCGTGGAGATCGCGTTGAATTTGCAGCAGGGAGATGTGGTCGATCTGCATTTACACCGTCCGATGGAGCAACGGTTCGATCTCGCGCCAGATCTCCTGTCCCGGTGGCGCATCTTCCCACAGATGGAAGTGAGCGAACATCACATCGTGCCAATGGTCGGGGGTATTGGTCGTGCTCAGCTTGCCCGGTTTCTCCGCCACCTGGAGAACCGAGGGGCGCTCCTGATAAAAGAAAATGAGATCCTCGTGCAGCGCGATCAGGCCATATTGGTCACCGACACCCGGTTTCTCCTCTTGCATCTGATAGTGCAAGAAGATATAGCTGCTGACCATCGGCGGTTGCAGCCGCGCCAGCCGGCCCCAGGCCTGTTCAACCGGCGCGCTGCGTCGCCACGCTTCAACCGGGTCGCCGGCCAGATTTTCGGGGGCGAGGTAATGAAAAATATCCATCATTGGCACAAAGGTACGCACGGTTGATGCATCTGGTGTTGCGCCGGGCCACGCTTCAAGTAGATCGTCGAAGCCCGGAAAGAGCGTTTCCGGAGCGCGTGGCTGCCCGATGCTCTCCCAGTAGGCAAAGATGTGCAGCCCCCAACGCAGAAGGCTGACGGTCAGCAGGTCGCCGGGCGCGGTGCCCAGAGGGAGTGCTGTCGCCCAATCAGATAACCGCTTACGCGCGGCTTCAGCTTGGGCAGGCTTGGCTTGGGCACGGTAGATGGAACGGTAAATTGATTGCATGGATTCAATTCGTTTCTTCAGGATATAGGGATCGTCCCATAGGGACACTTGCGTTTAGGAAAGAGAAATTAACGTAACTACCAAGCTACCCCCTCCCTGCCTCCCCTGCTGGCGGGCGAGGCACCGCGTTTTCCCTGACTGATGTGGGGGGGGTTGGGTGGGGTTAGCGCCTAAAGTCAGTTGTCCCGCTGGGACGCGCGTTACAACGTCGGCGTCCGATAGAGCAGTTGACCGTTGACGCGAATCTCGGTATCAACGAGGTATTCACGTAGCCCGGCTCGATTCACCGTCATCCCCAGGCCGGGCGCAGCAGGAGCGTGGACATAGCCGTCTCCATCGCGCGCCAGATGATTCTCGGTGATCGCCACGGCGAGTGACTTCAGCTCGACGGGATATTCGCAGATCTCATCCGCTTGCAGGCCAGCAAAAGGTTGTAGCGAAGCACTCAGCGCCAGGTGCGAGGTAAAGGTGTGGTTGACATAGGTGACGCCGCGGGCATGGGCATAGTCGGCCACCTCCTTGGAGACGCTCAAGCCGCCGATGCGCCCGGCGTCGATCTGCACATAGCCAAGGCCGGCATAATCGATCATCCCCTGCGCCATGTAATAGTTGTGACTACCCTCACCACCGGCCAGTTTGACGCTGCCACTCTGCTGTGCCAATGTGTGGTAGGCGGTCAATGCACCGGAGACAAAGGGCTCTTCCAGCCAGGTGGCGCGACAGGCTTGCAGCGCGGGCAGCGCTTGGGCAGCGCGTGCCACATCGTCGCGCCAGACGGTGCCGATGTCGATGAGCAGGATGCCATCGTCTCCCAGCCCTTCGCGCGCGGCGACAAAGTGATCGGCATCCGCCTGCGCGCTGCCCAGCCCAATCGGACCCCAGCCAAATTTGGCGGCGCGGTAGCCTTGCGCCCGGGCATTGCGTCCTTTTTCAAGTGTCTCCTGTGGCGTGTCACCAAAGAGCATTGAGGCGTAGGGCAGCTTGGGGTAGGCACGGTCATAGCCAAGCAGCTTCCAGGCCGGTTCATGTAACTTTTTGCCCAACAGATCCCATAACGCCATGTCGATGCCAGAGAGCGTGTGGTCGGTCTGCAGGATATCCTGGCTGTCGGCGCGCACGAGGTCGCCAATGCGGTAGATGTCGGCCACATCGTTGATCGGCTGACCCAGCACGGAGGCGGCGACCGGTTTGCAGGCGCTGTGCGACATCGGCGCGATATAGGCGGCAATCGAAGGCAGCGGGGAGGCTTCACATTCGCCCCACCCTTCATAGCCACCGGCGGTGACACGCACCAAGAGCGCGTCCTGGCTGCCATCGCCGATATCGAGGACTTCGGGCATGGAGAGATAGAAGAGATCGACCGATTCGATTTTCATGAGACTTTGTCCTATACTGTTACCGATGATTGACTGAGCGATCGTCTGTTTTTGCCACAGAGAGCCCAGAAAGCCCAGAGAAAAAACAGGCTGCTCTTCGAGACCCGCTGCGGCTTGGCGTAAATTGCCAGCTACGCCGGTTGTCATTAGCGTTGGTATGTTTATCAAACGATTCACCCCACCCCTGGCCCTTCCTCGATGACAGGAGGGGGTACCTGAATCGTTACCATTTATCAAAAATTCATCACTCTGAAACGAGTTTACCTGCAATGAGCACAGAAAATATCGCCGTGGCCATGGTGCGACCAACGCTTGAAGATCTGCCGCACTTCGCGTTGCCGGCACCCTATCAATTGCGCTGGTATCAGCCTGGCGACGAAGCGGCGTGGGTGGCGATCCATGTGGCGGCGGATCGCTTTCACACCTTTACGCCGGCAACCTTTCAGGCCGAGTTTGGCAACGACTTAGCCTTATTGACGGATCGCCAAGTCTACCTATGTCAAGCCGATGGCCAGCCCATTGGCACGGCGACAGCCTGGTTCAAGGCAGATGACGATGGCCCGAATTGGGGCTTGATCCACTGGGTGGCAATTCACACAGAGATGCAAGGGCGGGGCCTGGCCAAGCCGCTGTTGGCCTTCGTTTGCCACCGCCTCCAATACCTCGGCTATCAACGGGCCTATCTAAGCACCTCCACCGCACGGCTGCCCGCCATCAACCTCTATCTGGCCTTTGGCTTTATCCCCATTATGCGCGGCGACCATGCAAGGACTCTCTATGCTTGGCAGCAAGTACACAAAGTGCTCGACCATCCCGCCCTGGCGTACTTCCTGGACGCGGAGGAGAGAGCAAGCTAAGCGCCGGCTTTGCGAATCCAATGCCTTGGCTCATCTTTCTGCCACAGAGGACACAGAGAGCACAGAGAAAGGCTTTATCCCTCTGTGTCCTCTGTGTCCTCTGTGGCCTCTGTGGCTTCATATACCCACACCCTCGCCTAAAAGTCATTATCAACTTCAACCGGCTGCCCAGTGGCGGCTGATTCAACGGCAGCCGTGAGCGCCGCAACGATTTGCGCGCCTTGAAAGATGTCGGTCAGCGGTTCGGCCTTGCCTTCAATGCAGTCAAGAAAGTGCACACACTGTTCTCCCCAGGGAAGATTCTGGTGTGGCCCATGCGTTAATGGCTGATAGCCACTGAACTCTTCGCGGAAATCGCGCACGATCGCGGAGCGATGGGTAACCGGATCATTGCGATAGAGGCGACCACCCCAGAGGGTACCCTCCGTACCGTACATGACCAAGCGGCCACCGGTTGGCGCGGCGCCGCGATTACCGGCAGCCGCGATCAACTTACCGATAACGCCATTTTCAAAGCGCATCGAGACCAGATAGCAATCGTTGATCGACAACAGCGGCTCAGCCTTGTCGTTGGCATAGGCAAAGACCTCTTTCACGCGGGATTGCAACGCCCACATCAGAATTCCCATGGAATGACAGCCGCCCCCCAAGAGAATATCTTGCGGTGCCTCCGGTGCACTGCGCCAGGGAGTGGCACCGGTAGGGCCATAGTAACGGCGCATATCCGAGATGTAGTCACTTTCCACCAGCCAGACATCCCCAAGCTCGCCAGCACGGTACGCCTCGACCATCGCCCGGTACTCCGGCTGATAGTGGACAATTTGCCCCACCAGCGCCACCAAACCGGTTTCACGGACCAGTTGCACCAAGCGTGCGGCATCGGCGCGTTTGGTGGTCATTGGCTTTTCGATCAACAGATGTTTGCCGGCGCGCAGCACAGCCTCGGCATGTTCAGCGTGTAGATGGTCAGGCGTACAGATCGAGACGGCGTGGATGTCAGCGCGCGACAGAAACTCTTCCAGCGTTGCACAGATCGCCACCGTTGATACACCCAGCTTTTCCGCCTGCGCCTTGACCTTGGCCTGATCAATATCCCACAGGGCGACCACCGTGCAGCGTGGGTCGACCAAATAGCCAAGAATGTGACCTTCAGCGGCCGTGCCCCCGCCCCCCATAATTCCAATACCGATCTGACCCACCAGCTTCTCCTTTGGCTATGCGCAAATCATTTCACTGTGCTATACTCAATACCATGCAACGACTACTCTATCGCCTCTATCTTTACTTTGCCACGATTCGCGTGCGCCTTGGGCAACGCGCCTACAATCTCTATCTTCACAGACAGCGCTCCCAACTCGCCAATGCCGACCTCAGTTATCTCAACCTGAGCGGTACGGATTTACGTGGCGCGGATTTGCGTGGCGCAAACCTACGCCGCTGTGATTTGACCAATGTAGATTTGACGGACGCCGATCTCAGCAACGCCGACCTGACGGCGGCACGGGTCACCGAAGCGCAGTTGGCCCAGGCAAAATCGCTTGTCGGTGCCACACTGCCGGATGGGACCATTTACGTCTATCGCGGCTGACAACATTTAGGCTTCGACCGGCCATCGGCGGCTGAGCCGGTCGAAACCCGGTAGCTGAGCTTGTCGAAGCTACCATGTTCGCTCTTGGAGCAGTTCCTGAATCGCCGCCTTGGGCACAGACAATTCGTCGATGTGCGCCTCTAGCCATCGAGAAAAGTCCGCTTCAATCTCATCTTCCCAGCGGCGGTCGATCTGACCGGAGGTATAGATGCCCTCGCGCAGCCGTTCCTGGCCAAAGTCGTCGCGCAGCTGAATCAACTCACTCGTCTTGACTACCTTTTCGGCCAGATGGGCCGGGATAAAGACAACCCCATCCTGCCGGCCAAGCACCACATCGCCGGGCATCACCGTTGCTTTGCCGATGCGGATCGGGCAGTTAACGCCGGTCAACATGATCGTGGGCGAGGCGTAGGTCGGGTGAAAGCCGCGCACAAAGCTGGTGAAGCCGGGCAGTTCCTGGATCCCATCGAGGTCGCGCACGGCGGCATCATGGACGACGCCATTGCCCGACTTGGCATAGATCGAGGTCGCCAGATTGTCGCCAATGACCGCGCCTTGGTCGATCTTGCCAAAGACATCGGCGACGTAGACATCGCCTGGCATGAGCATGTCAATCGGCCAAGAGATCTGGTCACCGATGCAGCCGAGTTCTGTGCCTTTGGCTTCCATTACCGTACGCATCTCTGGGCGGCGCGGCATATACATCGCCGTCAACGCCCGGCCGACAAGTACCTGGCCAGGATGGGTACAGAGCCAGCCATCTTCGTATTGGTGGTGATAGCCATCACCGCGCAGAACGCCCCAAGCTTGGGTGATCGTCACGCTACGCATCCGCTCGAGAATATCATTGGGAACCAGCGGGCGACCGTCGGCAGCACGCTCGCCGGGCCAGCCGGGGGTGTATTCGATCAGTTCTTCTGGGGTGAGGTTAAGTGGGGCAAATTTTTTCACAGAGTTCCTCTTATTTCGTTTGCATCTCTAAGGTACGAAAGCGCCGTTCCCAATGCCACTTGTCGCTACCTGAAACCAAAGCGCGCAGCGCGTCTGGCGTCTGTGCAATAAACTCAGCGCTTGGCTCCTGACCCTGCCATGCCTGAAACATGGGTGGGGTGTAGCCGCCGATGATGATCACCCGTTCGCGGTCGCTGCGAATGCGGCCGGTGGCGTGGATCAGCGCTTCACCAAAGAGCAGGGTCGAGCCGGCAGGCGCAATGACCTGGTGGATCAGCGACGGATCTTCGTAGGCGCAGGGAATGATCTCTTGCTCACTACATTGCACCTTGTGGCTACCGGCAATCACGACGGTGCCACCGTCATCGGGACCAAGGTCCGTGAGATTGGTCAGGGTTTTGACAAAATTGCAATGGTAGAGACCATTTTCGATATAGGTGCCATATTGGGGGCGGGTGCCGGTGTGGAAGCCAAAGGTTGCGGGCGCATTGGGATCGGCATTGGGGTCGCGCGAGTTGATAATCGCCTCGGACTCCTCGATACGCACCGAGCCGCCGACCAGCTCTTCGGCCATGCCCACGAGGCGGGGATGGGTCAGATAGTCGAGCACGGCGGGGTCACTCTCCATCACATGCGAGAAGTGAATGTGGTGCGGCTTGTAGACCGAGGCACGGGCATTGCGCACCACCGCGCTGCTCGGATCGCCGGTGGCGATCATGTCGCGTTTTAATTTTTGCAGCGCCTCGCGCAGCGTGCCAACCTCATTTTCGGTCAGCGTCTTTTCGACCACCACATAGCCATAGACATCAAGATGGTAGCGTTGCGCGGGGGTCAACGCCGGGAAAGGGCGCTGAAGGCCGTTAATCATACCATTGGATTGCATCATAGGTAACTCCTAACGCGGATAAACCGCAATGGTGAATTGTAAATGGTGAATTGTGAATAAAAAACTGCTTCACGTGAGTCGGCCTCTTCTCATTTATCATTAGCAATTCACCATTCACCATTCACCATTTACAATTTTCTTGTCCAATAATTTACTAATTTACTGATGTACCGATTTACCGGCCCCCTTCCCTACCCCTTCATCCCCGTCAACGTAATTCCCTGGATAAAGCGCTTTTGGGCAAAGAAGAAGAGAACAACAATCGGCGCGGTTACGACGGTGGACGCAGCCATCATCAGATCCCATTGGGTACGATATTGGCCACGGAACGCCGCCAAGCCAACGGCGAGCGTATATTTGCTGCCATCATTTAAGTAGATCAGCGGGCCGAGAAAGTCATTCCACGCGCCAAGGAAGGTAAAGAGCGCAACGGTAATCAGTGCGGGGCGGGTCAGCGGCAAGATGATATGCCAGAAGATACCAATCTCACGCGCGCCATCAATGCGGGCAGCGTCGGAAAGATCCATGGGGATCGTCAGGAAAAATTGACGCAGCAGGAAGATGAAGAAGGGGGTGCCCAAAAAGCTTGGCACAATCAGCGGCTTAAAGGTGCCGATCCAGCCCAGATCGCGAAAGACGAGAAAGAGCGGAATGAGCGTGACCGGGTAGGGGATCATCATCGTGCTGAGGGTGATCACAAACCAGAAGTCGCGCCCCCACCAGCGCAAACGCGCAAAGGCGTAGGCGACAAAAGCGCACGAGATCACGGTGCCAATGGTCGACATCACCGCATAGATCAAGCTGTTCTTGAGAAAGAGCAGGTACTTAAAGGAAGGATTGTTGAGCGCCTCGGCATAGTTGTCCCACTGGGGCGGACGGGGGATCCAGATCAGGGGATAGACAAAGATCTGATCTTTGGGCTTGAGCGAGGTGCTCACCATCCACAGGAGTGGCAGGAGAAAGGCCACCGCCACCGCCGCCAAAATCAGAAAGACAATTGACTTGTTTATCACCGTTAAAAGGCGTTTGCTTTGCAAAGAAGGCATAGTTGTATCTTTTGTGTTTTAGAGAAATCTGCTGCTTTCGTAGGGGCACGGTATACCGTGCCCCTACGAAAGCAGTGATAAATGTATACTTAGCGCGGCTGCGCCCCTTCATAGTAGACCCAACGCCGCGACGAGATCATTAAGATAACTGTGAAGACGAGAATGATCGCAAAGAGGACAAGCGCCAACGCCGAGGCATAGCCCATGTTGAAGTATTGAAAGCCCTGGCGATAGAGATAAAAGACATAGAAGAGCGTCGACCAGAGTGGCCCACCATCCGAAATGATATAGACCTGCGCAAAGAGTTGAAAGGATCCAATCAGCCCAATCACCAGATTGAAAAAGATCGTGGGGGTCAACAACGGCAAGGTGACATGGCGAAAGCGGCGCAGTGCATTGGCCCCATCGATCTCGGCAGCCTCATAGAGATGTTGCGGAATATCCTGCAGCCCCGCCAGCAAGATGATTGTCGTTGGCCCAATGTCCCAGAAGCTCATTAGGATAAAAGCGGGCTTCGACCAGACTTCGCTGGTCAACCAGGGGGGGCCGGGTAAGCCAACGCGTGCCAGCAGATCGTTCATCAACCCATATTCGGGGTTGAGAATCCATGCCCAGACGACAGAGGCCGCCACCACGGGCACAATCGAAGGCAGAAAAAAGGTGGTGCGAAAGAAGGAGAGACCCGGCACCTGATAGTTGAGCAAGGCCGCCAGCAAAATTGCCATGATCAGGCTCAGCGGCACCGAGAAGGCAGCATAGTAAAAGGTATTGTAGATCGCCTTCCAAAAGAGTTCATCGACAAAGAACATCTCATGATAGTTGCCCAAGCCAATCCAGCGCGGGGCTTGTAAGACTGAATATTCGGTAAAGCTATAGTAGACCGCACCACCGATGGGGTAGATGTTGAAGAGTAGCAGCCCGAGCAACCAGGGCGCAAAGAAGAGATACCCTGTGAGATTTTGTCGCCACTCTTGCCGGGTTGGTAAACGCAAGCGTCGGCGTCGCCCTTGCTTACTGCCAGAAACCGCAATTGTTGCCATACTAGCCTCATTACAAAAGAATTTTGCTGGTGCCTACGCTCCGGCGTAGGCACCCCTTCTGACGCTCCAGCGTCAAGTGATAGGATCGTCTGCAATTTGGCTACTCGACGCTGGAGCGTCGGTGCAAGCATTCCACGCCGGAGCGTGGAACGAGCAGTTAGGCCTTGCCCAGCGCCTTATTCAATTCGCGTTGGGACGTATCCTGCGCATCTTGGAGGGCCTGTTCTGGGCTCTTCTTGCCGAGCACAATCTCATCGAGCGCGGCGGAGAGTTGATCACCCCAGAAGCGGCGCGCCGGCATGGCCGGTTCGTGGTGGGCATAGGCGAGCGCATCGTTGTAGGTCTTCCAATGGCCGCGGAACTCTTCGTTGTCGGGCAGGGCATTCGGATAGATCTCGGTCTGATCCTTGCGCGAGACCATGTCGGCGGCGTTGGGCACCCATTTAGAGACCCCGTCAATCGACATCCAGGTGAGGAACTCGTAGGCCGGTTCGGGTTGGGGCGAGCCGGTTGGGAGGACACAGGCGGAGCCTTGGTTGATGCTGGCATTGCTGGCACCGTCAAGGTAGGGCAGCGGCACCACACTAAAGGCAACATCGGGGGCATATTCGGTCTTGGAGGAGAGCGACCAGCTGCCCTTCCAGACCATGCCCATCTGGCCGCGGAAGAAGGGATCATCTTCGGTGTCGCCGCCACCTAGCCCTTGGCGGAAGCGTTCCAGCGCCTCACCACCATACTTGTCCGCATACTGTTTGACCCAATCCATGGCCGCGATATTCTCCGGCGTCACTGCGGTAATCGTCTGCGTCTCTTCGTCATACCACTCGCCGCCGGCCAGCCAGCCGAGCAGATCTTGGCGCGCGCCCCACGGAATAAAGCCAACGCGTTCATAGCCATCGGCAGCACTACCACTGGTAATCGCGGTGGCCGCGGCATCCACTTCGGACCAGGTAACCGGCAACTTTGTCAGATCCAAACCGGCGTCGGTAAAGAGTTCGTGGTTGTACCAGGCCGCATAGGTGCCGCTCTCAAAGGGCTGGGCATAGCTCTTGCCTTCCCAGGTACATTCGGTCCAGGCGACGGGGAACCAGTCATCGGGTTTGGTGACAGTCGAGGCATCGATAAAGTCACCCAGTGGCATTACGCCACCACGTACCGCCCATTCCACCACTTCGCTGCGGTTGATAATGCTAAAATCCGGTGGATTGCCAGCGGAGACAGCGGTCAGCAATTTGGTCGCCAGATCGCCCCAAGGCACAATCAACATCTCGACCTGCAACTGCTCATGCGAAGCGTTGTACTCGTCGACGAGCTGCTGCTGGAATTCACCCCAGCGATCGGCCCAGAAGGTCCAGTAGGTAATCGTGGTTGACTCGGCAGACGCATCCGAAGCGGCCGCGCCACTTGTCGCTTCACTGCCAGAGGGAGCCACTGCCGGCGCACAGGCCACCAAAGCAGCGCTGGCGGTTAGCACAGCCGACGCGCGTAAAAACGCTCTACGACTCAATACATTATTTCCCTGACTCATTGGTTGTTCCTCTCCAAACGTAGTTGATGACCGATAGTAATAATCCAACGAAACGATTCCTCGAACCAAGACTTTTGTCAAGGTTTTCGGGTATCAAATAATTGAGACAGACGATTTCATAGGACTGAGAAAGTACGACCACCCGCGAGGAGTGGGTGTGGCTCTCATTATAGCAACGGGGTCACTATCTTGTAAAACGTCATAAGTAGCCCAGGCGTACAATCGGCCTCATCCCCAGCGCGCTTCCGGCGGGTCAAAGACAAAGCCGTGAAAGAGCTTGCGCTGCTCCGGCGAGAGGCGCTCATTGTAAAACGCTTTGCTGTAACCCCAATGCTCCTGCGATGCCACCATCCACGGGTGTTCATAGGCGTAGTAGAGGATCACACGGCGGCTCTCTGGCTTACGGAAGAGGCCGGCGGTGTGCCAGAGCGCATTGTGAAAGAGAATGGCGGAGCCGGCCGGCGCGCAGACTTCCATCGCACCGGGAAAGAGCTCGGGCCGTTTGAGATCCGCCGGAGCCGGTTCAATCGTGGCTTTGTGACTGCCCGGCACGATGGTCAGGTTGCCCTGGCCTGGCTCCGTCATATCGGTTAGATAGTAGCCGAGCTTGAGTTGGAGCAGCGGGATCGGTCGCCCCAGGTTGCGATAGCCGTTGTCGTGGCCATCGAGATGCCAGCCGGGGCCGCGCTCGGCCAGGTCGCCGGCGTATTCGACAATCGCGTCCGAGGCGTGGTGGTGCGGTTTGGGGTTGAGCAGCGCCCGCACATAGGTCATCATCGGCGGCCAGTCGAGCAACTCCAGAAAGAGCGGGTTATCATCCAGGATATAGAAGATGCGCGTGCTCTCGGCACCGATCAGGCGGGTCATACCGGTGTGATCGATGCCTGCTTGCTGCTGGATACGCCGCTGAACGATAGTCCGCTCAAGCGCGGCTTGCAGGCGCGCCAGATGGTCAGCAGCGAGGAAGTTTTCGAGCACAAGGTAGCCATTGGTTTCAAAGAAGAAGCGCTCGGATTGGGTGATGTCGGTGAGCGCTGTTATCTGCTGTTGAGATTGATCCATCGTTGGAATCCTTCGTATGGCGCACATTACCGAGAGTTTGCGCTGGTAGAGATGTTCATCGGAACCGCCAATGATATTATGCTTTGTCCCATAGAGACGATTGAACTTAGGCATCGTGTGTATCAAGCTAAGCACTTCAGCAACACTACAACGGATTCGGGGAGCAGCGGATAATATTTTTCGACAAATTACCGCTATACTGCGTTTAGAATGAGAACCGGAATTTTGCGGACCAACGGGATCGCGTGCGTCGCACTGACCGCCAACTGCTTCCAGTCCGCTAGATGCTTTGGCCAGTGCGACGCACGCTGGCCGAAACTAGGGGTTTCATTCTGATTTGCGTATAACATATCAATACCTTCGCCAATTTCAGAAATTAGAGCCGTCATTCCTGCGCAGGCAGGAATCCATCTTCATGTTACACGAGTAGATTCCTGCCTGCGCAGGAATGACATCTGGAAATTTCCGCCAAAACAAGGTTTGGCG
>DAOUCA010000238.1:0-25688 GCA_034432375.1 Caldilineaceae bacterium
CGCCAAACCTTGTTTTGGCGGAAATTTCCAGATGTCATTCCTGCGCAGGCAGGAATCTACTCGTGTAACATGAAGATGGATTCCTGCCTGCGCAGGAATGACGGCTCTAATTTCTGAAATTGGCGAAGGTATTGATAAGGTAAGTCTTTCCCTTGACAGCGCCCGATCCCACCAATTACACGACTTCTGAAAGGCAACATACTCATGCCAACCTCACCATCCACGCCACCCGATTTTGCTGCGGTCCGCACCGACTTTCCCCGCGCGGCAGAAAAATTGTGGTTGGCCGCCGCCGAAACCCATCCCTACAGCATTCATACTTTGCGTGCGCTGGCGGGGTACAGCCAATTTCGCACGCTGGGTGCCGGTGCGGAACGCCAAAGCTTTACCGCTGAGATGCAACAGGAGACTAAGGCCAAGTTCGCCGCGTTGATTGGTGCCAAGCCCGCAGAAATCGCGTTTGTGCAAAGTACGACGGATGGCGAAAATATTGTCCTGGCTGGTCTTGGGTTGAGCCAACCCGGTGCCAAACCGGGCGGCAATATTGTGATTGATGACTTGCATTTTGAAGCCTCCAAATATATTTATACGACCCTGGCGCGGGCGGGCAATCTGGAATTGCGCGTCGTGCCCCATCGCAACTGGCAGATCAACTTGGCCGACATCGAAGCCGCGATCGATGACCAGACCAGGCTGATTTCACTGGCGCTGGTCTCACAGGTCAACGGCTACCTCGCGGATATTCAAGCGATTAGTCAGCTTGCCCATGCCCACGGCGCGTATGTCTACACCGACATCATCCAGGCCGCCGGCAACACCCCGATCGACGTGACCGCAATGGGCATCGACTTTGCCGCGTGTGCCACTTATAAATGGCTGATGGGTGACTTTGGGATTGGCTTTCTCTATGTGCGGGCGGGGTTGCAGGAGACGGTCGAGCCGACGCGCTTTAGCCTGCGCCAGGTGCAGGCGCAGCACGATTATGACTTTGCTCTGCATGACGATGCGACCCGCTATGAAGGCAGCCAAATCTCGTTTCTGGCTGGCGTCTGCGCCCATGCGGGGATCAGCTATCTCTCCGCGCTGGGCATCGAGCATATCCGTGCGCATGTACAGCCCTTGACGACGCGCTTGCAGCAAGAACTACCGCGCTTGGGCTATCAGCCAATTACCCCACTCGATGCGCCAACCCCCATCGTGAGCTTTCTGCCCACTGACATCGCAGAGACCCAAGCCAAACTTGACCGTGCCTTTGGCCATCAGGTTGTCTCGTTTCGCGAATGGTATACGACGAATGAAGAGGGCGAACGGGTCATGGTCAATGGCATACGGCTCGGCATTTCGGTCTATAATAATCAGGAAGATATTGATAAATTCTTAAATGCGCTTGATTGAGGGTCGTGGGAAGCAGTTGAACTGAGAACGGCGTTTCGACCTCGGCAAAACTGCGCTTCTCAATCAGAGCAGGTTATAATGGTGAAGCGCGTAGTGGGATGAAAGAGGCACGTGCCATGGGTATGGTCAACGGGGTGATTGGAGCGCTCTGGCTCTTATTGATTATCTATTGGATTGTATCGGCGATTGGTGCAAAGCGGAGCATACGAAGCGTGGGTGCCTGGCAGCGTGAAGCACTCCTGCGCCTCGGTATCTTCATCCTCATTCTATCTGCACTGAGATTCCCTGGCGTCAGGCAAGCATTGCAGCATATGCAACGCTATCCCGTCCACCCTAATCTCTTGCTTGGCATAATCGGTATGCTGATTTGCGCTTGCGGCATCTGGCTTGCCATCTGGGCCCGTCGGGATCTCGGCCGGAATTGGGGCATGCCCATGGCACGCAAAGAGCAGCCGGAGCTCGTCATGACGGGGCCTTATGCGTTTATCCGCCACCCGATCTATGGCGGCATGTTGCTCGCCATGGCCGGCTCAGCGATTGCGGTAAGTATCATTTGGGTGGTACCGCTCGTGCTCGGTGGTGGATATTTTCTCTATTGTGCCCGCCGCGAAGAGCGGCTGATGATGGCACAGTTTCCAGAGCAGTACCCAAGATATATCCAGCGCACAAAGATGCTCTTGCCATTTCTATTGTAATTTGAAGGTGCGACAACGTTAAATTTGTTGCTGAAATTGATGGTGGGATCAACATAAGGAAAGGCAAAGATGAACAACAGCATTCCAGTGGAACATCGCGATGTCATCATCATCGGCGCGGGCATCTCTGGTATTGGCGCGGCCTGCCACTTGCAGCGTGAGTGCCCCAGTAAAACGTTCGTCATTCTGGAAGCGCGCAACGCGATTGGTGGCACCTGGGATCTCTTTCGCTATCCCGGCATCCGTTCGGACAGCGACCTGCACACCTACGCCTATGACTTCAAGCCGTGGTATGGTCGGCCCATTGCAACTGCCGACGAGATTCTAGGTTACCTGCACGAGGTGGTCGAGGAGTATGCACTCGCACCGCAGATCCGCTTTGGCCAGCGCGTCGCACGCGCGGCCTGGTCAACTGCGGATGCCCAGTGGACAGTCGCCGCCACGGCCGGGGACGGTGAAATTGTGCAGTACACGGGTCGCTTTCTTTTTATGTGCCAGGGCTACTACAACCATGACGCCGGCTTTCGCCCGCACTTTCCCGGCGAAGAGAAGTTTCAAGGGCTGATCATCCATCCGCAACAGTGGCCCGACGATCTCGACTATACCGGGAAACGGATGGTTGTCATTGGCTCCGGTGCTACCGCCGCAACCATTGTGCCCGCGGTGGCCGACCGTGTCGCGCATGTGACCCAATTGCAGCGTTCGCCAAGCTACTATTTGCCGGTCGAAACTGGGGTGGAAGATGCGACGATCCAGGAGTTGCGTGCCCTTCAGATACCGGATGCGTGGCTCTACGAGATCAAGCGCCGAAAATCGCTGGAACAGGGCCGGATCTTTACTGAACGTGCCTTACACGAGCCAGGAATCGTCAAAGAAGAGTTGTTGACGATGACCGCGGCGCTCTTACCGGCTGATTACGACATTCAGACCCACCTAATGCCCCGCTACGAACCGTGGCGGGAGCGCTTGTGTGTGCTGCCCGATGGCGATCTGCTCAAGGCGGTTGCTGCGGGTAAGGCATCGTTGGTGACTGACCAGATCGATCATTTTGTTGAAGATGGCATCCTGCTGCAATCGGGCGAGAAATTGCCGGCTGACATTGTTGTCACCGCCACCGGTCTCGAACTTGCTGCGTTGGGCAACATTCCCTTCACGGTTGACGGAGAACCGGTAAAGATCTCTGACAGATGGACGTACAAGGGCATGATGCTTTCAGATTTGCCCAATCTGGTGTGGACCTTCGGCTATATCCGCTCCTCGTGGACGTTGCGCTCCGATCTCATTGCACATTTTGTCTGCCGTCTGTTGCAGCAGATGGATGCACTGGGGGTGCGCCAATGCATGCCCCGTCTACGGCCGGAAGAGCAACAAATGAGTGCCACGCCCTTTATCGACCCGACTGACTTTGCGCCGGGATACATGCGCCGCGGTGCCGCCCGGCTGCCCAAACAGGGGGATCATGAACCCTGGCGCAATTGCCAGGACTACTATGCCGAGAAAGAGCGGCTGGCCCATCTCTGTTTTGACGACGGTGTGTTGCACTTTACGAATCCTCAAGACCCGGGGGCGGCGTGAACGAAGTTCCACATCGTGTACCAATTCAACATAAATTGCTGTTAACAAATAAGATATTTTGTGTTAACCTTAGTTCGCTATGCTTTAGACTTTGATTCACCACTTCAAACGCTATCCAAAAACCCAAGGAGGATCTCGTGAAAGCAAACTCGCTCTTCGTGAAACCGAAAGCCGTCGTTGTGGCATTGCTGCTGACCTTACTTTTAGCTGCTTGTGCTGTCTCTGCCCCCGCAACTGACGGCGGATCAAGTGCGCCGGCCGATGCTGCTGCCAATACCGGTGCTAGTGGTCCAGTGGAAATTGCCGTGTGGGCGGAAGCGAACAATGTTGAGCATTGGCGCGCCGATGGCCCCGCGCAAGCCGCCGCCGATGTCACGGACTTTGACGTCACCGTCAACCCCACCAATGATGATTCCGGTTGGGGCGATTACAAGAAGAAGTTCACCTTGGCTGCCGATGCTGGGGAGGGCCCGGCCATTGTGCTCTCTGGCCATGAAGATGTGGCGGTGTGGGCCAATGCGGGTTACATTACCGACTTTGGCTTTTGTAAAGACAAATATCCAGAATTTGCCGATGTGATCGATAGTTTATGGGCTTCGGTGACGTGGCACGGCCAAATCTGGGGAGTGCCGCAAGATACCGAAGCGCGGCCCATGTTCTACAACAAGAAAAAATTAGCGGAATTGGGCTGGAGCCAGGAGGAGATCGACAGCTTACCGGAGCGGATCATGAACGGTGAGTTCACCCTGGACAACATGATTGAGACCGCCAAGCAGGCCGTTGATGCCGGTGTGGTCGAACCGGGCTATGGCTACTGGCATCGGCCGACCAAGGGCGGTGACTTTCTCCAATATTATCATGCCTATGGGGGCGAACTCTACGACGCCGAACAGGATAAATTGGTGGTGACGCCCCAGGCGCTTGAACAGTGGTACGCTTTCCAGCGGCGTGTCGTCGAAGAGGGCATTACTCCCGAAAATTATATCGGCACTGAGTTCAGCATCTGGCACGACACGGTCTCCGGCGGCAAAGCGCTCTTCTGGAATGGTGGCATCTGGCAGTGGGCCGACTGGGCCAAGAATTACCGTGCTGATGAAGGCGGCCAGGAGTATCTCTTTGACTTTATCGGTTATGCCCTGCAACCTTCGGGGATTGCTGGTCAGCCAGGTTCGACCCTCTCCCATCCCCTTGTCTATATGATTACCACCGAAGAGGCCACGGGCGCGAACAATCAGGAAGCAGCTTGCGCGGTCCTGGCCAAGACAACGACGGCTGAAATCAATACGCTGCACGCAGTCGACAGTACGCACCTCGGTGTTGTGAAGTCACAGGCCGACTACGAGGCGTATGCCAGCGACCAGCTGCTCTCGGATACGCTCTATATGCTCGACCACAACTTCTATCAGCCCAATCATGTGATGTATGGTGCCTATTTTGACATTGTCTGGGACTTCATGGTGAAGGCGGAAAATGGCGAGATGTCCCCACAAGACGCGGCTGACGCTGCGATCCAACAACTTCAGTCTGAGTTGGGTGAGTTTCTCATTGTGCAAGAGTAACATGGTTGCAAAGTTGTATCCGTAGGTGCACGCTGTCGGGCGGCATCATGTGTATCAAGATAAGGAATAAGGGCAGTAACCAACACTACACCGGATGAAGGAAGCCGCGAATTTGCCACGGCGCGCCCTGAATTCTAGGGAAAACGCCGCTTGAATCGACAAGTTTGTCAAGAAACAGCAATTTAATCTACGAAATCACAAATCCGTTACTCCCAAAATCCGCTGTAGTGTGCCTGAAATGCTTGCCTTGATACACATGGGGCATGCTGTCGGGCGGCGTCAACACTACAGCGGATTTGGGGAGCATGAGATAGGCAATTTTCATTATGAAATTGCCGTCAACTTGCAAACTTGTCGGTTCGATTCGCTAGTTTCCCTGAGATTTCGGATGCACTGTGGCAGATCTGTTACTTCCTTTATGCGCTGTAGTGTTAACACCGCCTGATGGTGTGCTCGATACCCCCCCGGTTTGTTTTCTACACATCTGAATAGGAGTTACGCAAACCGTTGGTTGAGTAGCTAGCTTTTCAGCGTATCGAAACTGAGCTCTGCGTAACTCCTATCGTAATCAAACAGTCAGCAGCCAACAATTATGCCAGTTACCGCAAACCCATCCACAACAGACCGAACGCCACCCACGATCGTACGTGATCCCTGGTACTCGCCAATTAGTCGCGCCGTGGGGCCGTTCCTCTTTATGGCACCGGCAACCGTTTTGGTCGTGGCCTTTTTCTTTATTCCCGTTGTTATCATTATCGGTCTTTCGGCGACCGATATGAGTTCGGCGACCGGTTTTAAAAATTGGTCTTGGGTCGGGTTGGAAAATTATGTGCGCATCTTTCAGAATCCGCAGACCGGGCCAATTTTTCGCAACACCGTCTTTTATGTGCTGATGACGCTTGGCTTCTTTAATGTGGGCATGGGGCTGCTCGTTGCGTTGCTCTCTGTGCATATTCCCCGGCGCGCCGGCTTTTTCTTTCGCTCGCTCTGGTTGCTGCCACGGGTCACCCCCTCCGTTGTCTATATTATGATGTGGCGCTATATCGCAGCAGATGCACCCTACGGTATCCTCAACCAACATGTGATGGCACCCCTTGGCCTGGAAACGACTAACTGGATCCCGGCGTTGCCCTGGTTTTTTGTGATCGTCGTTAATGGGTTGGTTGGCGCATCCTTTGGGATGATCATCTTTACCTCGGCGATTGAAGCCTTGCCGCGCGACTTTATGATCGCCGCGTTGGTTGATGGCTGCTCCCTCTGGCAGCGTGTACGCTATGTGATCCTGCCGATGATCCGCTGGCCGCTCCTTTTTGTCGTCACCTATCAGACCCTTTCGCTACTAACTTCCTTTGAGTCGATCCTGCTCTTGACCGATGGCCAATATGACACGGAAGTCTGGTCGCTGTGGGCCTATCACCGGGCGCTCAACAATTACTGGGGCAACTTTCAGTGGGGCTTTGGCGCGGCGCTGGGCACGGTCTTGGTGGTGGTGGGCATTATTATGGCGATTATCTATATGCGCTACTTCCGCTTTAATGATCTGGTGCAAGAGCCAAAGATTGAGGCGTTGTAGCCAATTCGGCGAAGGGCAGTAAGGAAGGTAATCATGGAAGAGACATTGGGTACGGGACGGCCTGGGCGTACGATCCTGCCGTTGACGCTGTTGGTGCTGCTGACGATCCCGATTGTGGTAGGCTATGCGTGGATTCTGATTTCGACCTTTGCCAAACGCACCTATGGGTTAATCCCCGTCGATTCCGCGGGCAACTTTGGCGGGTTGACTTGGTCCAATTGGTCCTTTTTGTGGGAGGACCCGCTGATCTGGCGGTTGACCCTCAATACGACCGTGTTAGCATTGGGGCTGACGATTGGGGTGGTGCTCGTCTCGTCGTTGGCCGGCTATGCCCTTGCGCGCGTGAGCTTTCCGGGGCGCAAAGCGTTTTTGGGCGCGACCCTGATCCTGCACGCCTTTCCGAGCGTGACCCTGCTGATTGCAATCTACTTTGTACTGCGCTGGCTTGGCGGCATCCCCGTGTTGGGGCGAGGGTTGCCCTTCATCGGTGGTTTTGGCTACAACACATTGGGTGGTGTGATCCTCGTCAGTGTTGCGCTGGAACTGCCGCTGGGCGTCTGGCTGATGAAGGGCTTTTTTGACAATATCTCTTGGGACATGGAGCGGGCCGCGCTCATCGATGGCTGTTCCCGCTTTCGGGTCTGGCGGCAGATCCTCTTGCCACAGATCCGTCCAGGCATTGCGGCCCTTTCGATCTTCTCCTTTATCTCCGGCTGGAATGCATTTCTCATCCCCTATACCTTTATGACTTCCCAAGAGCAGAGCACCATCGCCACCTATCTGCGTGGCCTCATGGGTGACACAACGCCTGTCAACTATAGTACTGTGGCCGCGGTTGGGCTCTTTCAGCTGATCCCGGTGCTAATCTTCTTCTTCTTTACACAAGAGTATCTGCTGAGCATCTTTGGCGGTGGCTCGAAAGGTGGTTCCTAGATGATTGTCCGCTTTGATAACCTCTCCAAGCGCTTTGGCGATGTGCTGGCCGTTGATCATATTGCAATGCAGGTGACGGATGGCGAATTTGTGGCCTTGCTTGGCCCTTCTGGCTGTGGCAAGACCACCACGCTGCTCATGGCCGCGGGCATCTACAAGCCGACTGAGGGTGCGATTTACTTTGGCGAACGGGTGATGAACCGCGTCCCCCCCAAAGATCGCAACATCGGCATGGTCTTCCAAAGCTATGCGCTCTATCCCCACATGACGGTCTATGAGAATATCGTCTTCCCGCTCAAGCTCAAAAAGACGCCAAGCGCGGTGATGGAGCGGCGCGTCAAAGAGGTGGCAGAGAAGATGGGGATTGGCCAACTGCTGGAACGCCGACCGGGGCAACTCTCCGGTGGGCAGCAACAGCGGGTCGCCTTGGGCCGCGCCTTAGTTAAAGAGCCGGATGTACTGCTCTTTGATGAGCCGTTGAGCAACCTCGATGCGCGCCTACGCCTGACCATGCGCGCCGAGATCAAACGGTTACAACTAGAACTGGGGATTACCTCGCTCTATGTGACCCATGACCAAGTCGAGGCGTTGACGATGGCCGACCGCATTGCCGTGATGCAGAATGGGCGCTTGCAAGCCTTTTGTCCACCCCATGAACTCTACAACCAACCGAGCACCCGCTTTGTCGCCGAATTTGTCGGCAATCCACCAATGAATTTCCTCGATGTTGCGGTTATGCGGGATGATGGCGGCTTTCGTGTACAGAGCGCAGGCCTTGATCTGCCCGCCGCGCCTGACCGCGGGGCTAAAGCCGCAACCGGTGGCACCGTGACCCTGGGCATCCGTCCCGAAGATGTGCACCTGGTTACGCAGGAAGATGCACCCGATGCGAAAAACTCGCTGGCCGGTGAGGTCTACATGGTGGAACCACTGGGGCGTGATGATCTGGTGGACGTACGAATCGGAAGCCAAAGCATCCATTTCCTGGCCGATCCGCAACAGCGACTGACGATTGGCCAACCGCTGCGCCTACGCCTTGACGAGCAGAAGATGCAATTTTTTGATCCCCAAACCGGGCAGTCGTTGCTCTGGTAAGGTGATATCTCCCACAAAGGGTGCGTACCACATTGGGGAGATTACACCGGACGATCAAAGTAGTACTTCTCTGGAATTCCCCAAAATGGGACGCACTCCCCACAAAAAATGAGATTGACAAGGGCTCTGGGGTCAACGTATACTGAGGATATGGCACAAAACAGCCTTCGGTCCCACATCGATGAAATTTATCGATACGAATGGCTGAGTGCCTACATCAGTTACCCTACTGGCCTCCAGCAGCACTCACTTTCGACAAGGGGAGAAGCTCCATGCACAGTAAAGATCCATTACCCCCCAAAAACTCATTTTTAGAGCGTCAATATCACCTCTCGCGCCGCGCATTTATCAAGACGGTCCTGCTTGCCGGCGGTGCCACTACCTTGGGCGGCGCGCTAGCTGCTTGCTCAACGGCGGCACCAACCAGCGAGAGTACAGGCAGCGCTGCCGCGCCTGCACCTGCCGATGGCGCGCCGCACGCCGGGGGCATCTATAGGCTCACAGGGACGGGTGACATTCGTTCACTTGATCCACCGGCGGCCGAGAGCAGTGAAGATTGGTGGAGCGCCGGCATGGTGCTCTACAACCAGCTCTATTTTTATGACAGGGATGGGACCTTCTATGCCGATCTGGCCGCTGATCTACCCACCATCAGCGATGATGGGATGGTCTATACGATCGCGTTGCGCCCAGGGATAAAGTTTCACAACGGCCGTGAACTGGTGGCAGAAGATGTCAAATTCACCTTGGAACATCAGCTCTGGCCCGAGGTCTATAGTTGGGGCAAGAGCTATATGGAGAATTTGGTCGGCTATGAGGCGGTGATTGATGGCTCGACCCAAGAGCTATCGGGAATTACCGTGGTCGATAGCCACACGGTGCAGATCGCGCTAAAAAAGCCGCAAGCTGTCTTCCCTGCCTTGCTCTCCATGAGTATGAATGGGATCATCCCGATGGAGGAGACGCTACAGGCGGGCGCTGATTGGGGGTTTAGTACGGTCATCGGTACTGGTCCTTTCAAATTTGTGGAGTGGGTGGCTGGTGAGAAAGCGGTTTACGCCCGCAACGAGGAGTACTTTAAGTCACCGCCCTATTTAGAGGGCATCGAAATCTATCTCAACGTGGAGCCGGCCGTGCAGATGTTGCGCTGGGAGAATAGCGAGGTGGAGTGGGTCTCCTCGATTCCTGCTGCCGAACTGCCCCGTTTGCTCAGCGATGAGGCCTTGAAAGCCGAGCTGCGGATCGCACCGAGCGTCGGCACGAATCGGCTGGGCATTCATGTGGATGTTGCCCCGTTTGATGATCTGCGCGTCCGTCAGGCCGTTGCTACAGCCATCGATAAGCTGGCGATTGTGCAAAAACGGAGCGGCACCGTTACGGCGCTCGAAGGTCACTTTACGCCCCCCATGTTACAGTATGATCCCGCCTTCAAGAGCGACTATCAATATGATGTGGAAAAGGCCAAAGCGTTGATGGCAGAGGCTGGCCACGCCGATGGAGTCCAGGGCGTAAAGTTTTATATTGGACAGGATCAGGAGGTTGGCCAACTGATTCAGGCCGATTTGGCGGCGATTGGGATTGAGACGGAGTTGATGGTCGGCCAGTGGAAAGATTGGCGCGATGCGATTCGTGCCGGCGATATTCAACTCTTTATGTACGGCTGGGCCGCCAGCTTTCCCGATGCCTATGATTATACCTCCGCCTGGTCAACCTGCGCCTCGATTGAAACGGGTTACAACGACGGCAACTATTGCAATCAACGCATTGACGAATTGGTCGATCGGGTCGAGGCTCTGCCCCTGACTGATCCGGACCGGATTGCTGCGTACCGCGAAATTCAAGAGATCATTATCAACCAGGATGTAGCTTGGGTTGCGCTCAGCAGTCCCCAACGGGTAGCCCTGGGTAAAGCGTATGTCCACGATGACTTTATGAGCCCGATCTATGGCTGGCCCTATTTAGAGACGGCGTGGATGGAAGCGCAGCGTTAGCCATGGTAGATTATGGCTACCGTTGACGCCTCTGCTGCTCCGCGGCAATTAGAGAAGCGTGCCATGCATCCATCGTATTCTTGGTGGCAGGATGTGTGGCGCCGCTTTGCCGTCCAAAAAGCGCCCTTGATCGCCGGCATCGTCTTTCTGCTGCTCCTCTTGTTGGCGTTGTTGGCCCCGGTGATCGCGCCCTATGATCCGGTGGAACAATTCCGCCGGACGGGGCTATCGTCGCTGGGTGAGCCGCTGGCCCCCAACGGACAGTTCTGGCTGGGTACCGACGGGCTAGGGCGTGATCTGCTCAGCCGTCTACTCTATGGGGCACGCATCTCCTTGGGCATTGGGCTGGCGGCTAGTGCCTTTGCAATTGGTATCGGGTTATTCATCGGCGGGATTGCCGGCTTTGTGGGGGGCAAGCTCGACTTTTTCCTCATGCGCTTGGTTGACCTCATCATGAGCATGCCCACCTTCTTCATCATTCTGCTGCTGGTGGTGATGTTACGGCCGGGAGTGTGGGTGGTTATCACGGTAATCTCCCTCTTCTCTTGGACCGCGCCCGCCCGCGTCTTTCGTAGCCAAATTTTGGCCGTCAAGCAACGCGACTTTGTGCTGGCGGCCCACTGCTTGGGGGCACCGCGCCGACGTATCTTCCTGCGCCATCTGCTGCCCCACGTGCTGCCGCTGGTGGTGGTCTATCTGGCGCTCACCGTGCCCAACACGATCTTTGCCGAAGCTAGCCTCAGCTTCCTTGGCCTTGGTGTGCCGCAGCCGCTGCCCTCGTGGGGTTCGATGATTCAAGATGGCTTTGCCTACTATCGCGCCGCGCCTTGGATTGCACTCTTCCCCGGCGTGGCCATTGCACTGACGGTCGTCTCGATCAACTTGCTAGGGACGGGGTTGCGCGACGCGATGGATCCGATGCAGAAGCGGTGATAAGAAGATCAAAAGATGATTGGATGATCTATGCTTGGCCAATACTTGCTACGCCGTCTATTGTGGACCTTGATCACCTTAGTGGGAGTTTCCCTGTTGACCTTTATCCTGGTCTTTGCCGGGCCGACTGATCCGGCGCGGGCGCTGGTAGGGGAAAAGGCAACCGGGGTGTCGATTGAACATATCCGGCAACAGTATGGCCTTGACCAGCCGATCTATATGCAATACCTGACCTACATGAGCAAACTGCTGCGCGGCGACTTGGGTGACTCGTACTATTTTCGCCGACCGGTGTTGGAAGCGCTGTTGACTCGCCTGCCGGCAACGGCGTTGCTCGCCTTTTCGATCATGCTGGTCGGCTGTTTGATCGGCATTCCACTGGGCATTATCACGGCGCTGCATCAGGGATCGCTGCTGGATCGCGCCACCATGGTGCTCGGTTTGCTGGCTATTTCGCTACCCACTTTTTTTGTGGGGCTGTTGTTGCTCTACGCCTTTGCCTTTCAATTGAAATGGTTTCCAGTGGGTGGCTATGGGACGTTGCGCCATCTCATCTTGCCGACGTTGGCGGTGGCGATTCCTTGGGGTGCCTGGTATGCGATCTTGTTGCGTTCCAACATGATTGAGGCCATCTCGGCCGACTATGTGCGCACGGCCTATGCCAAAGGGCTCAATCGGCGCACGGTCGCGTTGCGTCATATCATGCGCAATGCACTGCTGCCGGTGATCACCATCATGGGCATCGACATGGCCTCCCTGCTCACGGGCATTGTGCTCGTCGAGAGTGTCTTTAGCTGGCCTGGGATCGGTATGCAAACCCTCCAGGCCGCGCAACATCTGGATGTGCCGCTGATCATGGGCAGCGTTCTCTTTGGCGCGCTCTTGATTGGGCTGGCAAACTTGCTGATAGATATCATTTATACTTGGTTAGACCCACGCGTGCAATTGGAATAACTCTCCCTGAATGACAAAAACGACAGGAAATTCAATGACAACGCAAATCGAACCGTCACAATACGCCATTCGCATCGTTAAACATGTGCGCATCCCCATGAGCGATGGAGTGGAGTTGGATGCCAATCTGTACATGCCGGATGCCGAAGGTAAATTCCCCGCCATTTTTGATTACTATCCCTACCGCAAAGACGATCTCTCCGCCGGTGGAATGCGCCTGCACCACTACTTTGCCGAACGCGGCTTTGTCGCCATTCGGATTGATGTGCGCGGCACGGGCAGCTCCAGCGGTACGGCGATCGATGAATATTCGGTGCAGGAGCAATTGGATGCGGTGGAAGCGATTGCCTGGATGGCGCAACAGCCCTGGTGCAATGGCAATGTTGGCATGTTTGGCACCTCCTATGGCGGTTTTAATTCTGTACAGGTGGCCATGCATCGCCCCCCCGCGCTTAAGGCTATCTGTCCCATGTACTTTACCGACAATCGCTATACGGATGATTGTCATTACAAAGGCGGTGCCATGCAGATGCTCTATGACATGGCGACCTATGGCCTTTCTATGGTAGTGCAAAATGCCATGCCCCCCTACCAAGAGGCGGTTGGCGCGCAATGGGCGGCGATTTGGGAGGATCATCTCAAAGCCGAGCCGTGGCTGCTCCCGTGGGAATCCAATCATGTTTACAATGAGTACTGGAAGCAGGGATCGCTCTGCGAAAATTATGGTGCGATCGAGGCGGCCACCTTTATCATCGGTGGCTGGCGCGATGGCTACATGAATTGCAATCTGCGTACTTTTGAGCATTTGCAATGCCCCAAGCGGGTGTTGATTGGCCCGTGGCTGCACATCTGGCCAGATATCGGCACACCTGGGCCGCGCATCGATCATCTGCACGAAATGGCGCGCTGGTTTACCTATTGGCTCAAGGGTGTCGACAATGGCGTCATGGATGAGCCACCGATTGCCCTCTATGTCCAGGAATATGATCCACCCCAAGCCGACCGCCCGCTCACCAGCGGTTTCTGGCGCTATGAGGAGGCGTGGCCCGTGGTGCGCCAAGACCCAACGTCCTATTATCTGGCCGCCGAAACGCTGCAACCAATTGTGCCACCGACCGAAGGTGATGCTAGCTATCTCTACAACCCCACTGTGGGCGCGAGCTTTGGCATGTTTTCGGCGGCCAGCCCGCACATTTTGCCGATGGATCAGCGGGTGGAGGATGCCTACTCGCTCAACTGGACATCAGATGTGTTGCGTGAACCGGTGGAAATTTTGGGCTATCCAGAAGCGCTGCTCAATGTGGCCGTGACGACCGATGTGGCATTTCTCGTTGTGCGCTTAACCGACATCGCGCCTGATGGTCAGGCGGCGCTGGTGACAAAAGGGATTTTGAATTTGACCCATCGTGATTCGCACGAAGAGCCAACGCCCCTAGAGCCAGGTCAGATCTACCAGGTGGGCTTCTTACTGGATGCCACCAGTTGGCGTTTTGCCCCAGGTCACCGTGTGCGTATCAGCATCAATGGGGCCGACTATCCCAACACTTGGCCATCCCCCAAGCCCTATACTGGAACCATCTATTTTGGCGGCGACCATGCCTCGCAGATTGTGATGCCGGTGGTTGGGCAACAAGCGCCAGCATTACCCTCACCTCAATTCCTGCCACCATCCCCCCATCCGCCAACCCTCCATCCGTCAAACACAGTGCAAGGCTTTGGCCCGCGCCCCGTCTGGCGCGTGACGCGCGATTACATGAACAAGAGCGCCGAAGTGTTCCTGAAACGCGAGGGGCAGACGCGCGTAGATGACCGCGTCTCCTTTAGCAGTAGCGCAGAAGCAACCACGGTGGTCGCCGAAGCCGACCCGGCCCACGCCACCGTCCGCGGCTTGAGCCAGGTGATCTTGCATTGGCCGGACCGCGTGATCGATACGCGCGCCCGCGGCCAAATCGAAAGCGATGAAGAAAATTTTCACGTTACCATCCAATTGGAGATCACCATGGATGGCGTTCCCTTCCATCAGCGGCGCTGGCTAAAGTCGATTCCACGACGACTATTGTAGTAAAATCGTTAGAAGAAAAGAGAGGCACATGACCTTTATGGATAATTTTGTCACCTACGAGGCCTTTGGCGCGCTGGGCGATGGCGTCGCCGATGATCTGCCGGCGATCTGTGCGGCGCATGAATATGCTAACGCCCATGACCTGCCGGTCAAGACGCGCCATGACGCCACCTATCATCTTGGCCGTCAGCCGCTCACGGCGGTGATCATGACCGACACGGACTGGAACAGTTCCCGTTTTACCATCGATGACAGAGACGTTGAAAATCACAAGATCGCGCTCTTTGCGGTGCGTTCACGGCTAGAGCCGGTGGATCTGCCGCTTCAGCAGCTGCGGCGCGATCAGCAGCAGTTGGCTCTACACCCGGCGCAGGATTGCCATCTGCTGGTCGAGAATGAGCAGCGGCGGCTCTACATCCGACGCGGGCTCAACCAGAATAACGGGGTGGCACAGAACGACTGCTTTATCCTGCGGCGCGACGGCTCGATTGAGGGAGCCATTGACTGGGCGTATGACAGCTTCACGCGTATCGAAGCGCGCCCAATTGACGAGACGTCATTGCTTTTGCGCGGCGGCGTCTTTACCACCTTTGCCAACCAGATGAAGCAGGAAGTCGGCTACAACTACTGGGCGCGCAACATCGAGATCAGCCGCTCCAACACAGAGGTGCGTGACTTAACCCACTATGTCGTTGGCGAGACGGCGGTGGGCCATCCCTACCGGGGGTTTCTCAGCGCCAACCAATGTGCCAACATCACCCTGCGTAACTGCTTTGCCACCGGCCACAAGATCTACTCGACCATCGGTGCTGCCGGGTTGCCGGTCAACATGGGCTCCTATGATATTCACGCCAACCACGTGGTCAATTTTCAGATGGTCAACTGTCGCATGAACCACATCTGCGACCGTACCCGTTGGGGGGTGATCGCTACCAACTTCTGCAAAAACATTCTGCTCGAAGAGTGCATCCTTTCGCGCATGGACACCCACATGGGCGTCTCCGGCAGCTACACCATCCGTGGCTGCACCCTTGGCCACATGGGACTAAATGCGATCGGACGTGGTCTGTTAACGGTTGAAGAGTCCACCCTCTATGGCAATGCGCTGGTCAGCTTCCGTGGTGACTATGGCAGTACTTGGGAGGGTGATCTGCTCATCCGCAACTGCCGCTGGATTCCCGCCTGTGGCGAAACGAGTTGGCCGCAGCTGATCCAGAGCAGCAACGACGGCATGCACGACTTTGGCTATCGCTGCTCCATGCCCCGCGTGATCACAATCGATGGGCTCTTTGTCGATGATACCAATCATCCCGAGGCGTATACGGGGCTCTACTTCTTCACCGACCCCGATCGGACGCACACAGCCAGTGACGAAGCGCCGTTGACCGCCGACCGGCCGTTCCCCTATGCGATCTGCCAGCGCTTAGAGGTGCGGGGGCTTGAAACCGCCAGTGGAAAACCGGCGCAGCTTTCGGCGAATGGGGCGTTGCAGCAGCAGATCACCCTGATTGAAGAGGCGTAGCGCAATACTGTACTAGGTTCTGGTGACATTTCAATTTTGCAGCAGGGTGGAAACCCGCTGCTAACACCGAAAAGCCGCCTCAGCGGCTGCATACCTAGCCGCTGAGGCGGCTTTTCGGTGTTAGTCTGCCAATTTATTGGTCGTTTTGGCAAATCTCAACAGACCCTAGAGCATAGTCCCATTTAACCCGATGACAAGATGACCCCGGGGATTCCATCCAGTTATCTTGTGATACTATTGCATTACCTTACAATTTAGCCGTGCCACTCCTGCCCCCCCTCCGTGAGGGTAAACTCTGGCAGGAGTGACATAATCGCTTTGTAAGACACTACAACAGGTTCATCTTGTCATCCTGTCACAAGAGTGAAAAATCGGAATAGCCTCTATTTTAGCGCAACGTGCTGTAGCTCTGGATAGCGCGTGGGCAATACTTGCAGTCTATCTGATGGGTGGCCTTTTATCTGCTGATCGAAAAACGCCACCGTCAGCGTCTCGGTAATGGTCAGACAGCGTGTCGGCGCAGTGTTGCCGCCGATCTGTAGCACTTCCCGCAGCCACGCACTCCCAATAAACAGGCCAATATCGGTAAATTTCATATGATCACAGCCGGTAATCGTGTAAAGCGTTCCCGACTGTTGCAGCAGATCGGCCAGCCGAGCGAGATTGTGCTGTGCTTCGGTATACGTGTCCGCATAGGCTTCGCGGCTGCCGTAGATGTCCACAAGTGCCTGTTGCCCCTCTGGCGTCGCATCGAATTTCTCCATGAGACTCTCACGGTTAACAATGGCCTGGAGATGGTAACCGTCATTGGCCAGCATCAGAAAGGGCGCAACGGTCGTTACTTCGTCTGGCGCGACATAGACGACGCCATCTAGATCGATCGCCGCCTTGACCCGGCGATCGTTGATTGCCATGTTATAGGCCACCGCCCCACCAACCGAGTGACCTATTACCCCAATCTGGTCGAGATTGAGTTTCCCCTGCAAAAGTGGGATCCATTGACCTGCGTTGATCTGGCTGAGTGTTGCAATCACAAAGGCGTCATCATCGGCCATAATTTGGGTGATCGGCTTTGCTGGTTCGGGGGTGTCAAAATTGGTCGTGGCCTCCCGTGCCTTAACGATGCGATCGGGAAAGTCCGTTGCTGCCGATACGTAGGGATGATCGATAGCCACAACAATGTAGCCATGGGAGGCCAAATCTTCGCTCTGCGACGTTGCGACTTCCATCGTCGTGCCCGCGCCGTGCGAGAAGAGAATCACAGGATAGTTTTGCTCTTGCGTTGTTGGGGGCAATTCTGCTTTGGCGTGCGTCTGGACAAGGCGCAAATGGTCAAAGAGGAAGCGGGGCATCTGGTAAAAGCCAGCAAAGGCGCGCAAAAGGCGCGTCGAGTCGTGGAAGTAGGGCAAGAAGGGTTTCGACGGATCGGGGATCGCTGGATAGTAAAGTTTGACCATTACTCGGCGCGGCTGGGGGGCCGTGTCCAGGAACGGGTCGAGTCGATTTTCATCGGTAAGCGCGAGGTAGGCCACACCAACGGCGGCGCTGCCCGTTGGCGCGGGCAGGGAAAAGACGGGAAGGGCGTAAGCCAGCAGCGATGACAGCCCAACCAAAACAAGCATGACAATTTTACTTGTCACCCTGATCGCTTTGGGGAACTGAAATTTTCCAGGCGTGCCAAGTGCCTTTGTCAGTAGATAGATGAGCAACAGCACAAGCGCAAGGTAGGAGAAAGCCAGCTGATAGCGCAACCCCTCGAGAAGTGCGTGGCAAATAAAGATGAGCAGATTGAGCCCAATGAGAACAAACTCGATCTGCAACGATCGTTTGACGCCGCATAGTAAGAGGGTCAGCGCGTTTACCGTGAGTAGCGCAATTTCAAGTGGTCGCATTGGATGGCTATGCCAGGTGTAAAGTGCGCTTGGCGAGCAGATGGGGCAACGCTTTTGCCAGCGCAAGGCTTGCTGTCGCGCTACAGGCGAAGGCAGATCCAAGTAGCGCGGCCAGCGCCATCAGAAAGCCAATGCCATGCACAGGGGGATGTGGCACGGTTAAAGCTACTGTAACTAGCGCCCAGTACGCTAGCGGAAAGAGCGGGACGCAAAGGGTAAGCGCGAGTGCAACGAGGGGCCAGGATGTCGCTTGCCGCCGCGCATTCGCCATCCGTGCGGCGAGATGTTGGCGCAGAATATTGCTGAGTTCATCGCTGATCACAAAGAGCCAAAAGTGCAGCCGCACCCGGGCTGTCGACGCTGCAACGTCGGCGTACTCGTCAAGAAAGGTTTGTACCATCTCTTCCCGAAAGATTGCTTGGAAGGGACGGGGATAGCAGCGTAAGAGTAGGCTGTACAGAGATTGCGCAGATTTCATGGGCTTTTTGCTCCGGTTATAGATTCGGCACGAGATTGTACTCTTTGATAATCTGAAAGGTGTGGTTGTAGCGGTTGATCTCGGCGTGGAGCGCCTGTCGGCCGCGATCGGTCAGTCGGTAATAGCGCCGCCGTGTAGCCGTGTCGTCAGTCTGTTCGCCAGCATCTTCGATCAGGCCATCGGCAAGCATCCGCTTTAGAGATCCATACAACGTGCCATTGCCAATTTTCACGCGCTCATTGGAGTCATGCCGCACGATCTTCATAATCTCATAGCCATGTTTATCGCCATTTGCCAACGCAAGCAGAATGTGAAAGACTACAGGTGTTAGTGGTGTGGGTTCATATGTGTCCGTCATGGACCTATTGTATGTCCGTTGCGGACCTATGTCAAATCTGACGATCAAAATAATACAAGACACCAATTGAGATGAAACCAATCGCTGTTCGGCAAGCTGTTCTAGCGGATCTAGAAGAGCTGACACAACTCTTTGACCAATACCGCCAATTTCAAGGGCAGCCAAGTGATCTCGCTGCCGCACGCGCATTTCTGTGCGCCAGGTTCGACCATTGCGAGTCGATTCTCTTCCTGGCCCGCGACGGTGCGACCCCGGTTGGCTTTGCCCAGCTCTATCCAAGTTTTTCCTCGGTCGCGCTGGCCCGGGTCTTTATCCTAAACGACCTCTTTGTCCGCGAGGCGGGGCGTCGCAGGGGCGTGGCATCCGCGCTGCTGACCGCGGTCGAAGCGTATAGCACGGCGCTGGGCGCGGTGCGGATCACGTTGAATGTTGCGCAGGACAATCAATCCGCGCAGGCGCTCTATGAAGCGCGGGGTTGGCAGCAAGATGGTCACTTTTACATGTATCACCGCTACCCGCCGTTCGGGTAAGCCCAATGACCAGAGTCGGGCGGTGAGACAGTGGGACAGTGGGACAGTAAGACAGTGAGACAGTCACTGTCGGACAGTGATACAGTGATACAGTCACTGTCCTACCGGCCTACTTTCCTACTGCCTTACACTTTCCATGACACTGTTGGCGAATGCGAGCGCGCGGGCTAAACGTCCCCGGCACAGGCCAAACAATGGTACGTTGACAGGAGTACTCGTGGCCTGTGCCGGGGACGTAGGACAATTCGCCAACAGTATCTTCCATTGCTAGAGAGGAGATGTACCATGAAAGTTTACGTGATTGGGGACAGCATATCGATTCAGTATGGACCCTATCTGGAAGCGGCTTTGCGTGGGGTGATGGCATACGCCCGCAAAGAAGGGGAGGAAGAGGCGCTGTTGAACCTGGACAAGCCCCAAGGCGCGAACGGCGGCGATTCGAGTATGGTGCTCTCTTTCCTTGCGGCAAAAGCCGCAGAGGGCGGGATTGACGCCGATCTGCTGCTGCTCAACTGTGGCCTGCATGACATCAAAACCGACCCGGCAACCAGCACCAAACAGATTCCTATCGACCAGTATGCCCAGAATCTGGAACGGATTGTGCAGATTGCACGCGCCATGGGGCCAACGCTGGTCTGGATCCGCACCACCCCCTGCGACGAAACGATCCACAACCACGACGGCATGGCCTTTCACCGCTTCGCTGCTGACGGCCAGGCGTACAACGAGGTGGCGGATAGGATTATGCGGGACCATGGGGTGCCGGTCATCGATCTGTACACATTTACCAACAATCTGCGGCTGTTGTCTGCCGAGCAGGCAACGCAAGCGCAACCTGATGATCTCTACTGTGACCACGTCCATTTCCATGACCACATCCGCCGGCAGCAGGCTGCGTTCATTGCCGGCTGGCTGGCGGGATTCACTACGGACAAGACTTGAGACTTAAACTTCGCAAGATCGTTTGTTGTAACCACGTACTCATGGTATGCTGGGGGCATAGAAAGGAGAGTATTTCATGCTGCAAACAATCGAGGCGATCATTGACGAAAACGGAACATTGCGCGTGCTGGAACCGGTGCAGTGGCCAAAGCATCGACGCGTTCTGATTACGATCCTCAATGAAGAACCGTCAGACGAATTAGAGAACCTGGCGCTCATGAGCGAAGTGGCATTAGCGCGCGATTGGGACAATCCAGAGGAGGATGAGGCGTGGTCGCACCTAGCCCAGCTTCCATCGTTATAATGCCGTTTCCCTTTTCTGATCTTTCAGCGACCAAGCTACGTCCAGCGGTGGTCTTCTTGGATGCTGGACGTAGTGACTGGCTTTTATGCCCTATCACCAGTAAGCCCTACGGTGATCCTGATGTCATCCAACTTACCAGCACCGACCTCAAACAAGGTAAGCTCACTACCATCAGTTATGCCCGACCTCTCAAACTGTTTACGGCAAATGAAAGTTTAATGGTAAAGCGCATCGCGGTGTTGAAAGATGACGCATTTCAGGCGATTGTAACAGCAACCATTGAAGCATTGCGGAGACATCTGCCTGCTTAAGAGGTTTAGGACGTGTTTTTCTTTACAGGCCACGGCTCGATATAGGGCTGTGGCCTGTAACATTGGGGGGACGGTAGCTCTCATCCACTGGCTCGGCTAAACCGGGCACGCCAGATGGCCAGTCTGCTCTTTCCCGACAGCGACGCCGAGATCGTCCTCCACTGCGACCCCACCCTGCCCAACCCCGACGTGAGCTATCTGGTCGATGATGTGATCGCCTTTTGCGAGAGTTATAGGGCTGCGGGTGGGGAAGTCGTGGTCGAGCCCTTGGATGTGCGCTGTGGGAAGTACGCGATCGTGGGGGATGCGAATGGGAATCAACTTGACGTAGTTGATCTGACGCACTTTGGGGGGAAGCCCTGGTATGATGTGCCGGTGTAGTCTGGTGTAGTCGAGTGTAGTCACTGACGGTTGACAAAGGGTTTGTGGATTCGTATACTGGATTTTGCGAACGAAGTAAGGGCCCTAAATGAAAGCAATTATAAAGGGTATATGGCCAAATATCTTGTACAAACGAAGCTCTTTATTCCACCGCTAAGGCCATCTCTCGTTTCGCGTTCGCGCCTCATGCAAAAACTGAATCTGGGCTTGGGTAGAAAGCTAACTCTCATATCTGCGCCAGCTGGTTTTGGAAAGACTACGTTGGCCAGTGAGTGGATATCTGGTTGCGGGCGTCCGGTTGCATGGCTATCACTCGATGAAGGGGATAGTGACCCCGCGCGTTTTCTTGCTTACTTCGTTGCTGCGCTGCAGACGATTACGCCAGACGTTGGCGATAGTACGCTAGCTCTGCTTGACTCCCCTCAGCCGCCGCCAATCGAGTCGATTTTGGCTCTCCTGCTGAACGAAATCACCGCCATTCCCGACAACTTTGTCTTGGTTCTGGATGATTACCACATGCTCGATTCGGAACCAATTGATCATGCCCTCGCCTTTTTGCTTGATCATCTACCACCCCAGATGCATCTGATCATCACCACGCGTGAAGATCCCAATCTGCCATTACCTCGGTACCGCGTCCGCAATCAATTGACCGAAGTACGAGCCAACGACCTACGTTTTACCTCTACCGAAGTCGCGGAGTTCCTCAACCAGGCGATGGGCCTACCCCTCGCGGCAGATGAGATCATGGCCCTTGAAACCCGTACGGAAGGGTGGGTTGCTGGTCTGCAATTGGCCACTCTGGCCTTGCAGGGAGTTCTTTCTCCTGAGCAGACAATGGAAACAATCGAAAAAAACGTTGGCAACTTTATCCGCGCCTTTACCGGCAGCCACCATTTCGTAGTAGAGTATCTGGTTCAAGAGGTACTGCAACAGCAGTCGAATGCAGTCCGCACATTCCTGCTCTATACTTCGATTCTCGACAAGCTAAGCGGTCCCCTCTGCGATGCAGTTACGAAGAGCGATGTACCTAATCTTGGCCTGAGAAAAGATAATGCGAATAAAGATGGGAATAAAGGTGGGAATAAAGATGGGAATCGTATGCTCGACTCGTTGGAACGAGGCAATCTTTTCGTCATTCCCCTAGATGAGGAGCGTCAATGGTTCCGTTATCATCACCTCTTCGCGGACGTTCTTCGCGCGCGGTTGATCGAAGAACAACCAGAACAACTGTCACGCTTGCATCAACGCGCAAGTGCTTGGTATGAAGAGAATGGTCTACACGCCGATGCCGTCCGCCATGCACTTGCTGCCGAGGATTTTGAGCAAGCCGCAAACCTTATCGAGTTATCATGGCGTGAGATGGACAGGAATTACCAGAACGCTACGTCTTTGGGTTGGCTGAAGGCATTACCAGACGAGCTACTCCGCATTAGACCGATACTCAACACTGGGTACGCATGGGCATTGCTTGCAGAAGGGGAATTGGAAGCCGCCGAACAACGCCTGCGTGATGCTGAGCGGTGGCTGAACCTAACCGCTAACGCGCGGGAAGCGCTTGAGACTGTTGAGGGCGAAATGGTCGTTGTCGATCAAGCCGAGTTTGAGAAGCTTCCGGCCACAATTGCCTCGGCACGCACCTACATGGCACAAGCGCTTGGTGATATGCCCGCAGTTATGGAATACGCGAATCGTACCCTTGAGTTGCTGCCAGAAGATGAGCTTTTTGAGCGTACTATCCCTGCCACATTGCTTGGACTTGCCCATTGGACAAATGGAGATCTGGAGGCAGCTTACCACGCTTTTGCCGACGTTATGAACAGTATGCAGATGGCTGGCGCTGCTCCGTATGCGATCGGTGCTGGCTTTTTGGCTGCCCTCGTCAAGATGACACAAGGCGACCTCCGCCAGGCACGGCATATCTGTCAGCAGTTATTGCAGCTGGCAACCGAAATCGGTGAACCCATGCCGCGCGGCGTGGCAGATCTTTACGTGATACAAGCCGAGCTACATCGCGAATGGGGGGATCTGGATGCAGCGTCTCACTATTTATCGGCCCACACAGAATTAGGTGCGCGCGCAATGCTGCCGGGCAATGAGCATCTTTGGTGCACTGCGATGGCTCGCTTAAAGGAGTCCCACGGAGACGTGGACAGTGCCCAATTCATGCTAGATGAGGCCGAACGATTGCAAAAACCCGATCCGATACCCGCTGTGCGCCCAGTCGCCGCACATCGGGCGCGGTTATGGGCTATGCAGGGCCGGTTGACTGAAGCCTTCAATTGGGTACGTCAGCGCGGCCTCTCTGTCGATGGCGAACTGGACTACATGCATGAGTTTGAGTATATTGTCTTTGCGAGGGTACTCATCACGCAATATCAAAGTGACCATGAAGAAGTCGTTATCCTTGATGCGATAAGGCTTTTAGAACGCTTACGACAACCGGCTGAAGCAAGCCGAAGAATACGGAGCGTGATCGAAATTTCTGTGTTACAGGCACTTGCTCACCAATCACAGGACGACATTGATTCTGCCCTTACCTCTCTGGAGCGTGCCCTACTCTTTGCGGAGTCTAATGGCTTTATCCAGATCTTTGTAGATGAGGGGGTACCCATAACTAAACTGCTGAATCGACTATCGACCAATTCGCCGCTTCCAGAATCATCGGGAGCACGAGACGGCAGCAGGATACAAGCCTACGTCAATCAATTGTTGGCAGCCTGGGAGAATAGCCATCAGAAACCTAAAGAATCACGCTTAGCGGGAGTTCCGCTGGTTCCTGACCCATCTCCATCTACCCAACCCCTCGCCGAACCACTAACAGCACCCCAGAATGATGCCCTCAGCCCGCGTGAGATGGAAGTTCTCCAACTTATTGCGCAAGGACTTTCTAATCGTGAAATTAGCGAGCGGCTTTTCCTCGCCTTGAGTACAGTAAAAGGTCACAACCAGATCATCTTTGACAAACTACAGGTCCAAAGACGTACCGAAGCCGTAGCGCGCGGTCGCAAATTGGGACTTGTGTGACCTTTGACAGCAGATCCATTGATCATTCGAGGAGCGAGCACGCCCCGTGCGGTTAGCGCGGCATGGGGCGTGCCTACTGATAGATAAAATCCTTAAAAGTCATACAACGTCTCTCGTGTAAAAGCAACTCTACGTTACAGAGCTGAGTATAAAAGCCTCAGAAACAATACCCCAAACAATACTTTAGTAGCTATACTTTCATACCTCCCGAGCGCTACCCTATTGCTGCATGAACCCTTTCCAGTCGAAAGTGTTTATGTGTACTAAATTCAATTCGCTATCGTTCAAAAAAGGAGTATGAAAATGAACTCACAAAAAGTACCACAAAAGGCGTTGGAAGACATCAAGCTCAATGTAAAACTGAAGCTCGCCTCCCTTTGGGGAAGCTTTATGTTTCTCTACATCTATGTAGATTATTTCCACTTATATATGCCGGGCTCCATAGAAGATATTCTGGCAGGAAAAGTATTTGTATTTGACATTACATATATCTTTCTAATGATAGCGATGACTTTCGTAACAATTCCAGCTGTTATGATCTTCCTGTCTGTCGCCTTGTCAGCTAAAGTAAATCGTTGGACAAACATAATCGTGGCTACGGTATATATTCCTTATATGTTGTTCAATTTGGCAGGAGAGGCTTGGATGCACATGGTGTTTGCCGCTGTTGTAGAAGTCGTTCTTCTTTTACTAGTGATCTGGTATGCATGGAAGTGGCCCAAACAGAAAGCATGAACCGATTCCATGTTCTTCGAGCTCCCCAGAGGAAAAGCAGTCATAATTATGGAAAATAGTAGCAAAACCTAACAAGGCGTTGCAGTGGTGGTGATTTTCATGGTCCCCACTTCTATTGAAAGTTCTCCGGTGCATGCGTAAAGCGGCGCTCAGTTGGCCAATTGGGCAGCAGCGCTTCCACGCCGCCTAGACGCTCGAGGTAGCTTGTGCAGTTGGTGGTCTTGTTGCGGGAGTTGGTTTTGCTGATGTACTTGGGCCTAACATTTGCTCCACCAGACGCACGATGTTCGCAAAGCGGGCCATGGGCCAGGGAGCATCTCAGTTTGTGGGCGAGTTGAAGACAGAGGCCCAAAGTAGATCGAAAGAATCGGAAAGAACAGTTGCGCGAATCGGGATAAGGCGCTGTAAGCCCTTACGAGACCAGCGCATGCCCGGGCCAGTAA
>DAOUCA010000239.1:0-75357 GCA_034432375.1 Caldilineaceae bacterium
CGCCAAACCTTGTTTTGGCGGAAATTTCCAGATGTCATTCCTGCGCAGGCAGGAATCCATCTTCATGTTACACGAGTAGATTCCTGCCTGCGCAGGAATGACGGCTCTAATTTCTGAAATTGGCGAAGGTATTGTTCTCACAAGTGAATTTATAAGCTCTTCAACGGCCCGATCATCCAGTTACCGGGTGCCTCGGGATCAGCGCTGCGGAAAAATTCGGCAAAGAGCTGCTCCATTGTGGCATTGCTCAGATAGCCGCTGCCGTCGGTGACCAGGTGCCGGAAGGCGGCGCGGGCGTCGGCCTCGGCAATGCCGTAGCACCAGAGAATGGTGGTGTACTCATCTTCGTCCAGCCGACCATCGCCATCCTGATCGCCGGTGCGGATCACAAATTCGGCATAGCCGCCAAGCAACTGCAGAAAGGTTTCGTCGTTGTCCGTCATGGCGATATAGGCGTCGATAAATTCAGTGGGGGTGATGCGGTGGTCGCCATCTTGGTCGGCAACGTTGTGGATAAAGTCCCAAAGCGCCATCGTTTCGGCGTGCATGGCGGCATGGGCGGGGGTGCCGGGCGTCAGGTTGTAGGCCTGGCTAAGATTCTGGGCGAATTGCTCGTAGTCGCTTTTTTCCAAAACGCCATTCTTGTCAAAGTCGAAACAGGCGAAAAGGGCGGTAAATTTGCGGGTGCGTAACTCGGATAACATCTGTCGTTCTCCTTCGGTACTTGACTGTGAAACAAAAGGGGTTAAGCAAAAACAACCCCATACTTGGGCGCAGCGGCGACCATACGTTCGAGCATTTCTGGGCTGGGTGGCGGTGGTGTGGCTGTGCGATCAGGCGCCTCGCGATACGCTTCAGCAAACCAGCCTTCCATGCCCGCCGGCGAGAAGATCGCCAACATGCGCACCGTCTCGGTGCCATCATTGCGGAAGGTATGCACGGCCCGCCGTGGAATGTGGGCAAAATCGCCCTGTTTGGCAACAATGGTTTGACCACTTACAGTCAGCGTGACTGTGCCCTGGAGCAAGAAGAAGGCTTCATCCTCGCGTTCGTGGATATGCGGTGGGGGGCCGCCGCCCGGCGGCACGCGGCATTCTAGCATAAAGTAGGCACCACCGGATTGCGCGCCCGTCACCAGTATGGTATAACTGTCACCCGGTCCCCAGTACATAAAACCGGTATCGGCGACGACATGAACAAATTCGTTGTTGAATGACATCGTGGTTCTCCTCAGCAGAAAATAGATTAAAGAATAAAATCAGCGTAGCAGAGCCGCGTGGACTTGTGTAACGACAGTTGGATTACCACGATCGGCATCGTTCTAACAGGGCAACAGTGAAGTTCAGTATGGCATTTGTCGATCGGCTGGCCTGTTGTGTATACTGACGGACTAAGTAGCAGCGATTATTTGAAAGCATTTTGTTACGCTATGCGGATCGAATTTGATATACGCTGATGTTATGCAGTAGCCATTTCCAGTTTAGTCGGCCATCATCAGGAAAGCGTCATCGCCGGCGGTGGCTATCGTCAGGAAATCAGAGACCCATCGTCAGGGCAACTGCATCGCATAATGGCAGACGGAGATCGGCAAAATGGCAATGTTGCAATTGCGCTTTTTCGGGCACTTTCAGGTCACCCGCGATGCACAGGGTATTACCACCTTTGAAAGTGACAAAGGGCGCGCCCTGTTGACCTACTTAGCGGTAGAATCGGTACAGGCTCACCCACGCAGTGCGCTGACAGCGCTCTTATGGCCCGATTACACCGAAACGAGCGCTCGTGGCAGCCTGCGCCAGGCCCTCTATCAATTGCGTCAGGTCATTGGTGACGATGGTAACGCGCCGGCTTTCCTCTTGATTACTCGCCAGACACTCCAGTTCAATCCAGACGCGCCCTATCAGTGCGATGCCACAGCGTTTGTCGGCCTCTTGCAGCATTGCGCCGACCATGCCCATCCGCAACTTGCTCAATGTCCATCCTGTTTAGTGCGGTTGCGGCAAGCGGTCGATCTCTATCAGGGTGAATTTCTCGCCGGCTTTACCATCGCGGACAGTGCGCCCTTTGAAGAGTGGCGACGCATCAAACAAGAGCAATTCCACCTCCAAACGCTCGATGCCCTCACACTCCTAGCGGATGCCGACGAAACGGCCGGCGAATGGGAACGGGCACGCCAGTACGCGCAACGACAATTGCTGCTGGAACCCTGGCGCGAGGAGGCACACCGCCAGATCATGCGTCTATTGGCGCGTCAGGGGCAACGGGCCGCGGCGGTTGCCCAATATCACCACTGTCAACAGCTTTTAGGCCAGGAACTTGGGATCGAACCCGGGGCCGCCACAACGGCCTTATATGAGCAGATACGGGCAGGAAAGCTGGATCAGCGGCCGATCGAGTTGGTAGCTGAGTTGACACCTGCGTTGGCCCTTTTGCCAAGCAGCCTTTCGCAGTCAACCCGACAGATAGGATCCATTCCTCTGTATGACTGGGGTGAGATGCCAATGGTTGATTTTTTTGCCGGACGCGCCGGGGAAGTGGCCGAGTTGCAAAGCTGGTTGACGCCGCCAATCCGTGCAGCGGGAACAGATGTCCGCTTGATCTCGCTCTTGGGGCTGGGTGGCATCGGCAAGACGACGCTCGCCGCCAAGGTCGTGAAAACCGTCGCACCGGCCTACGATGCGGTGATCTGGCGTTCGCTGCTCAACGCGCCGCCGTTACCAGAGTTGGTAAGCAACTGGTTGCAACTGCTTTCGCACCAAAGCCTGATGGCCCTGCCTGCTTCGCTGGACGAACAACTGCGCCTGTTGCTCACCTATCTGCGCCAGGCGCGCTGTCTGCTGGTGCTGGACAATGTAGAGAGTATCCTGGAGGGGGGCGATACCACCAACCAGGCGGGTAAAACTCGTCCCGGCTATGAGGGTTACGATCAGTTGTTCCAGCAGGTTGGCGGGGGTGAACACAACAGCTGTTTGCTCCTGACCAGTCGCGAGCAGCCTTATGGGTTACTACGCCTGGCGCGCCAAACGCGGCCAACGGGCGGGCTGGTACGAATCTTATCGATTACTGGGCTTGATATGGCCGCCAGTCAACAGGTGATTCACCGCAGCGGTTTGACGGCAGCCACGCCAGAAGTGGTCCAGTTGATCAACGATTATTCGGGCAACCCCCTTGCGTTGCAATTGGTCTCGGCGACCATTACCGACTTCTTTGCCGGCGATGTTCGCGCTTTTTTGCAAACAGAGGGGCTTTTTTTTGATGGCATCCGGGTCGTGCTTGATCAGCAATTTGCCCGCCTCTCTCCACTGGAGCACGAACTGTTGGTCTGGCTGGCAATCGAACGCGAAGCGGTCACGGTGCCGCTGCTGCGCCAAAATTTGCACCAACGTCATCGCAACGGAACGACCAGCAGCGAATTGCTCGAAGCGCTCCATGCGCTCCAACAGCGCTCGCTGATTGAAAAGAGCAGTAACGGGCTCACTCTGCAAAATGTCATTACTGAGTACACCACGCATCATTTGGTGGAGCAGATGTACCAAGAGATTGTAGGTGAGCAACAGTCCAGATGGCAGGATGATAAACGACAGCCGAATCAAGCGCTCACCTTGGCAACAAGTTACCCTGGTGATTTCTCTTTCCTCAACCGTTTCGCGCTGCTCAAGGCGTGTGCCAAGGAGTATGTACGCCAGAGCCAGGCACGCTTGATTTTGCAGCCGCTCGTAGAACGGCTGGTGGCAGATCTGGGGCGAGCGCAGGTAACGGCGCGCCTGCAAGCCCTGTTGAGGCATTTACAGCAACAGCCAGGGGCACACCCAGGCTACGCCGCCGGCAACTTGCTCAACTTGCTCCTCGATCTCGGCGCTGATCTACGGGGCTATGATTTTTCGGGGCTCGCGGTGTGGCAAGCCTACCTGCGCGAAGCGACCGTCTATAATCTCAATTTTGTCGGCACGGATCTAACTGGATCCAATTTCAGGAAGCCCTTTACCTTTATTTGGTCGATTGCCTATAGCCCCGATGGGTGCTATCTTGCTGGAGGTAGTCTAGATGGTACGGTTTTCCTCTGGCAGAACAGCGATGGGCAGGCAATTCAACTCTACCACGGTCACACCGCGTTGGTATATACGCTCGCCTTTAGCCCCGATGGGCAGTGGTTGGTCAGTGGCAGTGAAGACAAAACGATTTGTGTATGGGACCGGCAGCGTGGTTCATTGCGGTACCGGCTGACCGATCAGGAGCGGATAGGATTTGTCAATTCCGTGGTCTTCAGCCCCGATAGCAGCCGCTTCGCCAGTGCCAGCGATGACCCGACGGTGCGCGTGTGGGATACAGAAAGTGGTCGGGTGGTGCAGCGATTGGCCGAACACCAGAGTCGGGTCAATAGCGTTGCCTTTGATCCATCCGGCAAGTTGCTGGCCAGTGGCGGCGATGATGGCCGCGTGCTGCTGTGGGATCTAACCACGGGGCAGGTCATCCAACGCTTAATCCTCGCGACACCCATCTTTGCCGTGGCCTTTCACCCCAACGGGACGTTGCTGATGTGCAGCGGTGTCGATACCATCGTCCGTGGCTGGGAGATCGCGACCGGTGCGCTGCGCCACACCTTATCCGGTCACCAAGATGAGGTGCGCTCGCTCGTCTTTCATCCCAAGGGCACATTGTTGGCCAGTAGTGGTGGTGACGAGATGATTCGTTTATGGGATCTAGAAGAGGGGGACTGTGTGCGGATGATTCATGCGCACCAGCGTTGTGTCACAACAGTGGTCTTTAGTCCCGATGGCTCAACCGTGGCCAGCAGCAGCCATGATGGCACCGTTTGCATGTGGGATGCGCAAACGGGACGCCTTTTGCAGACCCTCAACGGCTACGGGACAGAGGTTGTCGCACTGACCTGCCAACGCACGGGCGATCTACTTGCGGCGACGTTGGATCATGGGCTGGTACGGATTTGGGATGTACCGACCGGCTATCCCCGCCATCTGCTGCCCGGTTATTGCAAAGAAGTGAATGCCACCGCCTTTCACCCCGCCTTACCCATCTTTGTCTGCGGTTGTGACGACTTTTCTGTACACGTTTGGGATCTCCACCGGGGCAAGCAACGCTGGCTGTGCCAGGGGCATCGCCAGCGAATCTGGGCCGTAGCAATCAACCAAGAGGGGACGCGCGTGGCAAGCTCGGCCAGTGAAGGGGAGGTACGAATATGGAACACACCGCCAGCAAACCCAGCGCCCGACGCCGCGGTGCCGATTGCGCCCTTGTATCGGCTGATTGCGTGTCCAGCCCAACGAGTTTCAAGCTTGGCGTTTAGCCCTGACGATCGCTTGCTCGCCGGGACAAGCGACGCCGGCATCTACCTCTGGCACGTGGCAAGCGGTGAAGCCATTCATCGCCTTACCGAACAAACGAAGGATACGGTTTCGCTGGCCTTTAGTCCCGATGGCGCGCGGTTAGCCGGCGGACGAATCGACCATACGATCTGCCTGTGGTCCGTTGCGACCGGTGAACTATCGTCGCTGCTCTGTAATCATCATGGCACGATCTATGCGCTGGCCTTTAGCCCCGACGGTAAACTGCTGGCCAGTGCCAGTGGCGATCATCAGGTCATGGTGTGGGATGTGCAAACGGGCGAGGTGCGGCAGATCTGTAGCGGCCATCAAAGTCGCGTTGTTTCTGTGCTCTTTCAGCCCGATGGCCAGCGCATTGTCAGCGGTAGCTTTGATGGTGTCGTCAAATGTTGGGAGGTAGAGAGCGGTGCGTGTCTGGAAACATTTTACGCCAAAGGCCCCTACGACGGCATGAAGATCAGGGGGGTCACGGGCATCAGTGAAGCGCAAAAGGCGGCCCTAAAGGCGTTGGGCGCGGTGGAAGAATAGCCATTTACCCCATGAAAGTTCCCACGGGTTTTAAACTTCCCCTTGACAACAGAACAAATGTTCTGATACAATCAACCACAGAGCACCGGGTTCGTTGACTATCCTTTAGACTGCCGCGAGCCATTTTGAGAAGGCCTGGTTTTGCTTGGAAGGGACATCCCAAGGATGTCTCCCTTTCCAGGCACCAGGCTTTTTTATTGGCAGGCCACCTCCGCCTTCGACCCTTCGGCGTCGCTCAGGACATCGCAGGCTCAGGCTACGGTTGCATAAATCCTTTCGATATAACACTATGGCATCCAAACCAACCCGCCGGCTGCTTGAACGCCAGGCCAACCATCTAGAAGCGATCCTCGCGCAACACCGCGTCCCCGGCTATGTGACCGGCGGCACAGTGACGCCGCGCTTTGTGCAATATCAGTTCGTGGCGGCACGCGAGGTCAAGGTGAAACGGATGACCAATCTCTCCGAAGAGGTGGCGCTGGCCTTGGGCTGCCGCACGGTACGCATCTATCGCCATCAAGGAGCCTTTCACATCGAGGTGCCGCGCGCCAAGGCCGCGCCGATTCGTCTGCTGCCTCTCTGCCAGAGCTTACAGGAGGTGGGGCCCGATACAACAGTACTTGGGGTGGACAGCGCCGGAGTACCGCTGCTGCTCCGTTTGAGCGCGCCGGATGTTGTCCACACGTTAATTGCGGGGACCACCGGCAGCGGCAAAACCGCGTTGGCGCGCACGCTGCTCGCTTCGCTCGCTTACTTCAACCCGCCATCGGCGTTGCGCATCTTTCTTGTCGACCCAAAGGGGCGCGGTTTTGCACCACTGCACGGGTTGCCCCACGTACAAGGGGAGATTGTACAGGAAAGTCAGCGTGCGCTTTTGGGAATGCAGGAGTTGGTGCGTGAGATGGAGCGGCGCGACCGCAAGGGCATCAGCACGCCCACACTGATCCTCGCCGTCGATGAACTGGCCGATCTGTTGCAAACGGGTGGCACGGCGATTGAACAGGTGATGACACGTCTTGCACAACGGGGTCGTCAGGCAGGGATTCACATTATTGCCTGTACACAGAAACCCACCGCGGCGCTGATTGGTGGGGCCATGAAGGCCAATTTCCCGGTGCGCCTGGTCGGTGCTGTTGCCAGCAAAGAGGAGGCGCGTTATGCCACCGGCATCACCGATAGTGGGGCGGAAAAGCTCGAAGGCAAAGGGGATTTTATGCTAGTCGCCAAAGGGGAAGTCCAGCGCTTTCAAGCCGCATGGCTTGGCAGTGAGGATCTCCAGGCCGTTACCCAACGCCATCAGAAGAACGAATAAATGAAAGGCAAGAAGTGCATAGAAAAACGATCCACGAAGCGACACGAAGACACACGAAGGGGTTTTGCATTGGCCCTGGATAGAATAAAGGAGGATCGATGAAACGAGTACTCATCTTAATCATACTGGTCTTTGTCGGCAGCGCGGGGTGGCGCATTGGGAATACGCTAAGCAGCGATGCGATTAGCATGGCTGTGGGGATCTTTTTTGGCGTGTTGGCTGGCATTCCCGCCGCGCTCTTGGTGTTGGCATCGGATCGCCGTCGCCCCGACCGCGGCCATCCCAGCCGCGGCGTGGCCGAGCATGCGGTGAGCTATCAACAAGGGAGCTATCCACCTTATGGCGGGCCAAATCAACCGCCCGTCATTATTCTCAACGGTACTGGCCAGCCTGGGGTTGGGCAACAGCGGGAGCATGGCTACGCGAACCAACTCTTCGATGGCAGATACACGGTGCGCCAGGATAGCATTGAAGCGGCAGGATGGCCTCAGCAACAACGGCCACGTCGTCAGTTCAAAGTCGTTGGGGAACAAGAAGAGTGGCTCGAGTAATCCGCGTATCGAAGAGTGCGTTAGGCCATGCCAAAATTTAAATGATCTACGAAGTGGGTACCCCTCGCGTGCGAACTTTCACGAAGAAAAGCTGCCCCTTCGCGCCCCAGGCGGTTGCCTCTAGTGTAAGTAATCAGGTATTTTGTCGTTCCTGCGCAGGCAGGAAACCAGGCCAGTGGACCCCTGCCTGCGCAGGGGTGACAATGCCTAAAGACTTACTTTACCCAGTACTTATTCGGTAACCAACCGCAGCAAGCGTCCGCCGCCCATATCGGTCAAGTAGAGTTCGCCAGCTTCGTCCTCGCCAAAAGAGCTAATCGTTATATCGCTATCGAGCAATTCAGCCGTCTGCCATGAGCCAGCTTGAGGCCAGGCCGCCCAAATGGTGCCGCTACAGTAATCCGCATAGAGGTAAACGCCCGTCAACGCTGGGTAGGCCGCGCCGCGATAGACGTAGCCACCGGTGATCGAACAGTGACCGCTGTGGCTATACTCGGCCACAGGTGGTATCAGGCCATTCTTGTCGCATTCGCTGCTGCCGTAACAGTGGGCTGCCTCCATGATTGGCCAGCCATAATTTTGGCCACCAGCGCTGCCGGCGGACGCGAAATCGACTTCTTCGTATTGATTCTGCCCCACATCGCCGATCCAGAGGTCGCCGGTGGTGCGGTCAAAGCTGTAGCGCCAGGGGTTGCGCAAGCCGACCGCCCAGATCTCGTCGCGCACATCGCTACCGTTCCAATCCACACCCACCCAAGGATTATCCACGGGGATGGTGTAGGGCACTGTTGGATCCGTTGTCACATCGAGGCGCAGCAGTTTGCCCAGCAACGTAGCGGGATTCTGACCGTTGCCATAGCGGTCACCGGAGCCGCCGCCATCACCCATACCAATATAGAGATAGCCATCGGGACCAAAGGCAACCATTCCCCCGTTGTGGTTGCTTGCCGGCTGATCTACCTGTAGAACCACAAACTCACTGGTGGGATCAGCGGTTGGGGTTGCGCTCTCCGGTAGCCGTGTAAAGCGGGCCACGACCGTATCACCGCCGCTGTTGGCAGCGCTGTAATTGACAAAGAAATAGCCACTGTCCGCATAGTTTGGCGCAAAGGCCAGCCCCAGCAGCCCTTGCTCATTCCCACTTGATGTGACACGATCGCTGATATCGAGAAAAGGCACCGGCAGCAGTACACCGGCGCGGATCACACGGATGGTGCCCGCCTTTTCCAGCAGATAGAGATCGCCACTGCCATCGGCAGCATGTGTCATGAAGACGGGTGTCGTCAACCCGTCGACAACTACTTCGGTCGACAAGGCGATAGCCTCCGGCTGGAACTCGATATTCATGGAGGCAGGTGCCACAGCGCTTGACAAATCGCCGCCACCCTTGGTGCCAGTAGCAGAGGGCATGCGTATTGCCTCGACCCCAGTCATTGCGCAACCAGCCAACAGCAGCACGCCCAGTACAAATAGAATACACGGACGAAGTGATACTATCCGCAGAAGTTGTTGGATACTGTTCAAGAAGCGACCCTTTCTCAAGACAACAGTTCGTGAGCCCCATTTTCAGGGCAAACCACCTTCAACTCTGCAAGAGACCTCCCAGTTGGTAGATCATTTGCCAATCTGCGCTGAATCATACATAATCGGTGAAGATATTCACTGTTTTTTCGCAAGCATCAGATCGTATAAGGCCATGGCAACCGTAACCAAATCCACACCTGTCTCTACCGAAATCGCTTCTCATGTCACCGACTACGAATTGGTCGTTGGGATGGAAGTCCACGCGCAAGTACAAAGCCGCTCCAAGATGTTCTGTCGCTGTGCGACTGACTATGCCGGAGCCCCACCCAACACACGCGTCTGCCCGATTTGTTTGGGCATGCCCGGTGTGCTGCCGGTGATCAATGCGGCAGCGGTGCAGGCAACGGTGAAGACCGGGCTGGCCCTCGGCTGTACGATCGCAGAACGTGCAGTCTTTGCCCGTAAAAATTACACCTATCCGGACCTGCCCAAGGGCTACCAGATCTCACAATATGAGTTTCCCCAATGTGAAAATGGCCAGCTTGCGGTTGAGTTGGAAGATGGCAGCAAGCGCACGATTCGCATCCGGCGTGTTCACCTGGAGGAAGACACTGGTCGTTCGGTTCATTCCGGCCATTATTCCCTAATTGATCTAAATCGCGCCGGCGCACCGCTCATGGAGATTGTCAGCGAGGCGGATATCCACAGCCCAGAGGAAGCCTATGCCTACCTGACTGAGTTGCGGGCGATCCTGCGCTACCTTGGGGTGAATAGTGGCGATATGGAAAAGGGTGCCCTGCGCTGTGAGCCGAATATTAGCGTTCGCACAGCGGAACAGAAGGCACGCGGCGAATATGGCACCAAGGTCGAGGTCAAAAATTTAAATAGCTTGCGCGCGGTCCGCAATGCCATCGCCTATGAGATGGCGCGCCAGATCGAGCTTTTGGAGAGTGGCGGCACCGTCGAGCAAGTCAATATGGGTTGGGACGATCAGCGGCAATGCACGGTCCTACAGCGCAGCAAAGAGAGTGCCCATGATTACCGCTATTTCCCCGAACCGGATCTGCCACCGGTTGAAGTGAGCAGAGCAGAAGTTGCGGAGATCGCGGCGACCTTACCCGAATTACCGGCGGTAAAACGGGTGCGCTATGTGCAGGAGTGGCATCTGCGCCCCATCGAAGCCGAAACGCTAGCCGCGGAAAGCCTGGTTGCCCACTTCTTTGAAGCAGCCGTTGCCGCCTATGGCACCCAGGAAGGCCGTCCCCAGCGCATGGCAAATTGGATGACCGGCGAACTCTTCCGCCTTTTATATGCCGATGGCGATGGCCAGGATCTGCGGCAGATTGCGCAGATCAAAGTAGCACCGACACAGCTAGCCGCGCTATTGACGCTGGTGGATGAAAAGGTCGTGAACCCCAATACTGGCAAACGCGTCCTGGAGGCTATGTATCAGAGTGGCGATGAGCCAAAGGCGATCATCGAGCGCGAAGGGCTGGCGATGGTAAGCGATATATCGCTCATTGATGAAGAGATCCAGAAGATTCTAAATGGAAATCCCGAAGAATTGGCGCGCTATCGCGGGGGTGAGGAGAAGCTCTTTGGCTTCTTTATGGGGCTGGTAATGCGTGCGACCAAAGGCAAGGCCGACCCCAATGCGGCCCGTCAGCGCTTGCAGGAGATGTTGCAGGAAGCGTAGAAGAACGCTTTATAGCAAGCCAAAAAGTAAGTCTTTCGGCCACCTTGCTCTGTAAATGACGAATACTTCGCAAAAAGCTCGGTTTTGCAGGGGAGACAGAGAAGCTTTTAAGAGTTGGGGTAGAAGATTGGGTTGACAAACCCTGCTCTTCGCCCCAACTTTTTACTTTACTTGGAGTTTGCGCAACTGCTCAAAGAGGGTGCGCTCTTCGTCGCTCAGCTTTTTGGGTAATTCGACCGCCACTTCAGCGAGCAAATCACCTCTTTGGTCGGGCTGTTTCAGATTGGGCATACCCAACCCCCGCAGGCGGAAGCTACGCCCATTCTGCGTGCCGGCAGGAATCGTCAATACTACTGGTCGCTCTAAGGTAGGGATCTGCACTTCGCCTCCCAGAATAGCGGTATAGAGATCAACCGGCACAGTGACACGCAACGTATCTTCATCGCGCTTAAAGGTTGCATTGGGCAAGACCTCGACGTTGAGTAAAACATCCCCCTGGCCCACGGCCCCTTTCATGCGCACTTTGGAGCCGGTCCGCACACCACGCGGAATTGTCGCCTGAATGCGTGTACCATCGCTGCTCTCTAAGGTGCGGGTTGTGCCCTGAAATGCCTCTTCCAATGTCACAGAGATCGATACTTCTTGCCGGCGCGCCTTGGTCCGCGCATAGGGATCAAAGTTACCGGCTGTCCGTCCTGGTGAGCCAGCGTAACGCCCACCACCGCCCATACCACCAAGATCACCCCCAAAGAGCGATTCAAAGAAGCTAGAAAAGCCGGAGCCGCCAAACATCTGCTCAAACTCTTCCGGCGACAGATTGCGGGCACGGTTACCACCTGCGCCCATGCCACCGCCTGCCCCCATGCCACCCCAATTAAAATCTTCAGGGCGACCACCGGAACGGGTATATTGCTCCCACTGCGAACCAAAGCGATCATATTTGCTGCGCTTGTCGGCGTCAGACAGGACCGTATAGGCCTCGTTGATCTCTTTGAACTTGCGCTCCGCTTCTTCATTCCCTGGATTCTTATCGGGGTGATATTGCTGTGCCAACTTGCGAAAAGAGCGTTTGATCTCTTTTTCGTCGGCAGTGCGGGCTACCCCTAGAATCTGATAATAATCCTTATATTCCATAACATTTCACTCTTCCCCGACCGGCGGGGTACTTTCGTTAATCACACGTTTGCGCTTTACAAGCTGCGCATCATCGTCTGTACTTTATGCGGCAACTTCATTACCAGCGCTGACGACAACTCGAGCAGGTCGCAGCAGATTTTCTCCTTCAAGATAGCCAGCTTGGACCACTTGAGCAATATGATTGGCCGGAACGTCAGCAAGCGCAACTTGACCAATGGCCTCATGGCGAGTGGGATCAAACAGCTGCCCCAATGCCTCCATACGCTCAACCCCATAGCGCCGCAATGTATCCATAAAGGCACGCTGCGTCGACTCAATGCTACTGATAAAGGAGTGCTGAAGCTCATCCCCAGTGGTTGCAGCATGTTGCAAAGCAAGATCCAAGTGGTCCGCCAATGGCAACATATCCAACAGAATTTGGTGCCGTGCTTCGGTGACCGATTGATTAAAACGCTGCTCCCAGCGCTTCCGCAAACTTTCCACCTCCGCCTGCAATTGCTGATAACGCTCCTGCCAGCTATCTGCCTCTTTTTCTTGCGGGGTACTCTCTGCTTGCTTTGCCGCAGCTTCCACTTGCTGCAACATCGCCTTGGTCCACATCAGTTCAGAATCGATCTTCTTTATATCTTCACTCTGCCGTTTGAGCACCTCATCACGAACCTGCACCTCTTGCTCTTTGGCATGATATTGTTTCGTTAGTTCTGCAATCTGTCGGCTTTGTACTTCAAACCAATTTTGTAAATCCTGATAGGCCAGCACCAACTTTTCGTAATCCTCCAGTGTCGGCATCGAGTGTTCGCCATAAGGCGAGGGTGCCGACCGCGGACTGCGTTGATTGCGTCGCGGGTCTAGAGGATGATATGGATTTGCCATATACTCATTTCCTCTACGCTGAATCGCTGCACACTATAGTGAATAGCGACACAAGTTGTATCCAAATCCAGATATCTGCTGATAGACAACCGCTCTTGGCGTTGACTGCCAGGCGTTGTATAAGCCCTGTTCTAACAAAGAGGCGGAGCTTAAAGCCCCGCCCGTACCGCCTTTGTCAACGGTTAATCCAGCTAGACACAACCGATAGTTGAGGTTGAATCACGGCATGTTAAGCAACGCGTTCAACCTCAACTATACAATTGATTAACGGTTACCGTTTGTTCTCAACTCACCACTGTTGCAATAGATGCACGGTGGATTGGTTAGACCTGACGGAATTCACCTTCAACGACATCATCTTCCCCGCCCTCGGCGGCACCGCCGGTGGCTGGCCCAGTACCATTGGTCGCACCTTCAGCAGCCTGTTGGTACATCTGCTGCGTCAACGCATGGCTGGCCTGTTGCAATTTCTCGGTCAGGCTGCGGATGCGCTCGATATCGTCGCTATCTTTGACAGCCTTGAGTTCTTCAATCGTTTCAGTGATCTGGCCACGCTCGGTGCCCGGCACCTTGTCCCCTAATTCATTTAGGGTCTTTTCAGTCACATAGATCAGGTTATCGGCATTGTTGCGGGCCTCGACCAAGTCGCGGCGCTTGCGGTCATCGCCCTCGTTGCTTTTGGCCTCATTCACCAAGCGATCAACTTCATCTTTTGACAGATTGGTTGACGCTGTAATCTTGATACTCTGTTCCTTATTGGTCGCCTTATCCTTGGCATGTACGCTCAAAATGCCATTGGCATCGATGTCAAAGGTCACTTCAACTTGCGGCACGCCACGGGGCGCCGCAGGAATCCCATCGAGACGGAAGTTGCCGAGCGTTTTGTTATCGTTCGCCATCTGCCGTTCACCCTGCAAGATGTGAATATCTACTGCACTTTGATTATCCGCAGCTGTGCTAAAGACTTCGCTCTTCTTGGTCGGAATCGTGGTATTGCGTGGGATCAAGGTTGTCATCACGCCACCCAACGTTTCCAAGCCCAAGCTCAACGGTGTGACGTCGAGCAGCAACAGATCGCTCACTTCCCCACCGAGCACGCCACCCTGAATGGCAGCACCCACGGCAACCACCTCATCGGGATTTACACCCTTATGTGGTTCCTTGTTGGTCAGTTTGCGCACCAGATCCTGTACCATCGGCATACGCGTGGAACCACCGACCATGACTACCTCATCCAGCTTGTCGGCACTCAGGCCAGCATCGCGCAGGGCGCTGTGGAAAGGTTGCTTGCAGCGTTCCACCAGATCAGCAGTTAGCTGCTCAAATTTGCTACGAGTGAGCGTCAAGGCTAGATGTTTGGGCCCTGAGCTATCCGCCGTAATAAAGGGCAGGTTGATCTCACTTTGTGGTGTCGAAGAGAGTTCAATCTTTGCCTTCTCCGCCGCTTCACGCAGACGCTGTAATGCCTGGCGATCCTGGCTCAGATCAATACCTTGCTCCTTCTTGAACTCATCGATCAACCAACGCACGATGCGCTCATCCCAGTCATCACCACCGAGGTGGGTGTCCCCATTGGTCGACTTCACTTCGATGACACCGTCGCCCACTTCGAGGACAGAGACATCAAAGGTACCACCACCAAGGTCAAAGACGAGAATCGTTTCATCGGTCTTCTTGTCAAGTCCATAAGCCACCGCGGCTGCGGTCGGCTCGTTGATAATTCGCAACACTTCCAGACCGGCAATTTGACCGGCATCCTTGGTCGCCTGCCGCTGACTATCGTTGAAATAAGCCGGCACCGTAATCACGGCCTGCTTAACCTCTTCGCCCAAATAAGCCTCGGCATCGCGCTTAAGCTTCCCAAGCACCATGGCGCTAATCTCTTGTGGTGTATACGAACGATTCTTCACCGGTATCGACACACGGGCATCATGATTGGGGCCCTCGGTGATGGTGTACGAAACCATCCCCTTCGTCTTTTCTGTCTCGGCATCGTCGACGCGACGGCCCATGAGACGCTTTACCGAATAAACTGTGTTTTCTGGATTTACTACGGCCTGCCGTTTGGCGGTAACACCAACCAATCGTTCACCACTCTTGGAAAAGGCGACGACGGATGGGGTCGTACGATTGCCTTCTGCGTTGGCAATTACCGTGGGATTGCCACCTTCCATCACAGCGACAACACTGTTTGTTGTACCTAAGTCAATTCCAATAATCTTACCCATTTTAATCTAATTTCCTCCAAAGTAGCTCACCCAGCAAAACAAACCTATAAAATCAGTCGTACTTTATCAGCTGTTCTTGACAAGTGAGCCTGCAAATATTTCAAGATGTGACGGCCTGCTAACTACTGCTGCCATACTGCTTACCGTCTTTCTACAGATAGTTCTATTGTAATCCTGGGACATAAGTTTGGCGTATAGTTTGTATTAGCAAAGTGTTTGAATTTTTGATAAGTACTATGGCAAGTCCCAATACAATTCCAGGACAACGACTGCAACTCGCCAATTTAAACTTGGCTCGAGTTTAAATCTCTCGATTCGCCACAACTATGATATACTAAACCGATTGTACAAGAGTTACGCAGCCCACTGAGAATAAGTTGAGTGAGAATAAGTTGAGTGAGAATAAGTTAAATAAGAATGGGTAGATGCTGTTACGGCAATTCTCTCTAGAACTTCATTCTCGGTATAATTCTCGGTATATCTGCGTAAAGATCAACGCACCTTTACAACTCTATCGTCTCAAAGTTTATGGTCGTTTTACGACCTTTGGTCTATTGCTTTTGCGAAGACCGTCGAAAATGGTCTATCTATCTTCTCTCCGCCCATTCCTTCACCCCTTCCTTCACCCCTTCAGAAGGGCAGGGCTATAGAAGATATGACCATAGGATCCACAAATTGATACTGTTTATAAATCCTTTACTATACTATGGTGAATGAATTCGTATGAGTAACCAAATTGCTGTCTTTATCGATTTTGAAAATGTGGCTTTATGGGCCGAACAGGAATTTCTCGATTTTGAATTAACCCCCCTCATGGAGTATCTCCAAAGTCGCGGGCCGGTGGTGATTAAACGGTGCTATGGCGATTGGAGCCGCTTTTCTCGCTATCGCGAAGAGCTGATGAATAATTCGATTGATCTGATCCAGATCTACAGCGTACGCGCCGGCAAAAATCGCGCCGACATTCGCATGGCACTCGACGCGATGGAGACGGCGATCACCCGTTCGCAAGTGCAAACCTTTGCCATCGTCTCCGGCGATAGCGATTTTGGGCCTTTGGTGAATAAATTGCGCGAATATGGGCGCTATACCCTGGGCATTGGGCCGCGTGCCGTCACCCATCCCCTGCTTAGCCGTGCCTGCGATGAGTTTATCTATCTGGAAGCAGTGCTCGCTGATTACCACGAGATCGACGAATTAGCCGATCAGTCAATGCGTGCCGACAATGAGGCGGCGCGCAGTCTATTGATCAAAGTCTTGCGCACGCACGGTCAACGAGGTGAACTGCCCGTCCTCGCCACCAATCTCAAGCAGAGCATGTTGATGCTCGACCCCGCCTTCAATGAAACAAATTTTGGCTATGCGCAGTTCAAGAGCTGGTTAGAGAATAACAATGATCTGCTCCAACTCTTCATGCGCGATCTGCAACTCTATGTGGCCCCCAAAGATTTTGTCCTGCCCAATGACAACAATGAGATGCGCCTTTGGCAAGATGAAATGGGCAGCCGCGGCGAATTGCAACAGAGCTTCTCCTTTGATGCCGATCTGATGAGCGCCAAGCCACCGTTGCGTCTGCAATATAAACAGATCTTCAACCGGCTCAAAATGACCGTAGTTGATCTGAGCACACGGCGCGATGTATTGCGTGACATCTACCGCGAATTGAGTGAGCACCCCGGCGAACGGACCACCGACGAATTGCTCGAACAGCTCTGCAATCGCTATGAAGCACAGGGGCTGATCCGCAGCAAGACGATGTTGCGTCAGGTCTGGCAGATGGGTTTCCGCCAACGGACCTTTGACTATCAGGGGCAGGTCGCTTCCGTCCATGTGCCGGTCTGGCTGGCGGAAGAGATCGACAGCGAGGCGACCTTTGTCCACCGCGCCGAGGCGGGTTTTGTCTATGCGGTGATCAATGCTGGGCTGGAGATCGACAAATCCGAATTGGCCGCTATTCTGCTCAACGACCCCGATCAGACCGACTATGTGCAGAGTCTGCTCGACGATCTGGAGGAGCGCGATCTGATCCTCAAGCAAGATGATCGCTATGGTCTGCCCGGCCACCATGTCATCCCCTTTGCTACCGAACCGGCGCTGCAACCGGTCTGTTATGATATTGAACAGGTGCAACTGCCGGACACGATGCCACGTACCGTCGACAAGGCAAGGGCGCTAGCCAAGACGGCGATGTTACAGCGCTCGCAAGATTTTGCCGCCTCGGCGCGCAGCTATCTCTTTGCCTGCCGCGTGCAGTGGGAAGCGGTCGAAGCAGGCGAGCCGGGGGCCAGCCTGGAAGAGTTGCGCTGGTACATGGCTTCTTACGCCTCGGTCAAGGCGGGCGAGCTTTCGCAGATCCATCGGGACTATGCGCACTCGCGCCCCTACTATCTCTCCTTCTTTTATTTGGTACAGGAAGATGATCCGCTGTGGAGCCGGATGCGTGGGCTGATCAACCCGATGCTCTCCTACTATTGGGTCAACGCCTGGCGCGAGTTGGGCATGAATGCCGGCAACCCCAGCCTCAACGCCACGACGCCCGCCGAGATCGCGATCCGCGCCGCCTCGCACGAGGACCCGCAACTCTGCCGCCTCTGGTTTGCCATGACCAACGGCCTGGCAGAGGTGAACCCGTCGTTGGTGCGCCGTGTCGCCAACCAGATCCGCCTCAACCGCACCGACGCCCCAGCCGCCGCCCAGGTCGCAGATCAGTTGGAGCAGATGTTGATGGAGTAGTACGCTTCAAAAAGTGCAGGTCGTTTAGCGACCTGCACTTTTTGAAGCGTATCTCACTCCGACCGCACCGCCTCCGCCGGCTGCATCTGCCCCATGCGCCACGCCGGGTAGAGCCCCGCCAAGAGCGCCGCGCCCAACGCTACCAGGAACGCCTGCAAGAAATATTCCGGCTTTAGCTGCATCTGTAAACTCCAGCCAAAAGAGCGCAGATTGATGATGTAGATGAGAATGATCGCCAGTGCCAAGCCCATCGGCATGGCCAGTAAGCCGGCGCTGGAGCCAATTAGGCCCGTCTCTAGCAGCGAGAGCCGCCAGAGCTGTTGGCGGGTCATACCGGTGGCGCGCAGCACGCCGATCTCGCGGCTGCGTTCCAGTTGCAGGCTCATCAAGGTGCTAAAGATGCCGATAAAGGCGACGAGGGTGGCGAGCAGTTGCAGCGCCACGGTTATCGCAAAGGTGCGGTCAAAGACCTCCAACGCGTTCTGGCGCGTGCCCCGGTTGGAGCGCACCAACAACTCCTGCTCGCCGGCAAAGGCCGCACGGATCTCGCTCACCTTCTCCTCCACATTCACCCCCGGTGCCACAAAGAGCGCCACCGCGGAGAGCCCGGCATCATCCCAATATTGGCGATAGATCGGATCGTAGAAAAAGACAACGGCGCGCACATCAAAATCGACCGAGATCCCAACAATCAAAAAGGTATGGACCCCCCGGTCGGTCTGTAAGGTCAACTGGTCACCGACATGTAAGTCAAAGCGGTTGGCCATCGGTTCGTTGATTAGGATACCGCCTTCTTCCACCGCGGCCCATGTTGTCTGCCAATCACCAATCGCGGCGCGATAGTTGCGCTCAGCCCCGGCTAGGTCGGCGCTGAGCGCAACGATGCGGATGGGCGTGCTCTGCGCAACAACCGAATTGGTCGGCGCACCGCCGGCGGGCACGCTAGTCGCCGGCGCACCCGCCAGATAGGCCACCCCATCGACACTACGATTGGTCGCTGTTTGGATAATACCAGGGAAATGCTCCAGGCGAGCCACAATCGATGGGTCTAACGCTGTCGAAATTTGATTGCTGCTTAGCGATGGCGGCGAGATAAAAATGTCCGCCTGTAGCACATCGCCCAGCCACGCCTCGACCGTCGTGCGGAAGCTGCCGATCATGACGCCGACACCAATGATCACGCTGACCGCAACCATCAACGCGGCGACGGCTACCCCAGTGCGGCTGAGCGCACGCGTAATTGTGCGCGGGGCCATCCGACTGATGACACCAAGGTGAATACCCCCTCCTAGCCTCCTCCAGATTGCGGGAGGGACAACTGTCGCGGTCTTGGCGTCGCGACTCCCGCCCACGCTCCCTGAGCTTGTCGAAGGGGGGGAGGGCTGGGGTGGGGTGGTTATCCGCTGTACGCCGACCATCAACCAGAGGGTCAGGATTGGTGCCAGTAGCGCGCCGCCCAGGATGACGGCAAAGAGACCGGCAAAGGCGACCACCAAATTGAATTCAGGGATCAAGAGCGCCAGGCCGATCAGCAACAAGAGCACCGCCCCTCCACTAACCCAAGGCAGCGCCTGGCGCGTGCGATCTTCAATGTTGCTCCGTTTGAGCGCGCCCGCCGGCTCAACACTGGTCGCCTCCAACGCCGGGATCGCCGCACCGAGCAGCGCGGCCAAAATGCCAATGACGCCCCCTTTGACGAGGGTAAAAAGCGGAATATCGATCTCGCGCACGGCAACGACAAAGAAGAGATCGTTGACGGTCTGGGTGACCAATTGCACGGCGCCACGCCCCAAGATAACCCCTAATCCCAACCCCAATAGCGTGCCAAGCGTACCGAGCACGCCGGCCTCCAGCAGGATCAGACCATAGATCTCGCGCCGCGTCATACCTAAAGCGCGCAAAGTGCCAAGGACCGGTCGTCGCTGTACCACGCTAAAGGTGACGGTGTTATAGATCAGAAACATGCCGACGACGAGCGCCAACAGACTGAGCGCGGTCAGGTTGAGACTAAAGGCGTCGGTCATCTCGCTGACGGTGCCGCTACGCGCCGCGGTCGTTTCAATGCGCGCACTCGGCGGTAGGATTGCGGCAATCGCGTCCAATGCCGCGATTCCCGCAGCCCCCGCCGGGATGAGCAGATCAATGCGATCGAGTCGCCCCACGCGGCCGAGTAATTCCTGCGCCGTGGCAATATCAGTGATGAGTAAACCGTCAAGTGCACGGCGACTGAGATCGTCCGAGGGTTCCAACAGACCGACGATTGTCAACGAACGATCCTGGGTCCCCACCCGCACAGCGACGGCGTCACCAATCTGCAAACCGTAGCGCTCGGCCACGGCGGTGCTCAGCAGCGTGCTGTTGGGCTGCACCAGGAGTGGGGTCAAATAGGCAGCCGGACCACTGGCCTGGTTGCCGGCGCCAAGGTAGCTGCGAAAGGGTGCTTCGGCAAAGGGATCGATCCCCAACAGGCGCATGGGCTGCGCGTCGAGTTCGGTGGCGGTGACATAGCTTTCGACCACCGGTGCACTTGCGCGATAGCCCAATTCCCGGCGCAGATTCACATAAATGGCTTCCTCCAAGCCATTGGGACCGCCAATAATTTGGTGGGTCGCCTTGCCGGTGACCGTCTCCGTGCCCAGCGCAAAGGCGCGCGATGCCGACCCATTGGCGAGGTCGATGGCGACGATCATTGCCACGCCAATCGCCACGCCCAACAAAAAGAAGAGCGATTGCAACGGGCGTCGCCTTGTATGGCGCCAGGCCAAGCGGAAGTAGGTTTTCAAGGAGTAGTGGTTTTTCATAGTTGTTTTTATTTGACTGCTGGAGAGATGACTTGATGATCCTGTTGGCTTGTCTTACGAAAGACCTTACGTCCTGCTGTGGGAGTGTCATTCCTGCGCGCCCAAGGGGCACCCGAGGAATCCATGTCGATGAGTGGACCCCTGCCTACGCAGGAGTGACATAATCACTTTGTAAGGTAGGCCAACAGTATCCTTCTTGTCATCCCGTCTGCACGCACCCTATCTAATACCGATCATCAAGTTTACCGTGAACCAGGTGCAAAACGCGGTCCGCCTGTTTGGCAACCTCCGGTGCGTGGGTCGCCATGAAGAGCGTTTTGCCGGTATCGCGGGTCAGCTCAAGCAAAAGGGTAAGCACAGTTTCGCCGGTGTCTTCATCTAAATTACCGGTCGGTTCATCGGCTAGCACCAGCAGCGGATCATGGGCCAAGGCACGCGCAATGGCCACGCGCTGTTGTTCACCGCCGCTGAGTTTGTCTGGATAGGTTGCCAGTCGGTTGCCCAGGCCCACCCGTTCGAGTAGCGCAACGCCATGATCACGGTCATCTTTGCCAGCCAATTCCAAGGGCAGTGTCACATTCTCCAGAACAGTCAGCGTCGGAATCAAATTAAAGAATTGAAAGACAATGCCAATGTGGTTACGGCGAAAGAGGGTCCGCTTTTGCTCGCTCAAGGTCGTAATCCGCACCTCATTTGTACCGGCACGGATGATCACATCACCGCCGCTTGGCGCGTCAATGCCGGAGATCAGATTGAGCAATGTGCTCTTGCCACTGCCAGATTTGCCCAACAGGCAGACAAATTCACCTTCATAGAATTCCTGGCTCAGCTCATCCAACACCGTACGCGTTTGACCGGCTTCGGTATAACGCTTGCTCAAGCGGTCGAGCCGGATCAGGGCCGGTTGCTGCTGACCATTGCTCGACATTGGTACAGCCACAGCTTTATTTACAGCCACAGGCGTAATCGTTCCAACACTCATATCACATATCCCTTTGCGTTAAAAATCACAAGTGGCCCCATCATACGGGGGAATGAAGGGATGATCTGTTGGTCAGCCGACAATCACGCCGGTTGAAATGGTGATCGCATTGGGATAGAGTTGGATCTATGCGGTAGAATGTTAGGTTAGAAGTCGTGCGTGTCAACGTCGTACCGTCCCATAAGGACACTTGAGTGTAGGAGGGGAGTTCCATCAGTTGTATGTTCCTAAATTCAGCCGACCCTACGGGACGAAAAGCCAATCCTAATCCATCAAAATTTGACTGACGTCATAATGATTTAGATTTAACTACCGAAAGAGAAGCCATATGAAAGCCGACTTAGATCGAATTATGCAGGAACGCAACCTCGATGCACTGCTCGTCATGGGCGATGCTGGGGGCAACAAAGTGATGAACTATCTGACCAATGGGGCACCCTTGGAGCGGGCACTGGTCCTCAAACGGCGTGGTGGACCCCTGACCTTGATCCACGGCTCAATGGAGCGGGACACAGCGGTGGCAACAGGACTCACTCTGGTCGACCGTGACCAGACATATAACCGCTATGAGCTACTCAATAAGCACAACGGTGACCGTCTGGCTGCGGAAGTCGACTATCTGGCCCAGGTGTTGCAGGATCAAGGGCTCAGCGGACGGTTGGGTGTCTATGGGATGCAAGATGCGGGGGCGGCTTTTGCGCTCTTGAGCAATTTACAACGGGTGGCCGATGGCGTGGAGTTGGTTGGCGAATTTGAGGAATCGCTCTTCTCGGTGGCCCGCGAGACGAAGGATGACCAGGAGATTGCCGAGATGCGCGAAGCGGGGCGCTTGACGACGCTAATCATGGGCGAAACGCGTGACTTTATTCAAGAGCATCATGTACGCGACGACGTTGTGCTGAAAGATGCCAAGACGCCACTGACCATCGGCGATGTGCGCCACTTTATCCATGATCGGCTCAATCACTATGGCATGGCCGAAGATCATGACACCATCTTTGCCCAAGGGCGTGATGCGGGGGTGCCCCACAATCGCGGCAATGACAGCGCGCCGCTGCGGCTCGGGGAGCCGATTGTCTTTGACTTTTTCCCGATGACTGGCAAGGGCTACTTTCACGATGTGACGCGCACCTGGTGTCTGGGCTACGCATCGCCGGAAGTACAGGAAGTGTGGGATCAGTGCAAGGAGATTTTTGATCAGATCCTTGGCGCGATGAAGGTGGGCACCCCCTGTCGCGACTATCAAGCAATGGTCTGTGACTACTTTGAAGCCAAGGGGCACCCCACCGTCCGCACCCAACCAGGCACTCACGAGGGCTATGTCCACAGCTTGGGTCACGGCTTGGGGCTGGATGTCCACGAAGAGCCACGGCTGAGCCACGCCGCCGGCAATGATACACTACTACAGCCCGGTCACGTCGTCAGCGTCGAGCCTGGACTCTACTACCCCGACCGCAAGCTTGGCGTGCGCATTGAAGATACTGTCGCCTTTACCGAAGCCGGTGAGTTGGTCAATCTCACCGACTTTCCGTACGACTTGGTGATACCGATGGGGTAGAGAAAGAGCGTAGGCTAAGCCTGCCGAAGCCGAAGCGGCTTCGGCAGGTTTAGCCTACGCTCATTGTTTATTTACTTAGCCTTCCAGTTACTCCCCTATCGCCTCTACTCTTCTACCTTTTCCACGTGCAGCGTGTACGGCCCTTCGCCGTCATCGCCGGCGGTGGCAACTTCCAGCGTGAGCGTGAGATCGACGGGAATTTCCAGGTCAAGAATGGCCGAGTTGACAGTATCCCCTTCGGTGCCATCTTCGCCAGGCGCATCATCATTGGCCAGCAGCGTATTTCCACCAGGGTCTAACACGCTGAGGATGGTATCTAATTCGCCAGCGTCATCGCCAAGATAGATGTTGATTTTGTCGCCACTTTTCACATCGAGCGAATAGTGTACACGGGTCTTGGCGGCAATGGTGTCGCTGATTTCGTCGCCGATCGCGATCTCTCCGCCATCGATTGTTTCTACATTGGTCTCATCATCCAGATAGGTCACGGCAGCATCGAGGATCGGATCCCCTTTGCTAAAGAGCGTCTCCTCATCCACCGGCACATCGACGGTTGGCGGCACCCCTTTGCCTTCAATGTGAATCTCGCCATTCATATCGACAGCACGGCCAATCGTAAAGCGAAAGAGTTCATTTTCGGGCATCAAGAAATCTTCGACACTGCCGCCCAGCCCTGCGGTGGGATATTGGCCGACAATCGCCGCGCGCTCCTTAATCGTCATATCATAGGAGAAGAATTCGCAGGCGCTGTTACAATTTGGGCCAATCAGGACAGCAATATCGCCATGATAGCGGAGATCTTCGGCAGGCAGATAATAGCGATCGATGCCCCGTTCATCAAAGTAGAATTCGCCGGTCTCCTTGTTGTAGTACCCCGTACTGCCCAATTCCAGCGGTTCGTCAAAGAAGTAGGCGGCCATTTGATCCGCCAAGAACCCGCTGCCACCACCATTCTGGCGCATGTCAATAATTAGACCCGGCACACCATTCTGGTTAAGGGCACGGATCATCCGTTCCCAAACCTGAATACTGAGCAGATCATTGTCGGCAAACGAGTAGATCTTGACATAGCCGTAGCCACTGTCAAGCAGACGATATTCCACTGGCAGTTCAAAGCCAGTCAAGCCCGTGTTGAATGAAGAGAAAGAGAAGCTCTCGCGCTCTGGGACTGCTTCTAGCGTCACACTCTCTTCCTCCCCATCCGCATTGATAAAGGTTACTTCCACCTCTTCGCCCACAGGGAAACGGGTGACATAGCGCATCTGTTGCAGCCGCTTAAAATGTTCAGTGCTAAAGGGTGCCGACCACGCCACCGCATTGGAGATCGCATCGGCAATCGGCACGCCGTTGATTGAGACGATCTCTGTGCCCAGTTCGATGCCGGCCTCTGCCGCAGGGCTATCAGCCAAGACGAAGTTGACAATGGTGCGTCCATCATCCAACTCACGCGCGGCGATACCCAAGCCACCACCGGTGGCAAATTGGAATTCTTCGCCTAAAAATGGGCCGCTTATGTGTCCATCGGGAATCGACCAGGCAAAGTCGCTCAACGCTTGACGATAGGCTTTGGCATCATTCGTCGTTTCGGCTTCGACAAAGCGAGGTCGGAATTCCGCAATCTTGGCATCCCAATCAATATGCTTATAGTCAGTGAACGCATATTCGTTGCGCATCTTTTCGATCATGGCATCGAAGGCTTCGCTGTAGCTCATTCCCGAAAAATCAGAGAGCGCTGAGCCCTCAGGCTCAATCAGATCAATCCTGGGTTCGGCAGAGCGGTCAAAGGTAAAGGGATCAGTATCCATGTTGACAACCGTGTAGCCTTGCGGCAAGCCCACGATCGGATCGTCCTCCGTAAAGAGCAGGCCATCCTCACCAAAGCCATTGGGGAAGCCCTGCTGATCATCCGGCGCATAGACGAGGAAGATGCCACCGACAATTTCGCGTTTGGTCGAAACATCTTCGCTGACCCGGGTGGATGCATAGGCTGTCGACCAACCACCGCCATAGAGATCGCGCTCTTCGAGGAAGGGATCGCCAAAAGTGTTGGTCCAGTAAGCAACGGCATAGACCATGACACCGGTATCTTCTGCACCATTGTTGTCCACATCGCGCAGGGTTGCCTGTGGTTCAATTGGCAAGGCGACGGTATAGGAGAAGGGGGAGGTGTAGAAATCGCTGGTAATCTGCCCCAGGGTCTGCGATTCCGGTGGCAGAATAAAGTGCTCGTTGCGGTCAACAAAGCCGGCCTCATCTTCAAGGATGACCATTGGCGCGGCCACACCCGTCGTAAAGAAGGAGTTGGTGTAGGTCACTTCCCCATGAACCGCAACCGGTCCACCTTCATCATTGACAATTTGGGCGGGTGGAAAAGGGTTATCGTCCTGTGCCAATAGCGGTAGTGACGGCAGTAACATGCCGCCACAAATTACCACGGTTAGCAAAATTCGTAAATAGAGAAAACGGTTACGCATGCAAGTGAGCTCCTTGATTATTTTCAACAGTTTCGCGGATCAGTAATATGACTTTTAAGGATTTTATCTATTAACGTGACGGGTGGGAGAGCTGTTGTTGTTCAAAAGCAACAACGTCATCCAGAATTTGCGTCAACGTGTGGTGGGGCTGCCAATTCGTTGTATTGTGCAATTTGGTCGTATCGGGCACTCGCCGACGCATATCTTCAAACCCAGGGGCATAAGCATCGCTATAAGGAATATACTGGATCGTCGAAACCGTATCTGTGCGCGCTATCACGGTTTGAGCCAGTTGGTTAATGGTCACTTCTTCACCACTACCAATGTTATAAATCTGACCACTCGTCCTTTCGGGGGCGTCAAGCAACAATTGGATGGCGCGCACCGTATCCGCGACATGACAGAAACAGCGGCTCTGCTCCCCATCGCCATAGACGGTAATCGTCTCATTGCGTAGCGCCTGACGCACAAAGCGGGGCACCACCATACCATAGCGCCCGGTCTGTCCTGGGCCAACGGTGTTAAAGAAGCGCATAATTGTCACCGGCAACCCATGTTCGGTGTGTGCCGCCAGGCCAAGGAATTCATCCAACAATTTGCTTGTGGCATAGGACCAACGGCTGCGGCTGGAAGAGCCCAAGAGCAGATCATCCTCTTCGCTAAAGGGAATTTTGACCCCTTTGCCATAGACTTCGCTTGTGCTGGCAATCAAGGTACGGCAGCGGTAGCGCCGCGCCGCGGCCAACACCGCGTGGGTACCCAGGACATTGGTCTCGATCGTTTCGGTCGGTCGCTCTACCACTAATTGGACACCGACGGCTGCGGCCAGATGGACAATGGCATCAGCCTGACTGGCCAACCGATCCAGGACGAGCGCGTTGCTGAGATCATCAATCGCAAACGAGAAACGCTTATTCGCCAGAAATGGACGAATATTATCAAAGTTGCCGGTCGTCATATTATCAAGAATCGCAACACTATCACCACGGGCCAATAGCTCTTTGGTCAGATGGCTGCCAATAAAACCGGCCCCCCCAGTAATTAGAACGTTCATCGTCTTCCCTTCTGCTGTAAAATGTAAGTTTTTGTTAATCTTACAATCGTCTCATTATACACGCTCTACATCACTGTGGAAATCTTTGGCGTACGCCGCAATTCGCTGTGAGAAACTACAGTAAAAGGGGACCAGGCTTGACTTTAATACGGGAAGCGCACTCTACAACGCCGACGATCCGTGTAACGCTACGCCAGGTGACACAGTACAGGTCGTTAGTTAGCGTCAGATGAATAGTAGGTGATAAAATAAACCCATGTTTATGACACCGCCACGCCTCGGCACTATGCATTTTGATCTTTCTGTCTATCGCGCAGATGAGGAATATTTTGTGCGTCTGCTGGCTTCGCCAGCCGGTGACACCGTTGAACTCTTTGTGCAACCGTTGTTACCGCGCGAAGTAGAAGCCTTTCGGCGCGCCATCGCCACCCTTGACATTGGTGACGATAGCTTGTTAGAGAGCAATGTCCAGTTGGTTCAAGATTTGGGACGACGGCTCTTTATGGCGCTTTTCCCCAAAAGTGTCGGGGCGATGTTGCAGACTAGCTACCGCATGGCCTATGAAGCACGCGCACAATTACGGATTCGCCTACGCTTTGACGAGGTTCCCGCATTGGCGATGCTGCCTTGGGAATTTCTCTATGATCCCATGCGCAACGAATTTCCAGCGCTCTCGTTGCACTCCCCGATTATTCGGTACACCGATCTGATGCATCACATTCCGCCGCTGAAGGTGGAGCTGCCGCTGCGGATGTTGGTTGTGATTGCGGCACCGGCCGGCTATCCAGCTGTCAACAGAGAGGGCATCTGGCACAATATTGTTGATAAAGTCGACCACCTGGCACTTGACCAGCGTCTACGCGTGGAGCAGTTACGCAAACCCACGCTACACGACCTACAACGGCGGTTACGTGAAGAAGATTGTCATATTCTTCATCTCATTAGCTACGCCACCTACGAGGAATTTACCGAAGATGGCGTGATCATTCTCGAAGATGAAACCGGACGGGCACGATCCGTGAGCGGACAACATCTCGGCTCGTTGCTGCGCGATCATTTCCCGCTGCGTTTGGTCGTTTTGAGCACATTGGAGCCGCAGCGTGTTAGTCGGCCCAATCCTCAATTGGCGGCTGGGCAAAATTTGCTCAAACGAGGGCTTCCCGCCGTGGTGGCGATCCAATCGGTCATGGATGCCCACAGCACTGGTGTCTTTGTCCAACAATTCTACACCCAAGTAGCTGAGTTTGTACCGATCGACTTGGCGCTCACCGAGACGCGCCGTGCGTTGGAAACAACCTCGGCCAGCGCGGCCTGGGGGTTACCCGCCTTACTCACCCGTATCCCCGATGCGAACTTATTTGTCGATCCAGCCACCGTTGTACAACGCCCAACAACCACCAGCGGAAGATTACGCACATTCAACTCAAGGGGCACCCGTTACAATCAAGGATAATGCGGAACAATCGCCCCAGTTGCGAATTATGGAATCTATAACGTAACTACTAACCCCACCCCATCCCTCCCCGACATCGGAGAGGGATGGGGTGATAGTTACTCTCTAACCAAAAAGGAAACTGAGTGAACATGGCAAACGCAAACATTGGTCTCATTGGCCTGGCCGTCATGGGCCAAAATCTTGTCCTCAACATGGAACGAAACGGCTATAGCGTAGCTGTTTACAATCGCACAACGACCACCATGGAAGAATTTGTCGCTGCCCACCCTGGCAAAAAATTAGTCGCCACCAAGACGTTGGAAGAGTTTGTCACGAGCCTGGAGCGGCCACGCAAGATGATCATTATGGTTAAAGCTGGGAAACCGGTTGACGCTGTCATCGACAGCCTGCTGCCACTACTCGATCAAGGCGATCTGGTGATTGACGGCGGCAATAGCTTTTTTGAAGATACCGACCGCCGTAACCAAGAAGTCACCGAAAAAGGGTTTCTCTACATGGGCACGGGTGTCAGCGGTGGCGAAGAAGGCGCGCTGTGGGGGCCAAGCATTATGCCCGGCGGTGCCAAAGCCTCTTGGGAGATGATGCAGCCGATCCTCGAAGCGATCTCGGCCAAAGCGGCCGAAGATGGTGTCCCCTGTGTCGCCTACATTGGGCCACGCGGGGCCGGCCACTATGTCAAGATGGTCCACAATGGCATTGAGTACGGGGATATGCAACTCATTGCCGAGGCCTATGATATTCTTCAGCGTGCTTTGGGCTTGGAAGCAGCCGAGTTGGCCGAAATTTTCACTGACTGGAACCAGGGCGAACTAGACAGCTTCCTGATCGAAATTACAGCCCAAATTTTTAAACGCATTGACGAAGAGACCGGGCGTCCATTGGTCGATCTGGTGCTCGACAAGGCGGCCCAAAAGGGCACCGGCAAATGGACTAGCCAGGATGCCTTTAACGTCGGCGCGCCGATCCCGACCATCAACAGCGCCGTGGTTGGGCGCATTATCTCCTCGCTCAAGGATGAGCGCGTTGCCGCATCAAAAGTCCTACCCGGCCCCGATGTGACGACGTACGAGGGGGACAAGGCGGCCCTGATCGATGCCGTGCGTCAGGCGCTCTATGCGAGCAAAATCAGTGCGTATGCGCAGGGCATGGCACTTTTGCGGCTGGCTGGTGCCGAATATGAATATGAACTAAATCTCGCCGAAGTCGCCGCCATCTGGCGTGCCGGCTGCATCATCCGGGCGCGCTTCCTCAACCGCATCACCGCCGCCTTCAACCGCAACCCGAATCTGCCCAATCTCTTGCTAGATGAGGAGCTTGGCCAATCGGTGCGCGAACGGCTACCGGCGTGGCGACACGTCGTACAGACCGCCGTTGGCCTGGGCATTCCCGTTCCAGCCTTTAGCGGCAGCCTGGCCTACTATGACAGCTATCGCAGCGAACGGTTGCCGGCGAATCTGATCCAAGCACAACGTGACTTCTTTGGTGCCCACACCTACGAGCGGGTTGACAAACCAGGGATTTTTCACTCCTCCTGGGAGTAGGTTATCTCCACAAACGTGCCATTGCCCCAACTGTTGTTGGGGCAATGGCACGTTTGTGGATCTTTAGAATCAAGGCTTATCCAATGATCGATTTCACGTCACTCGACCAACGCCTACAAACTTCTGTAGATGAGATCGCACCGGCGATCCAAATCGCGGTACGCCAACAGGGCGCAGTCGTTTTCCGCGGGGCGTATGGCTGGCTCGATCCGCAGACAAAGCAATATCCCACACAATTCACATCGCGCTTTGATCTGGCTTCTGTGACCAAGCTTTTTGTGACAACCGCGTTTATGCGCCTTGTCGATCAGAGGCGGGTCGCGCTCGACCAATCCGTGGCCACGGTCTTGCCGGATTTTTGCGGGGAACGGCCAATACAGCCCTATGAAGATCCTTTACAAAGTGGCGAACTGATCACAGTGAGCACGAACGCGATTGGCACAACGGTCAACGCGGCGGCAGTAACCTTTCGTCATCTGCTCACCCACAGTGCAGGATTGCCGGCGTGGCGACCGCTCTTTCATCAGCCCGATGCCAGCACGGCCCGCCAAATGGCACGTCAGACCTTTTTTGCGGCACCGATTGGCACGCAGATTCTCTATAGTGACATCGGGTTGATTCTCTTGGGTATGGCCGTGGAGACGCTGTCGGGGCTTTCGTTGGATCAAGCGGTTACCACGCTGGTGTTGACACCCCTTGGATTGCAGCAAACAGGCTACCTGCCCAACGAAGGTCAATCAACAACCCTCGCGTGCGATCCTACCACAATCGCCCCAACTGAGTTCTGTCGTTGGCGGCAACGGCGCGTCGTTGCCCAGGTTCATGATGAAAATGCTGCACAACTGGGCGGTGTCTCTGGCCACGCCGGGATCTTTAGCAACGCCGATGATGTGGCACGCTTCGGACAGCTCTTCTTAGATGAGGGCGAGATTGGCAACGGTCAGCGGCTTTTAGAAGCAGAAACGGTGGCGGAGATGCGGCGTGTACAGGTGCAAAGTGGAGAAACTGTGCGAGGATTGGGCTTCTTGCTTTGGTCAACTGATCCAATGGCCAGCAGCCATCCCTTTACTCCTACAGCCTTTGGCCATACGGGCTTTACCGGTACTTCGCTCTGGATGGACCCCGACCGCGCGTTGGTGGTGGCACTTTTAACCAATGAAGTCTATCACGGTCGCCAAGATCGGCAGATTGCCAGACTGCGTGTGGCCGTACATCAAGCCATTGTAAGCGCCGTTGACACGCGCCAATAAAACAAGGCGGATCGTGTTGATCCGCCCTTCCAATTGTAATAGGATTTACGCAGGACGCCGCACCTAGAAGGCAACCGGTAGTAAGCTTTTTGCCGTATCGAAACGGGAGGGCTGCGTAGGTCCTATGCAAATTACGACTTCTTACTTCTTACCAAAGAGCCCACCCAACATCTTTGATCCCATATCCATTACATCATCAACAACACTGCCATCGCCATCAAAATCGAGAAACTTGACAAGCCCACCCAACGAGCTATCAATCCCTTGGCGTTGACCACCGAGAATAGTAGCAAGCCCATCCGCGTCAAGGCCACTTGTGCGCTTGGTTTGCCCCAAGGCCCCCATGACAACCGGGGCTAACATCGCGAGCAGTTGTGCGCTGTTTTCGGCACTCAGACCGCTCAGTTGGCTAAGCCCCTGTTGCACATTCGCCTGTTTACCGCCAAAGACATGGCCCAGGATCTTGGCACCATCGCTCCTCGTAGCTGGGTTGGTGACCGCCCCCACGAGATCCGTCAGCACGCTACCGTCATGGTTATCTAAGGCTTTGTCTAGCGCCTTTGCCCCGCCAGGGGTCGCGGCGTTGCGGCTAATTGCCCCCAGCAACATCGGCAACGCCGCGTTAATGGCGCTGGCGGTAGTACCAGCATCCGTCCCCAATTGTCGGCTGATCTGAGTGGCAACTTGGCTACTAACCTGTTGTGATAAAGTCCCTAATAAGTCATTCATAAGTCGCTCCTTGTTCTGTTTCGGTGAATTTGTGCCACTGCCTCACGACTGAATAAGATAGATAGGAGTTACGCAGTTCTTGGCTTCGATACGCAGAAAAACATGCTACTCAGCCTGCGTTCTGCGTAAGCCCCAATAGAAATAATAATAGTGCAACAACAATGGCTTTGTCGCGAATGGGCACAAATGTAGGGATCTCTATTATACTTTGCTATAGTATAGGGAGCTAAACTGCGGGGATGCCGATTATCGTTGTTCGTCAGTCTCACCATCCGCGGGAGTGGTCGCCGGGTTGGCATCAGCGTACTCTTCGCTATCGGTGGTCAATAGATTTTCTAACTCTTCAAAGTCTGTGCCCGCAAAATCGTAGTAGATCAAGATATCACGCAGGCGTGGCAACCGTGCGTAACGTTGGTAGGGGTTTTCTAATAGTGCAAGCTGTTCAAGGGCGTTACGCATCTCTTTAATCTTTGCATCCGGCCAAAGCGCAACGGCCTCAGCCAAATTTCGACCGCTGCCCGGTTCATAAACGATAATTTGACCGATGGGCGTCTGGATATTGCGGCGGAATTGGCGCAGCACCCCGATCAGCCAATCTAAATAGGCAGGGGGATCGACTGACAAAACAATCGCATTATTAACGAGTTGGGCCTGTTTAACGGTCCGTTGCGAAACGGGTGAAAGTGGGGTGTAGATCTGTAGACCTTCATGGTTTACTTCAATCCAATTCAAATTATTGAAGGGGGTCCCATTGAGTGAAGCCAGTAACCAACGGCGCAACAGCCCGCGAATCCCGCGCTGCCCGGCATTGGTAATCGGTTCCTCTTTCAATTTTTCGCGCAAGGCACGCGCTTTCTTCACACGCTCTTTTTGTTGATTATTGCGGCGACGCAAGCGTTGAATATAGGTACTCGCCTTGATCAGTGCCAGGGTAGGATGTAAGCTCTCGTCAATTTCCTGGGCAGCTTCAAAGGCATATTCATCCGGCATCGCCCAATTCGTGGCAGTCTTTGAAAGCGCTTCTCCAATAAATTTTTGAGCCTCATCCGATGGAATCTTTATCTGTTCGCGAATTCGCTCTATTCGCCTCTGCAACTCTTCCACACCAGTGAGAACTGTTTTGGTTAGCTCATTGCGCTGCGCCAGGGTTAGCTTATGCCCATGTTTGATCGAATCAAGTGCGGCGGCTACAGTATCTTCTGTAAACGCTTGAACATCCAACAGATCCGTGCGCGTGGTTAAATAGAGAGTGCCATTCGCCTTGATCAGGTTTGACCATTCTTTAACATTATCGTCCGACCATTTAATAGACTTGTTCTTCCGACCATAGCCATCGACCAACCGTTTTGTTGGTTCAACAATGTCAATCACAGAATCAGTGATGGCATCTGCAAATATGGCGTTGTCTTCGGCTTTCATTGGTACCAAGAGAATCTACCTTTGCACACATTATCCAGAACAGAGAGCCTATTGAGCAGGGATTGTCAATACCCATCCCACCACAATCACATTAGGGTTACGCGTGAGCTGCGGATATTTCTGCACATTGGCCTGCACCAGACTATCCACATTGATTTGATACTTCTGAGCAATTAGATTCAGACTTTCGCCCCGTTGGACTTCATGGGTACTGGCCGACGCGGTTGCTGCTCCTGGCGTACCGACAGCGCCGACAGCCCCATCTTGTGCTGCGCCCACAGGGGTGGCAGCTGGTGCCGGCTGGGTGGGCTTGGTCAGATCATAGGCCTGTTCCGGCCAAAGTCCTTCGCCATAGACAGTATACGGATTTTCTGTAGAATAAAATCCGCCACCAGTCAAGCCGCGGGCCGCAGTCCCATTGACGCGCAAGGTGCGCACATTACGGAAACCATCCATGCTACAAAGCAATTGCCACTCCTCACTCCCCTTTAAGCGCCACCCGTTGATAAATCCCGGTGAAGCGGCAACATCACAGGTAACCCCTTGGGGGATATCGCGCCGCGACATCGCATTCGGATTGTCGCTAATGCGGCCCGTTTCATTAAAACGCTGCTGCACCGTGGTGATCCAAATATCAATCGCATTGGATTTTAAAGGAAAAGAGATCACTTCTTCTGTGGCAGGCTGTGGACCGCTGGCATTAGCAGACGCAGGGAGTGAGCTAGGTGCACCGGCAACCCCTGCACCTGAATTGTATGGGGCTTCCGCATTGTAGACTGAGCCGGGCACAGAGAGGCGTACGAGCGACCCAGAAACGCGATCGATCTCACGCGCCATGCGGGTTCGCGGTAATGTGTCAAGCACTTGGCTAAAGATCCAGTCGCCGGTAATCACCGCGACACAGCCAATTAGAAAGGCCAAGCTTGCCAGCACAATCGTCACGCGGACAACGACAAAGATATTCCACTCTTTGATCGTACCGATTACCATGGGGACGATACGGAAGAAGTAGAGATAGACAATTGAAAGCGCGACAATTACATAGAACGCGCCGGCCAGCCACCCTAATGTATCTGTAATATAGCCCGACATACAATGACTCCTCTAGTACTTGTGCTTTCTATACATCCTACCCCAAGCGATGGCAGCTAGGCGATTGCACTTGAATGTGCATTCAAATAATTGCATCTGTGAAGGCTTCTGGACGGCACGACGAGTAATTTATTGTTGTACCCACCAGCCTGTGCTTGCAGCCGCGGGAGAAGAAAAAAGCACCCGCCAATCCTGACAATCGAAGCCAAGTGTGGTATTAAATGTTTTACAACGTTGATTGATGGGCCACCGTTGATCAAAGGCCATCAATCCTGAGGCTAACGGCTCGACCCCAAAGATCTCTTGTGTTTTTGCCAGCCCAGCCAATTTTGTCTGCACTGGGCCGTATCCAGTAAAAATGGGAATGAGTTCAATTTCATCAACATCCAATTCAGTGCGAATGCCATCCACATTGTGAAAGACATTCCAGAGCACCAGCACACCCTTTCCGGCTAACCCCGCGGCTCGGCGTTTTTCCGCCATGCTTTCGGCAAGCCAGTAGATATCCCGTTGGCGCACCTGCTCTGTAAACTCCATGTCAATGGCGATCCCATCGAGACCAAAGGCAGTCAGGTCGTCAACCAAATCGTGGGCTGCTTTGAAATCACTACCGACATCAATGATTGCCAAGCCATTGAGATAGTGCATTTCATTGAGCAAACGACGGGCCGCGTTCTGGTCAAATTTACTACCCAAGCGTGCGATTGCAACTGGGATTGGCTCAGCACGGCTAAATCGTTCTACGGCCTGTTGCCAATCCACGGCAGCTTTGGCGATCTCGTCGGGCTGACAAGCAAGCCCCAATGTACCCACCCCTTGGCAGGGAACGCCCCACACGGCACTATATCGTGCGCCAACCTGATACCCCTCACCCGGGAAAGGATAGAGCCCAAAGCGAAAATAGGCAAAGAGCGTTCGGGGATCGATCTGTTCATCAGCCATCCAAACGGCAAGCGCAGTACCAGTGCTACAGAGAAATGCTGGAATAAGAAAGGCCAAGAGCACGCTAGACCAATGGATGCCGCGCCGTTGATAGCTGCGCTGCCAGACGAATTGGGTTTGGTGAAAGAAGCGATAGACCCAAACACTCGCCTGTTGCACGCCATCCACCACAAACTCTGGCCGAAAAAAAAGCGTCGCCCCCAAGCCAAGCAAGGCTATGGCAAACCAAAGCTCGCGTGATGGAAGGATGCCGCCATAGACCGTATTCGTGGCTACACTCTCCACCACCGATCCATCGGCAGAACAAAATTTGCAGTAGGTGATCGCGGAACGGGAAAAGAAGAGATCGTTGCGCACACGCCCACGTTCAGCATGGTGGATCTCCCAGTGCACATGGGGGCCAAAGCTGGTCATGCCCGTCCACCCCACACGCCCGATCGGTGTCCAAGCCGAGACGCGATCGCCGGTGTTTACGCGAACTGTTCCGCCGCCTTCGTCGATCATGTGGCCATAGAGACTGAGATAGCCATCACCATGATCGACAAGCACCCAGCAACCATAACCACCAGCATTGTTACAACCAGCATAAGCAACTTTGCCCGATGCCATGGGAAAGATAAAAGAGCTGTAAGGGGCGCTTACATCCCAGGCATAGACGGAGCCACGTTGCAAATGATCATCTTCGTTAGATGATAACAAGCCACCAATCACCGGTAGGAGCCATTTCCCATCGCGCGAGACGATACGCCCCCCCAATGAGGGCCAAAACTGTGCACGAGCTGTCATTGGCAACAGAGTGGCGATCACCGTGATGATGATCAGGAATACCAGACGCCGCCCTACGCTGCTCACCATTTTCCCGCGCTCCTGGCGCGATTGCTCCCTATTTTCGGCCAATGTCGTAAAGAATTGTGCCAAGCACTCCCATTATACAAGCGACTATGCCTAAACACGAATTGCCTTACAACAGGTTTTATGAAATAATTTTTCGATAAAAAGAGTATACCGCCAGCGATCAAAAAGCGTGCGCCAATCTTTGTATCTGTCACAACCTTTGCGAAAAGGAACATCCAGCAAAAGTCCATCGTCTAGCAGTATGCGGTAAGTATACCAGTTCCTCCTGTAGAAGCAAACCGCTACACCTGTCTACAGTAGATTTAAGCAACCTATACAGAAAAGAAATATCAAATCGAGACAAATTTTGTCAATATTGCAGCAAATGAGTGACAGCCGAGAGCTTGTAAGCTAAACGATAGTTAAATTACGGCGGTCTGCGCAGCAGATGTATTGAACGCAGTGAGATATATAAGTAGCAAGCCATATTAGCGTACGAACGGATTAGTACTGTAAGATTCGTACAATGAGTAGTTCTGGTAAGCCAACGCCCTACAAACCCTATGCAACCAACGCCCTATGCAACCAACGCCCTATGAAACCAATGCCCTATGAAACCAACGCCCTGCATAAATCCGCAATTGTGTTGGAACCCTCATAGACGACGTATGCACATGGAGTTAATATGCTCTCTCATCTACTAACCGAGAAGTTACTGATACGTCGTGCTATTTTTGGTGGCACACGCATTCGATCGGCACAATCGGGTCTGCTGATCTGCCTGCTCTTAATGGTGGCCGCCTGTAGCGCACCGCGGGCAGAACAGCTCTTGGAAGTGCCTGCTGCCGAAATGGTCCCAGCCAATGGGGATAGTGGGGGGGAAATGAGCAGCTCGGCAGTCAACGAAGAGAGCTCGATTGCCACGGCCAACGATTCAATGCAAGATGCTCTTCCCTTGGCGCGCAAAATTGTGGCCCGTGCTACCATGACCCTTGTTGTTGAGGATACGGACGCCATCGTGGAAGCATTGCAGCAGAAGCTCGATGCCATGGGTGGGTATGTCGCGCAAGCCAATCTCTATCGCAACAGCTATGGAGGTGATGAGCGGCTACAAGGGACAATGACGGTACGCGTGCCAGCCGCCGACTTAGAAACGCTAATGGCGGTGTTAGAGGGGATGGCTGTCGATGTGCAAAACAAGACCATCAACCGCGAAGATATCACCGATCAATATAGCGATGCCGAAGCACGGCTACGCAATCTAGAGGCAACCGAAGTCGAATTGCGTGAAATGTTGGCCGAAGTGCGCTCCAAACCGAATGCCAAACCAGAAGATATCCTCACCGTCTATCAACATCTGACCGATATTCGCGGCCAAATTGAACAGATACAAGGGCGCAAGAACATGTACGACAATCTGGTTGGGCTATCTACCTTGGAATTGACACTGAGCCCCAATTGGACGACCATGCCCGTGATCGAAGCAGGGTGGCAGCCAGCACAGACCCTACGCGATGCCAGCCGCGAACTGGTGAGCGCTCTTCAGGATCTAGCTGACACCGCGATCTGGCTTGTGATCTTTCTGCTCCCCATCCTCATTTTGATCTTCATGCCGATCACGATCATCTTCCTGCTCTTACGTGCCGGGGTGCGTCGTCTGCGCCGGCGAAAAGTGCCTCTGCCGGTGGCGAATAATAGCCCAGAGAACAGCTAACTCACCAGCACCAAACGTAGCGACTGAGCCATCCAAAGGGGCTTGTGACTCTTTCAGAGTAACAAGCCCCATTGCTTTTTCTTCGTGTGTCTTCGTGTGTCTTCGTGTGTCTTCGTGCGTCTTCGTGCGTCTTCGTGTGTCTTCGTGGATCACTTTCTTAAAACCTATACCGTCAAGGCCGCATACAACGCCTTCAAATAGCCAATCGAATAGCCCCAACCAACCGCCTTTTCCGGTGTATCCCCCGGAAGCGTCGGGATGTGATCGGGGTTGATATAGCCGCTGAAGCCGACCTTCTGCAACTCTTTGAGGATCTTGAACATGTTGAGGTCACCATCGTCGAGCAGCGTCTCTTCGTAGGCACCCGCGGTGGCGAGGCTCCCACGCACGTTGCGCATGTGGAGCATAAAGAGCTTGCCCTTGCGCCCATAGTTGTTGATCTCGTCGATCACCAGCGCACTGCCGCCCGCCTCTGCTCGTGTGCCAATGCAATAGACAAAGCCAACATTCGGGCTGGGAAAGGCATCGATCACGCGGTGAAAGCCAATGCCGCCAAAGGGGGTATCGACATTGGGCGTGTCCGACGGATGGACGGCGAGCTTGATATCGTACTCCTCGGCAATCGGCACCAGGGTCGAGAAGGCGACTTCAAAGCGCTCCCACCACGCATCCAATTCTTCCTTGGTCGGCCACGTCTGCGGCTCTTTGACCCAGCCGGTACTCTCCGCCCGCGCCAGATAGCCGCCACGATGTTTGGTCTGCGCCCGGCCATTCATTTGTGTAAAGACATCGCCGGCAAAGCGCTGTCGCGCAATCGGGATCTTGGCTTCGCCATAGACACGCAACGCCTGCGCCGCGTTCTCCAACTCTTTTTCGCTGCCCGCCTCACCGCGCATAAACGAATCGGAAAAGTCGGGCAGGGTAACCCGGTTGATCTCCATGCCAAACGAGCGCAGCCGTTTGCGCAGCGCCTTGACGCCCTCAAGGTCAGGCACGCCGGTTTCGGCAACGCCAGGCATCTCTTGATCGCCGCCAAAGTCGATGGCGTCAGCCCCCAGCGCCACCATGCGCCGGATCCAGGTGTCGGTCAGTTCGTTGTGGTGGGAAAAGACGGAAACGCGTAACATGAGGGTTCCTCCGGTGTTTTCAGTGGGACGGTTAGACGGTTGGACAGTGGAACGGTGCGCCTGTCTCACCGCCCTACTGTCCGACCGTCCAACTGTTTTACCGGCTATTGTAACATGGGTGGGGAGGGGGGACAATGAGGGTGATTTTTATCGAGAGGTAGACCGCACGGTTGAAACAAAATCTGTCGCTGGGCGATCGCAATGGTTGGAGAATCTATATAAATCCCGGCCCTTGAGATCACCTATTCTCGCTAGCTTGTCTTCGAGGAATTGGCGCCTAATCCTTCTAGCTGGTTGAATCCGCCAAATTTACTGGAACGAACTCTTGCAGTTTGCGCACGAAGTCAGGCAACACCATTACCTCCAATGCCAGATCAATTAACTGATTCAACTCATCCTCCCGCTGAATAGGGGCGACTTGTTGCTCGATCTGGTGCAGCAGTTCTTCATTAGGCGAGAATCGTCGTCGCAGGATACGCAGGACCGTTGCCCGCAGGGTTCCCAGCTTTCCTTGCTCGATCCCTTGCTCGATCCATTCATCGGCCATTGTCTGCATAAGTACCCCTCTTTCTTTGGGAAGCAACGCCAACAACTTCTCAGTAACTTCGTCCCTGTTCAACTGAATCCCGGAACGCCCGAGGCGCGTTACCGACGCTATTTGGAAAGCATAAAAGGTGAAACCGATGACAAAGCATTTTGAACAGTTCCTGTCTGAACTGCCGGAAGAAGAACAAAAGGCCATTGCACAAGAGACCGAGCGCCTGATTGCTGAGGAGATGACCCTACAGCAGTTACGCAAAGCGCGGAAGCACTCACAGGAACTCGTCGGCGAAATTTTGCATGTGAATCAGGCGGCTGTCTCGAAAATTGAGCGGCGTACCGATATGTATGTCAGCACGTTACGGTCGTTTATCCAAGCAATGGGCGGCGAACTTGAGATTGTTGCCCGCTTTCCTGATCAACCGCCGGTACGGATTAATCAATTTGAGGAGTTGGAAGCTTGAGTGACACATGAATCAATCGACTGACTCATCACACTGATTGGCGCAATGCAGAGATATCATAGCCGCGTTGTTTCAGCAGAACGGTAGCCTCGGCGCGGATCAACATGAGGCGATGGGCATATTCCTGTAATTGTTGCACTTCCTGCGCTTCTGTGTCTGTCAGCCTTTCCGCTTGCTGTTTGAGCACCATTTCTTGGATGCGATCATTTTTCTCTGCCGGAGCGACTTGGCACGCCGCTTGCCAGAGTTGTGTATCATTGAGAAAGGAGAGTTGGGCAAGTTCTTCGGCAAGCGGTAAAGGCAGGCCCTGCCGGAAATCATCTGTGGTCATCACGCTGGCAACGCCATCTCGAACTCAGCTAATGGGAAAGATATCTGGCGCTGAATCTGCTCACGCCGCTGTGCAATGCGTTCCATCTGTTTATAAACGGGGGCGTCATAATATTGCTCGCCACACTGCTTGCAGACCCAAGCAGGTACATGCTCAATATAAATGGTTTCGCCTTTGAAGCGGAATCGCGCTAATACCTCACGCTGTTCCAGTTTGCCGTCACATAATTCACAGCGTTCGTTTTCCATTGACATTCTCTTATTCTTCCTCGGCAGCATAGGCCGTAATAATCAACAACACACCCGACAACAAAAGACGACAGACCACATATGCCCGACGCTCGTCCGTGGTGTCACCAAGAATCGAATAGCGTCTGCCCCGTTCATCCTGTGTAAAGCGTTGGGCAATAGCGCCTGTCAAAATAATCTGTTCGATATCAGCAGCAACAAGAAAATCATCGGCCATGTCCTCATTGGCGTGGGTGCTAATCCGATATCGTTGTTCAAAAATTGTGCGCCGTATGCGTTGCAACTCATCCATAGCTGACCTGTCCAACTTATTGGGTAGAGCGTTTATGATCTTATTTTACCTCATAAGCTGTTTCATCCGCGAACCGTCCCACCGCCCGCCTGCCCACTGAAAACTGGCCTCTGATGACTGCTCACTGACCAACCGGTTCCACCAATTCCAAACAATAGAGCGCGCCCCCAGCATCGCCCACCACGACGAGCGTACGGCCATGCTGTCGCGCCACGGCCACACAGGTCAGCGCACCATCGGAAGATTTTACCCAACGTTGTGCTTACGCGTCCAAGGATTGCCAATCGTGGTCAATTGTTGTATGCTACGCAGCAAGGAATGATGGAGATGAATTCAGCGTTTGAGTGGGATGAAAACAAAGCGCAGCGTAATCTACGCAAGCACAAAGTGTCGTTTCGCGAGGCGATAACGATCTTTCAAGATCCACTCATTGCGACGATCTCCGACTCCGCTCACGCTGACGACGAAGAACGATTTATTGCCATTGGCTACTCAAACAGAAATCGTTTATTAGTTGTTGCATTTACGGAACGGGGCAATCGTACACGAATTATTAGTTGCCGAAGAGCAGAGCCAATTGAGCGCAAGATATATGAAGAAGAATGAATCTACCGAACCCGATGACGAAATGCAAGCAGTGTATGACTTTCGTGGCGCAATACGGGGACGCCACTACAAACCGCTGCACGAAGGCTATACAATTGAAATCCACAAGACGGATGGCACTACCGTGGTTGAGCATCACAAACCAAACGAGGGCGCAGTGTTCCTGGAACCGGATGTACAAGAATGGTTTCCCGATTCCGCTGCGGTTAACCAAGCACTACGCTCGCTGATCCAGCTCATGAAACAGATGCCCGAAACGCAACAGCACACGAACTTTCACAAAGAGAAAGCCAAAGCAACTTAAGCTGGTTCTGCTGCGAACCGCCTAACTGTCCCACTGCCTACTCCCCCACCGGCTCCACCAATTCCAAACAATAGAGTGAGCCTGCTCTATCACCTGCAACAATCAAGATACAGCTTCCTTGTTTTATCATCGCTATACTTAATGGAACATCATCCAACCCAATCGACGCGATCTCCTTCCCTATCGTTAAATCCCATACTTTGAGGCTGCGGTCAGCTGAGGCCAAGATGATGCGTTGCGAGTCAAGCACTGCTATGTCGATGACCCCGGAGTCATGACCAGTAAAGGTCCGCTCAACCATACCGGTTGGCAGATGCCAGACTTTCAGGGTGTGGTCATCAGACGCGGAGACAATGCGTTCGTGGTCGAGCGCTGCCACAGCGTTGACGTAGGATTCATGGCCAATGAACGTTTCGACGCTGCGGGTGACTAAATTCCAGACTTTGACCGCATGATCATGTGAAGCTGAAATTATATGCTGAGAATTGAGCACAATTACATCGGTTATGTAGTCTTTATGACCCGCAATTACATCTTCGATTTCGCCAGTTTGCAGATTCCAGATGTTCATCTCTCCATCAACTGATGCTGAAACAACCCGCCCTCCCTCTAAAAGAGCAACAGCATTGACCATATTTCCGTGACCAACAAGCGTCTGTTCAACCGCGCCTGTTCTTAAATTCCAGATCTTTATAGTGCAGTCATTTGACGCAGAAACTATTCGCTCTTTATCAACTACTGCGATTTCGTTTATTGTACCAAAATGCTTTGGCTGCTTTGGAAATGTCTGCTTGATTTGCCCAGTTTGCAGATTCCAGATCGTTAGCGCAGTACTTGATCTCGAAATCACATGTTGTGAATCAAATACTGTAATGGCATCTATACCATTATCATATTGCCTACAAGGGAAAGTTTGCTCAATCTCACCTGTTTGTAAATTCCAGAGTAACAACATATCTCCATCGTAGTTTGACACAATGATATGTTGTATGTCGACTACGGCTAAATCGTTTGCGCTGTTTACTCCAATTTTATCATTGATTAGAGTTTGCTCAATCTCACCTGTGTATAAATTCCACACGATAAGAGTACCATCGGACGAAGCAGAGACAATGTGATTTTCATCTAACTTCGCTACAGCATTTACGGCATAATCGTGTCCGCTGAGTGTTTGTTCAATTGTACCTGTTTGTAGATTCCATATGATGAGGGTAGAGTCATCCGAAGCGGAGACAATACGATTTTCATCTAACTTTGCTACAGCATTTACTGCATAATGGTGACCGCGGAGTGTTTGTTCGATTGTATCCGTTTGTAAATTCCATACGATAATAGTATTGTCAATTGAGGTCGAGACGATACGGTTTTCCGTTAATTCTGCCACAGCGTTAATTGAACCCATATGACCAGAAAGTGTTCTCTCAATTACATTAGTCCGCGTATTCCAGATATTGAGTACAAAATCGTTAGACGAAAAAACAACACGCTCTAGCCCTAACACTGCCATAACTCTTATATTATGAGCATATAGTGTAAAGATTTGCTCAGCTTCCCCTGTTTGTAAATTCCAAATTTTTAATGTACCTTCATCTGAACTTGATACGATATGTTGATCATCCAGTTTGACTGTGGCATTAAAATCTTCCATATAATTAATGGTCTGCTTAATTTCGCCTGTTGATAGATCCCAAATCTTAAATTTGCCATCGGCTGATGCAGAAACGACGTCATTCTCATCTACCACTAACAGATCATATATTGAAAATTCATGACCAAATTGATGTTGTTCAACTATATCTGTTGCAAGATTCCAAAGTTTCAGTGTCTCGTCATCTGATGCGGACAGAAGCCGCTTGTCATCCAAAACCGATACAGCATTGATACCTCGTGCATGGCCAGTAAGTGTATACTCGACTTTTCCTATTCTTAAATCCCAAACCTTGAGTGTTTCATCACCACAGGCTGAAACGATATGATCACGATCCAAGACTGTTACAGAGTTTACACCTGATTTATGACCTCTGAGAATCTGCATAATTTTGCCTGTTTGCCAATTCCATACGATCAGTGAATGATCATCCGATGCTGAGACGATTCGCTCATTGTCCAGAATCGCTACAGATGTCACCTCACCTTCGTGACCTTGCAGAGTTTGTTCAAGTTTGCCAGTTTGCAGATTCCAAATTTTAAGTGTGCCATCACCTGAAGCATAAACAATGCGATTTTCGTCCAGCCTGACTACTGCATTCACGCCAAAATGATCTTGGCTTATTTGCTGAATCTCATATTCTTTAAGTTCCTCTTTCGACCATTCATGAACTGCGTCATCATAGCCTATAAGTATTTGCTCAACCTCATTCGTTTGCAGATTCCAGAGCTTTAGAGTGTCATGACTTGAACCAGAGATGATGCGGTTGTTGCTAAGAACTGCTATAGTGTTCACCATAACGTTGCGATCCTCTAGGGTCTGCTCAACTGTCCCAGTTTGCAGATTCCAAACTTTAAGAGAACCATCCTGTGAAGCGGAGACAACGTGTTGAGCATCTAGCACAACAACGGCAGTCACACTATCTTCATGACCTATCATAGTCTGCTCAACCATGCCGGTATGTAGATTCCAAACTTTAAGGGTATGATCTTTCGATGCCGAAATAATCCGCTGCCCATCAAGTATGGCTAGCGCGTTTACGTCACGCTTATGGCCTACCAAGGTTTGCTCCAGTGTGAAAGACTCTTTTCTGGACGCCCAAACTGGCCTAAAGTAGCTTTTGAATCGAGAAACTAATAATGCAGCTACCTGTTTTGTTAATTTCTCTTTATGATACGTCCATGAACGGTACAAATATTGTTGAAGAAAGTGATTTGAATATTCACTTGCTGTCGTATTTTGAAGATTGTGCATTTCTCTACGCAAAATGCGTAGTAAAATATAGAGATTTAGATCGGTGAAATCTGGTTGATTCGGAATAGGGCGAGGATGTGGTGTGGTTATGAGTGGTACAGATAAGAAGTAACGAGCAGTCAAAATGTCAACAATAACGGATGCAACACCACGTATTCTACAATTGGATTCTAGAACTGCGAGATCGTCAAAGCTTACTGTCAAATTACGTGCGCATTCATGGCAGAAATCATAGCGCTCCCAGCTATCCGATAAGCTAAAGGCAAACTCATGCACCAGAGGATGTAAACGCACTGTCGCCCCATCGACCTGTTCAATCAAGCTTGCACCGTCAAGCGCCTCTAATGCGAGACTCAGCGGACACTCCCACTCATCCACATCCTGCAATCCAGCCAACAACCCCAATCGCGCGGTGGGAATCACCTCAGCTTCAGGCAGTTGGCCAGCTACACGCAGGAGCAACTGAGCATCGTCACTCGTGAGCATGGCCCATTGTTCCTGCAAAACCGCAGTCAAAGTCTGGTGATAATCTTCGAGGCTGACGCGGGCGCGGTCGTGGAGAGTGTCGATCCCCCGTTCCTGTAACTTTTGTAGATACCCCGCAATTGCCCCACCCCGTTTCTTCAGCGCGGCCGCGGCCAGGTTCAACATGAGGGGGAGATAGCCAAATTGGGCGCAGAGGCGATCCAGGTCGGTGTCGGTCGCCAGGTCGGGACGGGCCGTAGTCAGGATCTGGCGCGCCGGTGAGGGCAGCAGCCGTTCCAACGGCAATTCGGCAAAACGGTCGCTCGGTAACTTGCGCCGCCGCGTCGTCACCAGTACCTTGCCGCCCAGGGTCAGCGCGGTGAAACCCACGCCAATCTGCCGCGTGCGCAGGTGAGCCGGTTCCTCCACATTGTCGAGGATCAGCAGCGCCTGCGGATGGCCGTCGAGATAGGCTTTGAACGCGCTGATCTTCTGCTCGGTCAGGTCGCCGCTGCGTTGCGGGTCCGCCACCGGCAGACTGAGCGCGACACAGAAGTCGGCCAATTGCGGGCGGATCGCGTTGAGATTGGCGGCGGTGATCCAGAAGATGCCATCGGGATAGTCGGCCACGTGGCCGCGGGCATAGTGCGCGGCCAGTTGCGTCTTGCCCAGGCCACCCATGCCGGTGATGGTGGGGCAGATGCTGACGTTGGGTTCGCTTTGCAACAGGTTATGCAACGTTGCCAACTCGTCGTCGCGGCCAAAGAAATGCTCATTGACATGGAAGAGGCCAAAGAGGCCGCGGGGCGTTGCGAACTGTGCGCCCAGATGAATCCCACGATTTGCGCGTGATGCTTCGCCATGATAATGAATGTGCTGCTCACCGATATAATCCCGCCCGGCCATATTGCCACCGACATGGACATCGCCGTCGATATTGCTGCCGCCACCGGTGTTGATGGTTTGGCCTGTGGCTGTTTGTGATTCAGCGTCCGGCAGATCCCAATTGCGCGCCCGAACCTGCGTGGGGTCGACGCGGTCGGCTTGCAGCTGGGGATAGTCAGCTTCGGCCAACTGGGCCAAGTCGATCTGGTTGCGTCCCAGATCCACCGCCGCGGCGAGGGGTTTATCGTTGGCCAGGGCACGGTACAAGGCAACGGCAAAAGAGATAGCAGCCGCATCGCTCACCGCGTCCCCCATCCCCACGACCGCATCGAGCACGGTGGCAATGGCCGCGGCGTGGGCTGGGAATAACAGGCGTTGAGCACGACGCAGCGCACGGTTCCGTTGAAGCTGCCAAAGAGATCGTGCAAGGTCTGGGGCGCAACCAACTGCCCCTGCCCATCCTGATCGGCAAAGAGCAGCCCGGCCGCGGTGCCGTGGCCGCTGAAGTGGACAATCTGGGGTCGGTGGCGGGTGAGGAGATCCTGGAGTTCGTCAGGTGTGGCGTCAAATTCGGGGATGAACTGGAAGCGGTCGCGCGTGGCGGTGACATCCAACACATGGCGCACGCCATTAAACTCGTCGCGTACACGCAAACGAGCCTGGTCAACCGGGTTGGCGGCGAGAAAGAGAATGCGGATCATCTGCTGACTATACTCAGAGTCGTCGGCGCTGTCAAGATGTTTGACGAAATGGGGGCACTACGGGCGCGGATTCAAGGCGCACGCGGATTTGTTCACACCAACAAAAAATCCGCGTTATCCCCAAATCCGCGCCCATACCGATCTCACATCAATACAACCCCACCGTCGCCCCACCGTCCACTGCAATCGCTGTCCCCTGGATATGCCGCGCCGCCGGGGTGCAGAGAAAAACAGCCAGCGCGGCTACATCTTCTGGCGTGCCCATGCGCCGCAAGCCCTGTTGTTCAATGCTCGCCTGCTTGGCTTCCTCCACCGAGGTGCCGGCCAAGGCGGCCCGCGTGGCGTAGAGTTCATCGAGCCGCTCGGTGACGGTCATGCCGGGGTGGATGGCGTTGACGTTGACATCGTCGCGCAGCCCCTGGCCGGACAATGCCTTGCTAAAGTTGGCGAGCGCGGCGTTGACCGCGCCGCCGATCATGAAATCGGGGTTCGGCGTGCGCGCGGCACCACCGATGATGTTGATCACGGTGCCGTGGCTCGCCTTGAGCAGCGGCCAGAAGAGCCGCGACAGCCGCACCGCACCATGAAATTTGAGCGCAAAGCCATCTTCCCAGACGCGATCATCCTGCTCTAAAAAGCGACCTCCTTGGGTAGCACCGGCGCAGTTGATGAGGATGTCGAGCTGACCCAAGCGCTCAGTTACCAAACTGTGGACCGCCGCACAGCCTGCCAGGGTTCGCAGATCGGTCGGGCAGATTTCCACGCGGCGGCCCGATTCCTGCCGGATCAACGCTGCTGCCGCTTGCAGATCGCTTGCGGTGCGCGCCACGAGAACGCAATCGCAACCAGCTTGAGCCAGTTGGCTTGCAATTGCTTTGCCGATGCCGCGGCTGCCACCACTAATGAGTGCCACTTTGTTGGCTAACACTGCTCATACCCTTTCCACACCACATAAGACTATGCAAAAAAACAATCATCCACGAAGTCACACGAAGGGACACGAAGTCACACGAAGGACAAGCTTTTCTTCGTGTGACTTCGTGTCCCTTCGTGGATGATTAAATCTTAGTTTAGCCGAACCGACGCACCTGATTCAGCGCAGCGCCACCGCAAACGTCCACCGCGGGTATTACAGGATGGTCTACCCGGCGAAATCGCTGCGCTGGCCATAGATCACCGGATTATAGTCGAGATTATCGAGAAATTGGGTCAACCCCTGCCGTTGTCCATCACGCGGGCGTGATTTTTCGGTGCGCAGGTGGATGGCAAAGCTGCGCCGCGGCTGACCGGAGAAATTTGGATCGCTGCCATGATAGGTCAGGTTATGATGAAAACTGACCCCACCCGGCGGCAGGATCGCGGCGGTCTCTTCCCATTCATCATGGCCCAACTGTTGAATATGGGCGCGCAGCGAGGCCTGATCCTCTTTGCCAAAGAAATCACTCAGATCTTGCACATAGCCCCAGCGGTTCGAGCCGCGCACAAAGACCATCGGCCCACAATCCGCGCGCACATCGCTCAACGCCACCCACGCCGTGAAGAGTTCACTGTCGTCTTCCCAGCTTTTCCAGTAGTGCCGATCCTGATGCCAGCCAATGTTGGTGGTAATTGGTTCGCCAACCGGTGCCGTGGGCTTATAGAGCAACTGCACCCACCACACTTGGATCGCTTTGGCGCCCATGACCTGCGCGGCCAGCTCCCCCAACGCCGGGTGACTGACCAGCCGGTGAATGGCATGATTGGCGATCTGCGGCAGCTCAATCTTGCCGAGCTTTTTGACCGGATCATCCCCTGGGTTCCAGAAAGAGGGTTGCGGCGGCGTCCCCGTGTCATACCGCCCGGCGCGCACTTCATCCATCCCGATCACCGCGGCATCGACCACCTCACGCGGCAACACCGGGCGCGCATGGATCGAGTAGCCATCTGCTAAAAATTGTTGGTGTACACTCTCTACGGTTGCCATTGTCATATAAATTTCTCCTAACTTAGCACTTACGCCGGTCCCTCAGGCTTCGACAAGCCCTTCGACCGGCTCAGGACGAAGCGCAGCCGCCGGGAATGGCATAAGTCCCATAACGGTTAATCCACAATAAACCATCCATCAATGCTACTCTCCGGACTGATGGCCGGCTGATCAAGCGCTCGATCAGCGCAGCCACAGCCAGTGGTCGCGAGATGAAACGTTGCAATACCCGACGGCGCAACGGCTGGGATCTGCCAGCCAATGGTGGCGACGTTGCTGATGGTTGCATCGACCACCTCTTGGTTGGTGCCGTCGGCATAGGTGATCAGCAGACTGAAGATCGTTTGGCTACCCGGTGCCATGTTCAAGGTGGCCTCCAGATTCTGCGCTTCCCCTGCTTGAATGTGCGCAGCTTGCAAGGTAACGACAGCCAATAACGCATGGGGTGTGGCGGAATAAAATGCCGCCATCGGCGCGACCGACGCGTCCATGCCCAAAGTCACGGACAATATGAGCAACGCCCGCAGCAAGTAAGCCATGATTTACCCTTTAATCCCCGTCAAGGTGATCCCTTGGATAAAGTTCTTTTGCGCAAAAAAGAAGATCAAGATCACCGGTAGCACCATCATCGTCGAGGCAGCCATCAACATACCCCATTCCGCGCCGTGATATTGGATAAAGGCTTGCAACCCTAGCGTCAGTGTATATTGATCCTCATTGCCCAGATAGATCAGCGGCCCCAAATAATCATTCCACGCGCCCATAAAGGCAAAGATCGTCACCGTCGCCAGCACCGGCTTGGCCAGCGGCAGGATAATGCGTAAGAAGATCCGCAAGCGACTACAGCCATCGATCAGCGCGGCGTCTTCCAGTTCGCGGGGAATGGTCATAAAAAATTGGCGCAACAAGAAGATATTAAAGGCGTTGCCGGCCAGCGCAGGAATCACCAACGGACGAAAAGTACCCACCCAATGCAACTTGGCAAAGAGAATATAGGTCGGCACCAAGGTCACCACCGACGGTAACATCAATGTCGAAAGCACCAAAAAGAAGAGCGCGTTTTTGCCCGGTGCGCGCAAGCGCGCAAAGGCATAGGCCGCCAACGCCGACGTGAAGACGGCACCAAAGATCGTCGGGATGACGATGATCATTGTGTTGATAAAGAACTTGTGCATCGGCGCATAGTCAAAGACACCGGGATAGTTTCCCCAAATAAACGGGTCGGGAATCCATTCGGGGGGGAAGCGCGCGATCTGCCGCATCGCTTTGAGCGAGGTCGAAAGCATAAAGAGCATGGGCGCGACAAAAAAAAGGCTACCCACGAACAAGCTTAGATGCGTGACCGCGCTGTTCCACCCTTTGCGCCGCCCATCCGCTTGGGTCGCTCCGCTTAGCGCGGCGGGCAAACGATCTTCACCGCGTGTACTTGTTATCATCTAAGCCTCCGCGCTTTCCGCTTCATAATAAACCCACCGTCTCGCAATCCTGAATTGCAGCCAAGTGAGTATGAGAATAAGCACAAAGAGCACCCACGCCATGGCCGACGCATAGCCCATGCGAAAGAAATTAAAGGCGTTGCGGTAGAGATAGATCATATAGACCAACGTCGAGTTTTGTGGCCCGCCCATGCCATCGGTCAGGACAAAGATCTGGGCAAAAATTTGAAAGGTGCCAATGATGCCCAAGACCAGCGTGAAGAAGATCGAGGGGGTCATCAGCGGCAGCGTGATCCGCCAGAACTTGTTCCAGCCATTCGCCCCGTCAATCTCGGCGGCTTCATATAATGTCTGTGGGATATCCTGTAAGCCGGCCAGATAAATGATCACCGTGCCACCGGCGCCCCAGACCATCATCAGAATAATCGCTGGCTTTGACCAAAGTTCGGAGGAAAGCCAGCCAGGGCCGGTGATGCCAAACCATTCAAGAAACCCGTTGACCAGCCCCCATTGCGGTTGCAGCAGGTAAAGCCAGAGGGCAGCCGACGCCACCGCCGGCACAATCGATGGCAGGTAATAGGCCGTGCGATAAACCGCCATAAAGCGTACCTTTTGGTTGAGCAAGAGCGCAATTGCAAAGGAGATGACCATGCCCACCGGTACAGCAATCAATACAATGTACAAGGTATTGTAGAGGCTCGTATAGAGGAGCGGATCGGCGAAAAGCTCGCGAAAATTTGCCAATCCCGTAAAATCGGGGGCCAAAATCATGTCGTATTCCATAAAACTCAACACCAACGAGGCGACAACCGGCCCCAAGGTGAAGAGCAAAAAACCAATGATCCAAGGTAACACAAAGAGATAAAAGGTAATGGCCTCGCGCCCGCGCAACGTTTGCCGCCACGGTTTACGCCGTGTGATGGTAGTCAATGGTGATTTCTCCTCAAGCGGGCAAGGCTGCGTACACCCAGGCGTACGCAGCCTTGTATTATCAGTCTTAGAATTATTCTAGCACAGTGTGAAATAAGAGATGATAGGTCGCGCTGGTTGAGTAGCGAAGCGTATCGAAACCAAGCGGGCCGCTCACGCTAGTTTCGATACGGCTGCCAAAAGCCGCAGCCTACTCAATCGGCGTTCGCTAATCTCGCATAATTTACTTGACAGTGCACTGTCAGGTAAATTGTGCGAGATTACGGTTTGTGGGCTTTGTCACGCTGAAAGCGTCTTCCAGAGTATTTACCTGAAGATTCTTGCAGAATGACAGGGCTTGATTCACCGGTTTTCCTCGCAAAACTTTGTTGACAGTGCACTAGCGCTACCTCATTCGGTAACCGGAACTCTTTACAAACAGAGGAAGAGTTCCGGTTACCAAGAAAAACCAGCGTTCATCTGCGAAAATCTGCGTCCAAAATTTTTTGGTTGGGGGCGGAGCTTTGCCAGATCGCAAGCCTATTTCTTATCGATCGCGGTCCAAGCGCGGTCGGTGGCTTCTTGGACTTTACTCTTGCAGGTGAGCATCGCCTCTTCGGGAGTCACCTTGTGCGCTAGTGCGGAGCGGGCGGCATTATCCATTTCCACCCAATATTCCAGCGCAGCAACACCCATTTCCGTGCCACAGCCATGCGTCCAATTTTCCAACGCATCCAGCCCGAGCTTCCAGGCGCGCTGTTCGCGATCACCTAGTTTGGAGACATATTTCTCTTCCAACATCTTGAGCGCTGGAATATAACAGGCTTGGGTTGGCCAAAACTTGGCTTCCCCTTCGATCTTTTCGCGTGCCCAAGTCGCTTCGGTTTCGGCCAGGGTGGCGGTGGCGCGCGCTTCCCAGCCGTCTTCGGTGGTGATCCAGCGTAGCAGGTCCCAAGCCGCATCTTGGTGCTGGGAAGAGGGGGCCATTACAATCGAAAAACCACAGGACCAGGTGCTTTTGACACCGCCATTGGGAATCGGCATGGGCGCAGCATCCCACTCAATCGAGGGCGCGCGCAACAAATCACCCACGAACCAATTCCCCGTTGCCGACATGGAGGCTTTTTCTGCCATAAAGGGATCGCTCAACCCGGTCGACGTAATTGCTTGACTAAAGGCGTTGGCCGTCTCGAAATCGCCCACATATTTGTCATAGAAATTGGTCATCCATTGCAGCGTCTCCACCCACTTGGGGTCGTCGGCCAGGATCGTGCGTTTGTCTTCACTAATGGCCGGGGCCTGGTTGAGAAAGCCATAGAGCCACATCCACGAATTGCCCCACAAATAGGGTACAAAGCCATAGCGATCCATCTTATCGCCAGCTTTTTTGTTGAGCTTTTCGGCAAACCCTTCCAGTTCCGTCCAGGTGGTCGGTGGTTGGGTAGGGTCGAGGCCCGCTTCTTCAAAGTGTTTGGTGTTCCAATAAAGATAGCGCACATCCGTATACATCGGCAGTCCAAAGAGCTTGCCATCCCAGGAGGATTCGGCCAGTTGCACCGGCGTGAAATCTTCCTTCTTGAGATCGGACGTTTCGAGCCACGGCGTCACATCTTGATAGAGCCCCTTGGCCGAGAACTGCAAAAAAGTGTGGCGATTCTGGACGGCAGCATCAGGCCCCGTGCCACCGGCCACCGAAGTCAGGAACTTTTGATCGCCAAAGACAATATCACCGATCTGTGTGGGATTAATCGTAACATTCTCATGTTGATCATCATATGCCTGGACCATTGCCTTCCAGACTGGATCTTCAAAGCCCCAAAGGTTTAACGTAATCTTCTCAGCGACGGCGGCACCACCCGCTTGCTGCCCCGGCGCGGCCGGTACACAGGAAGCCAACGCGGCACCGGCCAATGCACCGGATGCGATCTGGAGGAAGGCGCGACGTGAAAGCTGTTGCATCATGTTGTTTCTCCTTGGAATCGTGGAAATGCGACATTGCTCACAATAAATCAATTGGCACATCAAACGAACTTATGCGAACACGCCATTGTGCCTCCGGCGGAAACCGCGGTTTGCACAAAGTGCTGAGGCCATCCCAAAAGATAACTAGCCATTGGGATTAGGCAGCGCGCTGGTTTCGATACGGCAAAAAGAAACCTACGCAACCGGCATGCTGCCTACCCCCTATCCGTCATTAATCTTGCTAATTGCCAGGATCGGCAAGCAACGGAATGTTGGCGCTGGATAGTTATTTTTGGATAGACTATAGATGGGGGAATTGATTTTAGCAGGGCACAACTATAATACACCACTGCATGATTGACTGCAAGTGACCCAAAAATCACCGGGTGCGTCCCACATTTGGGGGATTACGCCGGACGATCAAATTGGTCCTTTTCTGTAATCTCCCAAAATGGGGCGCACCCAAAATCACCAGGACGTGTAAGTACTATTTTTCTGGAAGGCTATTTTTCCACCATTTTGCATCTACCCACTTTAGTGCGAAAATGATGCCAACGATCAATCCTTCCCTTCCGCATCCCCTGTGCCAATGCCAAAGGAGAACCCACATGAAAATCACCGGTGTGCGCACCCAACTCTACCGTTTTGACATGACCCGCAAACTGGGTGATGCCAACAACCCACGTGGCTACCAGGGCAGTGGCCATCTTGCTGTCTGGATCGATACCGATGAAGGCATTAGCGGTGTGACGATTAGCTCCGGCAGCGCACGGCGGCACATCCACAGCTTTGTTGAGGGGATGCTGATTGGTGCCGATCCCCGTGGCGTGCGGGGACTTTGGCAGCGCATGGTCGACCGCGTCTTTAAGGGCAACAACCGCGGCATTGTCAACGATGCGCTCTCGGCGATCGATGTGGCGCTTTGGGATCTTAAAGCCAAGATCAACGGCGAACCGCTCTGGAAGACACTCGGCGCGTCGAGCCGCTATGTGCGCGCCTATGCCAGCGGACTCGACCTGCCGCTTAACGACGACGAGTTGCGCGCCTTCTACACGGACATGGCAGCCAAAGGCATCAACGCCGGCAAGCTCAAGGTTGGTGTTGACCCCGACGCCGACATGCGGCGCATTGGCATTATGAAGGAGGCGCTGGCGACCTCCGGCAAGAAACCGGAACTGATGATCGACTCCAATGAATATTGGTCACCAAAACAAGCAATCCGCCACATCCGTATGTTTGAAGAAGAATATGATCTCTTCTGGGTCGAAGAGCCGGCGCGGCGCTGGGATTATCGGGGGTTACGCCAAGTCTCACAGGGGGTACGGGCCGCGGTGGCCACCGGCGAAAATCTCGACCACGTCAGCGAATTCATGCCGCTGGTCGCCAATGAGGCAGTCGATGTGATTGAGATCGGGCGCGGCTGTTCGGGGATCACGGGTGGGTTGCAGGTGGCCGATCTGGCCTATGCCTTTGAGATCCCCGTCTCGGTGATGAATTGTCCCGGCAGCTTTATGGCGCACTTCGCCGCCGCGCTGCCCAACCACATCTGGATGGAGGTCTTCAACGCCGGGCGCACGGTGGGCATGACGGTCGACACGAAAATTGAGGATGGCTGGATTGTGCTAGGTGATACGCCGGGCAATGGCATTGTCTTTAATGAGGAGTTGATTGCGCAGTTGGCCGTCGCCGATCAGGCAAGTTCTGATGCAGGCTTGCCCGCGGGGCGGCGACGGGGTGCGGCGCTCTACCATGTCAAGCCGGATGAACCGGATTGGTTGCCAGAGGAGTAAGGCGAGTGGGGCGGTGAGACAGTAAGACAGTAAGACGGTGAATCAGTAACGCCACCGTCTCACTGTCCGACCGTCTCACCGGCTCAACTGATCTCCGTCTGGCCGGCGATGCCGTCGAGGGTGACGATGAGGTGATTGAGGACGTCGCGACCGATGATGACTTCCGTGCTAACACGTGAAGCCACGGCTTTGACACCGGGAACTTGCAAAGGGCCGATTTGGATCTCTATCAAGTACAAGTCAACAAGTGAAGATTTGCCACCGATGCCTGTCACTTTGGCGGTACGCACGAACACTGCGCCAACGCCAAGTAAGATACGGTGAGGGATCATCGTGCCGTCTGCACCAGAATCAAGCAACGCCGTCATCTCAACTGCACTCTGTGCGCGAATGGTGATTTCAGCAACTGGTGCCGATGGAGAATAATTGGAGCTATACATAAATGAAATTGCCATGTTACTTACCCAACAAACCGTGGTGAGCGGAAGACAATTGGTTGCTCGGGAACGTTGCTGACTTGTTTTACCAGAATTACGGCATTGGGATATGTGGCATGCACGCGTTCGACCAAGGCAATTTCATCTTCATCATGGTCAACGAGCTGTTGTTGGTAAATAGCAACGTACTCTCCTAGATAGTTTGGGAGCAGGGTTGGTAACATTTTCTCAAAAGCAGCTTCTTCCTTCTGCATTTGTGGGCGCTCTGGGCTGACATAAAATCGGGGAATTTCGAGAAATTCCGTATCATCATCGGCAGTAATGGTAAATTGCTCAGTAGTCTCAACCGGGCTACCATTCATCTCGTCAATCGAAATCTGTTCCACAAAATCTAACTCAAACGACGCAAGCAATTCGACCAATGTATCTGCCGACGCACGGTCGGAAACTTGGATGGCGACTTGTGTCATGGTTACTCCTATTGGACCAGTCTTGGTGAACGAATATACAAGGGTGGCGGAAGTTGTTCTTGGCCAGGGCGAATCAATACAACCGCAGCTTATTATACCACAAAACCGCTGTATAGCCTGCCTAAAAACAAGGAAACGAGCACATCATGGAACAAACAACCTTTGGCCGCACGAACCGCACCGTCAGCCGCCTCGGCTTTGGCGGGGCACCGGCGGGGCTGACTAACTATCTCAATAATTACTCGCCCAGCAATATCGATCAACGGGACCAAGTCATCGCTGCAATTGAGCACGCATTGGATCTGGGCATCACCTATTTCGACACGGCACCCGGCTATGGCAGCGGTGCCAGTGAACGCATCTTTGGCGAAGCATTGGTCGCTGCGGGTGATGGGATTTTCATTGCGACCAAGATCAACCGTGACGAGCGTAATGTCCGTGCCAGCATCGAAGCAAGCCTGACCCGTCTGCGCCGCGACCAGCTCGATCTCGTGCAGATTCACGGCTCGTCGTACACGCCAGAGCTGGCAGCATCGATCCTGGGCGACGGTGGCATGTTGGCCCAACTCGAAGCATTGCGTGACGAGGGGTTGATCCGCCATCTCGGCTTTACCAGCGAGGACAACAACGCCGCAGTCTTTGACTTTATTGCCAGTGACCGCTTCGATGTGATGCAGATCTGTTATAATCTGCTCCATCAACATGCCTATGAGCCGACCCGACCCTTTGGCAGCTTGCTCGAAGCGGACAAGGCAGGCATGGGCACGGTGACCATGCGCACACTGACTTCAGGTTTGTTGCAGAAGTGGATTCGCATGGCCAATCCAAACGACAGCTTTGATTACACACCGGCACTGCTGCAATTTGTGCTTTCGAACCAGCTGGTTGACGTGGCGCTGGTGGGAATGCGGACCGTGGACGAAATAGAGCGCAATGTAGCGATTGCCGAGGATCTGGCAGGGCGGATCGATATTGGGGCCTTGCACGCCAAGTATGTTTAGCGCGTGTCGTTGACAACGATACTTTGCTCTGATTAAGAAGCGGCGCTTTTGCTGAGATAGAAAACTCGCCTCCCAATTCAACCGCACAATAACGTACCAATTCAGCCGCACAATAATGTAAAGAGTGTTAATCAATCGCTAACGGTTTTGTGCTACAGTGAAGATAATGCGCCACAATCATCAGCATCTGTCCCACCACCAGAAGGATCCAACCTATGCCAACCCTACCTATTCCCGTCCCCCCCTCCTTCCGCATTATCGCCCACCGCGGCGCGTCGGCCTACGTGCCGGAGAACACGCTTGCTGCGTTTCAGCTTGCCCTGACGATGGGGGTCAACGAAATTGAAACCGATGTCCAACTGACGACCGACGGCGTCGTTGTGCTCTGTCACGACGGCACATTGGCGCGCTATGGTCACGGTGACCAGGTCGTCGAAGCGCTGGCCTGGCCCGAACTGGCCGATCTCGATATGGGGTCGTGGGTTTCGCCTCATCTCCACCACGATAAGCGGCTGCTCACGCTCGACACTCTCTTTGCCCAGTTTGGCGACAAGCTCATCTACCACATCGAACTTAAAGGCCGCGCACCCGCTTTGGCGATGACAACCCACGCGCTCATCACGCAACATGGCCTGGCTGACCACTGCTTTATCACTTCATTCTCTTATGATTGGCTCGTGGCCATGCAGAAAATCGACCCCACAATGCGCATGGGCTGGCTCGTGCGCGAGATCAACGACGAAGTGCTAGAAAAGACAGCGGCGCTAGGACTCTATCAACTTTGCCCCTTTGCCGGCACCGTCACCCGTGCACAAGCCGACCATGCACGGGAAATTGTCAGCGAAGTGCGGGCGTGGGGCTTGCTGGGGGAGAGCGTCGCAGGCCTCGCCAACGAGGTGCAAGCGCTGATCCACAACGTCCTCGACGCCGGCTGCGATGGCATGACGATCAATTGGCCGGATTGGGTGCGCTATAGTGGACGGTAGACAGTAGGTTAGTAAGGGTCTGTCCAGAAATAAAGTAGTCGATTGTACGGACACGGTGTACCGTGTCCGTACGGAAAAATTCTCCAAGTTATTTATGGACAGGCCCTAAGACCAGTCGAATGAAATAAATATACGCGGATCTGCCGGGGACGGCCCAGATGTGATCGGGTTGACGAGAAATTTTTTGGGCCGTCCCCGGCAGGTTGACCCGTCACGTATGGTTTAATTCTTGGTGTGGCCTAAGACCGTCCCACTGTCCCACCGTCCCACTGTCCCACCGTCCCACTGTCCCACCGTCCCCCTGTCCCACCGTCTCACCGCTCTACCGCCACCCACCGCACCCCCTCATCCGTCGCTGCCAATCGCCCCACACCCGAAATGTGTGTGGCGATCAGCAGGGCGTCCTCCGCGAGGGCGCGCTGGGCAAAGGCGCGGCGGCTGGCCTGGGCTGTCGCAATATCGGACCAGGTGACCCCCCAGCCGTCCTGCTCCACTTCCACCACATGGTGATAGAGATCGCCGAGGCAGTAAAGCGTCTGCCCGCCCGACTGTAGCCGGACAATCTGATGGCCCGGCGTTTCGCCTGGCGCGGCGATAATCTGCACACCTGCACCCACCGCCCGCACATCATCCACCAGGTTCAATCGTCCCAAAGCCTGATAGATGCCGAAGGTACGGCTTTCCAACGAGTCGGGTCGCTGCAGCGCGTCCTGCGTCGCCGGCCGCTCCCAGTCACCGCGCCCCAGATAGAGCTGTGCATTGGGAAACGCAGGGACAATTGCCCCGTTCTGTTCCGCTGTCGTGGCATTGAAGTGGTCGCCATGGGCATGGGTGATGATCAGATGCTCCACTGCGGCCAAATCCAAACCGGCCTCAGCCAGTTGTTCGGGCAGTCCCGGGGGGGGTGAGTAGTTGGGCAGGGCAAACGGCGAACTTTCAGGGAAGTCATAGATGCCCGAGTCGACGAGCACCGTCATTGTGGGCAGCGTGATATGGATGCACAAAATCGGTGCTTGAGCCGGCGCGGCAAAGTGTGCCCGATAGCGGGGCGACCAGTCAGCTTCGGTTGCGTTGAGCATTTCAGGCAGGTTCATGCGAGTATCGCCGACGTTAAAGACGCGAATTAGGGCTTCGCCCAATGAGAACTCTTGGAGCGGACTGTTCATGGCGATTGTTTCCTTTCAGATGGGATGGACCAAAGAGTAACGTACACGACCGGCCAATTATACATTGCTCCGACCATACACGACAGGCACCGTTGTGCACAGCACACACCGCGCCAACCACCGACCGATGCGGCAGCGATAACATGATTTTAACCAAAAATTATCACTTCTTATTCTAGCCCTAACACAATGACAAAGTAAACCGTGTATAAATGGTGGTTATGAGTACTGTGACCACACACCAAACCCAGACCGCTTTACTATTCACCCGCTGGCGACGCAATGCGCGCCGCACCAGCGGCTGGGCCGGCATGCTCTATGTGCTGCCGGCGTTGATCATTCTGCTGATCTTTGAGTTCTGGCCGATCTTCTTTAACATCTACATCAGCCTCTGGCGCTGGGATGTGGGTCCACTGAATTTTGTCGGGCTGGGCAACTATCGCCGCCTCTTTCTCGAAGGCTTTATCACCCGCGACTACAACAATGAACTGGCGGTGGGCGAAGTGCTCCACAGCCTGATCATCACCGTTTACTACGCCGTCGGCCGTGTGCCGGTGACCATCGCGCTCGCCTTTATCCTCGCCTATCTGCTCTTTCTATGGGTGAAACGGGGGCGGGTTCTGTTGCGCACCGCCTATTTCCTGCCCTATGTGACCAACAGCGCGGCGATTGCCCTCGTCTTCGCCTGGATTTTTGACGCGCGCATTGGGGTGATGAACGCGTTTTTAGAACGGTTGGGCCTTCCCACCTTGACCTGGCTCAATGACCCCTTCCCCATGCTCCAACGGTTGATCGAAATGGTCGGCGGCACGCTGCCCGCAAGTTGGGCGAATTTGGCCACCGGCCCCAGCGTGGCGATGGTGGTCATCATCATCTACAGCGTCTGGACATCGCTCGGCTACAACATTGTGATCTATCTCGCCGGCCTGACCAGCATCCCCAATGACCTGATCGAAGCGGCGCGCATTGACGGGGCCGGTGATTGGGCGATTCTGCGACGCATTATCTGGCCACTGGTCACACCGGTCACCTTCTTTCTGCTCATCGCCAACACGATTGGTGCCTTCCAAGCCTTTGACCCGATCTACGTGCTGACGCGCGATTTGGGCTTTGGCCGCGGTGGCGCGGGTGGGCCACTGGAAACAACGCTTACCGTCACCGTCTATATTTTCCGCAACTTTTATGAGCGCGCCAACGCGGTTGGTTATGCCGCCGCGGTCGCACTCTTTCTGTTTATGATTATCCTTGCGCTGACCGTGATTCAATTCCGGCTCTTTAGCAAGCGAGTGCATTACCAATAGACTTTAACGCATCTGTATCGTAGTGACACGGTATACCGTGTCACTACGATACAGATGCGCTGACAGTTGTTTTCAAGAAGTTTACCGCTATCCAATCAACTAACGCACATGGCCACAGAAATCGTATCTTCAACCGCATCCATCCACCGGGCCGAAAGCCACATCGTCGGCCAATCTAGGTTCACAATGGGCACGGTGCTCACCTATACCGTTTTGGCGTTGGGCGCGTTGCTCGTCGTTTTCCCTTTCATCTGGATGTTTTTCGGCTCCTTCAAAAACATTGTTGAGAGTAATGCGTATCCCCCGACGCTATTACCCCAGCAGTGGTATCCGCAAAATTACATCGAAGCATGGTTTAAACCGCCGAATACGTTGGGGCGCTACATCCTCAACTCGGTGCTGATCGCCACGGTCGGCACCAGCATCCAGGTGGCGATCTGTGCGCTGGCCGCCTACGCCTTTTCGCGACTGCGCTTCCTTGGGCGCGATCTGCTCTTTATGATCGTGCTGGCGACGACGATGATCCCCGGTGAAATCACCCTGATCCCCAACTTTGTCACCATTCGCCGATTTCCGTTGCTGGGTGGTAACGACCTCTTTGGCATGGGCGGCAGTGGTCTCTATGACACCTACGCCGCCATGATCCTGCCGGGGCTGGTGGGAGCCTTCAACATTTTTCTATTGCGCCAGGCCTTTCTGACCATCCCCAATGAGTTCTGGGAGGCAGCGCAGCTTGACGGCTGTAGCAGCTTTGGCTACCTGCGGCGCGTTGTTCTCCCCCTTTCGCTGCCGGCGCTCTTAACGGTTGGCATCTTTGGCTTTATCGGGCGCTGGAATGGCTTGCTCTGGCCGCTGCTCATCACCCGCAGCGAGATCATTCGTCCTGTGCAGATGGCGATGATCTACTATCAGAATGAGTTCCTCACCGATTTCGGTATGGTGATGGCTGCCTCGCTCATGGTGACGCTGCCGATTGTTGTGCTCTTCCTGTTGCTGCAACGCCAATTTATTGAAGGCATTATGTCAACGGGATTAAAAGGGTAAATCGGTAGATAAGGAAACAGGTAGTCAGGTAAATAAAGGTAGCCCTGTTTCCGTGTCTACCTGTTTCCGTGTCTACGTTTTTCCCCGTCCACTACTCAAAATGAATTTTCGCGTAAAGGAGACTTTCCCATGACGAACAAATTGTCCCGTCGCCGATTTTTGGTGGCAGCCGGTAGCATTGCCGGTGCAACTGCATTGGCTGCCTGTGTGCCGGTTGCCCAAACTTCGGCCCCGGCCGGTGAAGCGGCCACCGCAGGGATCGCCGTGACCAGCGATGGCCTGGTGGAGATCGAATATTGGCACCGTCAAGGTGGCGACACCGCACTGCTGCTCGAAACCCTGGCCGGTGAATTTAACGCGGCCAACGAAGGTGAAGTCAACGTTTTGCCGATTGCGCAGGGCAGCATTCAAGAGCTAAATCAAAAAGTGCGTGCCGCGGCGGCCGGCGGCGGGATGCCCGGTGCACTCATGGGCGACGACTATGACATCACCCAATACGCCTTTAGCAACATCTTGCAAGATCTTGATCCATACATCGCCGATGCCGAATATGGCCTGACCCAAGCGCAGATCGACGACATTCTGCCCGAGCAGTACAACCGTCACAAGCTCGACATCTACAACAACGCGCGCTACTCCTTCCCGATTGCCTTTAGCGCCTTTGCCACCTTCTGGAATGAAGATCTGTTGGCCAATGCCGGTCTCGAAAAGCCACCGGTCAGTTGGGACGATTTCCCCGAGTACGGTCGCACCGCCTCGGCTGCAAATGGCGATATCCCCGTTTGGCTGATCAGCGGGGCCGGCGACCGCTTTATCAGCTGCTTGCTTACCTATGGCGTGGAATGGGCAAAGCCGGGTGGTGAAGAGTCGAACTTTGATGCACCCGAAGCGTTGGAGATTATGAGCTGGTGGCGTGAACTCTCCGACGAAGGGCTGCTGACGGTCAGCAAAGAAGCACGCGACCTCTACGTCGCCCAGCAAAACTTGACCTACATGGACAGCTCGGCCAACGCCAACCGCTTCCATAACACCGTCACCGACTTTGCCTGGAATGGCGGTCTGCCGCCCCAACGCCACGACGGCGCACCGCTCACCGAGACCTATGGTCCCGTCAACACCATCCCCAAGACCAGCCCAGAACAACAACTGGCCGGCTGGCGCTGGCTCAAGTTCCTGATCGAGCCGGCTGTCCACGCTCGCTACGTCGCGCAGACCAGCTACTTCCCCAGCACCAAATCGGCGGTTGAGACCGACCTGCTGCAAGGCATCTACAGCGAGAACCCCATCGCTCGCCGCATGATCGACGATGTTTCGGTCTACGCGCGCATCCTTGCCCCGAGCCCGGCGCTGCCTGAGATCCGCGGCGTCATCACCGCCAACGTGGTCGAAGAAGTGCTGCTGCAACAGCTCAGCCCCGAAGAAGGGGTCAAGAAGCTCAAGGCAGAAGCCGATGCCGCGATTCGCAACGCGACGATGTAAATTGACTTGACCAATTTCGGTTGGCGAAGGATGATAGATGGTCGGTGGCTTCGACAGGCTCAGCCACCGACCATCTATCATCTTTCGTTGGTTCTATGTCCACATGGTTGCCCATGCGCTGACGACCACCAACCAAGTCACGGAGTGTTCACTATGCAGATTAACAACATCGGGATTGCGTTTGGGATTTCAGCAGGAGCAAGGCGTTGGGCGCGGCTAGAGGAAGGGCTTGGCTGGATTGCCGACCAGGGCTATCAATTGGTCGAGATGAACCCGCATTCAGTGGGTGTCATTGTCAACGGTGCGGTACGGCAGGATGTGCTGGCTGACTATGTCGCCGTGCTCAACAACTTTGGCCTGCACTACACGATTCATGGGCTGAATCGGCTCAACCTTGCCTACGACCCACGCCGTGATCTCTGCAAGCAGATCATGCGTGCCCAGATCGAAGTCTGTCACGCGATCAGCGCGAAAGTACTCGTTTATCACAGTGGCTTACAGGCGCTCGATCTGGTGCACTATGGCGTGCGGCGCACGCTGCTCAGCGATTATGAATTATTGTTCGGCGCGGAGCAGGAAATAGCAGCCCTGCGTGAACTCGGTCCGATTGCCGCTGATGCCGGCGTGCTGATCGGCATGGAAAATGGCGATTCGCACCAGTGGGAACACAACGTGATCGCCCAATTTGATCGCCCCCGCGGCGACCTATCCAAACATCATGCCCGGCTCCATATTCCGCCCATTGTGCGCCAACTCGAAGCAATCGACCACCCCAACGTTGGCATGACGCTCGATATTGCGCATCTGCACATCGCCGCGCACGACTTGGGCTTTGACTATCTGGAAGCCGTGGAACAGGCCGCGCCGTGGGTGCGCCATCTCCACGCCAACGACAATTTTGGACGGCTCGATCAGGGCTTTGACAATGAAGTTGATCGGTGGGCCTATGGCGAAGCGGATATCCATTTGCCGCCGGGTTGGGGTTCGATTCCGTATAAGGAAGTCTTTGCTCGATTGCCTGATTATCAGGGCAACCTAATCCTCGAAATTAAAGCGGGATTCGCCGACTACTTTGGCGAAAGCCTGGCAATGATGCAGAAAATCATTAACAATCTCAGTTAGTACAAGGAGAAATAAGATGTTTCCTACGCACCAAAGTTCGCGCCGCACCTTCTTGAAAGGTGCCGCCCTCAGCAGCGTCGGTTTGGCGCTGGCCGCTTGTGTACCGGTCGCACCCGCAGGCGCACCGACCGCGGGTGACACAGCCGGTGCCACGGCAGAAACGGTCGCCCTGCGCATGATGTCTAACTCGGGCGCCGACGCCATTCCGGTCTTTGCGGATCTGCTGGCCAATGATTTCCGCAACGCGCACCCGGACATCGAGGTGACGATTGAACCGACACCTGACGGCTGGCAGGAGAAGTTGGTGGCGCAGATGGCCGCCGGCGCGGCCGTCGATCTCTTTGAGGCGTGGGGCAATATCTTCTATAACTGGACGAGCCGCAACTTGGTGCTCGATCTGCAACCTCTGGTCGATCGCGACCTGACTGACGAAGAGATCGCCGACTTCACCGAGTTTCAGTGGGATGGGCTGCAGATCAACGGCATTCGCGCCGGTATGCCCCGCTACATCAACCTGGTGACGATGACGATCAATGTTGATCTCTTTGAGCAGTACGGAGTCGATCTGCCGCCGGCCGATGGCGAATGGACCTGGGAAGAGTACCAGACCATGGCGCAACAGTTGACCGACGGCGCGCGCGCGGCCGGCAATGAAAACCAATGGGGCGACTACATGCGGCCGTGGAGTTGGGACCGCTTCTGGTTCTGGGTGGAAATGTTTGGTGGCAAGGTCGTCAACGAGAAGTATGGCACCGAATGTCTGCTCGACAGCACCGAGGCACAGGAAGCGTTGCAGTGGCAATATGACATGTACTGGAGCTGGAACATCTCCGCCCGCCGCGACCAAATGGAGCGCATGGCCTTTATCGATGCCCTGAACGCCAACATCATTTGCATGGCGGAAGACAACACCTATCCCGTGCGCGTCGATCGCTTGATCGACGGTGCCTACCGCTGGGAGATGCGCCACCTGCCCAAAGGCCCCACCGGCGAGCGCAAAGTCCTTGGCACGACCGACGCCTGGGCGGCCTGGAGCGGCACCCAACACCCCGATGAAGCCTGGGAAGTGCTGCGCTATATGTCTAGCGGTGAGTTCCAACTGAAGGGCATTGTGGAGGCTGGCGGCCAGATTCCCGTCCGCAAATCACTCATGGCAGATTTTATCACCCTGGCCCGTGAACTGCGCCCCAATCTCGAAAATGTGCGCATCGAAACGATCCCCGAAATCTTTGATTGGGGCTACGCCGCCGACACCTTCTGGTTCAAAGATCAAAACGCCGCCGCTGAATTGATCCGCCCAGCGCTCGAAGCTGTTTACGATTCCGGCAGCGCCACGCCGGATATCTTCATCGAGATCGCGCACCAGGTGACAGAAGCACAACAGGCTGCATAGGTCTTAAGCAATTAAACAGTCCCGTCGGGACACTTGAATTTAGGATAAAGGTTAACCCATTTCTAAACGCAGGCGTCCCGACGGGACAGTGTAGAGAAATTTTCAAATGAATAATCTCTCCAATGCTCGTCCCCTTTGGCTACGGCTCTCCCCCCAACTGCGTGATGATATTGCCGGCTATCTCTTTGTCTTGCCGTGGCTGCTCCACTTCACGTTGCTGATCGCGGCGGCGATGATTTCGTCGTTGCGGCTGAGCTTTGGCAAGAGCGATCTTTTTACCGGCTACACCTTCATCGGGCTTGACAATTACCGCACGATGCTCGACGATCCCTTCTTTTGGCAGGCATTGCGCGTAACGGCGCTCTATACCTTTACACTTGTGCCGCTCAACGTAATTGTTGCGCTCTCAATTGCACTATTGATGAATCAGAAGATCTGGGGGCGCGGCATCTGGCGCACGATTTACTATTTGCCGGCGGTCGTGCAGGGAGTTGCGGTGGCGGTGTTATGGAGTTATCTGTTGAATCCGCGCTTTGGGCTGATCAACCAGGGGCTGGCGCTTATCGGCATTGAAGGGCCCCGTTGGCTCTTTTCCGAAACGTGGGCGCTGCCGGCGTTGGTGCTGATGGGGCTGTGGGGCGCGGGGGGGGCGATGTTGCTCTATCTGGCCGGTCTGCAAGGAATTCCCACACAGCTCTACGAAGCGGCGGATATCGACGGTGCAACGGCCTGGCATCGCTTCTGGAACGTGACGATTCCCATGCTGACGCCAACGATCTTCTTCAACCTGCTGCTGAGCATCATCGGTTCCTTCCAGGTCTTCACCCAATCGTACGTCTTGACGCAGGGCGGCCCGAATAACGCGACGCTGACGATGGTGCTCTATCTCTATCAACGTGCCTTCACCGATTTTCGCTTTGGTTATGCCGCAGCACTGGCGTGGGCACTCTTTTTGATCATCATGGTCTTTACGATCATGGTCGTGCGGTCGTCCGATCGTTGGGTCTATTATGAGGGAGATATTCGCCGATGACCACCCTGCGCACAAGAGCACGCGCCACCGCGCCACGCGATTGGGCGCTCAGTCGCCATCGGATTGGCATGGCCATCGGTCGGGTGGCGCTCTATCTCATCCTGATTGCCGGTGCACTGCTCTTTGCCGCGCCGCTGCTCTGGATGATTTCGACGGCGTTTAAGCCGGAGAATCAGGTCTATCGAGTACCGATGGAGTGGATTCCCGAGACCATTATCGTTTCCAATTTTGTCGAGCCGTGGTCGCTGCTGCCCTTTGTCAACTTCTATCGTAATACGGTTTTCATCACCTTAATGAATGTCACGGGCCTGCTGCTCGCCAGCTCACTCGTGGCCTTTGGCTTTGCACGCATTCGCTTCCGCGGGCGCAACGCCCTCTTCATTCTGCTCCTCGCCACGATGATGTTGCCCGATCAGGTGACGCTTATCCCCATTTATCTCTTTTGGGCAGGATGGGGGCTAGTCAACACCTATTGGCCGTTGCTAGTGCCGCAGTGGCTTTCGACCGGCTACAACGTTTTTCTGCTGCGCCAATTCTTTATGAGCATCAACACCGAATATGACGACGCTGCGCGCATCGACGGGGCTGGCTGGTTTACCATCTACGCGCGCATTCTGCTGCCGCTCAGCAAACCGGCGCTTGGCGTGGTTGGCATCCAAGCCTTTGCCTGGAATTGGAACAACTTTATGGATCCGCTGATCTATCTCAATGAGACCAAGAAGTTCACCGTCTCGATTGGGCTGCGCCTCTTTCAGACGACCGAATCCAACCAGGTGGCGATGGTGATGGCAATGACGTTGTTGAGCTTGATCCCCATTCTGCTAGTCTTCTATCTTGCGCAGGCGCGCTTTGTCCGGGGGATTGTTATTTCCGGTGTAAAAGGGTAACCAGTAACAACTTTCCGAGCAGAGCCTTTGGTCCTGCTAAACAAGAATTTCCTCGGTGTCCTCGGTGATTGCCACTGGCTGTAGCAAAACGAATTTTTTTGGTTTGGGCGATTTAGCTTGAGGGGTGGCTCAACTCATGGGCGTGGGCCTGCACCTTCTTAAGCGCAGCCACGACATCATCAATGCCTTCCTTGCCGGCGCGGAAGGTGGACTCCCCTACCCAGATCGCCTCGTGTTGTGACATGCGCTCAGTCGCGTCAAAGTACATCTCCTCCAGACGGAAACGCTCGGGGAAAGCCGTGGGCACGGGCAACTTGGAAAGCTGCGGCTGGAAGAGGTCATAGCGATTCATTGGCGTGTAGCCAGTGGAGCAGCGGATCCCTTCGGCGCGCAGTGCCTCGCAGACTGGGCCGTGGCTTGCGCCAAAGCTTTCCGGATCAATCGCAAAGACATAGCAATAGACCGAGCGCGCGGTGTTGCGGGGATCCTGGCGCAGGACGCGCACACCCGGCACCTCACTCAGACTCTCATCCATGTACGAGGCCATCTCCTCGCGTTCCTTGAACTGCTCGGGGAAACGTTCCAGAGCGACGACGCCCAACGCCGATTGCATCTCGGTCATGCGGAAGTTGGCACCGTATGTGTAATTTTCTTCCGCGGCATCTTTGGGCCGGCCACAGTCGATAATGCTTGAGGCCCGTTCGGCCAATTCGGGCGTGCGACAGAGCAAAACACCCCCTTCGCCGGCAGTGAGCGTCTTGGAGGATTGCAGGCTAAAGGAGCCAAAGTGACCAATCGTGCCCGCCCCTTGGCCACGCCACTTGGCCCCATGTGCATGGGCGCAATCTTCGATGACAATCAAGTTGTGCCGTTCGGCAATTGCCATAATCGCATCCATATCCGCCATCTGCGCCGCCAGATGCACCACGATCACCGCTTTGGTGGCAGGTGTGATCGCCGCTTCGACCGCCTTGGGATCGATGCAGCAGGTGTTGGGATCGATGTCAACGATCACCGGGATACAGCCGGCGGCAATCGGTGCGGTGGCCGTGGCGGCAAAGGTATAAGCGGGCACGATCACTTCGTCACCCCAGCCCAAATTCGCCGTGCGCAGCGCAACCTCCATCGTCACGGTGCCGTTCATCATGGGGACAGCATACCCACCCCCCTGTAATGCTTCAAATTTCTGCGCAAATTCTCGGGTATTCGGGCCGGGATAGGGATGCCCACCCCAATCCCCCGATTGAACCACGGCAGTAACAGCATCCACATCGCGCTGATCATGGACCGGCCACGTTGGCCAAGCCGCTGTACGCACGGGTTCACCACCAAAGAGAGCAAGTTGCGACATAAGGTTATCCTCTTTTACGTTTTACGTTTTACGTTTTACGTGAACTGTGACTGACTCTTGTTGCGGTAACCCTAGCCCTTGACGCCTGAAAGTACCGCTCCTTCGACAAAAAAGCGTTGCGCAATAAAGAAAATCAGAATTGGCGGGATAATCGAGACAATGGTTGCGGCCATTAGATAGTTCCAGTGCATGTTGGCCCCAATCGAACTGAGATAGAGGCGCAGACCAACCGGAATCGTAAATTTTTCAATCGTGGTCAGATAGATCAGCGGTGCTTGGAAATTGCTCCAATTGGCAAAGAAAGCGAAGATCGCCACACTGGAAAGCGCCGGTTTGGAGAGAGGCATGAGGATGCGCCAATAGGTGGCAAAGTAATTGGCACCATCGATTTTCGCGGCATCGTCGAGTTCGGTCGGCAAGGTGAGGAAGAATTGACGCAGCAGAAAGATATAAAAAGCGCTGCCGCCAAACCAACTCGGCACAATCAGCGGTGCATAGGTATCGAGCCAGCCAATCTGACGAAAGATCAGGTAGATCGGCACGAGGGTCACTTCGCCAGGCAACATCAACGTGCTCAGCAAGATGCCAAAGAGCAGATTCTTACCCGGTGCGCGCAGGCGCGCAAAGGCATACGCCACCAGCGACGCCGTGAAGACTGCGCCCACAACAGAGAGCAAGGTCACTTGTGTACTGTTCCAAAAATAGTGCCAGAAAGGTTGATAGACGAGCGCTTCGGGATAATTGCTCCAGACAATCGGTCGCGGCAGCCACTGGATCGGAATCAGAAAGACATCACCATCCTCTTTAAAAGAGGTGGAGATCATCCAGAGCAACGGGAAAAACATGGCGACTGCCCCGATGAACACCACCGCGGTGCTGCCCCAAAGCTGTAACTTTGTGCGAAACTGTTGCCCCTGCCAACGGCGGGTGCCAGTGCCTTGTACAGGAAACGGTTGCATCTCGGATTGGATCACACGATCTCCTCACACATTTCCAGCGTCGCGTTCATTGCCATTTTCCCCCTCATTTCCGGAGCCCCCCTTCGTAGTAGACCAAACTACCCGTTAGCCGGAAGACCAGCGCCGCCAATGCAACAATGATGATAAACATGAGCCAAGCCAACGCGCTGGCATAGCCCATCCGCAAATAACGAAATGCATTATTGTAGAGCAGCAGACCGTAGAAGAGACTCGCATTGTCGGGTCCACCATTGCTGATGATCAACGCCGGTGTAAAGAGCTGAAAGGAATCGATGATGCCGATAATTAAGTTAAAGAGAATGATCGGCGACATCATTGGCAGCGTCACATGACGAAAACGGGTCCACGCACCGGCTCCATCGATCTCAGCCGCCTCGTAGAGATGCTTCGGGATATCCTGCAGACCGGCCAGAAAGATCACCATCGTCACGCCCATCCCCCACAAGCCCATCAAGATAAAGGAAGGCAAGACCCACGCTTTGCTAAAGAACCAATCCGGCCCTTTAATACCAAAGGTCAGCAACATGTTGTTGACCAGCCCAAATTGGGGACTCAGCATCCACATCCACAGCACGGCCACCGGTACACCCGAAATCACGGCGGGCAGGTAGTAGACCGTTCGGTAGTAACGGACACCGCGTATTCCTTGGTTGAGCAGCATCGCCACCAAAAAGGAGGTACAGAGAATCAGCGGCAGCGCGCCGGCGCTGTAGAGCAAGGTCACTTTGAGCGACTGCCAGACCAACTTATCATCGGTAAAGAGTTTGGTGTAATTAACAAGCCCTATCCACTTTGCTGGGGTGATCACAGGATAGTCGGCAAAGCTCAAGACGAGCGAGGCGATCATCGGGCCGATCGTGAGGCAAAGCAGACCAATCAGCCAGGGGCTGGCAAAGAGGTAAAATGCGAGAGTTTCGCCGCGTATCAGTCGGATTCGACGGCGGGGCGGGGCGGTGATAACAGAAACTGTTTCGCTGGCCACAGGGTTCTCCGTAAGCAAAAGAGAATTGCTCGTTCCACGCTCTGCGTGGAATGCTGCCCCGACGCTCCAGCGTCGGGCAAGATGGTGCGGTTGATCCGCGGTAACCGTTCAGTCCCCCGCTGGTTGAGTAGCGAAGCGGGTGCCCTTTGGGCGCGAAACCAAGGGGGGAGTGAACGGTTACGATACCTGTGTACTGGGTTGACTCGACGCTGGAGCGTCGAGCAATGTGCCTACGCCGGAGCGTAGGCACCAGCAGTTGCTAGGAAACAACTTTACTTTCGTCAATCGCCTTACGAATGTCGGGGGCGGCCGCGCTGATAATCTCGGCTGCGCTGCCTTCCCCAAGCCAAATTCGATCGAGCGCCGGTTGCAGCGCTTGGTCGTTGACGATGCTCATGTTGACCGTCCAATTTTCCGGGTCGATCTGTTCGTACTTCGGTGCTTCCGTCAAGACAGTTAACTCTTCATCGGACATATTGGGCAGAATCTTCTTTTGCAGATCGATCCAATAAGCGCCGAGCGAGCCAAGCGAGCTTTGTGGCCCATATTCACAGGGATAGATCTTCTGCGCTTCTTCGCTCACCATAAACTTGAGGAATTCCCACGAGCCTTCGAGGTTCTTGACCCCTTTGATCATGCTCCAGAAGTCGATCCAGACATGCATGTGGCGGGCAGAGCCATCGGGTGGGAAGGGTAGTGCGGCGGTGCCCCATTCAAAGTCGCTAATGGAGGCGTATTGACTGAGCGAGCCAATGTTGCCCAACTCCATCGCCACCTTGCCGGTCATAAAGAAGGGGGTCGACACACCGGACTGCAACTGTTGCGATTGGGCGGGGGTGGGAGCCACCTTATCCTTGAGCATCAGGTCGGCATACCATTGTACCGCGGCAAGGGTCTTCTCATCGGTGTCCCCAGTAAATTCTTCAATGATCCCCTTTTCATAGGTCTCGGGCGGGAACCAGTCGCCACCAAAGAGCCAGCCAGTCGGCCAACTACTAAAGTCAAAGCGCGCTCCAAATTGGGTGGTCGTGTCACCGTCTGTCTTGGCCAAGGCGAGCGCCTTATCACGGAAGGCATCGTAGGTCCACGAGGTATCGCTCCAATCGGTGGGTGGGGCCTCTACACCGGCTTCCGCGAAGATCGTCTTGTTATAAAAGATGACATGGGGCCAGAGATCGAGAGGCAAGGCACAGAGCTTACCATCCCAGTGACAGCCCTTCATGCCATCGGGATGAAAATCGTCGAGATTGAAATTGTCGCGCGCTACCAAATCGTCTAACTCCTGGCTGAGGCCACGGGCGGCATAGTAACGATAGCCCCGGCTGGAGAAGGGCGCGTAGATCGCGGGTGGGTCGCCGCCGGCAATCATCAAATCGAGCTTGGTGATATAGTCGCTGCCCCCCGGTGCAAAAACCCGATTGATCTTGGTCTCCGGATGCTGTTGCTCAAAGATGTCGATTACCTTGTTGAAGTAGTCTTCCTCACCAGCACCGGCCCGCAGTAGGGCAGGAACAGGATCGCCGGTTGCAGCGGGGGCACCGCTCTCACTAGTCGTGGGCGCAGCCGGTGCACAGGCTGCCAACATCAAGACTCCTGCACCTAACGCTACGTTTTGTAAAAATGCACGTCGACTCAATTCGGTTCTCATTCCATCTCTCCAGTTTGATGATGATGCAATTGTACCAAAATACTGGTAAAAATAAGCCTCCAAGCACGCGCCACCATTGTGGATTGAGCGATCATTGGAAGCAGACGCTGTATTGAGTATGGCTTGATATATACTCGCGGTTGTGCGCTTACTTTAGACAGTGGTGTTGTTGGCGAGGGGTGGCACAACATTTCTGCGGACACGCGTACACACTTGCAAGTGTAGTCAAGAATAGAATAGATGTCAACTGTCAAAAAAAACAATCTATAGCACTGAATCGTTGTCAATTTTGCTGAATATAGCAGCATCACAATTGCCTCAAATCCTCTGTACTCTGCTGCCGGCAAATAACCGTTACAGAGAGAGGAACCACGACCTACACGAAGTAGTGATTGACTGCTTAGGCCACCTCGTGACCTGTTAACTGCCACTCGCCATGAGATGTCCAAGATTGGTCGGAATGCCTTTCATAGAAACGCAAGACCCATACCACCGGCGCATCAAGGGCAATCGTCTCACGCGCCAGTTGTACGAGCGCAGCAGATTCCTCTGCAGGAAACCGATAGGCACAGCTGAGATGTAAGCCATTTTTACAGCGGATTGCCTCAAGCCGCGTCGGCGAGGTGGCCTGCTTGGCAAACGCCGCGGTCAACGCTTGCAGCCAGGGCGCGGCGATTTCGAAGCCGTGGAATTGATCATCGAGACATACATTGGTAATGGTGAGCACGGGTGTCGGTTTTGTCGGCGCAAAGGTGGCAACCAATGCCTGCAATAGAGCAACATAGTGTGCGGCGGCGGTCGCTTCGTCGGCAAAGAAGCCGGTTAGCGAGATGTGAGGCATGTAGTCGTGCGCCGGATTGTGGCTGAAGCGCGCACGTGCTTGGGTGAAGTAATGCTCGAGTTGTTGGGCGAGCGCCCCTGTTGGGCAGACATAGAGGATAAATTTCGTCAGCATGGCGATACCGTTAGGGATTGGTTGACAAGGGGGTGACAGGAAGTGTGACCGGCGCGCTCACCGTTGGTGCCTCGACCCACCGTTGCTCAGTTGTGCTGTGTAGTCTGACACAACTGTTGCCGGCGTCTGGGCTTCGTCGGAGGAAGTGTGCAAAAAGGTATCGAGCGCAGTTTTGCATAAATCGTTGAAAGTTGCAAATTTCCCTGCGGCAACCACCTCTTCCGCTGCAGCCAAGAGCATCTGATCAGCTTCCTCGGCGACAAAGGTCAGCCGTTTGTTCGTTGCTTTTTGGTCACTCATGCGTTGGCCTCCGTCTGCTCTGTGCCACGACGACGAACTTCCCCATACAGATATTGGCCCAATGCATTGGCCTGTCGTGCAGGAATGGCCAGATAAGGTGAGAGATTGCTGGTCTTGATCAATAGCCGCAAATTTTCCCAGAAGAAGCCACCACCACCGGTGATAATAATGTCGTTGGTCTGAAAAGATTTGGGAATGATAAACAACATGTTAACAGATGATAGATGACAAATGATAGATGATAGATGATAGATGTGTCCCTGTTTCTAACCGATCACAACTGCGTCGCACGCTAATCATAAAGTCTCTGTCATAACTTACTTCACAAAATGCAAATGTTAACGCCGGTTTGATACACACTTAATCTCACCACTTTATGCTGCTTCTATTGCCCAAAACACCGTGTCAGCAGCCATCCCTGGCTCATATCATACAAGGAGCATCCATGTCCAAAAAACTGATCGTCTACATGATTGACGGCGTCGCGGCAGAGCACTATGCAAGCGACCGTAAACGCCTGCCGCACTTCACGGCGTTGGAAAGCCGCGGCTTCCGCGTCGAAAATCTGCTCGCCGAAGCGTTAGGCACTTCGTTGCCCGGCCGCACCTCCATGCTGACCGGGGTCACCGCCGATGTGAGTGGCGTCTATGGCAACAAAATTTGGGATGGCACGCGCGCCTTTCGCTACGCCGGGCCAGATGATATCCGCGTTCCTACCATTCCGCAGCGAGTCAAAGCAGCGGGATTGCGCGTTGCCAGCATCAACGCCGGCATGATCCGCGCGGAAGATGCCGATATCATGAAGGCACCGTGGTGGATCGAGGGCGAAATGATTCAACGTGCACGCGATAGTGCACCGACTACCTCCGGTGCCGCCTGGCAGCGCGTGGCGACGGCACCGTTGCACGCTGACTTTGCCAAGGTCTGTGCAGAAGCAGGCATCCCTACTCATTTTCCCAAAGGGCTGGATCGAGAGAATCAGTTGACCTTCCCATTGTACGCCCTCATGGCCGATCAACTGGCTGCCGATTGGGTAGGGGCGCTGGCAGCTAGCGCGGATGCCCCGGATCTCATCTGGGCCGAATTTTTGATGACCGATACGTTACAACATTACAATGGCTACAAGAGTGAACTCGGCCACTTCTCGGTGGAGCAGGCGGATATGGCGCTTGGTCGCATTGTGCAGCGGCTGCGTAACGCCGGGGTTGAGGATCAGTGGAACATTGCTGTCATGAGCGACCACGGCCACAGCCACATCGAGACGGCGCTCCATCCCCAAGTGATCATTCCAGAGGTGACACTCCAGTGTGAAGGGGGAAGTTTGTTGGTGGCACCGAAAGATGCCGCAGAGTTACGCATGGTGGAGGAAAAGTTGGCTGCTTATGGCGCGGAACCCTTCCCCAACAGTTGTGTCCCGCCAGAATATCGCGATCAAGTTTACGTCTTCATAGCACCCCACCAAACGAGTTTTGAAGGGGACAATCCCGACGAAACAGCACCAACCGGCACACCCAAGGCCATCTCGACGCATGGCTTGAAACCAGGCTGGCCCGGCGACAACCGCTTTGCCCTCTTTGCGGGTCCTGATGTGCCACAAGGGATGATTGCAGAGGCAACGGCACGCGAAATTGCACCGACTTTGGCGAAGCTCTTAGGATTGGCAGAGCGTGAAGAGCAGATGGCACCGCTCTTTTGAAGTGACCGGCTATTTGCCAGTGTGATTGTTTCAGCGGGCGTCTACAGAGTACGCCCGCTGAATCACTTCAACCCCGACCGCACAAACGCCTCGATCACCTGGCGTTGCAACACGATGTAGAATAGTCATCCTTCTAGTTAATGATGCTTTATCGATATTTATCAATACGATAAAGTTTGCGACCCTTTTTCTTAACCTGCTGTTTACCGGTTGACGCTACCCTGCAAGGGTTGTCATCAACTCTGATACTGCCATCTTATTCTCAGCGATTAAAATCGCCTGCTATACTCAAATCAGAATGAAACCCCTAGTTTCGGCCAGCGTGCGTCGCACTGACGGAAGCATCTAGCGGACTGGAAGCAGTTGGCGGTCAGTGCGACGCACGCGATCCCGTTGGTCCACAAAACTCCGGTTCTCATTCTAAACGCAATATA